>NZ_JASGEF010000047.1:0-107922 GCF_047606665.1 Micropruina sp. | reverse complement strand
GGCGCGCCGTTACTGGCCCTGGGTTTGCCCCCGCCCCCCCGTTTCTACCAACGCTTCGATTGGGGGGTCTCGACCAACGAGTAGCCGGTAGTGACCTAACCATGAAGCGGAGTGGGCTGCACCCCGTCCGGGTAGGCCGGGCGTAAAAGCGCGCGAGTCCCCTGCCGGGCACCGCACCCGAGCAACCAAGTAGGACGAGCAGCGCACGGGCGGGACGGGGTGCAGCCCACTCCGCGGCAACCAAACGCAACGGACGAAGACCCGACCGCAAGGGGTCTCGGCAAGCTCGACCAACGGAGGGCCACGCTCGGCCGGCGAACGCCTCAGGCGCGCTGAACCGCGTCGAACCGGCGCACCGCTTCGGCGACCGCGGCGTCCCGCGCGGCAGCGATCTCGGCGTCCTTCAGCGTCCGGTCGGGGGCCCGGAACCGCAGGGCGAAGGCCAGCGACTTCGAGCCGTCCGGGATCTGCGAACCGCGGTAGATGTCGAACAGGTGGATCGACTCCAGCAGGTCGCCAGCTCCGGCGACCAAGGCGTCAGTCACCTCGCCGGCGCTGATCGTCTCGGCCACCACCAGGGCAACGTCCTCCTTGGCCACTGGGTGCTGCGAAACCGACGCGATGCTGCCCGGTCCGGGCGCCACCGCCAGCAGCACATCAATGCTGATCTCAGCGGCCGCGGTCCTAGCCGGCAGCCCGAACGCCTTGCACACGCTGGGGTGCAGTTCACCGGCGTGGCCGAGCAGCACGTCACCACCCGCCGCGTCAGAAACCAGCAGCTTCGCGCAGCGTCCCGGGTGGAACGGGGCGTGATCGTCGGCCTCGCGGCGCACGCTCACGCCTGCCTCTCCGGCGGCCAGTTCGGCGAAGGCGATCGCCTGCTTCCAGGACGCCGGCTCGGCCGGGCCGTCCCAACCGGCCGGACGCCAGGCGCCGGTCAGCACCGCGGCCAGATGCCGCGGCTGGGCCGGCAGCGCGGCCTCGATCGCGGCCAGTTCCTCATCGCTCGGACGGCCGTCGACGCCGGGCACCGGGGCGGCGACACCGTTCCCGGCCCGGAACACCGAGCCGGTCTCGAACAGGGCCAGGTCGTCGTTGCCGCGTGAGGTGTTGCGCTGCACCGCGGCCAGCAGGCCGGGCAGCAGCGACGTGCGCAGGTACGGGCTGGTCTCGGCCAGCGGGTTCGCCAGACGGACGACGGCACGACGGCGGTCGTCGGCGGGCAGCCCCAGCCGATCGAGATCCTCGGCCGAACCGAACGGCAGGGTCAGCAGTTCGGTGAAACCGTTGCTGGCCAGCGCCCGGACGATCGCCCGCCGGGTGACCTGCCCGGCGGTCAGGCCGCGACCGCCCGGCGGTGTCGGCAGGATCGAGCCGATGGTGTCGAAGCCGATCTTGCGTCCGACCTCTTCGACGTAGTCGTAGGGATCTTTCAGGTCGCGGCGCCAGGTCGGCGGCATCAACTCCAGCACCCCGTCGGACGCCTCGCTCACCGCGACACCGCTGGCCCGGAAGATCTCCGCCACCCGCGCGGCGGACACCTCGACACCGAGAATCTGCGAAGGCAACTCCACCGGCACCCGCTGGGTCGGCATCGCCGGAACCGTCCCGGTCACCGTCTCGGAACTCGACAGCACACCGCCGCCCAGTTCAACCAGATGCCGCGCCACCAGATGAGCCGCCGCGTAAGTCGCGGCCGGATCGGTGCCGCGTTCGAACCGCTTGGACGCCTCGGACGGCAGCCCGTGCCGGCGCATCGATCGCGAGATGGTCGACGGGTCGAAGGCGGCCGCTTCGATCACGATGTCGGTGGTGGCGGCGTCGCATTCGGTGGTGGCGCCGCCCATCACGCCGGCGATGCCGATCGGGCCGGAGTCGTCGGTGATCAGCAGATCGTCGGCTGACAAGGTGCGTTGCACGTCGTCCAGAGTGACGATGCACTCCCCCGCGGACGCCTTGCGCACCCGGATCGGACCCGACAGCTTCGACGCGTCGTAGGCGTGCAGCGGCTGGCCGACTTCGAGCATCACGTAGTTGGTGATGTCGACCGGCAGCGAGATCGACCGCATGCCGGCCATGGTCAACCGCCGCTGCATCCAGCGCGGGGACGGCGCGGTCTCGTCCACCCCGGTCACGGTGAGCGCGACGAACAGCGAGCAGGCGGGGTCGTCCAGGACGACCGGGTGGCCGTCCGCGACCGGAGCCGGCACAGCCCGGTCGACCACGTCGGTGAAGGGGACGCCGAGCGCCTGAGCAGCCTCGCGGGCCAGGCCGCGGATCGACATGCAGTAGGCCATATCGGGCGACACGTTGATGTCGAGGACCTCGTCGCCCAGCCCCAGGTATGTTCCCGGGTCGTCGCCGGGCACCAGCCCGGCGCTCTCGGGAAGCACGATGATGCCGCTGTGGTCGGAGCCGATGCCCAGCTCGTCCTCCGCACAGATCATGCCGTCGGAGAGGTGACCGTAGGTCTTGCGCGAGGTCAGGGTGAAGCCGCCGGCCAGCACAGTGCCGGGCAGGCCGACCACGACCAGGTCACCGACGGCGAAGTTGTGCGCGCCGCAGATGATGCCGCGGACGCCGTCCGGCACGTCACGTCCCTCCACCGGCGCCGGCGGCCTGGCCGGGGCAAGGGCTGCGCCGACGTCCAGGTGGCACCAACGGATCACCTTGCCGTTCTTCTGCGGCTGGTCGACGAAGTCGACGACGCGTCCGACCACCAAGGGGCCGACGCCGGCGCCGAACTGCTCGACGGTCTCCACCTCGAGTCCGGCCCGGATCAGCACCTCGGCCAACTCCCGGCCGGTGAAGCCCTCGGGCAGCGCGACCCAGTCGCGCAGCCAACTCATCGGCGCCCTCATCGAGCGACCCCCTTCAACATGCGGCTGAATCGGACGTCGCCCTCGACGAAATCGCGCAGATCGGAGGCGTTGTTGCGGAACATCAGGGTGCGGTCGATGCCCATGCCGAATGCGAAGCCGCTGTAGACATCCGCGTCGACGCCGCAGGCGCGCAGCACCCGCGGGTTGACCACGCCGCAGCCGCCCCACTCGATCCAGCCCTCCGATTTGCAGGTGCGGCAGGGACGGTCCGGGTTGCCGACCGATTCACCGCGGCAGACGAAGCACTGCAGGTCGACCTCGGCGCTCGGCTCGGTAAACGGGAAGTAGTGCGGACGCATCCGGGTGCGGATGCCCGCCCCGAACATGGCCTGCGCGAAATGGTCCAGGGTGCCGCGCAGATGAGCCATCGAAATGCCCTTGTCAACGGCCAATCCCTCGATCTGATGGAAGACCGGAAGGTGGGTCGCGTCGTATTCGTCGGCCCGGTACACCTTGCCCGGGCAGACCACGTACACCGGCAGCTCACGGTCCAGCAGCGAGCGGATCTGCACCGGCGAGGTGTGGGTGCGCATCACCAGGTGGTTGCCGACCGGCTCGACGAACAGCGTGTCGGTCTCACCGCGACTGGGATGGTCGGCGCCGATGTTCAGCGCGTCGAAGTTGAGCCACTCCGATTCGAGCTCGGGGCCCTCGGCGATCTCCCAGCCCATGCCGACGAAGACGTCGCTCATCAGATCGATCAGCCCGCTGATCGGGTGGATCGCGCCGGTCGGGTGCAGGTCGATCGGCAGGGTGACGTCGACCGCCTCTTCGGCCAGCGTTCGGGTCAACTCGGCAGCCTCCACCTCCTCGGCGCGAGCGGCGAGGGCTTGCTGGACGCGTCCGCGGGCGGCACCGAGCAGCTGTCCGGCCTGCTTGCGATCGGCGGGCGGGATGGCTCCGATCGCTCGGTTGGCCAGCGCCAGCGGGGAGCGGTCTCCGGCGTGAGCCAGCCGGGCGTCCTTCAAGGCGGCCGTCGAGTCGGCGGCCGCGATGGCGGCCAGCGCGTCGGCGACCAGCTTCTCGATGGCGTCCGGGCGCAACGCGTCAGCCGGATCGGGTTGGTTCGGGACTGACATGCGTGTCTGTTCTCCGTTGTTCAAGGGTCTCGACAAGCTCGACCGGCGAAAGCCATCGCCTTCTAGCTGGCGGCCACCCGGGTGTGCTGGGCGCTGGCGGACGCGTACAGGCAGACCGCCGCCGCGGTGGCCAGATTGAGGCTTTCGGCCTGGCCGTAGATCGGGACGGCGACGGTGGTGTCGGCGAGCTCCAGGTGCTCCACCGGAAGCCCCCAGGACTCGTTGCCCATCACCCAGGCGGTCGGCGCGTCCAACCGGTCGGCCAGATCGGTGAGCTCGGTGGCCGACTCCCCGTCGGTGGCGAACACCTGCAACCCGGCGGCCCGGCAGGCGTCGATCGCCTCAGCCAGATCGACCCCGACCACCAGCGGCAGATGGAACACGCTGCCGACGCTGGCCCGAACCGTCTTCGGGTTGTACACCTCGACCGAATCGGACGACAGGATGACGGCGTCCGCGCCGAAGGCATCCGCGCACCGGATCACGGTGCCGGCGTTGCCGGGGTCGCGGATCTGCGCGCAGATCACCACCAGCTTGACCTCCGGCGTGACCGCCTCGGCGAGCGGGACGTCCAGCGCCTGGCAGACCGCGACCACCCCCTGCGGGGTGACGGTGTCGGAGATGGTGGCGATGTTCTGCTCGCTGACCGCATAGTGGGTGACCCCCGCCTCCCGTGCAGCGGTCAGCAGATCGATGTGGTCGTGGACGGCGGCCCAGCGGAAGAACACCGCCTCGACCACGTCCGGCTGCTTGAGCGCCTCACGCACCGCCTGCGGACCCTCGACCAGGAACTTTCCGGACGCCTTGCGCTCTTTGCGGCGCAGCAATGCCCGGGCGGCGCGCAGCACCGCCTGGGACGGCTCGGGAAGCTCCAGACGCTCGGGGATCATCGGCGATCGCCTTTCAAGATGAAACGACTCAGGTGGGTGGACGGCTCAGCGCGATACCGCCGGAATCTGCGATATCGCGCTGGGCTCCTGCGTGAATCAGGCGGTGGCGCCCGCGTTGGCCTTGGCCAGTTCGACAAGCTTGCCGAATGCGGGGGCATCGTTGACCGCGAGCTCGGCGAGCATCTTGCGGTCGACCTCGACGCCGGCGGCCTTCAGGCCGCTGATGAAACGGTTATAGGTCATTCCCTCGTTGCGCGCCGCAGCATTGATCCGCTGGATCCACAGCGAGCGGAAATCGCCCTTGCGGTCCTTACGGTGCGCATAGTTGTAGGTCATGCTGTGGAGCAGTTGCTCCTTGGCCTTGCGGTACAGCCGGGACCGCTGCCCGCGGTAGCCGGACGCCTGCTCGAGGACTTCGCGGCGCTTCTTCTGGGCATTCACCGAACGCTTGACGCGTGCCATGGTGGGTTAACTCCTTGTGTTGATCGGTCCGGGCCAGCCGGACCGCGCGCGATTTCGGCGCGGGTGGTGGTGGGTCAGCGGGTCTTGTACGAGCCGAGCAGGCGACGGGCCTTCTTGGCATCGCCCTTGGCGACGACGGCATCGCCGTCCAGCCGCCGGGTCCGGGTGGTGGGCTTGTGCTCGTTGAGGTGCATCTTGCCCGCCTTGCGGTGCATCACCTTGCCGGAGCCGGTGATCTTGAACCGCTTCTTGGCGCCCGAGTGCGTCTTCATCTTCGGCATGCTGCCGCTCGCTTTCTTTTCGTGGATCTCACAGGTCGATGTCGGGGTCCATGTTGTCGGCCGGACCCCGGCGCCTTCTGGCGGTGCTGCCCGTCTGATGGGCGGCACGATGTTCGGCCTCCGCCGTCCGCTCAGCCTCGGCGGCGGCGACGCGCTGGGCCATCCGGGCCTGCTTCTGCGCCTCGGCGTCCACCCTGGCCTCGGACTTCTTCTTGGTCGGCGACAACACCATGAGCATGTTGCGGCCGTCCTGCTTGGGCGCCGACTCGACGAAGCCGTCCTCGGCGACGTCGTCGGCGAGCTTCCGCAGCAGGTTGAAGCCGAGTTCCGGACGGCTCTGCTCGCGGCCGCGGAACATGATGGTGATCTTGACCTTGTCGCCGGCCTTCAGGAAGCGCACGACGTGACCCTTCTTGGTCTCGTAGTCGTGGCTGTCGATCTTGGGCCGCAGCTTCATTTCCTTGATCACGGTGTTGGCCTGGTTGCGCCGGCTCTCACGGGCCTTCTGGGCGGCCTCGTACTTGAACTTGCCGTAGTCCATGAGCTTGGCGACGGGTGGGCGCGCCATCGGGGCCACCTCCACCAGGTCGAGATCTGCCTCGCGGGCGAGCCGCAGCGCGTCCTCCAGGCGGACGATGCCGACCTGTTCGCCGGCAGGCCCGACCAAGCGCACCTCGTTGGCGTGGATGCGCTCGTTGATCCGTGGTTCGCTGATGTTTCCTCCAGTGTCTTGCAGCGGGACGGTGCCGACCGAAACGAAAAGGCCTCCGCCGATGCGGAGGCCCACGAAGAAACGGACCTGGCTGCCATTGCAGCCGGCCTGTTGGCGACCCACCGACCCAGGGCCGGATGGGTGGGAGTGCGGGCACCCCACTTCGGAGAACCAGCCGCAGACGGCCGGTCGACGGTGGTCACTCTAGCGTGTGCGGCGCCGTGCTGCCGAATCGACGGGCGCCGGGGCGCGTCCGGTTCCCTACGAACCGGCCACGCTCAGCCAGCCCCAGCCGTCCGACAGCTTCATCAGGCGGTTCCCGGTGGCGAGCGGGCGGACCAGTTCGCCCTCGATGGTCAGCAGATGAGGCCCGGCGACGTCGACCACGATGGCGTCCGCGCCCGCCTCGACCGCCGTGGCCGCGACCTCGTCCAGCGTGCACAGCACCGGCCGCGCCATCGGATCGAAGGCGCGCAGGGCGTCCATTCCGGTGAAGGCGAGCACCCCGCTGGCGCCGGACGCCGAAGTCATCATCACCGCGGACATCTCGGCATGCCGGCGGGGATCGGGGCCGGCGCCGGACTCGTCGCCGTCCGCGACGATCGGCAGCAGCAGCCGGGCCCCGCACAATGCCGCGACGGCCGTCAGGTACGTCTCCGGGTCACCGCTGCCGGACGCCGTCGCCAGGGCCGTCCGGACGTCGGCGTCCGGGTCACCGCGGTCGCCCGCCCAGGCGGCATTGACCTCTCCCAGGGTTCTCACTCCCCCAGCCAACCACACCCGCACTCGCGGCGGCGCCACTGCCGACCGGGACAGCTCTCGTGGCGCACCGTGCGAGGTCCGTCCCCTCGATCGTCGAATTTGGAACGAAAAGAACCGTCCCCGGTGACCGAAAGAACCGTCCCCGGTGACCAAGGGGACGGTTCCTTTTCCGTTCAGGGGCGTTGTTGCGGCGGATGACCCCTGGCAGCCGGGGAGCAATGCTGGCACGCTGCTCGCATGGATATCTCCTGGTGGGTGATGGTCATCGTGATCGGCTGGACGGTGCTCGGCCTGGTCCTGGTCGCGGTGCTGTGGGCGCGTGCGCCGTGGAAGGCCGTCTTGGCCTGGCTCGGCATCGCGCTGATACCGCTGGGGGTCTGGTTGGTCGGCCTCTCGCAAGCCGCGATCGACGGCTGGAACACCCTCGCACTGTGGTGGCAGGGCCTGACCTACACGCTGCCGGTGATGGTCGGCCTGAGCCTGCTCGGGCTCGCCGGATTGCTGCTGCTGGTGTCCCGGTTCGTGCCGAACCGGCCACGCAAGCGCAAGAGCGCCGCGTCCATTCCGCCGGCGGCGCCCTATCGCCCGGCGCAGCCGCGCAGCGAAGCCGAGCCGACGCTGATCTTGCCGGAGAACCGTCCGCAGGGCTGACCTCCGGTCAACCTTCCCGCGACCCGGCCTCAGGGCCGCTCAGGACGACGTGTCGCCGTCGGTTCCGGTATCCCCGTCTTCGGGAAGATCCGGGCGCTCGGTGCCATAAGCCTCGGCGAGCCGTGCCCGCAGATCGGCGACATTCGCCTCGGCGAGATCGCGATCGCTTCGTTGAATGCCGAGCAGCGGGCGCTGTTCGATCACCCCACGCACCACCACGAACGCCCACGGGTCGCCGTCGCGGTAGCGGAACGCCTTGACCTCGGTCCACGGCACCACGTGGGTCCGGACGCCGTTGCGGAACGTCAGCCCCTCGACGTCCGCGCGAACATAGCTCAGGCCCAGCGCCAGCGCGCCGCCGACCATCAGCGCCAGGAACAGCAGCAGCGTCAAGACCTGGACCGGGGTGAACAGGTCGCGGATGTGCTGCGGCGTCATCGTCCAGCCAAGGAAGGAGGCCAGCACCAGCGAGGTCGACAGCGAGATCCCCATCCGCAGGGACGCCCTCGGCCGGTATGTGACGGGCGGGCTCATAGCCGGCAGGCGACGATGTTGGTGACCAGGATGGCGTCCGCACCGACGTCCCAGAGCCGGTCCATGATCTGCGGTGCGGACGCCCGCGGGATCATCGCCCGGACCGCCACCCACCCCGGCTTGGCAAGCGGAGACACCGTCGGGGCGTCCAGGCCCGGAGTGACCTCGCAGGCGGCCTTCAGCGCCGTCTCGGGGACGTTGTAGTCGACCATGTAGTAGGTGCGGGCGGTCAGCACGCCGGTCAGCCGGCGGACCAGCAGGTCCATGCCCTCGGGCGCGGGCGACCCGGCCCGCTGGATGAGAATCGCCTCCGAGGTCATGATGGCCTCGCCGAACAGTTCCAGCCCGGCGCGCTTCAGCGTGCTGCCGGTCTCCACGACGTCGGCGACGACGTCCGCCACCCCGAGCCGGACCGACGACTCGACCGCGCCGTCCAGGTGGATCAGCCGCGCCTGGAATCCTTGGCTGTCGAGCCAGCCGCCGACCAGACCGGCGTACGAGGTGGCGATCCGCTTGCCCTGCAGGTCGTCGATCGTCCAGTCGGAGCCGCCGGGGGCGGCGAACCGGAACCGAGTGCCGCCGAAGCCGAGAGCCAGCACCTCTTCGGCCTGCGCGCCGGAATCGATCAGCATGTCGCGGCCGGTGATGCCCAGATCGAGGGTGCCTTCGCCGACGTAGACGGCGATGTCGCGGGGTCGCAGGTAGTAGAACTCGACGCCGTTGTCGGAATCGACCAGCACCAGATCTTTCGAATCGTGGCGCTGCCGGTAGCCCGCCTCGCGCAGCATCTCGGTGGATGCCTCGGAGAGGGAGCCCTTATTGGGGACGGCGATCTTCAGCAGGGGACGTTCGGACACTGGGATGACTCTACTGGTGGTCGGCGGACGCGGCGAACGGGGTCATCGCGTGAGCCGGGTGGGTCGGTCAGAGGTGCGCGTAGACGTCGTCGAGGTCGAGACCCTGGGAGATCATCAGCACCTGCAGGTGGTAGAGCAGCTGGCTGATCTCCATCGCCGTGTCGTCCTTGGACTGGTATTCGGCAGCCATCCACACCTCGGCCGCCTCCTCGACGATCTTCTTGCCGATGGTGTGGACGCCGGCGTCCAGTTCGCGCACGGTGCCCGATCCCTCGGGTCGCTCGACGGCACGGCGTTGCAGTTCGACGAACAGATCCTCAAAGCTCTTGCTCACGGGCAGGCAGTCTACGGTCCCGGTGCGGCATGCTGGGCGGCATGGAGTCAGCCCAGCCGCCGCCGGTGCGGGTCGAAGAACTCACCAGACACCCCGACCGGCTGGCTGCGGCCGCGTTGCTGGCCGGCATCTGGGGCGTGCCGCCCGCCGAATCGCCGGTGCCCGCCGACCTGATGACCGCGCTCAGCCATGCGGGCGGGTGCGTGCTCGGCGCCTGGACGCCGGACGGCGCCCTGGTGGGTGTGACGATCGGTTTCGCCGGCGCGCCCGGCTCGGATCGGATCTACTCCTACATCGCCGGCGTGGCCGCCTCATTCGCCGGCCGTGGCCTCGGACGCCGGCTGAAGCTGGCCCAACGCGACTGGGCGCTGGCCCGCGGCGCGGCGACCCTGACCTGGACCTACGATCCGCTGATCCGCCGCAACGGCCATTTCAACCTGAACCGGCTGGGCGGTCGGGTGACCGACTTCGTCCGCGACTACTACCCGCCGATGCTGGACGCGGTGAACGCCGGCGATCTGCCCGACCGGTTCGTCGTCGAATGGACGCTGGCCGACGAGCCGGACGGACATCCGCTGCCCGACGGCTCCCCGGAATCGCCCGTGGTGCTGTCGGTGGTCGCGGACGCGCCGGAGGTCAGGCACGCCGAGCTGGCGGAGGCTGTCCGAGGGAGTGGCGGGGCGGGGATCGTGCGAGCCTGGGTGCCGTCCGACATCGAAGGTCTGCGGGGCGGCGATCCGGCCCTCGGACGCCGCTGGCGGCTGGCCGCGCGGGAGGTCTTCGGCACCCTGTTCGCAGGCGGGCTGCGTCCGGTCGGGATTGACCCCGATGGTCATTACGTCTTTGTGAAAGGTGCCTGAACCCGATGTCCACCACCCTCGAATTGCGCCGGCTGGAGATGCCGCTGGTGCGTCCGTTCCGCACCAGCAAGGGCGAGGAGACCGTCCGGCAGGTGCTGGTGGCGTCCTGGACGGGCCCCGACGGGGTGACCGGGTGGGCCGAGTCGGCCGCCGATCCCGAACCGACCTACTTCCCGGAGTACATCGACGGCGTCCGGTCGACCGTCGAGCAGGTGCTGCTGCCGTTGTTGGCGTCGGCGTCTGGGGAGCCGATGACCACCGGCGCACTGCGGACGGCGTTCGCCGAGGTGCCCGGCAATCCGCTGGCCCGCGGGCTGCTTGAGACGGCGGTGCTGGACGCCGAGCTGCGGCGCCGAGGGATGCCGTTCGTGGACTTCCTGTGCTCGACCCGGCGTCCGATTCGGGTCGGGGTGTCGGTCGGCATTCCCGGCGACATCGACACGCTGCTGTCGTGGGTGGCGGGGTATCTGGAGGACGGCTACCGGCGGGTCAAGCTGAAGATCCAACCGGGGTGGGATCTGGAGCCGGTACACACCGTCCGGGAGGCGTTCGGCGACGATCTGCCGCTGCAGGTGGACGCCAACCAGGCCTACACCGCCGCGGACATTCCGCTGCTGAGCAGGCTGGACGGGTTCGGACTGGTGCTGATCGAGCAGCCGTTCGCCCGGCATGAGCTGTTGGCGCACGCCAAGCTGGCCGCGCGACACGGCACCCCGGTGTGCCTGGACGAGTCGGTGCTGTCCCTGGACGATGCGATGACGACGATCCGAATGGGCGCCGCCGACGTGATCAACATCAAGCCCAGCCGGGTCGGCGGGTATATAAACGCCCGGCAGATCCACGACGTCTGTCTGGCCAACGGCGTCCCGGTGTTCTGCGGCGGCACCCTGGAGACCGCGGTCGGACGCGCCGCCAACCTGGCTTTGGCAACCCTTCCCGGGTTCACCCTGCCCGGCGACATCTCCGCGACCTCCCGGTACTACGCCGCCGACATCGGCCCCTCGTTCGAGCTGGACGCCGACGGCTGTCTGACCGCGCCGTCCGGCCCAGGGATCGGTGTCGAAGTCGACCTGGACGACGTCGAGGAGTTCACCGTGGAGTCCACCACCCTCACCCTCTGAACACCGTTCAACGTCGGGGACGGTTCTTCGACGTTCGAATCTCGCACACGTGGGGACGGTTCTCCCGGTCGCCAGGGACGGTTCCTTCGGACACCGGGGCCCTTGAGAACCGTCCCCCGAACGTGCGAATCTCGCACGCCGAAGAACCGTCCCCGGGACATGCGAAACTCGCACACCGAAGAACCGTCCCCGATCGTTCCCCGATCGTTCCCGAAGAACCGTCCCCGATCGTTCTAGAGCCGGACGCCGAGCAGGGCGTCGATCGCCTGCGCCGCGGACGCAGCGGCGTCCGGGTCATTGCCGGGGGCGTCCGCCCAGGCGTCCATCGCCGAGAGGGCCGCGGGGGCATCCAGGTCGGTGCGGAGCGCCGTCCGCAAGGCAGCCACCAGGGGTTCGGCGGGGGGCGCGGACGGACGCGCCACGGCGTCCCGCCAGCGATCGAGACGACGCTGGGCCTCCCGCAGCGAGTCGGCCGTCCATTCCCAGTCGGTGCGGTAATGCCGGGCGAGCAGTCCGAGCCGGATCGCCATCGGGTCGGCGCCGGACGCCCGAAGCCGGCTGACCAGCACCAGGTTGCCGCGCGATTTGCTCATCTTCTCGCCGTGCAGGCCGACCATGCCGGAATGCACATACGCCTTCGCGAACGGCTGGCGGGTGGCCATCGCGCCCTCCGCGGCACACATCTCGTGATGCGGAAAGACCAGGTCGGAACCGCCACCCTGGACGTCGAACGCCGCGCCGAGATGCTGCAGGGCGATCGCGGTGCACTCGATGTGCCAGCCCGGACGCCCCCGGCCCAGCCGGGATTCCCAGGACGGCTCCCCCGGCCTGGCCATCCGCCACACCAGGCAGTCCAGTGGATCCTTCTTGCCGCGTCGTTCCGGATCGCCGCCGCGCTCGCCGAAGATCGCCAGCGCCTCGGAGTCGCTCAGCTTGGCGAGCCGCCCGAAACCGGGGGCGCGGCGCACCTCGAAGTACCAGTCCGGGTAGTCGGGGTCGTCCACCTGGTAGATCGCTCCGGTCAGCCGGAGCGACTCGATCAGCTCGACCACCGACGGGATCGCCTCGACTGCGCCCACGTAGTGCTGCGGCGGCAGCACCCGCAGCGCGGTCATGTCGTCCCGGAAGAGACTCACCTGGTCTTCGGCGAGTTCCTCCCAGTCGACCCCGGTCTGCTCGGCCCGCTCCAGCAGCGGATCGTCCACGTCGGTGACGTTCTGGGTGTAGACGACGCGATGCCCGCAGTCCGCGAGGGCCCGGTACATCAGGTCGTAGGCGACGTAGGTGTTGGCGTGCCCGAGATGGGTGGCGTCGTACGGGGTGATGCCGCACACGTAGAACCGCGCCTCGTTGTTGTCCGGTTCGACGTCGACCAGCTCGTCGAGCGCGGTGTCGTGGACCCGCAGCCGGCCGCCGCTGCCGTCCAGGGTGGGTAGGTCGGGCGCGGTCCAGGCTCTCACCGAAATTCCTCCTCGTAGGCACGACCCCATGGGCCGGACGCCAGGGTATCGCCGGACCGCCACCACGGTTCGCCGACGCCACCCGGCGCCGGCCACTGCTCCACGCAGCGGTCACTGCGCACCTCAACTTCGCCGGCCCGCCGCGCATTCCATAGCCGCGCTATTCCGTCGGCGGCATTCTCGGCGTCTTCCGCGATCGGCGGCAGAAGGCCGGGGCTTCGGACGGCGTCCGGCGTCCCTTGTCCCGAACAGTGTCACCGGGCTTCTCACGGGGCCAGCTAAGCTGGCCCGCGGCAGTCTCGCCCGAAGGGAAATCCATGATCAACTGGTGGCAATCGATCGTGCTCGGAATCATCGAGGGCATCACCGAATTCCTGCCCATCTCATCGACCGGTCACCTGACCGTGACCGAGAAACTGATGGGTCTGCCGATCGACGACCCGAGCGTGACCGCCTACACCGCAATCATCCAGGTGGGCGCGATGATCGCCTCGATCGTCTACTTCTGGTCGGACATCGTGCGGTTCGCCGGCGCCTGGTTCACGGGATTGAGGGACGCCTCGCGGCGTGGCTCCGACTACCGGATGGGCTGGGCGATCATCGCCGGCTTCATCCCGACCGCGGTGATCGCGCTGCTCGCCGAACCGCTGATCACCGGTCCGCTGCGCAGCATGTGGGCCGTCGTGGCCGGGCTGGTGGGATGGTCGGTGGCGATGCTCATCGGCGACCGGTTCGGCAAGCAGACCCGCGGCGAGGACTCGATCACCGTCCGCGACGGCATCATTCTCGGCACCCTGCAGTCGCTGGCGCTGGTGCCCGGCGTCTCCCGCTCGGGCGCCACGATCACCGGCGGCCTGCTGCTAGGCCTCGACCGGGTGACCGCCACCCGGATGAGCTTCTTCCTGGGCATTCCGACGCTGGTGGCGTCCGGGCTCTACCAGGCCGTGAAAGAGGCGAAGCATGTCGCGGACGGCGTCGGCTGGGCGTCCACGCTGCTCGGCACCGCGGTGTCGGGTGTAGTCGCCTACGTGTCCATCGCCTGGCTGCTGCGGTACGTCTCGAAGAACAACTTCACCTGGTTCATCGTTTACCGGGTGGTCCTGGCAGCGATGATCGTGCTGCTGTTGGCCACCCAAGTGATCAGCGCCACCTGATCCGGGCGGTGCGCACGGAGGGCTCACCCTCCGCACCGCCCGTGCCGATCCGCGGTGGCTAGGGGGTTCGGCCAGCATTGGGCCCGCCGCTGACGTCGTCCAGTGCGGCCACGATCTCGGCTGGCAACTTCATTTGCTCGGTCTCGAGCAGATGGTCCAGCTGCTCGACGGTGCGTGGGCCGATCAGCGGCGCGGACACACCGGGGGCGTCCCGCGTCCACAGCAGTGCCACCTGCGCGCAACTCAGTTCAAGGCCGGCAGCAGCCGTCGCCACCGCCGCCACCACCGAACGGGGGCGGGCCTCCAGGTAGGGCTCGATGAACCAGGAGAAGTGCGCTTGGCCTCCCCGTGAATCGCGCGGGATGCCGGTGCGATAGCGGCCGGCGAGGACGCCCCGGCCCAACGGCGACCAGGCGAAAAGGCCAAGGCGGAACGCTCGCGCGGCCGGAATCACCTCGACCTCGGCGCGGCGGGCCAGCAGCGAATACTCCACCTGTACGCTCACCACCGGCGCGCGTCCGGGGAACGCCGACTGCCAGGTGGCAGCCTGCGCGGTCTGCCAGCCGACGAAGTTCGACACCCCGGCGTAGCGCACCATGCCCATCGACACCGCATGGTCGATGGCGGCCAGCGACTCCTCCAGGGGCGCGGTCCCCCAGGCGTGCAGCTGCCACAGGTCGACATGGTCGGTATGCAGACGTCGCAGCGAGCCGGCCAGATCGTCCAGCAGCGCGGTGCGCGACGTGTCGACGACCCGCTGTCCGTGACGGACGCCGAAGCCACCCTTGGTGGCGATCACCAGGTCGTCGCGGGTCAAGTCGGTGTGGATCGCCCGGCCGATGATGCGCTCCGCGTCCCCGTTGCCGTAGGCGGCGGCCGTGTCGACCAGGGTGCCGCCGACCTCGACAAATCGGTTCAGCAGGGCTCGCGCCTGCACCGGTGGAATGTCGCGGCCCCAGGTCAGGGTGCCGAGCCCGAGCCGAGACACCCGCAGCCCGCTGTCCCCGACGGCACGACGATCCATGGGGCCAACCCTAGGGCTTGCCGCACCAGCCACCACCCCCAGTACCGCGGACCGGCTCAGCCCTGGTCGAGGAAGCGGTCCAGTACGGTCAGGAAGTCATCCTGCCGCACCGGCGACGGCGGCCCACACCCCAGCGCCCCACGGCCGCGCCAGCCTGGAAGGCGGACGCCGGACGTCCCGAGATCTGGAGACGAACTCGGCCCGGCACCCGAGGACGGGCGCCGGGCCGGGCGGGACAACTCAGGCTCAGCGACCCCAGGCTCCGAGCGCGAACTCGGCGACCACGGCGGACAGGATGAACGAGGCGGCGATCGCCACCACGCCGGTCGGGATGATCTTCCAACCGATGTTCTTCAGCAGCGGAAGGTCCTTGCCGATGCCGAGGCCGGCGATGGTCAGCATCGCGGTGATGATGGACAGGAAGTTGACGCTCTCGGCGGTGTGCGACACCCAGGTCCCGATCGGCGAGATCGGCGAGGTCGCCAGCGCTCCGAGGGTCATCCCGGAGACGATCGCCGGGATCCGGTGCTTGGTGATGTTGCTCAGCCAGATGCTGATCGCGACCAGCGCGGACAGCAGGACGAAGGTGATGACCATGTCGAACGAGAAGGTCTTCTTGGCGATCATCGCGACCAGCAGGCCGGCCCCGCTGAAGATCAGCAGCGACGTGCCCAGCGGCACCGAGGTCCGGGTCTCCAGCAGGCTGGCGGTGGCCGCCTCCATCTCGGCGGCGTTCCCGGCCTTCTCCTCCGGCTGCTTCCAGCGCTTGGAGAGCGCCTTGTACATCTTGTCGGCCGCCGGCAGCGCCACCCAGACGCCGACGTACAGGCCGAGCACGTTGGTGATCAGGTTCGAGGCCGCCGACAGCGCCAGCACCTGCTGCTGCATCTCGGGATGCTGGGCGATGATCACCGAGGCGGCTGCCGCCATCATCGAACCGGAGCCGACGCCGGCACCCATCGCCAGAGCAAGGGGGTCGAAGATCCCCAGCGAGGTGGCCAGCGACGCGATCAGGCTGACGATGATGGCACCGAACACCGTGCCGAAGACGTACATCGACAGAACGCCACGGTACTGGGGCGAGTCCGACCCGTAGCGCTCGCTGACCATGGCGAAGGAACCCTCGCGGTCGATCGAGAAGGTGGCACCGACGGTTGCCGGACCCATCCGCAGCAGGACGGCCAGCGGCAGGGCCAGCAGCAGCGTGCCGAACAAGTGCCCGAGCTCCTGCAGCAGCAGCGCCGGACCGGCCTGCAGCAGCAGCGGGATGCTGGGACCGATCTCCAGCGACAGCCGGGCACCGAGGAACAGCACGGCGACGCCCATGATCGAGGTGGCGGCGTCCTGCAGGTTCCGGCCGAGAGGACGCCAGGTCTGCCCGGAGATGGAGCCGGCGAGGAGAAGGCCCCAGATCATCGGCAGCAGGGTCACCGAGGCGATGCCCAGCGGGATCACGGCCGGTCCGATCGCCTGAGCGATGCAGGCGATGACGATGGCCAGGCCGACGATGATCCACAGCCGCTTGTCGCGGAGGGTCATCAAGGCCTTCGTAGCGTGCGTCGGCGCCTCGCCGACGGCAGGTTCAGAGGACATTTCGGGCTCCCGTGTTGGTCGGAGGTCAGGCTTCGAGGGTGATCTGGGTGGATCCGGCGGGCCGCTCGGCGCGGCGTCGCTTCAGATCGGCGCGGACGTCCGGGTCGAGCGCAGCGTCCAGGCTCGTCCAGGCGAGCAGGACGGCGCCGTCGAGGGCCGCGTCGTCGGCGGCCGGGGTCGCGGCCGAGATGGTGAAGTTCGGGTTGTGGGCCGGTCCGGTCTCGCCGAGGAAGGCGATCATCGGGTGGATGGCCGGCAGCACCTGGGAGACGTTGCCCATGTCGGTGGAGCCGCCGCTGACGCCTGACACCTGGGCGATTGTTCGTCCGCGGGCGACCAGATTGCTGTCCCAGAACGCGGCCAGCGCCGGATCGGAGTCCACCGGTGCATAGGGAAACTCGGTGGGCGCCCACTCCCAGGTGCAGCCGGTGGCGATCGCGGCGCCCTCGAAGCAGGCCAGTACCCGCTTTTTCAGCGCTCGCCAGATGTCGATCTCGAAGGCGCGCAACTCCACCTGGACGACCGCCTTGTCGGGGATCACGTTGGTGGCCTCGCCGCCGAGGGAGACGAACGCGTTCATATTGGTCGACTTCGGGACGGTCTGGCGCAGCAGTCCGATGGCGGTCAGTGCCAGCGTCGCCGCAGAGGCGGCGTTGATGCCCTGTTCGGGCATCGCGGCGGCGTGCGCGGTGAGGCCGTGGAAGACCACCTCGAAGCGATCCACGGCGGTGGACGCCATGCCGGCGGCACTGACGTCCTGGCCGGTCATGCCGTGCACCATCATCGAGAAGTCGACGTCCTCCCAGGCCCCGGCCTTGAGCAGGGCGACCTTGCCACCGCCGTGCTCCTCGGCCGGGGTGCCCAGCAGCTTGACCCGCAGGCCGGCCTCCTGCGCCACCGGCGCCAGGGCCAGCGCGGCACCCACGCCGGCGGTGGCGATCACGTTGTGGCCGCAGCCATGACCAATGCCCGGCAGGGCGTCGTACTCGGCGCAGATCGCCACCGTGAGATCGCCGTCGCCGATCACCGCCTCGACCGCGGTCTCCACGCCATAAGCGCCCAACTCGGAGGCGAAGCCCGCCTCGCGCATGATCTCCGCGATCCGCGCGGACGCCTCGTACTCCTTCCAGGACAGTTCCGGATTGGCATGGATCGCACGACTCAACTCCAGCAACTGCTCCCGGCGACGCTCCACATCCTCAGCGACCCGCCGCTTCAGCACCTGGGTCTTGTCGGCGATGCTCGAACTGCTCACTTGCCGTCTCTCTTCCGTCACAGATTTGTCCGGCCGATTATGCCCAGCCGGCTGCTACAGCAGTGTTACGTCACGACGACGGTGTCGAAAAGGCGCGTCGAATGACGGCCGCAATCGACAGCGGACGAGGGTCGCGGTAGGGGCTATCGGATCGGTTTGGGCTGCTGGGCAACCTCGTCGATCGGCGTCAGCGCCGGCCTTCGAGGCTCGCTCCGCAGACCGCAATGGTCCACAGTTGACTTCGGGAACGCCGCGCCCTTCGGTGAACGCCGCCCTCGGTATGCATAGCAAGTGCACGGGAGCGGTCGGATGCCCCGCAGGTCCGGCGCGGAGAGGTGCGGACGGCCGTCCAAATTTCTCGGAAAGACGACCAGGAGAATTTCCGTGTCGATCCGACGCTGGAGAGAAGCGGTTTCGGACCGCACGAGCTTTCCTGACTGTCAAGGGTCACGCCCTCGTCCCGCGGTCGCGGACGCCGAATAGATTAGCCCCCAAATGGCAGATTGCAGTCGTCGCTGTGACAGATCTCGCCGATCCGGTCGCCTCAGGACGCCGGACCGACCGGACGCGCGGCGTGGCCTCGCCCTCGACCGCCAGGCTCGTCCACGGAGGGAGCGGGACCTCTGCTCGCAGGATCGGCAACCCGCACACCCGTCCGCGTGGGCCCCGGACCAGCGGTGGCGTCCGCACCGGCCGCCAAGTTGAGCAGGCACCCGCCGCACAGATATGCTGACGTAGTTGCCCGGGCCAGCCGGGAGCACCCTGTCCGGGTGGCGGAATAGGTAGACGCGCTAGCTTGAGGTGCTAGTGCCCTTTGCAGGGCGTGGAGGTTCAAGTCCTCTCTCGGACACCAGAGAAACCCCTAGTCAAGTGCTCATTGGCTAGGGGTCGAATCATTTCGTGCCAGCTATGTGCCAGATTCGGACTACACGTGCCGGGCGGTCCCAGATCTGCCTACCCAAGGCGGGCGACTCGCAACCGAAACGAACGCGACTTCGCCACCGTTCCCGAACTGACCGTCATAAACCCGGTCAATAGGACCGCCCAGTCAGGCCGCCCCACACCGGGGCATCACGGTTAAGTGCCTGGGAGCCTCGCGACGCTGGGAGGGGCGCAGGCTTGGCTACAGGCGGTGGAACAGGCGCAGAGGTTTGCCGGTGAACGGTTTGAACCCGTGTCGCGCATAGAACGCCGCGGCCTTGCCGTCGAGTGCATCGACGATGAGCGCACGCAGCCCGATGCGCTCAGCAGCCGTTGTGGCGTTGATGACGGCGTCATCGTTCGGGCATGCCCACACCCCGGCGGCCCCCTGCGCGGTGGCCTTCATCGGGTGACTATCGGGATGCCTGGGGCAAACAGGCCAGTTGGTCGGCGCCTGCCGGCCCCACAACTCGTCCCACACCCACTCTTGGACCTGATCGGCGACTGAGGCGATCTGCTTGGGCAGCGCCTCCACGCGCAGGATGCTGATGCCTCTCCCACCGCCATCGGACCCCCCGCGTCGCGGACGCCGTCGCGGGGTCGTCTCCGGGCGGCACCGGACGGCGAGCCTCGATGCGGTCCGGACGACGCGGATGTTGTCAGACATCGAAGGGTTCCACCGATCTTCTAGGGTTAATCCATGACATTGCCGCCGCTGGTGCCGCCGACCGGCACCTTGGACGCCGATGCGCTGGCGCGCTATTCGCGGCAGATGATCCTGAGCGAGGTCGGCGTCGACGGGCAGCGCCGGCTGGCCGCGGCGCGGGTCCTGGTGATCGGGGCCGGCGGCCTCGGCGCCCCCGTGTTGCTGTATCTGGCCGCGGCGGGCGTCGGCACGATCGGAGTGGTCGACTCCGATCGGGTCGAGCTGTCCAATCTGCATCGGCAGGTGATCCACACCGATGCCGGCATTGGACGTCCCAAGGTCGACTCGGCCGCGGACGCCGTGGCCGCCCTGAACCCGACCGTGACCATCCGGCGGCACGGCCTCCGGGTCGACCCTGGCACGATCGCCGGACTGGTGGCCGACTACGACCTGGTGATCGACGGTACCGACAATTTCCCCACCCGCTACCTGGTCAACGATGCCTGCGTGGCAGCTGGAAAGCCGTTGGTGTGGGGGTCGGTGCTGGGGTTCGCCGCCCAGGTCGCCGTGTTCTGGGACGCCGCCCCGGACGGCCGTGGCGTCCAGCTGCGGGACGTGTTCCCCGAGCCGCCGCCGGCCGGCACCGTGCCGTCGTGCGCCGAGGCGGGCGTGGTCGGCGCGGTGTGCGCGCAGGCCGGCTCGGTGATGGCGATGGAGGCGATCAAGCTGATCACCGGCATCGGACGCCCGCTGCTGGGCCGCGTCCTGGTCATCGACGTGCTTGCCGGACGCTGGGACGAGGTACCGGTGCGCCGCGCGAACCCCGGCCCGTCGGCAGCCGAGCCGGCCGTCACCCCTGCCGCCGCGCGCGGTGCGGCCACTCCCCCGGCCGAGGCGGACGGCGGTGTCCGGGTCTTAACGTTGCCGGAGCCGGGGTCGGCGTTCCTGCTCGACGTGCGCGGGCCGGACGAGTTCGCCGCCGAGCGGATTCGCGGCTCGGTGAACATTCCCCTGCCGGCACTCCTGGAGGGCGCCCTCGACGGCGTCCCGGACGACGGTGCAATCCTGGTGATCTGCCGCAGCGGCGGCCGTGCCGAGATCGCCGCCGCCGGTCTCCGCGCGCGCGGCTACGCCGACGTCCGGGTCCTCGAAGGCGGGATCCAGGCGCTGTCCGCACCCTGAGCCTCTCAGTGAAACGCTGATCATTCACGTATCCCGGGAATGATCCGGGATCCCAGGCGGGAGAGATCCCGGAGCAGGTCCGTGATGACGATGGAGGGGCTTTGACGAGCGAGTCCCGCGCTCGATTCGTCAGCGCCGGGCGCCGGACGGCGTCCGTTGGATCGTGGACCGATCCGCCTCCATGAAGCCGCGCCAGATCGCCAGACCCATGCCACCCAGCGCCGCCATCGCGGACAGGAATCCGCACAGCGGGTGCGGCATGCCCAGCACTCCGTTCTCTGACAGCACGCCGGCCAAGGCGACCGCATAGGCCACCAGCACAGCTACCACGCCGGCCCACCACCACCTCTTCAACACCGAGCGGACGGCCTCCTGCTGCCGGGCGAACGACTCTTTGCCGGTACGCATCGCGATTCCTCCTTTCGTCGGTCAGCACGAACAGCCTGGTCGCCCTACCTGCGGAACGGCCCGGCCAAGGGGTTGACCGGAGTCTCGATTTTTCACAATCCAATTGTAAAATCACCTGTGCCGTACCAAAGGGGCGATGACCAAACCTGGCCACGCTGCGGACACCTTCCGCAGCAAGCGGTCTACGAGCCGGTCGAGCCGTCGGACGGCTACCGCATCCTGGTCGACCGGCTGTGGCCGCGGGGAGTCTCGAAGGACGCCGCCGCCCTCGATCGGCGGCCGTCCGAGGTGGCGCCGAGTCCGGAGCCCGGAAGTGGTGGAACCACGACCCGGATCGGCTCGCCGAGTTCACCGCCCGCTATCGGGCCGAGCTGGACGCCAACGCAGCTGTCGAGATGCTGCGCGAGATCGGCCGCGAGCACGCGCCGGTGACGCTGCTCTACGGCGTGCGCGACCCTCGAATCAACCAGGCGGCGGGTGCTGCACGGCTACCTGACCGATACCGGCCTCAGCGCGGACTCATCCGGACTCGGGCACCACCAGGGGGCCTCAGGCAGGACATGGTCAGCGGTTCCCGAGGTCGCGGTCGATCTCAACCCGGCGTCCGGCGCGGGCCAGGCCCAGCAGCACCCCGCCCACGCCGGCGCCCAGGGCGGTCAGCATCGCCGGGTTCAGCCAGACCCCGCCACGGGCCGGACGGGCGACCGTCACGCTCGCGCCGAGGGTGGCCGCCATCGTCGCGCCGGCCAGTGCGGCGGCTCGAGTGGGTCCGACGCTAGCGGTGACGGCGGCCCATCCGGCCAACGCCGCAGCGCCGGCCGTCGCCCCGATGTCGATCAGCGCGGCGCGCTCCTTGGACACCCACCGGTCCGGACGTCCGCCGGCATCCCAGTGCGACGCCAGGCGCGGCGGCAAGGAGCGTCCGCGGACGGCGTAGTGCAGCGCCGTGGCACCGGCGAGCGCGACCGGGAGTGCGGCCGCCAGCCGGAAAGCGGCCTCCCGCGTGGAGGTGAAGGGCACCGCCTCGGCGTCCGGTTCGATCAGCTGGAGCCGGACGGCGACCGCCCCGAGGTTGACGTCCCAGCCCAGACCGACGGCGCGGGGCAACAGCAATCGCGGATCGCTGGGCCGCCACCAGATCTTGGCGATCCGGGTGAGCAGCCCGCGCGGTCGCAGTCCGGACGGCCACCCGAGGCCCGCACGTGCGGCGAGGTCGTCGGGACGCAACCCAGCCAGGACCTCCTCGACGTCGGCCAGGGTCGCGCTCGACCTTAGCCGCTCGCACAGGTGGGCGGTCAGATCGGCGCGGACGTCGGAGCGCAGGCCGCGCCGGGTGGCCTCGGTCGCGGCGTCCAGGAAGCCCTGAGCGACCGCCCGTGCGTCGGGACGCAGTTCGTCGATGGTGCGGATCATGACTCCCCCTTCAGAATGTCGCCCAGTGCCGCCGCCACCGCGGCGAACTCCTGGGCCATGGCGTCCAGCCGGCGCCGGCCGGCGGCGGTCAGCGTGTAGTACTTGCGTGGCGGGCCGACCGGCGATTCCTGCCAGCTGGCGCTGACCAGGCCGGCCTTGGCCAGCCGGGCCAACAGCGGGTAGACGGTGCCCGCGGTGAGCGCCAGGCCCGGACGGTCGCCGAGGTCGTCGACCAGGCTGGAGCCGTAGCGCTGCTCTTTGGCCAGCAGCCCGAGGACCGCCAGCTCGAGCACGCCCTTGCGCAACTGCGACCCCCAGTGGCCTGGATCACCGGACATGCGTCCATCGTATTACCAGGTACCTTGCGTAGCAAGATAGATCGCTCGCCCGCCACGCCGCGACACGCCGACCAATCGTGTCGCCGCGTCCGGCTGTCGTAGAGTCGGGCCCGCGACTGGTTCTCCGCCGTCTCGGCGACGGAGAGGCAAGAGGGAACCCGGTGAGAATCCGGGACTGCCCCGCAGCGGTCATCGGGAACGACCTCCGTCTCGAGCACTGGGCCGACGGCCTGGGAAGCGACGGACAGTAGGTGGATCGGACGATCCGAGCCCGAGAGTCCGAAGACCTGCCAGCGTCCGGCCCGACGACCGCGGGCCGGGAGAACGTCCGCCACGACGGTTCCGCCGGACGGCCAGAGCTTCGGCTCGGGTCGAAGGCGGCCCCGCTCACCGCGGGCCGGGAGCAACTCGCGAAGGAGAGTTGATGACCACGATGTGGCGACCGCTGCGCTCCGCGCCACCCCGTCCGGAGCATCGAAAGGGAGCGTCGCTCCCGGCCTGAAACCGGCACATCCTTCCCCACTCATCACCGCCGATCCACGGCATCCAGGCCTCGCTAGGCACTCCTCGCGTCGCCGGCCGCCACCCGGTCGGGCGGGGCTCCGCCATGCCCACACAACGGTAGGCGACGACACGCAACACAAGATCTAGTGGTTCTTGCGCGAGCTGACCCATATGTGTAGTGTCCGTGACTGACATCGATGGAACTACACCGATGTAACACACAGCCCCGGAAGGACCCGCAGCCATGACGATCACCGTCTACAGCAAGCCCTCGTGCGTGCAGTGCACCGCCACCTACCGCGCGCTCGACCGGGCCGGCCTGTCCTACGATGTCGTCGACCTGTCGGCCGACGAGCAGGCGCTCGCCCAGGTGATGGAGCTCGGGTACCAGCAGGCCCCGGTGGTCTTCGCCGACGACGAGCATTGGGCCGGGTTCCGTCCAGACCGGATCAAGGCGACCGCGGCCCGCGTCCAGGCGGCCTGACCCACCCGCACTCCCGCCCGGGGTTGTCCAAGCGCCGCGAACAACGCAGCATGGAGCGACAGCAGATCCCGGGCAGCCACGACCGATTCGATCGGCCTGCCACCCTCACCGCCCCAGCCGAACGGAGAGAACCATGGTGCACGTCGTGTACTTCTCCTCCGTTTCGGAGAACACCCACCGCTTTGTGACCAAGCTCGGTTTCGAGGCCGAGCGCATCCCGCTGCGGACCAGCGATCCGCACCTGCGCGTCGACCGTCCCTTCGTCCTGATCCTGCCCACCTACGGGGGCGGCAACGGCGAAGGGGCGATCCCCAAGCAGGTGATCCGCTTCCTCAACGATCCGGCCAACCGAGCACTGATGCTGGGTGTGATCGCGGCCGGCAACACCAACTTCGGCGCGGCGTACTGCATCGCCGGCGACATCGTGGCACGCAAATGCGGCGTGCCCCACCTGTACCAGTTCGAACTCATGGGGACGCCCGACGACGTCGAGGCCGTCCGCGAAGGACTCATTTCACTATGGCAACCACTGTGCTCACCGACACCGGCCTAGAGGCCGTCTCGTCCGAGGTCGACTATCACGCACTCAACGCGCTGCTGAATCTGTACGACGTGGACGGCAAGATCCAGTTCGAGGCCGATCGCAAGGCCGCCCATCAGTACTTCCTGCAGCACGTCAACACCAACACGGTCTTCTTCCATTCGCTGAAGGAGAAGCTCGACTACCTGGTCGAGCAGGGCTACTACGAGCAGCAAGTGCTCGACCTCTACGACTTCGATTTCGTGAAGTCGCTGTTCAGGCGGGCCTACGCGGTGAGGTTCCGGTTCCCGACCTTCATGGGTGCGTTCAAGTACTACACCTCGTACACGTTGAAGACGTTCGACGGTTCGCGCTACCTGGAGCGCTTCGAGGACCGGGTCTGCATGGTGGCGCTCACCCTGGCCGCCGGCGACCGGCGGATGGCCGAGAGCCTGGCCGACGAGATCATGGCCGGACGTTTCCAGCCGGCCACGCCGACCTTCCTGAACGCCGGCAAGGCGCAGCGCGGCGAGCTGGTCTCGTGCTTCCTGCTGCGGGTCGAGGACAATATGGAGTCGATCGCCCGGGCGATCAACTCCTCGCTGCAGCTGTCCAAGCGGGGCGGCGGGGTGGCGCTGTCACTGACCAACATTCGTGAGGCCGGCGCGCCGATCAAGAAGATCAAGAACCAGTCCTCCGGTGTCATCCCGGTGATGAAGCTGCTGGAGGATTCGTTCTCCTACGCCAACCAGCTGGGAGCGCGGCAGGGCGCCGGTGCGGTGTACCTGCACGCCCACCATCCCGACATCATGCGGTTCCTGGACACCAAGCGCGAGAACGCCGACGAGAAGATCCGGATCAAGACGCTGTCGCTGGGCGTGGTGATTCCCGACATCACCTTCCAACTGGCCCGCGACAACGAGGACATGTACCTGTTCAGCCCCTACGACATCGAGCGGGTCTACGGGGTGCCGTTCACCGAGATCTCGATCACGGAGAAATACCGGGAACTGGTCGACGACCGCCGGATCACCAAGTCGAAGATGAACGCCCGCAAATTCTTCCAGACCCTGGCCGAGATCCAGTTCGAATCGGGCTACCCGTACATCGTCTTCGAGGACACCGTGAACCGGGCCAACCCGATCGACGGCCGGATCACCATGAGCAATCTGTGCTCGGAGATCCTGCAGGTCTCGACGGCGTCCAGCTACAACGAGGACCTGTCGTTCGCCGAGATCGGAAAGGACATCTCCTGCAATCTCGGGTCGCTGAACATCGCCAAGGCGATGGACTCGCCGAACTTCGGCGTCACGGTGGAGACCGCGATCCGAGCGCTGACCGCGGTGTCGGACCAGTCGAACATCGCCTGCGCGCCGAGCATCGAACGCGGCAACGCGATGAGCCACGCGATCGGCCTGGGCGCGATGAACCTGCACGGCTACCTGGCCCGGGAGTCCATCCACTACGGCTCGGACGAGGGCCTGGACTTCACCAATATGTACTTCTACACGGTGACCTTCCATGCGATCGCGGCGTCCTGCCGGATCGCCCGTGAACGCGGCCAGACCTTCGACGGATTCGAGCGTTCGAAGTACGCCTCGGGCGAGTACTTCGTCCGCTACATCGAGGGCGACTGGACGCCGCGCACCGCGAAGGTGGCCGGGCTGTTCAGCGACGCCGGGATCGCACTGCCCACCCCGGACGACTGGCGTGCGCTGGCCGCCGAGGTGGCCGAATACGGGATGTACAACCAGAACCTGCAGGCCATTCCGCCGACCGGTTCGATCAGCTACATCAACCATTCGACGTCCTCGATCCACCCGATCGTCGCGAAGGTCGAGATCCGCAAAGAGGGCAAGATCGGACGGGTCTACTACCCGGCGCCGTACCTGACCAACGACAACCTGGAGTATTACCGGGACGCGTACGAGATCGGCCCCGAGGCGATCATCGACACCTACGCCGAGGCGACCAAGCATGTGGATCAGGGCCTGTCGCTGACCCTGTTCTTCCCCGACAACGTCACCACCCGCGACCTCAACCGGGCCCAGATCTACGCCTGGAAGAAGGGCATCAAGACGCTGTACTACATCCGGCTGCGGCAGCTCGCCCTGGAGGGCACCGAGGTCGAGGGCTGCGTCAGCTGCGCGCTGTGAACCATTGGGGACGGTTCTTTTCGTTCGAAACTCGCACACCGGGGACGGTTCTTTTCGTTCGAAACTCACACGCGAGGGACGGTTCTTCCGGTCAGCGTGAGCCCAAGATCCGTCCCCACCCCCACCGAAAATCGCACCAGAAGAACCGTCCCCAAGAGGCGAAATTCGCACGAGAAGAACCGTCCCCCTGCACCAAGGAGACCCGATGACTCAGAAACTGACCCTGCTGCGTGGCGTCCAGGCGATCAACTGGAACCGCATCGAGGACGACAAGGACCTCGAGGTCTGGGACCGGCTGACCGGCAACTTCTGGCTGCCCGAGAAGGTTCCGCTGAGCAACGACATCCCGTCGTGGCGGACGCTGAAGCCGCACGAGCAGCTGATGACCACCCGGGTGTTCACCGGGCTGACCATGCTGGACACCATCCAGGGCACCGTCGGTGCGGTCTCGCTGATCCCGGACGCCCGGACGCCGCACGAAGAAGCGGTGTACACCAACATCGCGTTCATGGAGTCGGTGCACGCCAAGAGCTATTCGTCCATCTTCTCCACGCTGATCTCCACCGCCGAGATCGACGACGCGTTCCGCTGGAGCGAGGAGAACGAGAACCTACAGCGCAAGGCGCAGATCGTGCTCGACTTCTACTACGGCGACGACCCCGAGAAGCGCAAGGTCGCCTCGACCATGCTGGAGTCCTTCTTGTTCTACTCCGGGTTCTACGCCCCGATGTACTGGTCGAGCCACGCCAAGCTGACCAACACCGCCGACCTGATCCGGCTGATCATCCGCGACGAGGCGGTGCACGGCTACTACATCGGCTACAAGTACCAGGTGGCGCTGCGCGAGGCGTCCCAGGCACGGCGGGACGAGTTGAAGGACTACACCTTCGACCTGCTCTACGAGCTGTACGACAACGAAGAGAATTACACCGAGGACCTCTACGACCCGCTCGGCCAGACCGAGGACGTCAAGATGTTCCTGCGCTACAACGCCAACAAGGCGCTGATGAACCTCGGTTACGAACCGCTGTTCCCCAAGCAGGCCACCGCGGTCTCCCCCGCCATCCTGGCCGCGCTGTCGCCCAACGCGGACGAGAACCACGACTTCTTCTCCGGCTCCGGCTCGTCCTACGTGATGGGCAAGGCGGTGAACACCGAGGACTCCGACTGGGACTTCTGAGCGCCCCCCGGACGTCGATTGGGGCGACGCAGGCCACCCGGCATAGACTGCCTTTTAGTTGAAACATCTAATTTCAGGAGTTGCTTCGCCCGTGGGCAAGATCGTGTTCATCGACTTCGACGGAACGCTGGCCGACCGGGGTGTGGTGCCGCCGCCGCATGCGGAGGTCATCCGCGAGGCCCGTAGCCGAGGACACCGCATCCTGCTCTGCACCGGCCGTCCGCGCTCACTGGTCAGCGACGAGGTCCGAGTGCTCTTCGACGGCATGGTCGGCGCCGCCGGCGCCTATCTGGAGGTGGACGGCGAGGTACTTCTCGATCGCCGTTTCCCGGCCGAGTTGGGCGACCGCGTCCGGGCACTCCTGGACGCCCACGACGCGGCCTACATTCTCGAGACCCCGGACGCCGTGCACGCGCGCCCGACGACGCCGGCGCGGATCGCGTCCCTGATGCACGTGGGGCAGGACGACGGTTCGCCGACCAGCACCACCGGTGGCGACATCGTCGACGCCCTTCGGGTGAGCGACGACCTGAGCACGGTGTCGTTCAGCAAGGTAGCCAACTTCGACGCGAACGCGCCGATGAGCGAGGTGGCGAACCAACTCCAGCCGGAGGTCGGCTTCGTGCCGAGCTCGATGGCGACGCTCGGCGATCGCGCCGGCGAGCTCTATCTGGCCGAGGTAAACAAGTCGGTCGGGATGATGATGGCCGTGGAGCACTTCGGCGCGGACCACGCAGACATCGTGGCCATCGGCGACGGCTACAACGATTTGGAGATGCTCACCGACGCAGCCACCGCGGTGGTGATCGAGGGATCGCCCGAACCGTTGCTGGCGCTGGCCGATCTGGTCGTGCCGCCGCCGGAGCAGGCCGGTCTGGTCGAGGCATTCGCCCGACTGGGCCTCACTGAATAGCGGACGCCGCGAGGTCTCGACAAGCTCGACCAACGAAATCGGCGACTCTGCTAGCCGGAGCGCAGGAAACCAAGCCGGCGGACGGCTTCGTCGAGCACCTCGTCGCGTTTGCAGTAGGCGAACCGGACCAGGTGACGGGCGCCGTCCGGATTGTCGTAGAACACCTGCATCGGCACGGCGACCACGCCGCAGAGGGCGGGCAGCTCCCGGCACAGCTGGTAGCCGTCGTCGAAGCCGAGGCTGCGGGCGTCCGCGACCACGAAGTAGGTGCCGGACGGCCGGAAAGTCGCGATGCCGGCGCTCGTCAGTCCGTCGATGAGCCGGTCCCGCTTGTCTTGCAGGGACGTCCGGAAATCGCGGAAGTAGCTGTTCGGCAGCTGCAGGGCTTCGGCGATCGCCGGCTGGAAGGGCGCCCCGTTCACGTAGGTGAGGAACTGCTTGGCGGCCCGGACGGCGGCGACCAGTTCGGCCGGCCCGGTGGCCCAGCCGATCTTCCAGCCAGTCGCGGAGAAGGTCTTTCCGGCCGATGACAAGGTAATGGTCCGGTCGGCCATCCCAGGCAAGGTGCTCAGCGGCAGATGCTCGGTTCCGTCGTAGGTGAGGTGCTCGTAGACCTCGTCGGTGACGACGATCAGGTCGTGGCGAACGGCTAACTCGCGATAAAGGTCAGGTCGCCACGGCTCAGTACGGCACCGGTCGGGTTGTGTGGCGAGTTGATCAGCAGCAGCCGGGTTCGTGGCCCGATCGCCGAGGCGAACGCCTCGCGGGGGAGCACGAAATCCGGTGGTTCGAGGCGGACCGGACGCCGGACGCCGCCTGCCAGCGCGATGGTTGCGGCGTAGGAGTCGTAGTAGGGCTCGAGCAGAACGACCTCGTCGCCGGGTTCGAGCAGACCGAGCATGGCGGCGGCGATTCCTTCGGTTGCCCCCGCGGTGACCAGCACCTGGGCGTCCGGGTCGAGTGGAAGGCCGTAGAACCGTCGCTGATGGGCTGCCACGGCGGCCCGCAGTTCCGGACTCCCCGGTCCAGGCGGGTATTGATTGACGCCATCGGCGATCGCCTGGCGGGCCCGATCGAGCATGCTCGCCGGTCCGTCGAAGTCGGGGAAGCCCTGACCGAGGTTGACCGACGAGGTGCGGGACGCCAACGCGGACATCTCGGCGAAGATCGTGGAGGTGAAACCGCTCAGTGCCCGGTTCATCGGTCCGCGACTCATGGCGGTCAGCATAGACGTCCCTCACGGCACTGCCGCGAGCGACGTGGCGTGTGCTCAGACGCTGGGCGCGAGCAGCTGCAGCATGTCGGAGTGCGGCTGGAACCGTGGCGTGTGCCGGGCCAGGTGACGTGGCTGGATCGGACGCAGTTCGAGGTTGCCGCCGCAGTTGGGGCAGTGTCCCGCCGGGAAGGTGGCCGCGCAATCGGCGCACCAGGTGCATTCGAAGGAGCAGATGTAGACCCGATGGTCGTCGACAGCAAGGTCGCGGCCGCAACGCTCGCACCTGCGGCGGTACTCCAACATGGCTTCTTGTCCTCTCACGCCGGCCGATATCAGACACCGGAAGGCGCGATCGCAAGCACTCCGCCCGCAGGCGACGCTGGGTCGCCTGCGGGCGGAAAGTAGCTGGAAGAACCGCTGGCCGAATCGCCCCACTCCCCCCGAACTAGTGCGATCCGGTCAACAGTACTTCTATGTCCCCCCGACATGGACAACTTTATAGATCGTTAGCTGCCACGTCAGTCACCCGTGCGAGTGACAGGCCGGGTCAGTTTCCAGCCGGCCGCGCCGTACTCGATGAGACCGCGTTCAGAGATACGGTCGAGGATCGCCAGGCAGTTGCCCAGCGCGAGGCCGGCGCGTAGCGACACCTCGCCGGCATCGATTTCGCCGCGCGCCGGAAACGCCTCGTAGACGGCCAGTTCGTCGGCGTTGAGCTCGTCGAGCAGACGGTGCTGATCGGGCCGGCCGGGTGGCTGCCGCCCGAGCGGGCCGACGAGTTCCAGGACGTCCGGGACGCCGGTGCACAGCACCGCCTCGGCATCGCGGATCAGCCGGTGCGGGGTGGTCGAGGTCGCACTGTGCACCGGACCGGGTACCGCCAGCACGACCCGTCCGCAGGCGCTCGCCCAGCTGACCGTGTTCCGCGCGCCGCTGCGCCAGGCGGCCTCGACGATGACCGTGGCCCGCGACAAGGCCGCGATCAGCCGGTTGCGCGCCAGGAACCGGGACCTGGTGGGATGCTCCCCCGGCGGCAGTTCGCTGACCAACAGGCCCTGCCCGGCCACTCGCTGCAGCAGCGCCGCATTGCCCGGCGGATACGGGCTGTCCAGGCCGCCGGCCATCACGGCGATGGTCGGCACCGAGGTGGCGAGCGCACCCTCGTGCGCGGCGGCGTCGATGCCATAGGCGCCGCCGCTGACGACCGCGATGCCGTGGCTGCCCAGGCCGGCCGCCAGATCGGACGCCACCGACCGGCCGTACGGCGTCGCGGCACGGGAGCCGACGATGGCGATGGCCCGTGCGGCCGCCTGGGCGAGGTCGGCGTCCCCTTTCAGCCAGAGCCCGAACGGGACGCCACCCATCTCTTGGACCGGTTCGCCGGTGGCCAGATCGTCGAGGGCCTCCGGCCACTCGTCGTCGCCGGGAATCACGAACCGCAGCCGGTTGCGGTCCGCCGCCCGGCGCACCACCGTCAGGTCGACCGCCTTGGCCCGCCGCTCCCAGCGGGAACGCGACGACGGTTTGCACAGGCTGGCGAACACCGCCGCGGGGCCGTATTCGGCCACCGCCGCCGTCACCGCGCGATTGCCCGGTTCGACCGCGCAGCACAGGGCCATCCGGGCGTCACGCTCATCCACTTCCCACCTCCGCCAGATCGCGCCCGTGACGCATCGCCAGGGCGGTGTGCAGATGTTCGCGTCGCGGCCGGTCGACGCCGGCCAGGTCGGCGACCGTCCAGGACAGCCGGATCACCTTGTCGACGCCGCGGGCCGAGAGGCGTCCGCGGGCCACCGCCTCGTCGAGCAGTTCGCTGCCCTGCGGCAGCGGCAGCCGGCGCCGCAACGCGGGGCCGGGCACCTCGCCGTTGGTCCGCCAGCCGTGCGGGGCGAGTCGATGCCGTTGCCGCTCGCGTGCCTCGGCCACCCGCGCGGCCACCGCCGCCGACGGCTCCCCCCTGCCGACGGCCGCCTTCAGATAGCTCTGCGACATCGGCCGCAGGTAGTGCCGGATGTCGATCCGGTCGAGGATCGGCCCCGAGATGCGGTCGCCGTAGCGCCGGATCGCCATCGGTGCACAGGTACAGTGCGCGCCGGGCGTGGCGGCGTTGCCGCACGGACAGGGATTCGCGGCGAGGACCAGTTGAAAGCTGGCCGGGTAGCTGGCCTGCGCCGCCGCCCGGCCCAGCACCACCCGGCCCGACTCCAACGGCACCCGAAGCGCCTCCAACACCCGCGGCGAAAATTCCGGAGCCTCGTCCAAGAACAGAATCCCGTTGTGAGCCCGGCTGATGCTGCCGGGTTGGGCGATCCGGGCGCCGCCACCGACGATGCTGGCCAGCGACGCCGTGTGGTGCGGATCGGCATAGGGCGGACGCCGGATCAGGCCGCCCTCCAGCGGCAGACCGGCCAGCGAATGGATCGCCGACACCTCCAGCGCCTCAGCGGTCTCCAGGTCGGGAAGGATGCCGGGCAGGCGTTCGGCCAGCAGCGTCTTGCCCACCCCCGGCGGCCCGTGCAGGTAGAGGTGATGGCGTCCGGCTGCCGCCACCTCGATCACCCACTTGGCCTCCAACTGACCCACCACATCGCTCAGGTCTTTGACGGGTGAGGTCTCGGCGGCGGCCGTCGGCGGCACCTCCGGCGGAGGCTTGGGTGGTTCGCCGAGCAGCACCGCCACCAGGTCGAGCAGGTCGTTCACGCCCCATAGGGTGAGCCCTTCGACCAGCTCTGCCTCGCGCAGTTGCGCGGCGGGCACGACGGCGGTGCTGAACCCGGCCGTGACCGCGGCGAGCAGCGCCGGCAGCAGCCCGCGCACCGGCCGGACGCGTCCGTCGAGGCCCAACTCGCCGAACAGCACCATGCGTTCCAGCACGGCCCGGTCGAACTTCTCGGCAGCCGCCTCGACCGCGGCCACGATCGCCAGATCGAAATGCGAACCCGCCTTCGGCAAGGTCGCCGGCGACAGGTTGACGGTCACCAGCTGCGCCGGCCAGCCCAGGCCCTGGGCATGCACGGCGGCCCGGCAACGTTCGCGTGCCTCGCCGAGTGCGGCGTCCGCCAATCCGACGATCACCATCCGCGGCAACCCGCCCCCGATGGCGGCCTCCACCTCGACGATCGTGCCCTCGACCCCGACCAGGGCGACCGAGAAGGCCCGTGCCGGGGTCATTCGCCGATTCCTTCCAGATGGGCGATGCGGGGACGTCCGTCGCGAGGCAGCAGGACGCCGATGGCGTCCAGCCGGTAGTGCGGCACCCACCTGCTCTGCTCGCCGAGCCAGGTCAGCGCCAGCCGGCGCAGCCGAGCCAGCTTCTCGGCGGTGATCGCCTCGAGCGGATCGCCGAACCCGGTGCCACTACGGCATTTGACCTCACAGAAGACCAGCACCGGATCGGGTTCCGCCGTGTGAGCGATGATGTCGACCTCGCCCAGCGAACATCGCCAGTTGCGTTCGATGATCGTCCAGCCCCGGCGCACCAGATGCTGAACGGCCGCCACCTCGCCCGCTCGCCCCACCGCTTGTCGTTCCATGCCCTCAGCATGGGCACCCGGATACGAAAGTGTTCAAAGTCGTCGGGCGGCTGTGGATAAACGGGCGCGAGGTCCGCTGGGGAACCTCAGAGGCTGTCCGGCACCTTCAACTCGCTGTGGGCGATCTCTTCGATGGAGACGTCGCGGAAGGTGAGCACCTTGGCGGACTTCACGAACCGGGCCGGACGGTACATGTCCCACACCCAGGCGTCGCCCATGGACACCTCGTAGTAGACGTCGCCAGCCTCGGTGCGCACCTTCAGATCAACGGCGTTGCACAGGTAGAAACGCCGCTCCGTCTCCACCGCGTAGGTGAAGATCCCGACCACGTCCTTGTACTCCCGGTACAACTGGAGTTCGAGTTCGCTCTCGTACTGTTCAAGATCTTCGGCGCTCATAGCGTGGCCACTCTATCTCTATTGCGGACGTCGCTCGGCAACCCCGGTGGGGGCGTCAGGGCCGATCCCGAACCGTGCGTGCGCGCCGCCACGGTCGCCGCTGCCCGACGGACGTTCTCGAACCGGAACCGATGGATCTCACAGGGCCCGTGGACGTCCAGGTGTTCTTGATGCAGAGGCGTGCAATAGCCCTTGTGAACGTCGAAACGGTAGTGCGGCCACTGCTCGTGCGCGGCTTTCATCAGCCGATCCCGGGTGACCTTGGCGATCACGGACGCCGCCGCCACACAGCCCGCCACGGCGTCCCCCTTCCACACCGCCAGCGACGGCACGCCCAATCCGTCGACGCCGAAGCCGTCGGTCAGCACGAAATGAGGGGCGACGCCGAGCCGCCAGACCGCCCGGCGCAACGCCTGGATGTTCGCCACATGCATGCCCAGCCGGTCGCATTCGCCGGGTTCGATCAGCACCGCCGACCAGGCCACGGCCTTGGCCATGATCTCGTCGTAGCAGCGCTCGCGTTGCGCCGGGCTGAGCAGTTTGGAGTCCCTCAAACCGGCCACCTGCGCGCCCGGCGTACTGCCCAGAATCGCCGCCGCCGCGACCAACGGACCGGCGCAGGCCCCACGTCCGGCCTCGTCGGCACCGGCGATCAGCCCGAAACCGGCCCGGCGGAGTGCCCGCTCGTAGCCGTACAGGCCCGCGTCCCGACGCAACACGAACGCCATGGCGATCTCAGCAGACCGGTGTCTGCCCGGCGATCACCGGCCGATCGGGTGCCGGCGAGGCCGGCTCCGGGACCTGGGCGAAGGTGTCCGGACGGGACAGTCCGCGCCATCGGTCGAAGGGGAACACCACCGCCACGGCCGATCCCACTACGTCCGCGATCGGCACGAACGCCGCCATGCCGCCGGTGCCCTCGGTGAGGTGGCAACGGGAATCCTGGGAATCGTTGCGATGGTCGCCCATCACCCAGATCCGGTCTTTCGGCACCACCACGTCGAACGACATCGCGGACGGCTCGACCGTCTCGCCATTGCTGGAGTACAGATAGCTGGTCTCGTCCAGCGGGTCGTCGTTCACCGTGATCCGGCCCTGCGAATCGCAGCACTTGACGTGATCGCCGGGCAGCCCGATCACCCGTTTGATCAGGTGGTTCGAACTCTCGTCGGGCGCCAGGCCGATGAAGATCAACGCCTTGCGAACGGGATCGGTCTCTTCCTCGGGGTCGGCGAGCCAGCCCTGGGTGTCGCGGAACACCACGACGTCGCCGCGTGACCAGCCGGCGACCTTCTGCACCATGACCCGGTCGCGGATCAGCAGTGTGTTCTCCATCGATCCGGACGGGATGACGAACATCTGGGCGATGAACAACCGCAGCAGCGTGGACGCGACCAGCGCGCCGATCACTACGATGGCGATCTCTTTGGCCCACATGCCGGCCACCCGGCCGGCCGAGGGCTTCTCGCTCTTCTCGCTCGGGGCTGACTCGCTCACCGCGCGGCTCCTGCCCCTGTGTTCGGCGTCCCCATCGGGCGGACTCAGCGGTCCCGCTTTTCCTTGATCTTGGCCGCCTTGCCGCGCAGACCGCGCAGGTAGTACAGCTTGGCCCGCCGGACGTCGCCACGGCGCTCGACCTCGATCTTGTCGATGATCGGGGAGTGCAGCGGGAACGTCCGCTCGACACCGGTGCCGAAGCTGACCTTGCGGACGGTGAACGACTCGCCGATACCGCTGCCGGTGCGGGAGATCACCGCGCCGGCGAAGACCTGGATCCGGGAGCGGTTGCCCTCGACCACCTTCACGTGCACCCGCACGGAGTCGCCGGGGCGAAACTCGGGGATGTCGGAGCGTAGGGAGGCCGCAGTGACCTCGGCAACGAGCTTGTTCATGTCGATTTCCTCGCCGGTGCCACAGGACACCTCGTGGTTTGATCAGGACCGGAGTGCGGACGCCTTCCCCCCTGTGGCAGGGGCGTTTCGGCACCGAGGATCAAGTCTGCCATACCCCCTCCCCAGCCCGAAATCGGACGAGATCCGTTGTCCGACCCCGGCCGCTCGCCTACCTGATGCTCGCCGAGTTCAGCGAGCCGTGACGAGTGGGACGAGCGCGGAGGCTGGGGGGACCTACTTGTCCTTCTTGAACAGGGCGTGCATCAGGTCGCGGTTCAGCTGGCTGATGGTGTCCAGCGGGATGCCCTTGGGGCAGACCGCCGCGCACTCGCCGATGTTGGTGCAGCCGCCGAAGCCCTCGGCGTCGTGCTGGGCCACCATGCCCTTGACCCGCGACCAGCGTTCCGGCTGGCCCTGCGGCAGCATCGCCAGGTGGGTGATCTTGGCCGAGGTGAACAGCATCGCCGAACCGTTCGGACAGGCCGCCACGCAGGCGCCGCAGCCGATGCAGGTGGCGGCGTCGAACGCGCGGTCGGCGTCCACCTTGGGCACCGGAAGGGCGTTGGCGTCCTGTGCGGCGCCGGTGTTGACCGAGATGTAGCCGCCGGCCTGGATGATCCGGTCGAAGGCGCTGCGGTCCACGACCAGGTCTTTGATCACCGGGAAGCCGCCGGCCCGCCACGGCTCGACGTCGATGGTGGCGCCATCCGCGAACGAGCGCATGTGCAGCTGGCAGGTAGTGGTCGGCACCGGGGACGAGCCCCGTCCGTGCGCCGAACCGTTGATCACCACGCCGCACATGCCGCAGATGCCTTCGCGGCAGTCGTGGTCGAAGGCGACCGGCTCGCCGCCCTCGATGGTGAGTTGCTCATTGAGCAGATCGAGCATCTCCAGGAACGACATGTCCGGGCTGACATCGGCCAGCTGGTAGGTCTGCATGGCCCCCTTGGCGTCGGCGTTCGCCTGCCGCCAGACCCGCAAAGTGATGTTCACTTGTAACTCCGTTGCTTCAGCTCGATGAACTCGTATTCCAGCGGTTCCTTGTGCAGCACGGGCACATCGCCGGTATATTCCCAGGCGCCGACGTAGAGGAACTCGTCGTCGTGCCGTAGCGCCTCGCCGTCCGGGGTCTGCGACTCGGCCCGGAAATGGCCACCGCAGGATTCGCGTCGATGCAGCGCGTCGATGCACATCAGTTCGCCGAGTTCGAGGAAGTCGGCGACCCGTCCGGCCCGTTCCAGGGTCTGGTTGAATTGCTCGTTCTGGCCGGTCACCTTGACGTCGCGCCAGAACTCGTCGCGCAGCTCGCGGATCAGCCCGATCGCCTTCTTCAGGCCCGCTTCGGTGCGTTCCATGCCGCAGTATTCCCACATGATCTGGCCGAGTTCCTTGTGGAACGAGTCGACCGTGCGGCTGCCTTGAATGGACAGCAGGGTGTCGATTCGTTCCTGGACGCTGCGCACCGCGGCCACCACGTCCGGGTGGTCGGGGCTCAGCTTCGGGAAGGGAGCGGCAGCCAGGTAGTCGTTGATCGTGTTCGGCAGCACGAAGTAGCCGTCGGCCAGCCCCTGCATCAGGGCGGACGCCCCGAGCCGGTTCGCGCCGTGGTCGGAGAAATTGCATTCGCCGGTGGCGTAAAGGCCGGTGATCGAGGTCATCAGGTCGTAGTCGACCCAGACGCCGCCCATCGTGTAGTGCACGGCCGGGTAGATCCGCATCGGCACCTCGTAGGGGTCCTCCGCGGTGATCTGGGCGTACATGTCGAACAGGTTGCCGTATTTGGCGGCGACGCCGTCGCGTCCGATTCGCTTGATCACCTCGGCGAAATCGAGGTAGACGCCGCGGCGGACCATCTTGGTTGAGCCGTCCGGCTGCTTCTCTGCGACCGCCGGGCCGACGCCGCGTCCGTCGTCGCACATGTTCTTGGCCTGCCGGGACGCGATATCGCGGGGCACCAGGTTGCCGAACGCCGGGTAGATCCGCTCCAGGTAGTAGTCGCGATCTTCCTCGGGAATCTGCCGCGGGTCCTTGTCGCAGTCCTCGGCGCGTTTCGGCACCCAGATGCGTCCGTCGTTGCGCAGCGACTCGCTCATCAGGGTCAGCTTGGACTGGGTCTCGCCGTGCACCGGAATGCAGGTCGGGTGAATCTGGGTGTAGCACGGGTTGGCGAAATAGGCGCCCTTGCGGTGCGCCCGCCAGCCGGCCGTGACATTGCATCCCATCGCATTGGTGGACAGGAAGAACACGTTGCCGTAGCCACCGGTGGCCAGCACCACGGCATCCGCGAGATGGGTTTCGATCTCACCGGTCACCATGTCGCGAGCGACGATGCCCCGAGCCCGGCCGTCCACCACGATCAGCTCGAGCATCTCGTGCCGGGTGTGCATCTTGACCGTGCCAGCTGCCACCTGACGCTCCAGCGCTTGGTAGGCGCCGATCAACAACTGCTGCCCGGTCTGGCCGCGGGCGTAGAAGGTGCGCTGCACCTGGACGCCACCGAACGAACGGTTGTCGAGCAGACCCCCGTACTCGCGGGCGAACGGGACGCCCTGGGCGACGCACTGGTCGATGATCCGGGCACTCACCTCGGCCAGCCGGTAGACGTTGGTCTCGCGGGAGCGGTAGTCGCCGCCCTTGACCGTGTCGTAGAACAGCCGGTAGGTGGAGTCGTTGTCGTTGCGATAGTTCTTGGCGGCGTTGATGCCGCCCTGCGCGGCGATCGAATGGGCCCGGCGCGGGCTGTCCTGGTAACAGAAGTTGAGCACGTTGTAGCCGGCCTCACCCAGGGAGGCCGCCGCGGCGCCGCCGGCTAAACCGGTGCCGACGATGATCACCGTCAGCTTGCGCCGGTTGGCGGGGTTGACCAGCTTCGCCTCGAACTGCCGCTTCGCCCACTTGCCCTCGATCGGACCGGCCGGCGCCTTCGCGTCTCGGACCTCGGCACCGACCTGCCAGTACTGGTCGCCGACGGACGTCTCGTCGCGCTCAATCGTCTGGGTTGCCATCACTTCACCGCTCCGAACAGCACCGCCAGTGGTGCCACCATGAATCCGACATACAACAGAATGGCGACCGCGTAGGCAACGATGTTGAACCATGTGCGGGCCTTCGCCGAGGTGTTTGCGCCGAGCGTCGCGAACGCGCTCCAGAAGCCGTGCCGGATGTGCATGCAGACCGTCACCATCCACAGCGCGTAGGCCAGCACCAGCCACCAGTACTGGAACGAGGCCACGAACATGTCGTACGCCCCGGCGTCCGCGGCGAAGCCGGTCTTGATCGTGCGGGAGGTGAACTGGAGGATGTGGAAGACCAGGAAGCCGGCCAGGATCACGCCGCCCCAGCGCATGGTGCGGGCCGAGTAGGTCTGTTGGATCGGCTTGGAGTTGACGTACTTGGTGCCGCGGGCGCGACGGGCGCGCAGGGTCAGAGTGGCCGCCGACCAGATGTGCAGCACGATCGCCGCCAGCAGGAACGTCCGGAAGATCCAGATGAACCAACCCTTCGGCGCCAGCGGGTAGAGGATGTCCCCCTTGAGCCACTCGGCGTAGTGATCGAAGGATTCGGCACCGAAGAAGACCTTCAGGTTGCCGTACATGTGCATCAGCAGGAACCCGATCATGATCAGACCGGTGATCGCCATCAGGACCTTTATGGCCACCGAGGAGCGGACCGCCTGAGCGCGTGGGGAAAGAGTTGTCGTCGCCACGAGAGTCACCATATTCCCCTTGCGACGGCCATGTTGGACGCCACCGGAAAGTCGCCCCGGTTGAGACGAAGGGTCTCGTGAGTCGGTCGGGTGCCGACCGGCGTCCAGGTTGCAGGGCAGGGGCGCGGCACGGCCGGCGAGCAGCAGGGCGAGACCACAGGCGAAGGCGATCGGGGGCGTTACGGGGAAGCAATCACCGGACCAGTGAACGCCACCCGCCGAGGATCTCCCACGCCGCTCAGAGCAGGTCCGGACGCCATTCGCGAGTCCGCTCCACGGCCTGCGCCCGGCGCCACTTCGCCACTTCACCGTGATGGCCGGACAGCAGCACCTCCGGCACGCTCAGCCCGCGCCAGGTCTCCGGCTTGGTGTAGGTCGGGTACTCCAGCAGGTTGTCGTGGCCGGGCGCGTGCGATTCCTCGATCAGGGACGCCGGATTGCCCAGCACCCCGGGCAGCAGCCGGACGACGGCCTCGACGATCGCCAGCGCGGCGACCTCTCCCCCGTTCAGCACGTAGTCGCCGAGGCTGACCTCGGCGGTTCGCATCCGGGTGGCAGCATGTTCGACGACCCGAGCGTCGATGCCCTCGTAGCGTCCGCAGGCGAAGACCAGCCGCTTCTCCGCGGCCCACTCGTGCGCGATCTGCTGGGTGAACGGCGTCCCGGACGGCGTGGGCACGATCAGCACCGGCTCATCGGATTGGTGATCCGGCAGGGCGAGCAGCTCGTCCAGTGCTTCGCCCCACGGCTCGGGCTTCATCACCATGCCGGCACCGCCGCCGTACGGGGTGTCGTCGACGGTGCGGTGCCGGTCGTGGGTCCAGCGGCGCAGATCGTGGACGGCGACGTCCACCGTGCCGGCGCGGATCGCCTTGCCGACCAGGGACAGCTGCAACGGTGCAAAGTATTCGGGGAAGATCGTGACGATATCGAGCCTCATCGGACCTCCTCCGCCTCGGACTCGCCGGCGACTTCAGGTTCGCCGAACAAACCCGGCAGGTCGACCACCTCGACGAAACCCGCCGCCAGGTCGACCGTCGGCACCAGCTCGGTGACGAACGGCACCAGATGCTCGCCCGTGGCGGAACGGACCACCAGCAGATCCTGGCCGGGGTTGTGCACGATCGAGGCGATCCGGCCGCGGACGACAGTGCCGGTGCGGACCTCCAGACCGGTCAGTGCGGCATCGTGGAAGTCGCCCTCGTCGTCCTCGCCCGCCTCGACCTGTGCCCACAGTTCGGTGCCACGCAGCGTCTCGGCACGCGACCGGTCGGTATATCCGCGGAAAGCGACCAGCAGCATGTCGCCTTGCCAGCGGCTGGTGGCCACCTCGAGCCCGCGGCCTGCGGGCTGCCCGGCGTGCAGCACGACGCCGGGCGCGAACCGCTCCTCGGGGAAGTCGCTGAGCAGCCGGATGGTCACCTCGCCGCGCAGCCCGTGGGCGCGTCCGACGGTGCCGACCACCACCTCGACGGTGGACGCCATCATTCCTCCCGAAAGCCGGAGAGCCTGCCGAAACGGGGTGTTGCGCAGACTCATAGACGCCCCTGAGCAGGCTCAGGGGCGTCGGTATGGTTGTAGTCGCCGATGATCAGCGGCGACGCTGGCGTTGCCGCCGGTCGACGTCGACGAAGTCGACCCGGACCGTCTCGCGGCCGGCCAGAGCGCTGACCACGGTGCGCAGGGCACCGGCGGTGCGGCCCTGGCGTCCGATCACCTTGCCGATGTCCTCGGGATGAACCCGGACCTCGAGGGTGCGCGGATGACGCCGGTCGGAATCGGAGACGCGCACCTCATCGGGGTTCGCGACAAGGCCGCGCACCAGATGCTCCAGGGCGTCGGCGAGCACGATCAGGCCTCGTCGGCGTCAGCGGCGTCCGACTCGGCGGCCCGCTTCTTGCCGGTGCTGATCGCCCCGGCGGCCGGCGCGTCGTCGGCCTCGGCCAGCGCGGCGTTGAACCGGGCGACCTTGTCGGCCTTCTCGGCCTGCGGGGCGATGCCCGACTCCGAGGAGTCGCCGGTGAACTTCTGCCAGTCACCACTGCGCTTGAAGATGGTGACGACGGCCTCGGTCGGCTGGGCGCCGACGCCGAGCCAGTACTGCGCCCGTTCGGAGTTGACCTTGATCACCGAAGGGTCGTTCTTCGGCTGGTAGAGGCCGATCTCCTCGATCGCACGGCCGTCGCGCTTGGTGCGCGAGTCCATGACGACGATGCGGTAGTGCGGCGAGCGGATCTTGCCGAGCCGCTTCAAACGAATCTTGACAGCCACGTGTGTGGTTTCTCCTGTGGGAAAGCCTGGACAACGTCTGCCAGGCTGGACGGGTGAGGCCGACGCTCATTGTGGGGAATGAACGCGAGTCTCGGGTGGACCGACCGAACCGGAGGTGAGAGGGCACCGGCGCGGACGACGCGCCCCATATTGTGCCAGATCGCTCACCGAAACCGCGAACCGCGACGCCGGCGTCCGCACCTTGTCGGGTGAAGCCGGCGCTCCCGGTTCGGAGCCGCTCTCTGCCGATCTCAGCCGCCGACGCCGGCGAGGCTGTCGGCCACCAACTGGACGCCGTCGCGTGCGGTGTCGCCGTCGACCACCAGCGCGGTCAGGCGTCCGATCACCAGGTGCCCGTTGCCGAAGTTCAGCACGGTCTGCAGCCCGCATTCCAGGTGCACCGACGAATCGGACGGCCGTTGCACGCCCACGGTGTCGGCGGTCTCCAACGGCAGTCCCGCGGTGAACTCGTCGATGTCGGGGTGCAGGCCGCCGGCGATCAAGGTCGCCCGCCGCACGCTCTCCGCGGTGGCCAGGGACACCACGAATTCGTTGCTGCGCTCGATGTTGGCCAGGGTCTGCTGCTCGCCGAACAGGCTGACCCCGACCATCGGCGGATCGACCGAGACCAGAGTGACGAAACTCTGCGCGGCGACGCACGGTTCGCCGTCCGGTGACGTGGTCGTCACCCAGGAGAGCGGACGCCGGACGAGCTCGGTGAGGGCCGCGCGGACCGTGCCGTCGGCAATATCGCGGTCGGTGAAGATGTCCTTGGTCACAAGGTCATTCTCCCGGCGCACCGCCGGCCGCCGCAGCCGGTTCGCGCGATTCGCGCCGGAACGAGACGCCCGGTCTCACCGTTCGGCTGCCGCCTCGGATTCGTCGATCTCCAGGCCGAGCCACTCGGCCAGGGCACCGATCTCGGCTCGGACCGCTTCGGCGGTCTCGGACGTCCAGTCGCCGTCGGCATGGACGCGGAATACCCGCAAGACCCCGGCCCGCCGGTCCGCTTTGGCGTCCAGCTTTCCGATCAGCGCATCGCCCTGCAGGATCGGCAGGGCGAAATAGCCCCATCGGCGTTTGGCGGCCGGCTTGTACATCTCGAGGGCGTACTCGAAGCCGAACAGGGCCATCGCTCTGGCCCGATCGAAGACCAGGCGGTCGAAGGGCGACAGCAGCGCCGTCCGGCCTTCGAAGGGGCGGGCCAGGTCGTCCAGGCCGACCGGATCGACTCGCCAGAGGCCCGCCACCCCGTCCACCACCGCGGGTTCGCCGGCGGCGCCGACGTCCATCCGCTCCAACGGCACCGCGGTCTGCTTCGCGCGCGCGATGCCCAGGGATTGCAGCCGCCGCTCGTCGCGTCGCGCGTCCACCTCGGCGTCGGGCACCTCGGGCAGATCGGCCGGGTACCAGCGCTCGGCCAGATCCCAGCGGCGCTCGCGCCCGGTACGGCCGACGATCGCCACCTCTCCCAACCGCACCAGCAGCTCCAGCAGGATGGTGACGTTTCGATCGTTGGTCCAGCCGGTCGAACCCCAGGGCTGCTGGGCGGTGTCCGGAATCTCGCCGGTCCGCAGCGGGCCCCGCTCTCGCAAGAGGGCAAGCACGTCGCCGCGGAAGCGGTCGTTGGCGGCCAGCCAGTCGGCCGGCTTCTGGTAACGCAACGGACGCCGCATCAGCGCCCGGTACAGCGGCAGGTCGGCGATCGCCCGGTACATGCCGTCGTATTCGAACACGGTCCGGTCGGTCTCGACGGACTCCTGCAACTGCGCGTGCTCGTAGCCGCCACCCAGCCTCGACCACAGAATGTGGTCTTCGCTAGGGGCGATGGCCTCGGTGGGGTCGATATTGAGCACCGTGAGCTCATCGACGACCTCGGCGACCAGGGCGGGACGGTCGGCGTCGAGCAGCTGAGCCCGGACGGCGATGCGGCGGGCGTCCTGCCGGCTCAGCCGATGCGGTTCCATGTCCGGACAGTAGTCCCGGACGGCGCGTGACATGCCCACCCGGCCGTCCCGCATTGAGATCCCGTGTCGAGCACGGGATGACGGGGCTCGCACCCCCGCGTCCCGACCCTCGTCATCCCGGCGAACGCCGGGATCTCAGGCCGCCGCAGACCCACCCACCACGCGTCCGTTGAGGATGATCAGCACCGGCTCGCGCACCACGGAGATCGTCACCCGCGGATCCTCGGCGAACACCACGATGTCGGCGGGTGCGCCCTCCTCGATACCAGGGTGACCGAGCCAACGGCGCGCGTTCCAGGACGCCGCACCGAGGGCGAAGTCGTTGCCGCCGACCTGAGCCAGCAGCTCGATCTCGGACGCGATCAGCCCGTGCCCGTGGACGCCGCCGGCGTCGGTGCCGGCATAGACGCCGACGCCGGCGTCCACCGCCTTGCCGATGGTCTCGAACCGCCGGGCGTGCAGCGCCCGGATATGGGCGGCGTAGCGGGGGAATTTGGCCTCGCCGGCGGCGGCAAATTTCGGGAAGTTCTCCAGGTTCACCATGGTGGGCACCAGCGAGACCTGACGTTCGGCCATGGCGGCAATGGTCTCGTCGTCGAGGCCGGTGCCGTGCTCGATGCCGTCGATTCCGGCGTCCACCAGTTCGGCGACCGAGCGTTCGTCGAAGCAGTGCGCGGTGACTCGCGCCCCATGCGCGTGGGCGGCCTCGATCGCCTCTTTCGCGACCTCCTTGGGCCACAACGGGGTCAGATCGCCGGCGTCCCGGTCGATCCAGTCGCCGACGATCTTGACCCAGCCGTCACCGCGTTCGGCCTGGGTGACCACCTCGTCGACGAGCTCGTCGGGTTCCACCTCTTCGGCGAAATTGCGGGAGTAGCGCTTCGGCCGGGCGATGTGCCGTCCGGCCCGGATGATCTTCGGCAGGTCCTCACGGTCCTGCAAGAACCGGGTGTCCAGCGGCGAACCGGCGTCGCGCAGCAGCAGCGCACCCGCCTCACGATCGATGATCGCATGCTCCTCCGCGCGCTCCTCACTGACCGCCCCGTGTGATTCCAGACCGACATGGCAGTGGGCGTCCACCAGGCCCGGCATGATCCAGCCCTCGGTGGCGATGGTGATGGCGTCCGCCAGCGGTTCGAAGCCGATCACCCCGTCGTGCAGCCACAGATCGCGCTCCTCCCCGTCGGGCAGGACGACGCCCCGCAGATGCAGCCGCTGCGGTGGTCCGACCGGAACCTCGCTGCGGACGTGGGTATGGGTGTGCCCGTCGTGGGTGTGGGTCAGCGAGGTGAGCGGCCCCAAACCGGGAGGCATGTCATGGCTGTGGGTCATGATCCGATCCTGTCACTGCGGTCGCGTCGCCGGTTGAAGTTCACCAGACGGCGCCGCAGGGTCTCGACAAGCTCGACCACCGCGTGGGTGAGGGTCAGCGGGGGCCCTGGTTCTTCTGGTTGAACATCTTCTGCAGATCGGGGGGCAGCTGGAAGTCGCCGAGCGCCTTCGCCAGATCGGCGTCCGACGGCTTGGCGCCCAGCCCGAAGGCGTCCGCCGGGTTCCACTCGGGCTGCTGCTGCGCGGCGGGCACGGCGGCCGGACCGGCCGCCCGCTTGGCCGGATTGCCGGAGACGCCCTTGCCGCGCTTCGGCCGGGCCGCCTGACGCTGCGGCTGGCGGCGTCCGCCGGGCAGACCGGGCATGCCGCCCATCTGGCCACCCAGCTGCTGCATCATCTTGCGGGCGTCGAAGAACCGGTTGACCAGGCTGTTCACGTCGGTGACCGTGGTTCCGGAACCCTTCGCGATCCGGGTGCGGCGAGAGCCGTCCAGGATTTTCGGGTTGGCCCGCTCGGCCGGGGTCATCGACTTGATGATCGCCTCGAGACGGTCGATCTCGCGCTCGTCGATGTTGTTGATCTGGTCCTTCATGGCGCCCATGCCGGGCATCATCCCGAGGATCTTGGACAGCGGACCCATCCGCCGCACGGCCTGCATCTGCTGCAGGAAGTCGTCCAGGCCGAACTCGCCGCGTCCGCCCAGCAGCTTCTCGGCCGCCTTCTGGGTCTGCTCGGCGTCGAAGGTCTTCTCGGCCTGCTCGATCAGGGTGAGCACATCGCCCATGCCGAGGATGCGGGACGCCATCCGGTCGGGGTGGAAGGCGTCGAAGTCCTTCAAGCCCTCGCCGTTGGAGGCGAACATGATCGGCTTGCCGATCACCTTGGCGATCGACAGCGCGGCACCACCGCGGGCGTCGCCGTCCAGCTTGGTCAGCACCACGCCGTCGAAGCCGACGCCCTCGGCGAACGCGTTGGCAGTGTTCACCGCGTCCTGGCCGATCATCGCGTCGACCACGAACAGCACTTCGGTCGGGTTCACCGCGCTGCGAATATCGGACGCCTGCTGCATCAGCTCGGCGTCGATGCCCAACCGGCCGGCGGTGTCGACGATCACCACGTCGTAGAGCTTGCTCATCGCGTGCAGGATCGACGTCCGGGCCACCTGCACCGGGTCGCCGACGCCGTTGCCCGGCTCGGGCGCGAAGACGTGGACGCCGGCGCGCTCGCCGACCACCTGCAGCTGGTTGACCGCGTTCGGACGCTGCAGGTCCGCCGCCACCAGCAGCGGCGAATGTCCCTGCCCCTTGAGCCACAGGCCGAGCTTGCCGGCGAGCGTGGTCTTACCGGAGCCCTGCAGACCGGCCAGCATGATCACCGTCGGCGGACGCTTGGCGAACCGCAGCGGACGGGTCTCGCCGCCGAGGATCGCGATCAGTTCCTCGTTGACCAACTTGATGATCTGCTGACTCGGGTTGAGCGCCTTGTGAATCTCGGCACCGAGGGCGCGCGACTTCAGGTTGGCGATGAACTCCTTGACCACGCCCAGGTTGACGTCGGCCTCGAGCAGCGCCAGCCGGATCTCGCGCGCGGTCGCGTCGATGTCGGCCTCGGACAGCCGGCTCTTGCCGCGCAGGTTCTTGAAGACCTCGGAGAGGCGGTCTTGCAGGGTGTCGAACAACGGGCTTCCTCACGCAGTCGGGTATCCCGGACATCGTACCGGTAGCCCACCGAACGCCGTCGCGACCGGCTCGGACGGGTGCCCGTCGCGGCGCTCAGTCGGTGAGCAGAGCGTCCACGAATTGCTCGGCCTCGAACGGGACCAGGTCGTCCACGCCCTCGCCGAGACCGATCAGCTTCACCGGGACGCCGAGCTCGCGCTGGACCTGGACGACGATGCCGCCCTTGGCGGAGCCGTCCAGTTTGCTCAGCACGATGCCGGTGATCTGCACCACCTCGGCGAACACCCGAGCTTGGATCAGCCCGTTCTGTCCGGTGGTGGCATCGAGCAGCAGCAGCACCTCGGTGACCGGGGCCAGCTTCTCGATGACCCGCTTGATCTTGCCGAGTTCGTCCATCAGGCCGGTCTTGGTGTGCAGGCGTCCGGCGGTGTCGACGATCACCACGTCGGCACCCTCGTCGATGCCGCGCTGGACGGCCTGGTAGGCAACAGCTGCCGGATCGCCACCCTCGGGGCCGCGGACGGTGGGGACGCCGACCCGGTCACCCCAGGTCTGCAGCTGCTCCGCGGCGGCGGCCCGGAACGTGTCCGCGGCGCCCAGCACCACCGACTTCTCCTCAGCCACCAGGACCCGGGCCAGTTTGCCGATCGTGGTGGTCTTGCCGGTGCCGTTGACGCCCACCACCAGGACCACGGCCGGCTTGCCGTCGGCGCCGTGCAGGTTGAGCGAGCGGTCCACGCCGGGACCGACCAGGCTGAGCAGTTCGTGCCGCAGCACAGCCCTCGCGTGGGCCGGATCGCTGACCCCGTCGACGGCGAGTTCGCGACGCAGCGCCTCGGTCAGCTCCTGTGTGGGGCCGACGCCGAGGTCGGAGGTGATCAGAGTGGCCTCGAAGTCGTCCCAGACGTCGGCGTCCAGCCGATCGGACGACAGGATCGACAGCAGGCCGCGGGCCAGCGGATTGTTGCTGCCGGCCAGCCGGCGGCGCAGCCTGGCCATCCGGGTGGACGGCGCCTCGGGGCGCTCCAGTGTGGCGGTTCCGGTGGACGTCTCCGGCTCGGCGGCGCCGGCGTCCGGACCGGCGGAGGTCTCGGGCTCGCTGGGCAATACCGGACGCCGAGGCGCCGGCGGCAGCGACCTGCGGCGAGCAATGACAACGATGCCGGCGACCACGACCGCGAGGGCCAGGACGCCGACGATGAGCCAGGAGATCCAATCCACCGGCTCATGCTACGGGTGCCGCGGGGGCGGCGAGCGCCCGGTTCGTCGGTCGAGTCCGCCCGGCGGTCGCGGGATACCGTCGGCGTATGCAACTGGACGGGAGACGCGCGCTGGCCTGGCGGCTCCGCCGGCACGGCCTCGATCCGGCGTCCGGGACGGACGCGACCGACGTCGCCGAGCGCGTCCTGGCGGTGCGCGGCTGGCCCGACCGGACCGCCGACCTGGCGTTCGGGGTCCGGTTGGCCGAGCCCGTTCCAGATGTGGTTCCGCGTGCGGTGGAGGTCGGCGAGTTGATCCGCAGCTACGCGTTCCGAGGCGGGTCGTACGTGTTCGCCCCCGAGATCGGCGCCGTGCTGCTCGCCGTCCGCACCGTCACCGCGATCTGGCGAACCGACCGGTGGCAGCGCCAGGGCGACATCGTCGTGGACGACTGGGAGCCGGTTCGCGACGCGATCCGCACGGCGCTGGCCGACGGTCCGTTGACTCGCGACGAGATCGCCGAACACCTGCGGCGGTCGCCGACGCTGCGGCGGCTGGCCGACGCGGCCGCCACCGGCGCGGGTGCCGACACCCTCTACAAGCCGCTGCACTGGTGGGGCGACATCTGCTTCGGCCCGGCCCGAGGCAGACAGGCCACCTTCCGCTTGCTCCGCGGCGATCCCCACTGGCCGGGGTTGCCGGACGTGGAGGACGCCGGGCGCCGTGCGATCGTCCACTATCTGCATGCCTACGGGCCGGCCACCGAGGCCAATCTTCAGTACTGGCTCAGCGAGGGCCTCGGGGTCCCCACTCGTCGGCTCGCAGGCTGGCTCGCCGAACTGGCGGACGTGGTCACCGCAGTGAGCATGGACGGACTCCCCTGCCTGGCGCTGACCGCAGACCTGGACGAGATGGCCGCCACGGAACCGTCGGACGCGGTCGTCCTGCTGCCCGGATACGACCCGTGGATGCTCGGTCCCGGTACCGCCGACCCCCTCATCGTGACCCCGGCACGGCGAGCGCTGATCACCAATGGGGGCAACGCCATCATCCGCGACGGCCAGGTCTGTGGCACGTGGCGGCCCCACGCACACACCGTCATGGTGTCGTGGTTCGCGGAGGCCGGACCGGCGCCGTCCCACCGGCTCGCGGACGGCGTCCGCCGGCTCGGTGCGGTGGTCTGGAACGAGCTACAACTCGACATCGCGCCGCACTAAGAAGCGCGACCAAGGCGGGTTGAGTCTGCCGAAACACCTTGTCAGCAGCGGGCCGTTCCGGGCTCGACAAGCCCGTCCGGCGAAATCGGTGCTTGTTCTGCTACTTGGCGGACGGCTCGGACTTGGCGGCGCCGTCCGAGCCCTTGCGCATATCGGGGATCTCCTCGAAGAACCCGACCAGTCCCTGCGGAGGTTCGGCGTCGCCGTTGAGGTGCCTGGCCGTCTCGGCCATCACGTTGGCGAGTTCGGGTGCCCGCTCGCGACCGGCGCCCTGGATTCCCATGGCGACCACGGCGACGATGCCGATGGCCACGGCCAGGATCACCACCATCACCAGCAGTGCGACAGCCACGTTTATGAACCTTCCGGACGGGTGGTGCCCAGTATGCCGCATCGTGGCCGGAAGTTCCTGGCGCCGACAGTCAAACGCCGCAGCGTTGGAGCCGCCAACCTCTGCCACCTTGGATGCGACGGCAAGGAGCAGCCGCGGGCGGATGCTTCCACCCCGCCGCCTCCTCTCTTGCCAAGTTCGTTTCCCCACCTATAGCGTGCGCACACCGAGGTCAGGTCGGAAACCCCATATTTCGAGAGTTCATTCGCTCGGATAGGGACGACCTGAACTCTCGGACGATCGATCATCTGCCCACTTTCGCGGCCGCGGCGCTGCCGACGAGTGCGATGACCACGGATATTGCAATGACCGCGGCAACTCCAACCATCGCAAATCGCGAAGCCGGTCCGATCATCTCCCAACACCAGGCCGCCCAGGGCGGCACAGGCTCCCGCGAACCCCGCCACGACGGTTACCCAAGCCCAAGGAAGAATGGCATGATGCCCTGCCTGCCAGGCCTCATCACTGGCCAAAGTTGCCGGAGTTCGGAGGCCAAAACCGCTAAACATACCATCAGGACGCTGGAGGGTCCCATCCCTGACCTTGCGGATAAGAATTAGCATGAGAATGCTCAATACAACCAGGAACCCCGTGATGGCCACACACAGGATCGAGAACTCCGTCACAGACTCGCCCTTTCTCGACATTTAGCCATTCCAGGAATGGCCACACTTTACATCACCCGCCAAGTCCCTCTCGATGTGCGCGCTAGTACGGCAGCCCGACTAGCCGACTGGGTGGTCAACTGGCCGATTGGGTAGTCGGTCACCAGCACGAAAGGTAAACCGAGGTCGACCACGATCCACACCGCCACGGTCCTGCCCCGCGACCAACCGCACCAACCCGAACTCTTCCCGAACCCACGATGGCCGCGCAGCGGCCCCGGCTACTCAGTCGCGGAGCCGCTGGCTGATCACCGCGGAGACACCGTCGGAGCGCATCGTGACGCCGTACAGGGCGTCGGCGATCTCCATGGTGCGTTTCTGGTGGGTGATCACCAGCAGCTGCGAGTTCTCGCGCAGTTCCTCGTAGATCTCCAGCAGCCGGCCGAGGTTGACATCGTCCAGGGCGGCCTCGACCTCGTCGAGGATGTAGAAGGGGCTGGGCCGGGCCTTGAACAGCGCGACCAGGAACGCGACCGCGACCAGCGAGCGTTCACCACCGGAGAGCAGCGACAGCCGCTTCACCTTCTTGCCGGCCGGACGCGCCTCGACGTCCACGCCGGTGGTCAGCCACTCCCCCGGCTCGGTCAGCACCAGGCGTCCCTCGCCACCGGGGAAGAGCCGCGCGAAGGAGTGCTCGAAGGCCTTTTCGACGTCGGCGTAGGCGGCGGCGAACACCTCCTGCACTCGTGCGTCGACCTGCTCGATGATCTCGCTCAGGTCGGCGCGGGTCTTGCGCAGGTCGTCCAGTTGCTCGGCGAGGAAGGCGTGCCGTTCCTGCAGCGCGTCGAACTCCTCCAGGGCCAGCGGGTTCACCTTGCCCAGGACGCCGAGGTTGCGTTCCGCCGTCCGGAGCCGCTTCTCTTGCTCGGCCCGGACGAACGGCACCGGTTCGGGACGCTCGTCCGGCCCGAGCGCGGAACCATCGGCCCTGGTCAGCACGGGGATCAGCTGGTCGGGGCCGTATTCGGCGACCAGCACGTCGGCGTCCAGGCCCAGCTCGACCAGGGCCCGCTCGGCGAGCGCTTCGACCCGCAGCCGCTGCTCGGCCCGGGCCAGCTCGTCGCGATGGACGTGGGCGACCAGGTCCTCGAACTCCTTGGCCAACTCCCGGCCGCGACGCCGCGCCTCGGTGAGCGTGTTCTCGGCGGCCAGCCGGGCGGCCTCCGCCGCGGACCGTTCGGCGGCGGCCAGCTCTTGGGACGCCTCGACCCGGCCGAGCAGCCAGATCGCGGCCTCGCTGACCGCACGCGCGTCGGCAGCCTCGCGGCGCAGCTGTTCGCGACGGGCGGCTGCCCGTGCTCGCGCCTGACGTTCCGCGGCGGCGGCACGGGTCAGCGAGTCGGCACGTCCGGCCAGCGCACGGGCGCGCTCCTCGATGGTGCGCAGCGCCAGCCGGGCCTCCATCTCGGCACCGCGGGCCGCACGCTCCAGCACGCTCAGCCGGTCGCGTTCGGACGGGTCGGCCTCGGTCACCTCGGTCTGCGCCGAGGCCAGTTCGAGGCGCTGCTCCAACGCCGCCAGCGCAGTGCGGTTCTGCTCGCGGGTGGCTTGCGCCGCCGCGATGGACGCCGCCAGCCGCTCGGCCTCCGCCTGCGCGGCACGGGTGGTCTGGCTGAGCGTGGCCAGCTCTTCGGCCAGTGCGGCATGTTCGGCGTCCGATTCGTGCAGCCGGGCCAGCGCCGCCTCGGCCCGCTCGCGCGCCTGGGCCAGCTCGGCCTCGTGCTGGGCGAGCGCGAACCGGGCCCGTTCCAGGTCGGCCTGGACGCCGGCCAGCCGCGACTCGGTCTCGTCGACGGCGGCCTGCACCTCGATCAGCGACGGTTTCGCCGACGATCCGCCGGCGGCGAACCACTGGCTGAGCACGTCGCCGTCGCGGGTCACCGCAGTGACGTCGGGCAGGTCGGCGACCAGTGCGCGGGCGGCCGGCAGATCGTCCACCACGGCGACTTTCAGCAACAGCCGGGCCAGCGCGGGCCTCACCTGGTCGGTGCAGGTCACCGCGTCGATCGCCCAGCGCGCCCCGCCCGGCAACGTCGGCCAGCAGTCGGCGTCCGGATGGGCCGAGCCGCCCAGCAACAGTCCGGCACGGCCCAGATCCTCGGCTTTCAGATGCCCGAACGCGCCCACGGCGGCGTCCAGCCCGGCGACCGCGACGGCGTCCGCGGCCGACCCGAGAGCCGCCGAAATCGCCACTTCACAACCGGGTTCGACCCCGATCAGGGTCGCCACCGAGCCGAGCAGCCCGCCCACCGCGTCGCCGGCGGCGAGCAGGGCCGCGGAGGCGTCCTTGCGTTCCAGGCCCAACGCCAACGCGTCCAGCCGGGCGGCCAGGGTGGCCCGCTCGGTCTGCGCCTTCGCCTCGGCGCGCCGGACGTCGGCCAGCCCGGCCTCGATCCGTTCCACCTCGGCGGCGGCGGATTCGTAGGCGGCGTCCAGGCCGGACTCGCCGTCGCTGACCCCGGCGATCCGGGTCTCCAACGCGGCGAACGAGCGGGTCGCGGCGCTGGCGCGGGCCAGCGCGTCATCGCGGGCGGAGCTGAGCCGTTCGATCTCGGCACCGGCGGCCTCGGTGCGGCTGCGCAACGTGTTGACCTCGCCGGTCAGCCGGGCGAGACCCTCGCGGCGGTCGGCGATCGCCCGCAAGTGCGCGGCGTAGCTGCGCTCCGCCTGCTCATGGGCGGCCTCGGTCTGCTTCAGGGCCGCGGTCGCGTCGGTCAACGCCTGCGCGGCCTGCGCCACCTCGACGTTGAGCGCCTCCTCGGCCTTGCGCATCTCGGCGGCCTCGCGCTCGATCAGCTCCGGATCGCGTCCCGGCCGGTCGCCGTCGCCGGCGTTCTCGGCGTTCCGGACGCGTTCGCCGGCGATCGTCATCGTGGACGCCAGCCGTTCCCGCAGCCCGGCCAGTCCGTACCAGGTCTCCTGGGCAGCGTTGAGCCGGGGCAACGCCTCACGGGCAGCGGCTTCGGCGTCGGTCTCGGCGGCGCGAGCGGCGTCCAGGGCGGCCTCGACCGAAGCGCGACGGGCCTTCAGATCGGCCTCGACGGCCAGGTCCGATTGCAGCGCCAGGGTGGCCATGATGTAGTCGTCGGCGATCAGCCGGGCCTTGGCGTCGCGCAGTTCGGCCTGGATCACCGCGGCCTTGCGGGCCACCTCGGCCTGGCGTCCGAGCGGTTTCAGCTGGCGACGGATCTCGGCCAGCAGATCGGTCAGCCGGTTCAGGTTGGTACCGGTCGCCTCCAGCTTGCGCAGCGCCTTCTCTTTGCGCTTGCGGTGCTTCAGGACGCCGGCCGCCTCTTCGATGAAGCCGCGGCGGATCTCGGGGGTGGCCTGCAGGATCGAATCCAGCTGGCCCTGCCCGACGATGACGTGCATCTCGCGTCCGATGCCGGAATCGGAGAGCAGCTCCTGGACGTCGAGCAGGCGCGCGGTACTGCCGTTGATCCGGTATTCGGAGCCACCGGAGCGGAACATCGTCCGGCTGATCGTCACCTCGGTGTACTCGATCGGCAGCGCACCGTCGGTGTTGTCGATGGTGAGGGTGACCTCGGCCCGGCCCAACGGCGCGCGTCCGGAGGTGCCGGCGAAGATGACGTCCTCCATCTTGCCGCCGCGCAGCGACTTCGCGCCCTGCTCGCCCATCACCCAGCTGAGGGCGTCCACGACGTTCGACTTGCCCGAGCCGTTCGGCCCGACCACGCAGGTGATACCGGGTTCGAAGGCGAGGGTGGTGGTGGACGCGAACGACTTGAAGCCGCGCAGGGTCAGTGACTTCAGATGCATGGGCCTACCGGACGGCGGTGGGGGTCTCGGTCTCGGCGTGCCGCCGGCGGACGTGCCGGAACGTCCACAGCTTGTTGACCAGGAAGTTGATCGGCGTGGTGATCACGATGGTGAGCAGTTGCGCCCAGTACTCGCGGGATTGCAGTCCGGCGTTCTCGTGGAACCACGGCTCGGGCAGATAGAGCGGCGAGGTCGGGTTGGTGAAGCCGATCTTGATGAAGATGCCGACCAGTGCGGCCGCGCTGCCGACCGCCAGGAACGGCAGGAACTCCTTCATCCAGGGGGCCTTCTGCCCGTGCCGGAACGTCCAGTGCCGGTTCAACTGGAAGTTGAACAGGTTCGCCACCAGGAAGCCGACGATCCAGACCAAGATCGTGAAGCGGAAGTTGAACGGCGTGCCGGGAATGCTGAACAGGATGTTCTGGGCGTTGACGGTGCCGCCGTTGGCCTTGTTCATGACGATGGCCACCAGCATGTTGACCACGACCCCGGCGCCGCCCACGGCGCCGAACTTCAGAAACTGCCGGCCGACGTGGGCGTAGCGGCGGAGGAACGAGCCGGCAGATGTCACCAGGGCACCTTATACGGCTTGCCCTCGACGACGGCGCTGGCGCGGCGGGCAGCGGACGAGTCGCGCCGGGATCGCGCAGACGGCGCTACCCGCGTACCGTGCCTGTCCTGCGACACCCAAGGCTCTTGGCGACCGGAGTGCGGGGCGTCGGTCGACTATCCGTAGATCTCGTCGCGCTTGCCCACGTCGAGGGCAAGGATCACCAGTTCGCGATCCCGGATGTCGCAGATCACGCGATAGTCGCCGACCCGATACCTCCATAGGCCGGCCAATCCCGCGGTGAGGCCTTTGCCCCTGCTGCGCGGGTCGTCCAGCGCCGCCACCACGCGGAGCGCGTCGCGAATGCGTCGTGCGACCTGCGGATCGGCCTTGCGAAGCCACTTCGCCGCCTCGGGCGACAGAGCCACCTGCCAACTCACTCGATGTCATCCACGATGCGCGGGTCGATAACGACTCCGTCCAGGCCCAGTTCACGCTCGACTTCGTCGAGGGGTACGGCCTGCACCCGGCCCGCACGCAGATCTGCCGCACGAGCGGCGATTCGCTGCTCCCACTCCAGCCTCGCCAAGTCGCGCTCAAGCACCTCGCGGACGACGTCGCCCTGGCTACGCCGGGTGGCGCGTGCCAGTGCTTCGATGCGCCTGCGAAGATCCTCCGGAAGGCGGACCGAGATGGGTCGTCCAAGCGGTGCCGTGGAGCTCATGTATGCATTGTAGACAATGCATACATGCGGGCGATTCAGGCGACCTTCTCAAGTCACGCTCGACGTGGGCTGGGTCGGACGCCGGTCGCCTGGTATTCACGCTGGAGCAGACCGTAGATCGCACTGTCATGGAAGACGCCGTCTTCTTCCCACGAGCACGCTCGCCTCGTGCCTTCGCGGACGAATCCGACGCGCTCGACAAGCCGGACCGACGGATGGTTGTCGGCGATGATCAGCGCCTCGATGCGATTGAGGTTCATCGTGGTGAATGCGAACTCCAGGATGCCGCGGACCGCCTCGGTGGCGAGCCCTTGGCCCCAGTGATCGCGGTGCACGTTGTAGCCGATCTCGGCTCGGCGGTGGTACCGATCCCAACCGCCAAGCCCGAACAGGCCGATCGCGCGGGGGTCGTCGGGCACCGCCAAAGCCCAGTAGACGCCCTCGCCGGCAGCGAATTCCGCCCGCACCCGCTCGATCAACGCCATAGCCTCGGCGGGCTCCCGCAACGGCGCATCGTTGTAGCGCTGCGCATCGTCGTCGCTGCGGAACACGAAGAGGTCTCCCGCGTCCGCCGAGTCGAGTTCGCGAAGCACCTAGTGAACCCTGATTTCGACGGACAGTTCGTTAGCCCAAGCCGGCCGCGACCCAGGACGGACCTGCGGCGTGACGGCCGGCTGGCGACGGCATGGGCCGCCGGGCAGTGCCGAAACGTACCTTTTAGTCTCATTCTTGTACAATCGAGCGATGTCGACCATCACCGTTTCCGAGGTACGTAAGAGCTTTGCCGCCGTCATCGAGACCGCCCAGCGCGAGGCCGTGATCGTCGAGCGCCGCGGCGAGCCCCAGGCCGTGATCCTCTCCCCCGCGGAGTACGGACGGCTCCGAGAGGCCGCCGATGAGGTCGAGGACGTCGCCGCGTTCGACGCCGCGATGGCCGAGGAGGGCCCGAACATCCCCTGGGCGCAGGTCAAAGCTGACCTGGGTTGGTGAACCCAGGAGCATGGTCTACGAGATCGAGGTGCGCTCCGCCGCCCTGCGGGCGTTGAAGAGGATCGACCGCCAGGACCATGCCCGGATCCGGGGAGCGATCGCCTTGCTCACAGTCGGCCCTCGGCCACCGGGAGCGAAAGCCCTGCGCAGGCGTGACGCCCTGCGGATCCGCGTCGACGACTACCGGATCATCTACACCGTCGAAGACGGCAGGTTGCTCGTCGTGGTCGTCACCCTTGGTCATCGCCCCGATGTGTACGACCGATGACGACTCGCCCACATTAGTTAGGGGGTGCCGCCCCGAATCTCCCCCAGCACGTTGGCGCAGCGCCTCCGCGAGTGGCGGTAGATGCGTTTCGACGACGTCACGGACGATGTTGGAATCGACTCCGAAGTACTGGTGGACCAGGATGTTTCGGAAGCCTCGGATCTGCGGCCACGGGATCTCCGGACACGCTTCGGTGAGCTCCGCCGGCAAATAGTTCGCTGCCTCGCCGATGACCTGGAGATTCCGCTCAATAGCGTCCTCAGCCATATCGACGAGATTTGCTTCGCCATCGTCGCTGAGCGCGCCAACATACCTCTGGCATCGCTCGATCGCCTGCAGGATGTCGGCGATCCTCCTGTCGGTGCTGCGGATCACAGTGCGACCGCGTCCTCGATCGCCGACTGCGAGATAGGCTGTTTGAGCAGCTGCACCGGAAACACGTCGATGTCGTCGCGGCCGAACAACTCTCTGGTCTCTTCCATGAGTCCCGATGCCCGCATCAGCAGATTCCCGTCCGCGGGATCCATCTCGACGAGGATGTCGATGTCACTGCCCTCATGCGCGGCACCACGGGCGACCGAGCCGAACAGCTTCGGCTTCGTCGCCGAGTACTTGGCCAGGAGCGCGTGGAACTCGTCGTGGTGCGCGTCAATAAGCCCGCGCAGAGCGAGCGTCTCAGGCGTCACGGCGTTGCTCGACATGCGCCCAGAGTACCGACGGGCCGCCGCGAGCCCCACAACGACGTGGCTGCGACCACCGACATTCCTGTCGGGGTGGTGCGAGAGACGGAAGACGAGAGCCCAGCATCAGTCAGCTGCTCCGACCGACATGCGGCCTCCGCCGTCGTATCGGGGACATACTCGGCAACGACGGTGCTCTAGCCAGCTCCTGCCGCACCGAGTCCGAAGAACCGGTCGAAAAACGCGCCGAGCTTCTGGATCACGCGCTGCTTCTTCTCGCCGTGGCTTCCGCCGGCCGCGAAGCGGGAGGTGGGCGGGAGTACTTTCGTGATCGCAGTTCCGGTGGCACGGAGTGCGCCGTCTCGGAACGCGGTCTCGACGAACGCGCGGGTCTCCTCGGCGCGAAGGTTCTCCTCCTCGATGATCGCCGTCAGCTCCGCTTCTCGTTTGGCTGCGATGAACGCCTGCCATTCCTCGTCGATCGCACCGTCGACCGAAACAGAATCCACGAACGCTTCGATGAGGTCCTTCTTGTTGCGCAGGGTCGGGCTCGCGTCGACGGCGCGGCTGATCTCGGAGCGGATCTCCTTGTCCTGGCCGTCGCCGAACTGCTCCCGGTACTTGGCGACGAGCATCAGGATGTAGTCGACGTTGATCTCGACCTGCTTGATGAGTTCGATCTCGAAGACCACGTCGTCGTTGATGAACTCCTTCTCGGCGGTTCTGTCCTTGCGGAACTCCGCGTACAGGTCGAGGTAGACGCTGCGGTAGTCCTGCCCCTGGCGTTCGGTGAGGATCTCGTTGCCGGCGAAGTCGTCGAAGGAGGTGAGGATGTTCTCCAGCCGCAGGATCGCGCCGAACAGCTGGATGAACTCCTTCTGCGCGCGCTCCCCGATGATCGGCTGCCCGAGCGGGAACCTGCTCAGCAACTCCTGTACCTTCTCGGCGTACTCGCCGTAGTAGTCGCCGTAGGGTTTCAGTAGGACGACGCCGCGGGCGTCCTTGTTGCCGAAGAGTTCCAGCGCGGCGTTGGTCTCGTCCTCGAGGTCGCGGAACGCGACGATGTTGCCGTAGGTCTTCACGGAGTTGAGGATGCGGTTCGTCCGCGAGTAGGCCTGAATCAGGCCGTGGGCGCGCAGGTTCTTGTCAACGAACAGGGTGTTCAGCGTGGTGGCGTCGAAGCCGGTGAGAAACATGTTGACCACGATCACCAGGTCGAGTTCGCGGTTCTTCAGTCGCTGCGAGAGATCTTTGTAGTAGTTCTGGAACCGTTCCGCGCTGGTGTCGTAGCTCGTGCCGAACAGGTCGTTGTAGTCCTGGATCGCATCCTCCAGGAAGCCGCGAGCATCTATCGACAGGGCGTCGGTGTCGAAGGCCTCGTCGTCGAGGATGCCGTCATCGGTGGCGTCGTTCGCGCCGTAGGAGTAGATGAGACCGATCTTCAGCCGCTTGTCCGGTGGCAGTTCGCGCTGCTGGACGTGGAAGTGGTTGTAGTACCGGCGCGCGGCATCGATCGAGGCGGTCGCGAAGATCGCGTTGAACCCGCGCACCCGCTTGCGCTGGCGCACGGCCTCCTGGCGTCGCGTGCGCGCAGCCTCGGCGACGTTGGTGACGACGGAGTGCTCGTAGCTGGAGGCCCGCTTGGTCTTCTGGTCGAAGTGCTCCAGCGTGTACTTGACGATCTCGCCGATCCGCTTCGGGTCCAGGAGAGCTTTCTCCGCGTCGATCGCGGAGACCTGCTTGTCGGTGACGGTGCCGACTTTGACGGTGTTCACGTAGTCGATGCGGAAGGGCAGCACGTTCTTGTCGGTGATCGCGTCCACGATCGTGTAGGTGTGCAGCTTCTCTCCGAACGCCTGCTCGGTGGTCTTGAACTGCGGGTTGCCACCGCTGCCGCTGTTGGCGGCGAAGATCGGCGTCCCGGTGAAGCCGAACAGGTTGTACCGCTTGAACGAGCGGGTGATGTCGGTGTGCATGTCACCGAACTGCGAGCGGTGACACTCGTCGAAGATGATCACCACATGATGGTCGTAGACCATATGCCCTTTGTTCGCCTTGATGAACATCGATAGCTTCTGGATCGTGGTGATGATGATCCGCGCGGCGGGGTCTTCCAGCTGACGCTTCAGCACAGCCGTGGAGGTGTTGGAGTTGGCCGCGCCCTTCTGGAAGCGGTCGTACTCGCGCATCGTCTGGTAGTCGAGATCCTTGCGGTCCACGACGAACAGCACCTTGTCCACACTCGGCAACGCCGACGCAAGCTGTGCGGTCTTGAAGCTGGTGAGGGTCTTGCCCGAACCGGTGGTATGCCACACGTAGCCGCCGGCGGCGATCGTACCGAGACGCTTGTAGTTGGTGGCGATCTCGATGCGCTGCAGAATCCGCTCCGTCGCCACGATCTGGTACGGCCGCATCACCAGCAGCATCCGGTCGGCGGTGAGCACGCAATAGCGGGTCAGGATGTTCAGCAGCGCATGCTTGGCGAAGAACGTCCTCGCGAACGAGGTCAGGTCTTGGATCGGCCTGTTCTGCGCGTCCGCCCACCACGACGTGAACTCGAAGCTGTTCGACGTCTTGCGGTTGCGACCACTGGCTGAGCGTGCCGACACCTGACCTTCCTTGAGGTGCTGGCTGCGGGTCGTGTTCGAGTAGTACTTCGTCAGCGTGCCGTTGCTGATGACGAACAGCTGCACGTACTCGAACAGACCGGAGCCCGCCCAGAAGCTGTCGCGCTGGTAGCGGTCGATCTGGTTGAACGCCTCACGGATGTCCACACCGCGCCGCTTGAGTTCGATGTGCACCATCGGCAGACCGTTCACCAGCACCGTCACGTCGTAGCGGTTCCCGTAGCGCCCGCTCGCACTGCCCTCGTCGGCCGGGTCGGCTCGGTCGACCTCATGTTCCTCGCTACGCTCGTCGACACCTGCCTCGGCCTCAGCAGTTCGGACTCCGTCCGACTGCACTCGGCCTTCGTTGGTGTACTGGTTGATCACCTGCAGCCGGTTGTTGTGGATGTTCTGCTTGTCCAGCAGTGTGATGTTCTTCGTCGAACCGTCGTCGCGCTTGAGAAGCTGAACGTGATCCTCTTGGATGCGTACGGTCTTCTCGGCGATGCCGTCGTTCTTGCCGGCAATCGTGTTCTCGAAGAAGTCCCGCCACTCCGAGTCGGAGAAGGTGATCTGGTTCAGCGCTTCCAGCTGGTTGCGGAGGTTCGCGACCAGCTGCTCCTCGGACGTGATCGGCAGGTACTCGTACGCCTGCGACTGCAGTAGTCGGATGAACTCCCGCTCCAGCCCGGCCTCCGACTGGTAGGCGGCCTCTGCCACCGCCTCGGGGACGTACTCGGCCACGACGGTGCTTTCCGCGGACACCGCGATCGGGTCGTAGCGACGGGCAGGTACGTCGGTCACGACGTTCCAGCAACCGGGTCGATGACTCGCAGCCCCAGCAGTTCTGCGAGGCGACGCATGTTCATGTCGTGGGTGGCGAGTTCGAGGTCTCCTCCCATGGCCAGCGCGCTGGCGAGATGGATGGCGTCGAGTGTCTTGGTGTGTTCGGTGATCGCCTCGGCGGCGGCCAGGATCGACTCGGTGATCGGGATCAGGGCGACGTAGTCGAGAACCGCGCCCCGCTCGGCGACGGGGATCCCCTCCCGGCGGAGCGTGCGAGTGAGTTCGGTCTGCAGTAGTCGCGAGGACATCAGTTCCGCACCGTCGTCACCCGTGACACCGGCTAGCCACTCCCGTGCGTGACCACCGGCGAGGATCGCGTGCGCCGCCACCGAACTGTCGAGGTAGTAGCGATTCACCGATCCTCTTTCATCTCGGCCAGCAACGCTTCGACTTCGTCGTGGGTTCGCCGTGGGGGACCAAGCAGCTCATCGAGGTTGGCCCGCCCCCGCTTACGCGCGGGGATGAGGGCGACGCCCGGCGCGTCCAGCGGGACGATCTTGGCGATGGGGTGACGGTGACGGGTGATGATGACAGTCTCGCCGGCCTCGGCGCGCGCCAGCGCTTCAGTGGGGTTCTGTCGCAGTTCGGCGACCGAAATGGCGTTCATGGCCCAAGAGTAGATGAGAGATCTACCTGATGCTACGGCAGCGTCGAGAGGCACCCTCGCACATCAGCCAGCCGGTCACAGACTCAGCCCGTGAGCGGCAGTCGCTTGCATCTCCTGCTCGACAGTCATTGCTCTCCTGCTCGATCTGCATCGATCACCTCCCAGTGGCCCGTCTTCGCCGGGCCGACGTGCCGGACGCGGCCTGCGTCGCGAAGCTGGTTGCGGTGACGCTGCACCGTGCGCGTGCTCACACCCAGGTGCCGGCCGATCCGCTCCGCGCTCCACTGCGGGTGCTGGCGCAGCACCGCGAGCAGACGCTGGTTTAGGTCGTCACTTGCCTCGTCATTTACCTCGTCAGGCGACGTGCTTCGTTGGACCTGGCGCTCGTACTCGGTGAGCGTCTGCGTGATGATGGCGAGCATGTAGTCGATGAACGGCGCAGCGTCGATCTCGGGCTCGTGGGACGCCTGGAGGGCCAGGTAGTACCCGGCTTGGTTGTCGCGGATCAGCGATTCGACCGGCACCGACGCGAACAGCGGTCGCCATCTGCTGAGGATCAGCGTCTGCCAGAGTCGACCGATGCGTCCGTTGCCGTCACGGAAGGGATGGATGTGCTCGATCAGGTAGTGGACGGCGCTGGACACCACGAGCGGGTGATGGTTCGACGTCCGGCCCCAATCCAACAGCTCCGCCACCAGGCGGGGCACCTTCGCTGGGCGCGAGCCGCTGTGCAGCACCTCACCCTTCGGGTTCACAATGTCCACACCAACTGTGCGGAAGGCTCCGGACTCGGTTACGAGCCCACCGGTGAGGATGGCGTGCGCGCGCAGCAGGTCGGGCACGCTCCACGGATCCAGGTCGTCGAGGGCGGCGTACGCCGCGAGCGCGTTCTGGTTCTCCAGCACCTCACGCGGCGCCGCGAAGACAGGTTCACCTTTCGCGATCGCCTCCACCTGCGCGAGCGACAGCGTGTTGCCTTCGATCGCCGTCGAACTGCTCACCGCCAGCACCCGGTTGCGCCGCCGCAGTTCCAACACACCCGCAGAGAGCTGCTCCAAGACGCCGATGCGCCCGACCAGTTCGACGATCGCGTCGATCTGCTCGCGCCACTGCGGGTTCGGGATGAAGAAGGCAGGGATCATGCCGCCTCGCGGAAAGTCAGCAGCTTGTCGCGGTAGTACTCGTACTGCTTTCGGCGCGCGTTGAGTTCGGCAGGAAGACCCACACTCAGGTCGTTGACGAGGGCGTCGAACTTGTCGAGGATCGCGACGATCCGACGCTGTTCTTCCAGCGGCGGGACGGGGACGACGATCCGCTTCAGCCCGTTGAGCAACAACGTCTTCACCTTCGTTCGCGCGATGTGCTTTCCTTTCTCTCTGGTGAATGCACTTGTCTGCATTACATACGCAAGGTAAGTAGCGTCAACATCAGACCGGATCACATAGCAGTGGTCGTGGATGGCTACGTCCTCCTCACCAAGCCACGCAACAGCCTTACCGACGTCAACCACCGTCTCGCCAACGTCGGTCAGCACAACGTCGCCTTTCGTTGCGTACCGCAGCGAAGGGCCCATCTCACTGCGCACCCTCGATTTCACGCGAGACGCCGATACGCCATATTCTGTATAAATCTCCCCATAGTGGATGACGCCGATGCCACCCTCGACGACGTAATCATCCTTCGTGAATCTCTTGCCCCGGAAGATCGTTCCGACCTCACCAATCGGAATCCACCGGACCCCTCCTGTCTCGCGGAAGGACAACAGTTGGTCTCGGTAGTAGAAATACTGCTGGCGTCGCGCCTCCAGCTCCGCCTTCAACTCCGCCGCCAGCTCCGTCTCCAACTGAGTGAACTGATCCAGCACTCTCACGATTTCTCGCTGCACCTCGAGCGGCGGCACGGGGATTCGGAAATTGAAGAGCTTGGAGGTCTCGATAGAAGCAACGGATCCGCCGGTCTTTCTAGCGACTCGCAGAATATCCTGTCCACGCGAGTTCAGCAGATGCGCTAGATAACCAGGGAGGACTCCGCCAAATGGCACAATAGCCTTCATGTCCTGATTTAAAGCGACAGCAACGGGCACGAGCGCAGTGGGGAAAGTGTGGTCAAGAATACTCGACCTAACGACCATCGCAACTGACCCTGGCGGCACTAGCTTCGTCGCCGATCCATGCACTGCAGCTTCAGTGATGGAATCGATAGCTGAATCAACAACCCGCCTCCCCATGTCCTTCGGAGACACCCACGGAATTGTTCCATTCTCCCAATACTCGACCTTGCCTTTAGATGGCGTCCCCCCTCCGTACCACCGTCCAACGGAGGCCAATGTTCTGAAATCGACACCATTCGGGCACAACTCGGCGGTCAGTTCGTCGATGCGACTCATTGCGCCGTCTCCTTGTCACTCACGTCCGAAGCTTCGAGGAAGCGGTCGAAGTCACTACTGAACAGCCGATCTTGGACGGTCCGGTGCCGCTCGAATTCTGTTTCGGCGTGCAGCTTTGCCTGCTCCGCTGAGACTCTGCCGGGGCCGACCAGGATCTCGGTGCCATTGAACTCGAGGAAGCCGTCGAGCCGGGCGGCCAAGTCCTGAATCGACATGGGGACCTTGCGCATCGCCTGGAACTCTGCGAAGTCGAGGTACATCGAGACGAGGCGGTTCAAGAACTGGCTGCAGTGCTGCGTGTTGTAGTTCTTCCCGTCGGCGGCAGTTATCAAGTATCGCTTGATAACTGACTCCGGCTGCAGCTCGCCACTCTCGAACAGCGTCTGGAGGTGCTTACTTACCATCTGGACCGAGACTCCATACAGCTCAGCCATCAGCTTCTGAGTCAGCCAGATGTTCTCGTCCTCGTAGCGCAGCTCGACCGCACCACCGCCGTCGCCCGTGGCGGCAACGAAGGTCAGGTACTCCGCCGCCGACGATCGAACGAGCGCCCGGCGCTCGTCCGACTGTTCGCCCTCACTCATAGCCGCACCCTACTCACGCCCGCCGACACTACGCGGTGCCCTCAAGGTCGGCCACGATCGCGTCGATCGAGGTGCGCAACTCGGCTTGGCGGGCGACGATGCGCGCGATCTCGGCGTTCAGCGCTCGGATGTCGATCACCTCGCGGGTGTCCTCCCGTACGACATAAGAGGACACGGCGATGTTGTAGTCGTTCGCGGCGATGTCCTCGTTCGGCACGAGCGTGGCGACGTGGTCGACGTCCTCCCGCGTGGTGAACGTGTCGAGGATGTGCTGCTGGTGCCGGGGCAGCAGCTTGTTCTTGTTGCCGACCCGGGTGAACTCGGCCGAGGCGTCGATGAACAGCACCGCGTTGTCGGTCTTCGACTTCTTCAGCACGATGATGCAGGTCGCGATCGTCGTGCCGAAGAACAGATCCGGGGGCAGCTGGATCACGGCGTCCACGTAGTTGTTGTCGATCAGGTACTGGCGGATCTTCCGCTCCGCGCCGCCCCGGTACAGCACGCCGGGGAACTCGACGATCGCGGCCGTACCGTTCACGGCCAGCCACGAGAGGATGTGCATCGTGAAGGCCAGGTCGGCCTTCGACTTCGGCGCCAGCACACCAGCCGGTGCGTAACGCTCGTCGTTGATCAGCAGCGGGTTCGCGTCACCCTCCCATTTGATCGAGTAAGGCGGGTTGGAGACGATCGCCTCGAACGGCTCGTCGTCCCAGTGCTGCGGATCGGTGAGCGTGTCGCCGTGCGCGATGTTGAACTTCTCGTAGTTCACGTCGTGCAGGAACATGTTGATGCGGGCGAGGTTGTAGGTGGTCAGGTTGATCTCCTGCCCAAAGAAGCCGCCCACGTTGTCGCGTCCGAGCACCTTCGCAAACTTCAGCAGCAGCGACCCCGATCCGGCGGCTGGGTCATAGACCTTATTCACCCGGGTCTTGCCGACAACGGTGATCTTCGCGAGCACCTCGGAGACTTCCTGAGGTGTGTAGTACTCGCCGCCGGACTTACCTGCCTGTGAGGCGTACATCTGCATCAGGTATTCGTAGGCGTCACCGAACAGGTCGATCGCGTTGTCTTCGAAGTCTCCCAGCGGCAGATCGCCGATCGCATCCAGCAGCTTCACGAGCTTCTCGTTGCGCCTGGCGACCGTGTTGCCGAGCTTGGAACTGTTGACGTCGAGGTCGTCGAACAGGCCCTTCAGATCGTCCTCGCTGTCCGTGCCGACCGCCGATGCCTCGATGTTGTTGAAGACCCGCTCCAGCGTCTCGTTGAGATTCGCGTCCCGCGGCGCTCGCTCACGCACGTTCTGGAACAACTCGGACGGGTAGATGAAGAAGCCCTTCTCCGCCACCAGTTCCGTGCGAGCCACCTCGGCCTCTCGGTTGGACAAGAGCGGATAGTCGAACTCGAGGTTGCCCGCCTCGTGCTCGCCCCGGTTGACGTAGGAGGTGAGGTTCTCCGAGATGAACCGGTAGAACAGGGTGCCGAGCACGTAGGTCTTGAAGTCCCACCCGTCGACGCTGCCGCGCAGGTCGTTCGCGATCCGCCAGATCGTCTTGTGCAGCTCGGCGCGCTGGGCCTCTTTGGTGGTCGGTGCCATGTGGTTCGTCTCCTGCGCCGAGGCGCGTCGTCAGCTGTTCACTCAGGACGCGGCCTACGCTACCGATCAGCTCTGACACCGCTGGGGTACCGCGCCGCAACGGGTGTGCTCCAGACTTGTGGTGCGGCAGGCGTGGCGGCGGACCCGGGGTGAAGGACCAAGATGTGCAACCGGCCGGGCCCCTGGTGCTCGAAGGATGGGGCCCCGCGACGCTCACAACTCCCAGGAGTCGATCACATCCACGCCAGTGCGCTGGAAGTCCTTCACATTGCGGGTGACGACGGTGAGTTCGTGCGTCAGCAGGACGCCCGTTCGATCTCCAGGAGCGTGATGACACTGATCGCGAGGTCTGCTCCCGGCTGACCGGCAGCCAGACGTTGAGCTCCGGTCGAGCCTGCCTGCGCGCATCGCTGAGAACGTTCGTGTCGAGCAGGTACCTCACAGGTCCATCTCGCGCTCAGGCTCGACACGGCGCTCCGGCAGAGCAGGTCGATGCTCGGATCCTGGCTCCTCCAGAGAGGGTTCCCCATCAACTCCTGGTTGCCGGAGAGCCGGTCGAACTCCGCCGCGGTCAGCAGAACGCGCGAGGGGCGGCCGTGATCGGTGATCGTGACCGGCCCCTGCTCGGCGGCACGCTTGGCCGCGGAGACGTCACGGTTGAAGTCGCGGCTGGTGATGGTCGTACCCACGGAGCACCCCCGATCGCCGATGGGTATGCCTACAGTAGGCCCAGTATCAAGGCGGTTCGCACATTGAAGTTGGTGGCCGCCCGGGTCACGATCAGCCGACCTGGATGCGCTCGTCGCCCATCACGTACTCGACGGCAAGGCCACCGCCGACGGCCTCAAGATACCTGCGGATCGTGCCAACCTTGGCGCTGTCGAGATCTCCACGCTCGATCTTCGAGACTTGCCGCTGCCCGACGCCGATGCGCTCGGCCAACTGCGCCTGGGTGAGGCCGGCCTGCTCGCGCAGCTCGCGAAGGCGGTAGGCCCGCACCTCGGCGAGCATCCGCTCCTTGTGTGCGTCGATCTCCGCCCGGTCCGCGGCGTCGACGGGGTGCTTGGCCAGGTACTCCTCGTAGCTCAGTGCCATCTCGATCACTCTCCTCTCAGTCTCTGCCGGTCCTCAGTCTGTGTAGGTGGTCGTCGAACAGGTCGTCGGCCACCGGGAGGTTCTTCTTGTACCACCGCGTCCAGTTCCCGGCCTTGTCGCCGGCCACCAGCATGATCGCCCGGCGCTCGGGTCGAAGGCGAACAGGACCCTGAGTTCGCTGCGGCCCGACGATCCCGGCCTGAGCTCCTTCATGTTCCGGTGCCTGGACGCGGTCAACGAGTCCACGAGCGGACGGCCCAACTGCGGACCGAACTCACGAAGCACCTCAATGGCCGCCATCACCTGCTTCCACGACGCCCTGTCGAGCGAGTTGAGCCAGTCCTCGATCAGCCCGACGTCCACGCTCCACATACAACGAGGTTAGACCTTGCGCGGTCTATACGCACCGGCTCGGTGCAGAGGCCCCGGTCCGACAGATCATCGTTTTCGCTGGCAGGACGGGCAGCGGAACGAGGATCGGTTCATGAACGGCTCGCGTTTGATCGGACGTCCACAGCGCTGGCAGGGCAGGCCCTCGCGTCCGTAGGCAGCCAGTGCCCGCTCGAAGTACCCGGAGCTGCCGTTGACGTTCACGTAGAGGGCGTCGAACGAGGTGCCGCCCTGCTCGAGTGCCTCGGCCATCACGTCGCGGGCGTGGCCGAGCAGTTCCCGTGCCTTCGCGGCGGTGAGGGTATCGGCCGGACGGTCGTAGTGCAGCCGGGCCCGCCACAGCGCCTCGTCTGCGTAGATGTTGCCGATGCCGGAGACCACCGTCTGGTCGAGCAGCACCCGCTTGACGGCGCTGCGCTTGCCGCGGATCTTCCGCACCGCGGCGGCCAGGTCGAAGGCGGGATCGAACGGGTCGCGTCCGATGTGGGCGAGTTCGGCGGGCAGTTCGGCGCCGCCCGAACTGAGCGACAGGCCGCCGAACATCCGCTGGTCGATGAAGCGGAGCTGGCTGGGAGATCCCGGCGTTCGCCGGGATGACGAGGAGGGGGCTGCGTCGTCCACCAGGTCGAACAGCACTCGCGTGTTGGGCAGCAGCGGCGCGCCGGGGACGTCCAGCCGGAACTGTCCGCTCATCCCGAGGTGCGCCAGCAGCGCGTCGCCGTCGGCGAACGGCAGCCACAGGTACTTGCCGCGACGCCGGGGCTCGGCGAAGGTTCGGCCGGCGAGGGTGGCGGCGAAGTCGTCCGGGCCACCCGGATGCCGGCGTACCGGACGCGGGTGCAGCACGGTCACCGTATCGATGCGGCGTCCGGCGACGATGGACGCCAACCCGGCCCGGACGGTCTCGACCTCGGGCAGCTCAGGCATCGTGCAGGGACTCGAAGGCCGCCTTGGCCGCGCCCTGTTCGGCCTGCTTCTTGGAGCGGCCCGGCGCGGACGGGTAGCTGCTGTCACCGATCACGGCGACGGCCTGAAACCGCTTGTCGTGGTCGGGTCCGGACTCGGTGATGAGATAGGCCGGGGCGCCCAGGTCGCGCAGCGAGCAGAGCTCCTGGAGGCTGGTCTTCCAGTCCAGGCCGGCGCCGAGGCTGTTGGCCGATTCGACCAGCGGGTCGAACAGGGTGTGCACGAAGGCGTCGGCGGCGTCCCGTCCGGCGGAGAGGAACAGGGCGCCCAGCACCGCCTCGAAGGCGTCGGCGAGGATGGACGACTTGTCAGCACCGCCGGTGGCGAGTTCACCCTTGCCGAGCCGGATCAGCGATCCCAGCTCGAGGCCGCGGGCGACGTCGGCCAGGGCATGCGCGTTGACGACGGCTGCGCGCAGCTTCGCCAGGCGTCCCTCGGGAAGGTCAGGGAAGCGCAGATACAGGTGCTCGGTGATCACCACGCCGAGGACGGCGTCGCCCAGGAACTCCAGCCGCTCGTTGTGCGGGATCGCGCCGTTCTCGTAGGAGAAGCTCCGATGCACCAGGGCAAGCCCGAAAAGCTGGGGATCGATCGTGATCCCCAGCTCGTCGAGAAGGTCGTGGATGCGGCTCATCGCCGCCGGTGTCAGGGTTCGAGGATCTGACGGCGGGCGGCACGAGGGCCGTACTGACCGCACTCCGGGCACGCGGTGTGCGGCAGGTGCTTGGCCCGGCAGGCCGCGTTGGCGCAGGTGACCAGGGTGGGCACGGACGCCTTCCACTGGGAACGGCGGTGCCTCGTGTTGCTCCGGGACATCTTCCGCTTGGGAACGGCCACGGCTCACTCCTTGCTTCCGGCCATAGAGGCCTCATCTTCGTCGTCAGGTTTCGCCGCCCAGCCCGACAGGCCGGCCCAGCGCGGGTCGATCCGGTCGTCGTGTGCGTGGTCGGGATCGGCGTTCAGGTTGGCCCCACAGTCGGGACACAAGCCTGCGCAGTCCGGCCGGCACAGTGGCGTGTACGGCAGGTCGAGCACCACCATGTCTCGCAGCAGAGGCTCGAGGTCGAGCAGATCGTCCTCGAGACGGCTGGCCTCGTCGTCGTCAGGCTCCTTGTCGGGGTAGAGGTACAACTCCTGGAGGTCGATCTCTTCATCGAAGGAGATCGGTTCCAGGCAGCGTCCGCACTGCCCCGTCAACGTAACCTCGGCGGCTCCGGTGACCAGCACCCCCTCCACCACCGATTCGAGACGAATCTCGAGATCGACGGGGGATCCGGGTGGTACCCCGATCACGTCCGTGCCCACGCCGTCCGGAGCCTCGGCGACCCGTTGGATCTCCTTCATGGCGCCGACTCGTCGGCCCAGCTCGTGGGTATCGATGACGAGCCCGGAGCGGGGATTCAGATGGCGATGTGACATGGTCATGACCGAGGAGCAACCTTACCTGGCGGGCTTGCGCGGCGCCAATCGAGCCTTTCCCCACCCCCGCGCTCCCCGAGCGATTGGTTCGGGAGGGCGGACGGGAGGGGCTGGACGACGGGGGGCTTACTCGCCGGCGTCCAGGTCAGAGCGGGAGGCGAGCCGGGCGCGCATGGTCTGGATCTGGCTGAGGGTCTTCTGCAGGCCGGCCTCCATCGCGGCGATCCGGCCGTCCACGTAGACGTCGGCCTCTTTGCGCAGGGCGTCCGCCTCGGCGGCGGCGTGCCGCTCGACCTCTTCGGCACGGAGCTGGGCGGCTTGCACCACCTCGGTGGCCTCCACCAGCCGTGCGGCCTCTTCCTGGGCGTTCCGGACGACCTCGGCGGCCTCCTGCTTCGCTCGCTCCAGCACGGACGGGTTGGCTTCGGCGGCCTCGCGGACGGCGTCCAGTTCGTCGGCGAGCACCGATCGGGCGGCGGCGACCAACGCCAACGCGTCGGTGCGGTTGATGATGCAGGACGCCGACATCGGCACCGCTTTGCCCTGCTCGATCATCTGCTGCAGGGCGTCCAATCGGTCGGCGGTCGAATCAGCCATGGCGGGGGTTCCTCTTCTGTTGGATGCGTTCCGAGACCAGGGGCGGCACGAACGCGCTCACATCGCCACCCAGCGAGGCGACCTCGCGGACCATGGTGGACGACAGCGTCCCCCACTGCGCCGAGGCGGGCAGCAGCACCGTCTCCAGGCCGGTGAGCGAATGGTTGATGTGCGCCATCTGCAGCTCGAAGTCGAAGTCGGACGCGAACCGGAGCCCCTTGACGACCACCTCAGCCCCTTGCGCCCGGCAGAAGTCGACCAGCAGCCCGGACAGCACCTCGACCCGGACACCGTCCAGTCCCTCGATCGATTCCTGCACCAACTCGACGCGCTCGCCGCTGTCGAACAGGTAGTTCTTGGCCGAGTTCCGGCCGACGGCCACGATCACCTCGTCGAAGAGGTCCGCGGCCCGCCGGATGACGTCCAGGTGGCCGTGCGTGATCGGGTCGAACGATCCGGGGCAGACGGCTCTCATTCGCCACCTTCCGTCGCGAGAAACAGCGTCGTCTCACCGTATCGACGTTCCCAGCGATCCCCCAACCGGTCGGGCCAGGTGAACGGCTGATCGCGCCGGGCACGCTCCACCACCACGATCGCCTCCGGCGCTAGCCAGCCGTCGACAAGGCGTCCGAGCACCCCTTCGACCGTGGTGTTCGACAGTCGGTAGGGCGGGTCGAGCCAGCAGATGTCGAACGGCGTCGGCGGGCCGGCAAGGTACTTCTCGACGCTCGTCGCCACCAGCCGGACGTCCAGCCCGGTCTCCCGCACATTGCGGCGGATCACGTCGGCCGCCCGCCGGTCGTTCTCCACCGCCACCGCGGACGCCGCGCCGCGACTCGCCGCCTCCAGCGCGACTGCGCCCGACCCGGCGTACAGGTCGAGGAAGGAGCGGTCAGTGAGCATCGCGGCGGCGTCCCCGGATCGTCCCAACTCCGAGGCCAGGACGCCGAACGCGGCCTCGCGGACCCGGTCAGAGGTGGGCCGGGTGCCGTCGCCGGGCGGCGTGAGCAGTCGATGACCCTTGCGGCTACCGGCGATGATCCGCGACATGGAGTTGACGCTAGCTCATGCGGACGCCGCATCCTGGCGCGACGACGCCGCCCGTCGCGGCAACCTCCGGTGACCGGGAGATTGCGGCGTCCGGACCACTCACCGATCGCGCGATCGGTGACCGCCCGAGACCGGTGACCACCCGAGACCGGTGACCACCACCCTGCCGGCAGTCGGACGGGGTCGGTCAGGGTTCGGCAGTGCCCTGGTGGAAGCGTTGCCGCCAGTCGTCGTCCTTGACCCACAGCGAGCTGCGCAGGGCCGAATCCTGCGCGCCGATCGAGCGCCAGATCAGCAGAATGGTCCGGGCGTCCACCTGGTCGACGGAAACCACCTCGAGCCGGACAGGTTCGAGCAGCGGCCCGATCGTGGCCAGGCAGTCAGCACGGGTCCACAGCCGGCCCGAGCGCCCGATCTCGCACCAGTCCGGGTGCAGCAGCGCGGCCACCGAGGCCGGGTCGGCGCGAACATCATCGCTTGCCAGAGCCCGTTCCAACACGATCACCCGGTCGATGTCGGACGGCTCAGGTGCGAGCTGATCGGCCATCGCCGAGAACAGATCGTCCGGCTCCTCGGACGCCGGGCGAGCGGCTCGCCGGCGCGACCCGGTGCCGGTAGTCGACGGCTGCCCCACCGGATCCGCAGGCCTGGTCGCCTTGTCGCCGACCGTTTCGGTGACGGACGCGGCCGCCCCGCCCAGGCCAGGACCGGCGTCCGGTTGGCGTCCCTGGCTGAAGGCGACGGCGGCGGCGTTGGCGAGCCGGTCCGCCTCTTCGTTCAGCGGATGCCCGGCATGGCCCTTCACCCATTCGAACCGCACCCGGCGGCCGGCCAGGGCGGCGTCGAGTTCTTTCATGATCTCGACGTTGAGCACCGGCTTGCCGTCGCCCTTGCGCCAGCCCTTCCGCTTCCAACCCGGCATCCACTTGGTCAGCGAGTTGATCACGTACATCGAGTCGCAGTAGACCAGCAGCTCGTCGTCGACACCCGCGGTCTGCCGGAGCAGGTCGAGCACCGCGGTCAGCTCGCCCATGTTGTTGGTGCCGTGCGGCCAGCCGCCGCTCGCCCAGCGGTCGGGATCGATGTACCAGGCCCAGCCGGCCGGTCCGGGATTGCCGAGGGCGGAGCCGTCCGCTGCAGCGATCAGAGTCACCGGGTCATCGTGCCAGAGCGGGCGAGGGTCAGCTGAGTTCGAGGAAGTCGCCGGCCATCAGCTGCTCCGTCGCGGTCACCGCGTCGACGAAGCCGGGGGTGGATCGGTCGGGGTCACGCTGGACGGCGTCCGACGCGATCTGTTTCGCCTGAACGATCAGGTCGGCGTGTTCCAGGACGCTGAGCAGCCGCAGGCTGGAGCGGGAGCCGGACTGTTCGGCACCCAGCACGTCGCCCTCGCGGCGTTGCAGCAGATCGAGTTCGGCGAGTTCGAAGCCGTCGTTGGTGGCGGCCACCGCCTGCAGCCGTTCCCGGATGGTCTCTTCCGCCAGCGCCGAGGAGATCAGCAGACACACCCCCGGATGCTCGCCGCGTCCGATCCGGCCGCGCAGCTGGTGCAGCTGCGAGATGCCGAAGCGTTCGGCGTCCCAGATCACCATCATCGTCGCGTTCGGGACGTCGACGCCGACCTCGATCACCGTGGTAGCCACCAGCACGTCCAGTTCGCCGGCGACGAAGGCGGCCATGGTGGACTCTTTGGCGTCCGAGTTGAGTTGTCCGTGCATCACCCCGACCCGGACGCCGGCCAGCGGCCCGGTGCTGAGCCGTTCGGCCAGTTCGGTGACCCCGACGCCCTCGTCGCTGCTGTTGATCCGGGGCACCACGATGAACACCTGCCGGTGCTGGGCGACCTCTTCGGCGACCCGTTGCCAGGCCCGTTCCACCCAGGCCGGACGCAGTGCGGCGTCCACCACCACGGTGCCGATGACCTGGCGTCCGGCGGGCAGTTCGGCCAGCGTCGAGATGTCCAGATCGCCGAAGATCGTCATCGCCACCGACCGCGGAATCGGTGTCGCGGTAAGCACCAGCACATGCGGCCGTGCGGACGCCTTGTCGGTCAGCGCCCCGCGCTGCTCGACGCCGAAGCGATGCTGTTCGTCGATCACGATGAACCCCAGATCGGCGAATTGCACCTTGTCGTTGAGCAGTGCGTGGGTGCCGACCACGATGCCCGCCTCACCCGACGCCGCCCGCAGCAGCGCCGTCCGCTTGGCCGCCGCCGGCATCGATCCGGTGAGCAGGACGACATCGGTCGCGGCGTCCGGGGAGCCCAGCAGCCGGCCACCGGCCAGGTCGCCCATCAGCGTCCGGATCGTCGCATAGTGCTGCTGCGCCAGCACCTCGGTGGGTGCCAGCAGCGCGCACTGGCCGCCGGCGTCCACCACGGCGAGCATGGCCCGCAGCGCCACCACGGTCTTGCCCGAACCCACCTCGCCCTGCAGCAGGCGTTGCATGGGCCGGGCCCGGTCGAGTTCGGCGAACAAGGTGTCGCAGACCTCGCGCTGGCCGTCGGTGAGGGCGAACGGCAGCCGGGCGTCCAGCGCGTCGAGCAGCCCGCCGGGGACGGCCTGGCGCCGGATCGCGGTGTGGGTGGCCACGTCGGCGCGCCGGTAGGCCATGGTGAGCTGGGTGGCGAAGGCCTCGTCGAAGAGCAGCCGCTGCGCGCCCGCCTCGGCCTCGGCGAGGCTGCGGGGCTGGTGGACGGCGGCGAAGGCGTCCGCCTGGCGCATCACGTCGGCGGCGTCCAGCACCCATTCCGGCCACGGATCGTCGGCACCGCTGAGCGTGGCCAGGGCGAGCCGGCAGCATTCCGCCACCTTCCAGGTGGGCAGCTTGGCGGTCGCCGGATACATGCCGACCAGGCCGGAGCGGCTCATCGTGGCCATCCGCTGCTTCTCTTCGGAGGCGCCCACGATGGCGCCGGAGGCGTCCAGCATGACGAACTCGGGGTGGGTGAGCTGCAGCTGGTCGCGGAACCGCCCCACCTTGCCGACAAAGATTCCGCGGACGCCCTTGCCCAGCTCGCGGTCCCAGTACTCGACCAGGCGGTCGCGGCCGAAGAAGGTGACCGCGAGGTAGCCGTGCCCGTCGGTCAGGGTCACTTCGAGCCGGCTCGGACGCCCGCCGCGACGTTGCGGACCGGACGCGTGACCGCCCGACCCGCGGATCACCTGGGTGCGGCTGACCCTGGCCATCACCGCCACATGCTCGCCCTCTTCCAAGGTGGCCAGATCGGTGAGTTCGGTGCCGGACAGGTAGCGGCGCGGCAGGTGCCGCAGCAGATCGCCGACGGTGTGCACGCGGAGCTTCTCGAACTCCTTGGCGGTGCGCGCGCCCAGCACGTCGGCCACCGGCGCATACAACTCCCGGTACGCCTGCGTCCGCCACATCACCATGATCGGAAGACTAATGGGACCCACTGACACGATCGGACAGGTCCCTGCGCCGGCCACTCTCGATGCCGACGGCAACCCTCAGAACTGTTCGGTGTCGGCCCGTGCGATCGCCTGCCGGATCGTCCCGGCCACCTGATCGGCGCCGAACATGCGGGCTTTCACCAGCTCGTGGCCGACCGACATTGCCACGATCCTGGTGAGCACGCCCGCCTGGACTTCGACCGCGACGATGTCCCCCCAGCGGCGCGGAGAGATCCAGGGTGCCCGACTGCACCGCTCGATTGAGCCCGTTCGCCCGGAAGTCGGCGCTGCCGGTCGGTGACCAGCAGCGTCCCGCCGACCCACAGCCCGCCGTTGCAGCGTCGAAAGGCGTCGAGCACGACCGCGGTGGTGACCGCAGGTGCCCGAACAACCGCCATCGCGGCGTCCATGACCGGACGCAGATTGGGCCGGGCGTCCTCGACCAGCAGGTTCGCGACCTTGCGCAGGAGGGTCTGCGGCTCCAACGCGTCCGGATCGTCGACCCAGAACGACCAGCGGGACGGGGCCGGCGGCCAGAACGGGTCCGGACGCCAATCGGCGCTCGGCCGCCAACCGGGCGGGGCGATCGCCAACCCGGTGGTGGATTGAAGCGCATCATCGGCATCTCCGATCGATCTCGACGCGGACAGCACGTTGGGTCATGCACCTCACAGCGCCCGGTACGATAACCGATGCGAGTCCACTATGGCAGCGCGAAGAGCACATGCACCAGCGGTCGCTCCGTCACTTCTCGTAGGCTCCTAGCCATTCACATATCGGCGGCCGACACCCATACGGCGCGGCCGCCGCTCTCCGGAGGACAAACTCCAGTGTCGCTCGTGCGGATTCAGCCAAACCGTCAGTTCGTGGCACAGCAATGCTAACCACGTCTTCCGGAAACACTGACTCACGATCCAGCGTCACCAACATGCGATATACTAGCAACGCATAGCGGTAGCGATCGAGGTCAAACCCAAGCGGCTCCGGGTCAGCCGGCGCTAACGAATCACGCCATCCTAGCGTGTCGACGGCATCCTTGTCTTTGATAAAAGGGCCAGCCAGTCGACGGGTGCTATCTAGATCGATGACTCCAATCTTTGTCGGCTTGCGCACAAAAAGGAAGTTCGCCCACGATACATCACCGTAGACAAAGTCCTGAGCATGAAGCTCATTGAGAAACACACCGACAAGTTTCACCAATTCCAGCCGATCCGCGGCCGTAATCGGTTCCACCAATTGAAAGGCCTTCCCCGTTGGCAAGGCGCGCGCCATTTCGGCAAGTCGACGAGACTTCATATATGGCGTCCTCACATGCAGGTGATACTCGTCCGGAATCCTTTCCATAATATACCCTCGGGCAACGTCTCGATCACCGCAGATATCGAGGGGCCAGAACACTTCCACACCCCTACTCTCTAGGCGTGACGAAAGCTGACGACCGAGCGTTGCGATCTCTTCGAACGAACCAGCCGAGCCCACCAACGGCCTATTCAGTTCCTTGTAGACGAACTTAGGAAAGTCTCGTACATCATAGACAACACCGCCGGCATCTCGATGCTTCTCGGCAGCCACCTCTGTGTCGTTAGCTTTGATCGGCCTCCCAAGACGCAGGTCTCCGTCGTACAGATGCCGGCGCAGACGCTGCAGTTCTGTTTCAAGCCTTTGGCCACCGACCGAGGCAGCGCCATCCTCGCTATGCATAGCAACTCGCCTTGACGGCACAGAGGTACGCGAACCCGTCCGCCGGAGTTCACCACTGGGCTTGGTCTGATCCAGTCGCCTGGCGACCCTTGAGCTTCTTCCCCAAATTGTTTGATCCGGTGGCTGATCGCCATGCCAAACAATTCCATCCATGCCCGAGTCGGACGCCGTTCCAACTGAAGACCAAACGTCCGGGCGCGAGTGCCCTCTATCCACCCACCACACGGGCAGAGCCACCATTGCGCACAGACCTAACGCCACAACGACTGCCCATGGAAGCCCCAAGGCAACAGCCACCGCCCATGGAAACGGAAGAAGCACCTCGGGCGAACTCGCCAAGATGAACCCTAGAGTCACAGCCCCGACAACGCTAGCGAGGCCCACCACCAGCCAGGACTTTGCGCTCCTCATGGATAACGCGTCGGCGGCTCGATCGGCTTCCAAACACGCCTGGTATCCTGGAAGGCCGCCGGTGCCTCCAACGGACTATCTACGTGGTCAATCGACGGACGTGGAGGCGGGGCCACTTGTTGCCAGCGCCGGACGCCAGGCTCAGTGAGCACCGGTTCACCTCCACCGTGCGGCCAGATGAAGGGTGTCGTTGCTGGTCGCGTTTTAACACGTCTAACTGGACGACCCTGAAGCGCAAAGCGCCATTCTGTCGCCGACGGACGAGTGCCTGGCGCGCCTGCAGCTCGTCTGAGCAGTTCATCGATCGATTCGGCCATCCTATCGTTCAGCCCGACGAGAGAGTGATCACCACTGGCGCGCGGCCTGACACTCACCTTCCGCGTTAGGACACGAAGCACCATCAGGGCGAACTTGTAACAGTCCCGATCAACATCGGCACTCGCATTTGGAACAGCTTCCGGATCCATCCAATCCGGCGTCTCGAAGCCATCAGCGACCGGCGGCCCGATTGGTGGTCGAATACCGTCGCAATCGACCAACATGACCCGAGGTTCCGGTCGAGTCGACCAGACAGCATTGAAAGAAGAAAGGTCGCCTACCACCATCCGCCGATGATGCAATTGCTGCAATATACCTGCCAGCTGGGCCAACAAGCGAAGGCGCGTTCCCACGTCTGGCAGCGATACATCGCCCCACTTGGGAGCCGGCTCGGCAGCCAGATACCTAAAGTCTGCTGGTCGACCCGCTAGATTTCCCTCTGACATGAAGAAATCGGCACCTATAACCGGCATCAGGAAGCCAACCACATGTCCGCTATGGTTGACCACCGTATCTACAGGCCACGTCGCCCAGTAGGTGATCGGCCGACCCTCTAAGGAGAGATTGCCAAGCTCAGCTACAAGGTTCCTCAATACCTGAGTCCGCAGCCCCGGCAACACCGCCGCATGATAGATCTTCAGGGCCAGCTCCGGATGTCCGTTAACCCTAAATACCTGCGCTTGACCCCCTTCGCCGAGGGAATCCCCAATATCTACCTGCGACAGCAACACACTCATATCAGACCGAACCTTATGGCTACGATCGTACGATCATCGTCATAGGACTTGATATTTCCATCGACAACGTCGAGCAACTCCGCCGGAGACGGCGCCCTCCCCGTCTCCCATAGGGCCGACAGCGCAGAAGCATACTCTGGTACATCGTCTAGCGGGAGTCCCACTCCATCCGTCGTGAGTGCAATAACGTCGCCCGGATGCGCAGAGAGCCGCCAAACCCGCGCGCTATTATGTTTGGGCAGCGGAGCCACCTGCGTACTCGCGAGTTCGGAACCTACCCCGTCGCGCTCTACAGCGGTTAAGTTGGACCATCTTCCTCCTCGCAGCCGATAGATGTGGGAATCTCCGATCTGAGCCAGCGCTAGCGACCATCTCAACGCCCCATCTTCCGCACTGGTGCCCTGCTTATCGACAACGGCAAAACTCAATGTCGAACTCAGGCGATGAGCGGCGAGCCCCCGCCCGGCGGCCTCACGCTCGAGCCCACTGGCCAGGTGGGCGCAGGAAAGCTCTTCATGTGTGCCACGGAGAAGACCGACCAAGTTCTTCCACGCTGTAACGAACCGCGCTAGGTAGGCCGATCCCAAGTGTGATTCATCCTCGCCTCCCACACCGTCGGCGACGGCACACACTAGGACACTACCAAGATCACCCACCGCCATCTGATCCTGCCGAACGGACCCGTCCCATCGATGCATATGCCCGCGGGCCGACACGCCACGTATCGAGATGCCCGGTATATCAACCCACTCGATGGCGGTATCGGGCACGTATACCCCTTCGGATTGTTGTGTTACCCGCTGTGGAACTGGAGTGAGCCTCCCTTGCTCTCCGAACAACCTCCACGGGTGCGCCTCCGCCTGCACGTCGGATCTACTCGATCCCCGCATGCCGATGTCGGAGCGACCGGCATCCACTGTGGCCGACTGGGGCATCTGGCCGATGTCCGGCCCTTTCAGAGCTGATCTAGGCTCCTCGCGGGAAGCGCCCCCACCATCGACGTCCAACCCTGAATCTAGCGCAGGTGCCCTACCGCCTGCAGCACAGTCCGCCCCACCCGCTGGCTGATCAAGAGCCGTTGATCCACCGGATTGTGTACTGAACCCCACCCCGAGATCCTGGCTTCTCACTCCCGCCGGCGCTACACCCTCCTCATGACTCGCCAAGGGGGACTCGCCAGCATCGACGGGCCCGGTAGCCGGTGAGTCGGTCTGCGCCTCGCGCCCACCTCCAGTGCACACAGTCGACCTAGATGATCGGATCAGCAGGCAAGGGGGCAAATCCCTTGACCTGATTGGGGATAACAGGCGCCACCCCATCGCCAGCACCAGAGGCAGACTGAACGATTGACCGCGTCAGCGACTTCGCAAACTCGGCCAGGGCCTTCGCCGGAGATATGCTGCCATCGGCCATGAACGCTCTGGTCACCCCGACTCGCGCGATCACCTTTTCGTTCGCTGCGCCAAACCCGAACGCCAGCACGTTCGGATGACGCCCCCAATTCGGGTCGACGAGGTCGGCAAGCGCTTGCTGCCAGTCAGCGTCTTCATCAGTGGGCTGGCCGTCGGACAGAAAGAACACGGACGGCCGATATACTCGATGACCTTGAGTCTTGAGCTCATCGACGTCATGGTCGATTTCCGTACGGAGCAACCTGAATGCCGGAGCATAGCTTGTTCCCCCCCGAGGATGCAGTTCAGGCAACTGCGTTACCTGAGAGAGATCCACCAGTGGCTGGAGCACTTGCGGCTGCTCACTAAACGTGATGATGCTAAACCGAACCTTGTCGCACACCACCGGGTTGATGCCGATCTCCATATGCAATTCGGGAAGCGCCTTGTTCATGCTATCGATCGGCTCACCCTCCATCGAGTAAGACTCATCACAGACGAGATAGAACGGTAGAATATTAGCCATACTAAATTCCTTCCTTTCTGCTACTTCGCAACCTTCTTGAGAGTATAGATCTCAAGTCTCACTTTGTCGCTCGACATCCTGTTCCCACCCCAGAACGCCCTAACCCGAGCACTCTCGCTCTCCTTAAAGAAGGCACTGCCTGCCTTCGGGAGCAGCTTTCCTACAATTCCTGACATAGCCAATCCATGATCTTGTCCCCCATACCCCCACACCAACACCAGCCCGGCTTCCTCACGCGTAAGCCCCTTGGCTTTCAATCCGTCCCGCACCTGTCGATATAAATCATTCTCTACTTTTCGACTAGGGCCATCCGAACTCAGCAAGCCAGGCGAAGGTACCGTCAATACGATATTGAAAGGCTTCTGCGAAAGGCCGACAACGACGATTTCCTTCGACGGTTGCGGAAGCGCGGAATTTATGGATGATGGAGCGGGTGTCGGCGTTGTTATCGACGAGATGGTGGGAGTCCCCGTTGGTGCGGTGACGGCCATCACAGACCCCAGTCCGACGATGAACAGGACGAGAAACAGGTCGGCGAACAGCCACCCTGCCAACATCGTCGGGGCAACCCCGGATGCCCGACGGTTTCGGGATTCTCGCATGGTGCACTACTTACGTGGCGGTGGGGCCATCTTCACTGACGAATCTGGCGGGTCGATGAGACGCTGGAGGTGGCTCCTGATTCCCGTAAGCTCGCCAATTTGATGCTGCATCGCCTCCGTATGCCGAGCCAGGTTTCGTCCGATCTCGCCTGAATCATCGGCTAGGCTGCTGGTCTGCTGGCTCAGCGCAGCCACCTCTTGGCCGATGACGCTCGCTGCATCTTTGACCTCTTTACCGAGATCGCTAGTGAGACGAACGGTAGCTGTCGTAAGTTGTCGCTGAGCCGCGGTCGAATCGATCGCCGCCTTCTGCATTTCGGCCGAGATCTGCGCAACCTGATCGGCGCAGACCGTCAGCGTATCGGAGGTATGCGTTATCGACGCGTCAAGCGCTCCTTGAGTCTTCTTGATCGACTGCCTGAGAGCAGTAGTCACTCCGTCGACCGACGCCTCCAACGACTTCACCGTTCCATCCATAGATGCCCGCAATGACGTGACTGACGTCTCTACGCCCGCCTGAAACGCTGCGAGCATGGCAGTCGTTGTTGATTGCAGCATCTCGGCGGTACTTCTCAGGGCCTCCGTCGACGTGCGAGTCTCTTCATGGGCTAACAACAGCATATCGAGTGCCTCCACCAGGACCTCTCGGCCCTGAATCACATCCTCAGTATTCCTGCTATTGATGGTTACTTGTGCCAATCCTAATGCGCTGGCCAACTCGGCCGCGCACCGCTGGTAATCAATCTCGGCAGATCGCTCCGCGGATCGCACAGCCCAGTGGTTCAATGCAACCACCAGGATTCCACCAATAATGAATACCAATGACCCTATGGCAACATTCGACAACTGGTGCCACCACGAGAGGCCGCCACCGAAGCCCGTCGCCCACAACTGAAGAAAGCTGGCTGAGGTCGACTGAGGGCGTGCGAGAATAGCTTCGTACTCCCTAACCGCTTCCCCAAAAGACCACCAAGTCCACGCAACAGGACAAAATACCACTATCGCGGCCACAACGCCGAGCGCCCGCGAACTCCGATGCTCCGTAGCCACTCGGATGGTCGACTCCGGCGAAAACACTCTCAGAAGATCGACCCCGCGCCAGACAGCTTCACGACGGCCGCCCTCCTCGAGAGCTCGGGCGAGTTCACCTAGTTCATGGCGCCGACGCGCGAACCGATCGTCATTGGCAATAGCCCCGATTCGAGTGGCAGTGATCGCCCGATCATCCGAAACCGAGTCTCGACTGGTCAACGAGGGCCACGACTGACCCTTCATGGCCGCTCCTCGCTGGACCACTGCTCCCCCTTCTCACGCCACGTTGGTCGAGGCGATCGTGACCCGAGTATGATAGCCCAATATATTGGGTGTTCATACTTTGAGACGGTCAGATGTGGCCCTACAGAGAGGCTCAGCACGCATGGGGAACAAGCAAGGCTGGGCGAGTCGCCTACGACGCGCCATCCGCAAGGGCGAGGCGATCGATCTCTTAGCCGGCGACAACTCCGACCCCATCGCCAGCCAGCCGGCTCCGAGACGGTCGATACCGGGCACCGCGATCCGGAAGGCCCTCCTTCATCCCCAACTTAGGCCGGACCCACGCGGCCTGGCCATCAGGGGTGCCATCATCACGGGGCAACTCGACCTCAGGCATGCGGTCGTGTCTTGCCAGCTCCAGTTGCAAGATTGCGTGTTCGAGCAGGATGTACTTCTGAACGACAGTAGACTAATCAGCCTGTCGCTTCGTGGGGGTCACCTACCAACCCTCCGACTCGACCGCGCCCGTATCTCCGGCGCTCTTACGCTGGGGGACCAGTTCACCGCCAAAGAGGTGACTGCGATGCACTGCGACGTTGATGGCCATGTAGACCTCAGTGGCGCTCGACTCGGCCGTGATGGTAAGGATCCAGCCCTCCGGTTGCACAACGCTCGAATTTCAGGGGATCTTATGCTGGGCACTGATCCCGAGAACTCGGCCAAGAGCTTCAACGCCCGCGGATTGGTCAGTGCCGGGTGCATTCGAATCGAGGGCAACCTCGTGATGAGGCGAGCGAGGCTTGAGAGCGATGATGTCGCGCTGCACCTAGACGGCGCAAAGATCTCAGGCAGCGCACTCATGGACAAAGGCTTCGAAGCCATCGGAACGATATCGGCCATCGCAGCACATATTGGCGGCGAGATCAACCTGACAGGGGCTGTCATTCATAGGCCAGGAGGTATCGCGCTCAACTTCGGCGGCACCCACACCGCCGCCAACATCTTCTTCGAACGCCTCCGTGTGACAGGAGAGGTACGCCTGGCTGGCGCCACAATAGGTCGGATGTTAGCCTTGGGAGGCGGTGGCAGTAGTCAGGAAGGCACTGACACACCTCGCGACGCGCCGACCGGCGCTTCAGCATTAGTGGCAGAGCCAACGGAATCGGTTGTGATATGCGAGCGAAATCAGGATACTGTGTATATCGGCGCTTCCAATGGCGGCCCGGAGCGAAACACACGGCATTCGTCGGGACCGGAGGCCTCCTCCGATTCTGCCTTGCTGAGACTCGATTTCGCCCGGATTGGCATCCTATGCGGGAATCACAATCTTCCCAGGATCCTCAGCGCCATGGGATGGAAGATCGGCGAATTCCAGGGCGCCCTGGACACGCCCACGGCAACCATTCGATGGTTAGAATCCATTCCTAGCGAACACTTTTCTGTGCAGTCCTGGCATGAGGTTGCTTCCGTGTTCGAACGTCAAGGACGTATCTCCGATGCCAACCTTGTTCGCTTTCGAGCCGCTCACAAAGTAACTAACCGTACCCCGCGACGCTCCAAGTGGATTCGATTCATGTACGCGGTCTTTGCCGGCTATGGCTACTACCCGCTATTTTCCGCGCTGTGGCTCGCGGGCGCGGCACTTGTCGGCGGCTTTCTTACCGAGGCCTTCGGCCAGCCGGTCGCCAACGCAGCAGGCCACCCACCCGCGGAGTACAACGGGTGGCTATACGGCGCGATGGTAGTGATCCCGTCGGCGGCCATGTTCAAACCGTCGTCCTGGGATCTCGCAGGCCCGGTTCCGTTGACGGTCGCCCTCATCGCACTCAGCGCGTTCGGTTGGCTGTGGACGGGCATCCTGCTCGCAAGCCTCACCAGCCTGCTGAAGAAAGGCTAGACGCTGCGATTCGGCCAAACGAACGATCTAGACTGACTAGCTGGACAGGCTATCGTGAGGGCATGACCACCTGGCAGGTGCAGACGGCGAAACAGCGGTTCAGCGAGGTGTTGCGCGCCGCGGAGGCCGGGGAGCCGCAGTTCATCACCAAGCATGGGACGGCGGTCGCCGTGATCGTGAACATCGACGAGTACCGGCGAACTCACGACGCCAAGCCGTCGCTGGCATCGTTCCTGTTGACGGCGAGCGCCGCGGTAGGTCTGGACGACGACCTCGAACTCCCGCCCCGCCAGGTCGATCCCGAGCGGTCAGCCGACCTCTTCGAGCCGACGGCATGACCGAATACCTGCTCGACACCAATGTCGTGTCCGAGCTGACGAAGCGCCGTCCCGATCCGCGCGTGGTCGCCTGGCTGACCAGTGAGCCGACCACCTGGCTGAGCGTGCTCAGCCTCGGCGAACTCCTGCGCGGGGCGCATCTGCTGCGGCCTCGGGACCCGGTGGCCGCGGGTCGCGTCGACACCTGGATCGAACAACTGCGCTCGGACTACGACGGACGAATCCTGCCGGTCGACCACCGGGTGATCGGCCAGTGGGCCGCCCTGCCGACGACCCGCACTCTGCCGGTGATCGACAGCCTGCTCGCCGCCACCGCACTGGCCCACGACCTGACGATCGCCACCCGCAACGTCCGGGACTTCGCCGACACCTCGGCCCCGATCTTCGATCCGTTCGGGTAGCGAGGCGTCCGATTTCGCCGGTGGGCAAAAGCAAAAGGACCCGCCGTGGCGGGTCCTCGAGCGTTCCGGTCAGGTCAGCGGGTGACCTTGCCGGACTTCAGGCACGAAGTGCAGACGTTCAGCCGCTTCGGGGCGCCCGCCACCACCGCGCGCACGCGCTGGATGTTCGGGTTCCACCGACGGTTGGTCTTCTTCTTCGACCAGGGCACGTTGTGGCCAAAGCCTGGGCCCTTGGCGCAGATGTCACACACGGCAGCCACTGGTAACTCCTTGATTGCTTGGGAACGGCCCCGCGACGAGGGCCTCGTCAACGATACCTGAGAGGTCGCCGGGCCACCTAATCGGGTCAGGCCGCGACCACCACGGGCAGGATCATCGGACGCCGCCGGTAGGTGTTGTTGACCCAGCGTCCGACGGTGCGGCGGACCACCTGCTGCAGGCCGCGAACGTCTTCGGAGCCGTCGGCCATGGCGTCCACGACGGCCTTGGCAATCTGTCCCTTGATGCCGTCGAACACCGAGTCGTCCTCGACGAAGCCGCGGGCATGGATGTCCGGGCCGCTGACCAGGCTCATCGAATGCAGGTTCACCACCACCACGACGCTGATGAAGCCGTCCGCGCCGAGGATCTTGCGGTCGGTCAGTTCGGCGTCCCCGATGTCGCCGACGGTCGAGCCGTCCACGAAGATGTAGCCGCAGTCGAGCTTGCCGACCACCCGCGCCTTGCCCTTGGCCAGGTCGACCACTCCCCCGTCCTCGATCACGATCGCGCGCTCGCGCGGAACACCGGTGGCCACCGCCAGGTCGGCATTGGCGATCAGGTGCCGGACCTCGCCGTGCACCGGCATCACGTTGCGCGGCTGAATCAGGTTGTAGCAGTACAGCAACTCGCCGGCCGAGGCGTGCCCCGAGACGTGCACCAGCGCGTTGCCCTTGTGCACCACGGTCACCCCGTTGCGGGCCAGCCCGTTGATCACCCGGTACACCGAGTTCTCGTTGCCGGGGATCAGTGAGGACGCCAGCAGCACCACGTCGCCGGGGCCGGCCTTGACCACCGGATGCTCGTGGTTGGAGATCCGCGACAGCGCCGACAGCGGCTCGCCCTGCGACCCGGTGGACACCATCACCACCTTGTCATCGGGGTAATTCTCGAGCTGCTTGAGTTCGATCAGGGTGTCGGCGGGCACCTTCAGGTAGCCGAGCTCCTGCGCCACCGTCATATTGCGCACCATCGACCGGCCGATGTAGACGACCTTGCGGCCATGGCGGACGGCGGCGTCCAAGACCTGCTGGACGCGGTGCACGTGCGAGGCGAAACAGGCCACGATCAGCTTCTGCTTGGCCGAGGAGAAGACCCGCTCCATGGCCGGCTCGATGTCCCGCTCGTGGGTGGTGAAACCTGGGGTCTCGGCGTTGGTGGAGTCGGCCATGAACAGGTCGACGCCCTCTTCGCCGAGCCGGGCGAAGCCGCGCAGGTCGGTCAGCCGGTGATCGAGCGGCAGCTGGTCCATCTTGAAGTCGCCGGTGTGCAGCACCAGGCCGGCCGGCGTCCGGATGGCGACCGCGAGGGCGTCCGGAATGGAGTGGTTGACGGCCAGGAATTCGAGGTCGAACTCGCCGACCTTGATCCGAGTACCCTCGGAGACCACCCGCAGGTCGACGTCGCGCAGCCGGTGCTCGCGCAGCTTCTCGCGGACCAGGGCGAGGGTGAGCCGGGAGCCGATCACCGGAAAGTCGGGACGGCTGCGCAACAGGTACGGGACGGCGCCGATGTGGTCCTCGTGGCCATGGGTCAGGACGAGCGCCTGGATGTCGTCGAATCGCTCGTCGAGCAGATGCAGGCCGGGCAGGATCAGGTCGACGCCCGGATGGTCGTCGGAGGGGAACAGGACGCCGCAGTCGACCATCAGCAGCTGACCGTTGAACTCGAAGCTGGTGCTGTTGCGACCGACGTCGCCGAGCCCGCCGAGCGGGATCACGCGGAGAGTGTCTTGGGCCAGCCTGGGGGGTGTTTTCAGGGACTCACGCACATCACTCACCCTACCGTCGCGCGACATGGACGCCGGACCGGACGCGAGCGGCCACGCCATCGGAACCTCATAGCATGAGCCTGTGATTGCCGACTCCGTCCGCCTGGCCCTGCCCGTGGAGGCCGCCCAGATCGCGGCGATCCAGCGGCGCGCCTGGTCCCAACAGCTGCCTGCCGACGTCGCCGACTCGGTGTTCGCCGGGGTGGATCTGGACGAGATGACGCAGTCGTGGCACGCGGCGATCGTCCGGCCCCCGTTGGCCCAGTTCCGGGTGCTGGTGGCGGTGGCGGACGACCGGGTGGTCGGCTTCGCAGCGCTCGGTCCGAGCGACGATCCGGACGCCGAGCCGGGCGAGGACGGCATCGTCGCCGAGTTCGCCATCGACCCGCTGGCGCAGCGCTCCGGCCATGGTTCGCGGCTGCTGAACGCCTGCATGGACACCCTGCGCGCCGACGGTTTCGAGCGGGCCACCTGGTGGGTGCGCTCCACCGACGACGCGCTGCGCCGCTTCCTGGTCGAATCGGGCTGGGCCGCGGACGGCGGACACCAAGAGATCGGCATCGACGACGCCACCCGCGTCAAGCTGGTTCGGTTGCACACCGACATCTCGGCCTGAGCAGCGATCCCCCCAGCACGCGCCCGCGTTGGCTGTCAGGCGATCAGGCCAACGGGTCGAAGCTCAGCAGGCCCTGCGCACGTGCCTTGTCGACGGCAAGCAGTCGGTCGTGCACATCGAGCTTGCTGTAGACGTGCTCGAGATGCTTGCGCACCGTCCTCACGCTGATCCCTTCCTGGTGCGCGATCGCCTGCGCGGTCAGCCCTCGGCTCAGCATCCGCAGCGTCTCGTGCTCCCGCGGAGTCAGGGTGCTCGACAGGTCCGGCGCGGGCCTATCGGACGGGCGGAGCGCCCGGCTCTCGAGGCTCTGCCGGATGAACCGGTCGTTGAGCGCCACCAGGACCGGCAGCAGATGTGTAGCCGTAGCCACATCGTCGGCGGTGAAGTCGGACGTCTCACGGATCAGCACCAATCCCTCACCGACTGCCGGCGGTCGCAACGAAATGACCAGATTGAGTTGGAAGAATGCTCTCAGGGGCCGGAACACATCGCAGTAGATTGCGGAATTCTTCCATCTTCTGCCATCCACCACGTCAGACACTCGACGCGGCGTCAGGTCACCCGGCGCGGCAAGATAGCTGGTAATGGCGGGGTGATCGACCGCGTACTGAATCAATCCATCGGCAAGGGTCAGTTGGTCGTACGGCTCGCCCTCCACCACAGCGGACGCCGTCTGCATGTCGATGCCCGTCCAGATGACCGCATCGCAGTCGATGAGCCACCGCAGACCCTCGCGCGCCGAGAGCCTGAATGCGTCGTGGGACTCGCAACTACCCAGCCGCCGGGACACCTCGAGCACGGCAGACAACTCCGACATGGCCCATTCCTCCAGTCGGTCCACGCACGTGGGCCATCACTGTTTTAGCCCGCGACAAACCGCTGCACAAGGGCATGAAACAGGCTGTCGCCGAAGACCGCCAGCGCGACAACCCTGCGGGCCGGCCGGACGCGGGCCCCGGTGTGCCGGGAACTGCCTCCAGGACCGATCGCCTGCCGGCAGCCTTAATACATCCATCGACCACGGCCCACACTGGCGCGCCGCAACGAGGTCTGGGGCACGGCAGCCGAGGCGCGACGTACGCGGTTTGACGTATTGTCGAGGCTCGGCCAGCGAATAAAACTCTTTACGCCGCCTCCTGGCGGTGGGTTACCGCTCAGCCAACCTTCTCCGACAAGGTGGCTGTCCGCGGCCCAAATCAGGCAATAGCGACCCGCGCGGGGATTGCACACTCTGCAATTCCGATGCGAGATCGGTCGCGCCGCCATCGACCTAGTGAGGAGTCGAAATGAGCATTTCCGATGGGCAGCTGGTCAAAATGCTGACCAGGCCGGAGGTCTATGTCGTGCAAGGCGGACAGCGGCACTGGATCCCGGATCCGGCGACGTTGACGGCGCACTGGCAGTGGAGCCAGGTCACCACCCTGCCCGATGCGGAGGTGAGCGCCGTCCCACTCGGCGATCCGATCGCCAGCGTGATCGTCGCCGGACCGTGGCCCGACGGCGCCTTGGTGACGGCACCGCCGGCGCCGGAGGTGTATGTCGTCAAAGGCGGCCAGCGTCATTGGATTCCCGACCCTCCGACCCTGTTCGCGTCCGGATACGACTGGAGTGCGGTGGAGACGATCTCTTCGTCCGTGATGGGCACCATTCCGCTCGGCGACCCCATCTCGTCCGTGGTGAAGCCCACCGGCCGCGACCTGACCGTGGACACCGGGGACGACTTCCTCGGGGCGGGCCACTACGTCCACACCCGGCTGCGGCTGACCCGCAGCACCGGCGACCTGTCCGGCACGAACCGCACCTGGACGGTCACCTCGCTCGGGGGGTTTCACGCGGGCGTCTGCGCCATCTTGGTCGACGCCGACGACATCCCGGTGGCGAACGGCCACACCCCGCTGTGGCGGTTCGGCGTGGACGGCAAGTGGATCGGACGCAGCGACCGCACCGACGCCCTCCAGTACAGCATCAGCCCCGACGCTGCCGCGCAGGTGGCGGCGCTGAAGGTCTTCCACACCTGGGCTCCGGACAGCTTCCAGACCATTCTGGACAAGTGGGTCGCGGCCGGTAAGTCGGTGAGCGATTTGGCGACTGACGCCGGCCAGGTAGTGAAGCTGTTCACCGGGAAATAGTCCGATGACAACGCTATGGACTGCGTGGGTTGTCTCGGCAGCACTGCTCCTGCTGGTCGGCGTCATCGCCGGCCAGCAGGTGAAGGGCACGCCGCTGGGCATCCTCATCGATGAGCGGGGCAGGTTCAGCCTGAACCGATTCCAGATGCTGTGGTGGCTGTGGATCATCCTCTCGATGTCGGCAGCGGTTGCCCTGGCCCGGTTCACCGTGCCGAACGCGCAGCCACTCGACTTCACGATCCCTGGGCCCGTGCTCGCGCTGCTCGGCACGACCGCGGCGACCACGGTGAGTTCTGCCACCGTGAAGGCTCAGCGAAGCCATGCTCACCCCCGCGCCATCGCGGCGTCCGTCCCTATCGAGGCACCTCGTCCGGGTGCCGCGTTCCTCGGACAGATCGTGCTCCAAGAGGAAGGGGCCGGAGCCGACCAGATCATCGACGCCGGGAAATTCCAGTCCTTCATGATCACGCTCTTCCTCGGTGCCGGATATGTGCTGGCCGCCGTCTACGACTTCCTCGGCCGCGGGGTCCCGCTGATCACCACACCCGCCGACATCTCCCAGCTGCCCGAACTCGACGCCACCTTCGTCGCGCTGATGGCCATCAGCTCCGCGTCCTACGTGGGGACCAAGATGATCGGACGCGACGGCGACGCGCCATTCAGCGTCGCCGACCGCGACCAGTTGGTCAGCGACGTCCTGGCCGACCATCGCGCCACCGGTGCCGACGTCGACGGCCGCACCATGCGCACCCTGCTCCGTGAGCGCGCGGTGAAGAACTCCCCAGCCACCAACGGCGGCCCCACACCTCGCACCCAGCACGACGGCAAGGCAGACCAGCCGGACGCCGACAGCACCGCCGGTCCGGCTACGAGCACTCGCCGGGTCGGCCGCAAGAGCGCAGCGGCAAAGCAGGCCCACGATGCCGCCACCACCGAACCCGTCGATCCCGCCCACACACCGCCGGAATGAGCACCCCGTCCACCACCTACCGGGCGGAACGCGCGCGGCTTCATGCGCATGCGAACAGTGCCGCCAAGGTCGTCAGCGGCAGCGCCCGTCACACCACCCAGAGTCGGCGATGAGTCCGATTCCGTTGAGCGTGTCCGACCTGACCTCGGCATTGAGGGACCTCCAGGAGATCTACGGCACCCTGTCGGCGGATCTGCGGGACCGAAAGGTCCGCCGGGCGATCGCCGAGCATTTCGACGAGTTGCTGCGCAATCCCCGGTTTCCTTACCGTCGCACTGCGACGTTTGCCAAGTTGATCGGCGATACCTCGGCCGATAATGCGACGACCCGCGCCATTCTTACCGGCCTCATCGTCGTCGGGGTGCGTGGCAATCTCGGGGCAACGGACACCTGGGTCCGGCCGGACAACTGGGTGTTGGACGAACGCGGCCGGGTCAAACGGGACGCCAACGGGCACGGCGTGCTGCGTCCCGGAATCGCTCCCGGCCAGCTCTAGGAGGCTCGTTCTAGGGTGGTCCCCGGAAGGGAGCACCGGATGAGCGACCAGGACGATCAGGGCACAGGCGGCGTGTATTCGACCGAGGGCAGGGATTTCGTCCGCGACACCCGCTACATCAACGACCGGATCGTGGCGCATCCGACGGCTCCGGACGAGTGGCCGGTCGAGGCCGGACGGTACCGGCTGATCGCGGCGCGTGCCTGCCCGTGGGCCAACCGGACGTTGATCGTCCGCCGCCTGCTCGGCCTGGAGGATGTGCTGTCGGTCGGGCTGCCCGGACCCACCCACGACGCCGACTCGTGGACGTTCGACCTGGACCGCGGTGGTGTCGATCCGGTGCTCGGCATCCACAAGCTGAAGGACGCCTACGAGAAGCGCTTTCCGGGCTATCCGCGCGGCATCACGGTGCCCGCCATCGTTGAGATCGCCACCGGTGAGGTGGTGACCAACGATTTCGACCAGATCACCCGAGACCTGGCATCGGAATGGACCGAGTTCCAGCGTCCGGACGCCCCCGACCTGTGGCCGTCCGAGCTTCGCGACGAAATGGAGCAGGTGATGCGCCGGGTCTACACCGAGGTCAACAACGGGGTGTACCGGTGCGGCTTCGCCGGCAATCAGGACGCCTACGACGCCGCCTACGACCGGCTCTGGACGGCCTTGGACTGGCTGGAGGAACGGCTGACCACCCGGCGTTTCCTGATGGGCGAGGCGATCACCGAGGCCGACGTCCGGCTGTTCACCACCCTGGTCCGTTTCGACGCCGTCTACCACGGGCACTTCAAGTGCAATCGGAACAAGCTCAGCGAGATGCCGGCACTGTGGGGCTACGCCCGCGACCTGTTCCAGACCCCCGGTTTCGGCGAGACCGTCGACTTCACCCAAATCAAGCAGCACTACTACATCGTCCATCGCGACCTGAACCCGCACGGCATCGTCCCCAAAGGTCCCGACCTCTCCGGCTGGCTGACGCCGCACGGACGCGAATCGCTGGGGCCGAGCGCCCAACCCATCGCGCACGACAAAGGCGAACGTTAAGGAATGCTGCTGATGAAAATCGTCTCCGCAATGCGCGCCTCCGTGGTGGCCATCGCCATCGTCTGCTCGTCCTGTGGCTGCACGAGCAATACCCCTCAGGCCTCTCCGTCAGCCTCGTCGGAGAAGATCGCGTTTCATGCCGACTACCCGAACTATCCATCCCTGGAAGCCGCCCTCTCCACAGCCGACGCCGTCGTCGCGGGGACCCTTCTGGGATCGCGAGAGGACCTCCTGCGACCCGACGTTCCGACCGATATCGACAGCCCGTTGGCAAATCCGCAGGCAGGAACAACCGCCGATCGGAACGACCCCGAGTTGACCCTCCCGGTCACCATCGCCACGATCAAGGTCACGCAGACCATGAAGGGCGCGGTCAAGGTCGGCACCACAATCGACGTGACGCAGTACGGCGGCAAGAAGAATGGCACGCTCTACCAGGAACTCGATACGGTCCTTTTCCACAACACGTCAGCGAAGGAATTCGTCCTCTTGCTGCGCAACCAGGGCGACCGTTTCAATCTGATCAACCCGACACAAGGTGCGTGGGCGCGCACAGGGAACACCCTCGCGGGACTCACGAACGGCACGGCGTCCCCTTATGACGTCCACACCATTGATGAAGTGACGAAGGCCGCGTCGAAGCTATAAGACGAGGCGCCGGCTCGACCGGTCTCGACAAGCTCGACCAACGGCGGACCAGGAGAACCGTCCCGCCGGTCCACTCGATGAAGCGGCTTGGAGAGATCCCGGCGTCCGCCGGGATGACAAACAAGCTCAACCAATGGCGGTGGCCTCGCAGAGATCCCGGCGTCCGCCGGGACGACGAACAAGCGCGACCAGTGGCAGTGCAACAAGCTCGACCTACGAACTCCTCAGCTGGCGACGTCCTCGAAGCGGCTCAGGGCGCGGAGTTTGTTGGTGGCGTCCAGGGCTGCCACTTTGTAGGCTTCTGACAAGGTCGGATAGTTGAAGACGGTGTCGACGAGGTAGTCGACGGTGCCGCCGCAGCCCATCACGGCTTGGCCGATGTGCACCAGGTCGGTGGCGCCGGTGCCGAAGACGTGGACGCCGAGCAGCGTCCGGTCGACGCTGTGCACCAGCAGTTTGAGCATGCCGTAGGAGTCGCCGACGATCTGGCCGCGGGCGAGCTCTCGATAGCGGGACAGTCCGGTCTCGTAGGGGATCGACTCCGCTGTCAGTTCGTCCTCGCTCTTCCCGACGTAGGAGATCTCGGGAATGGTGTAGATGCCGATCGGCTGCAATGGCGTGATGGCGCCGGGCTTCTCCCCCATCGCGTGCATTGCGGCCAGGCGTCCCTGCTCCATCGAGGTCGCGGCCAGCGCGGGAAAGCCGATCACATCGCCGACGGCGTAGATATGCGGCTGGGTGGTCCGGAAATGCTCGTCGACGGCGATCCGTCCGCGCGGGTCGGCCTCCAGCCCGGCATTCTCCAACGCCAGTGCGGCGGTGGCGCCCTGGCGTCCGGCCGAATACATGACCGTGTCGGCGGGAATCCGCTTGCCGCTGCCCAGCGTGGTGATGGTGCCGTGCGCACTGCGCTCCACCCGCTCGACGGTTTCGCCGAACCGGAATGTCACCGACAGATCGCGCAGATGGAAACGCAGCGATTCGACGATCTCGGCGTCGCAGAAGTCCAGCATCGACGGCCGGGCGTCGACCACCGTCACCCGGGTGCCGAGCGCGGCGAACATCGACGCGTATTCGATGCCGATCACGCCGGCACCGACCACCACCATGGTTCCCGGCACCCGCTGCAGATCGAGGATTCCGTCGGAGTCGACCACGTTCTCGTCGTCGAACTCGACATTGGCCGGACGGGCCGGCTCGGTGCCAGGCGCCAGCACGATCCGATGCGCATGGATGGTGTGATGGTCGGCACCCTCCACCTTCACGGTGTGCGGGTCGATGAACGACGCGTCCCCGCTGTACAGCGTGACGTGGTTGCGCAGCAGCTGGTTGCGGACGACCTGCGTTTCGCGTCCGATCACATGCTGGGTGCGGGCGGTCAGGTCGGCGATGGTGATCTCGTCCTTGACCCGATACGACGCCCCGTACAGATCGCGCTGATGCATGCCGGTGAGATAGAGAACGGCTTCGCGCAGCGTCTTGGACGGAATGGTGCCGGTGTTGATGCACACCCCGCCCATCATCTGCTTGCGGTCGACGATCGCCACCGAGCGGCCGAGTTTCGCCGCCGCGATGGCGGCGCGGTGGCCACCGGGGCCGCTGCCGACCACCAGCAGGTCGTAGTCGTATTTCATGTGCGGACTCCATCTGTACGGGTGCCGCGATTATCTGCCCCGGCAAGCAACGATGGCAATGATCCGTCCGTTACATTCGGACGCCGCGCGCGGTCAGCGCCGGACCGGTACCTCGGTGGCGGTCAGATCGACCACCAGCCCATCCGGCACGACTGACACCGCGGTGACCTGGACGCGGTCGGCGACGGTCAACGGGATCGGTTTCACCGTCCGCTCCATGATCTGCTGCGACAGCCGCGCATTCAGTTCGACGCCGGCCACGTCGATCCGGGCGTCGGTGAGTTCCATCTGGTGGGCGGCGACGTCCAATCGCGGGACGCCAGAGATGCCCACGTCGAGCAGACTCAGGCCGGCCACGTCGACCCGGTAGGTGACCAGCACCCGGCCCTCGCCGCCGTAGCGGATCGACAGCCCGGCGACCTCGCTGAGCCCATTCCAGTCGAGCTTGCCGGTCACGTCGAGCCTCCCGACGACCACCTCGCTGAGGGTGACCAGCTTGATCTCCGAGCCCCGGTACCGGACGTCGTGGAGGTCCACCTGATGCTGCTCGAACTGCACCTGTGCGGTGGCGGCCCCACCGAAGACGTCCACGAATCGGCCCCGGACCAGTGCGGCCAGCACCGAGCCACCGGCCAGATCGAGGGTGGGATCGTCGACCTTGATGCCGGCGCTGACGACTGCTTGCTGTGCCTGAGATTGCACCAGGCCTCGAATGCCGAACTCCGCCCCGATCAGGAGCACGGCGAGGACACCCAGGACGATCAGGGCCCGGCCGAACTTTCTCACCGCGGTGTCAGCTCAGGCCGAGGATGGATTCGATGCCGATGGTCATGCCGGGCAGACCCGGCACCGCCCGCACCGCCGCGATCACGCCCGGCATGAACGAGACCCGCTCCAGCGAGTCGTGTCTGATGGTCAGGGTCTCGCCGGGTCCGCCGAAAAGCACCTCCTGGTGCGCGATCAGGCCACGCAGCCGGACGCTGTGCACATGAATGCCGTCCACGTCGGCACCGCGGGCGCCCGGCAGCGACTGCGCCGTGGCGTCCGGAACCGGACCGAGGCCGGCCTCAGCGCGCGCCGCCGCGATCTTCCCCGCGGTCGTCGCCGACGTGCCGGACGGGGCGTCGACCTTGTTCGGATGATGCAGCTCGATCACCTCGACCGATTCGAAGAACCGGGCAGCCAGCGCGCTGACGTGCATCATCAGCACCGCGCCGACCGAGAAGTTGGACGCCACCAGCACCCCGCAGCCGCCCTGCTCGGCCAGCGCACGGGCCTGATCGAGCCGCTCGGCGGTGAAACCAGTGGTTCCGACCACGATGTGAATGCCGCGCTCAGCACACCAGGCGATGTTGTCCATCACGGCGTCCGGATGGGTGAAGTCGACCACCACCTCGGCCGCCTCGACGGGCGTCCGGTCGTCGCCGGCGTCCACCGCGGCGACCAGCTCCAGATCCTCGGCCTCGTGCACGGCCCGGACCACCTCGGAGCCCATCCGCCCGCGAGCCCCGAAAACGGCTACCTTCATCAATCCTCCTGGTGAACGGAACCCCCCATTGGTCCCGCGTCAACGAGCCCACCCTACTGATCGAGCAGGTGATTACTGCACCGTTCGGCCACCTCGAGCCGAACTCGTGCGGCTACCGCGGCCCGGACGTTCCCGGCGACCGCGATCACCTGTCCGGCAGTCCGCAGCGCCGCGATGTCGCGCCGCACCGTCATATGCGAGACGCCCAGGGACGCGGTCAGCTCGCGCGCGCTGAGCACGCCCGCGCTGCGCAGCATGCGCAACAGCTCCTGTTGCCGATCGGCTGCCTGTGGACGCTGGCCGCGGACGTCGCCCCCAGCAACCAGGTCGCCTCGCTCGGCGCCATCCAGAATTCACACCACGTTGTCGGCCCTCCAGGGCAGCGGCTATGCGTCGAACAGCGACGAGATCGACTCGCCCTCGTTGATTCGCCGGATGGCTTCGGCAAACAGCGGGGCGACGCTCAGCACGGTCATATTCGGCAGCCGCTTCTCCTCCGGCACCGGGACGGTGTTGGTGCAGACGATCTCGACCAGATCGTCCTGCGCCTTCATCCGTTCCATCGCCGGACCGGTGAACAGGCCGTGCACGCAGGCGGCGGAGATCGAGTTGACCCCCACCTCGCGGAGCTTGTCGAACAGCTCGATCAGCGAACCGCCGGTGGCGATCTCGTCGTCGAGGACGATCACGTCCTTGCCGGCGACGTCGCCGACGATCGTGTCAATGACCACCTTGTCGTCGGCCATCCGGCGCTTCGAGCCGGCCGCGACCGGAATGTCCAGCAGCCGGGCGAAATGGTTCGCCTCTTTGACGTTGCCGAAGTCGGGCGACACCACCACGGCGTTGCTCAGGTCGCGCTGCCGGAAATGGGCCGCCAGCACATGGTTGGCGCTCAAATGGTCGACCGGCATTTCGAACATGCCGTGCACCTGCGGGGAGTGCAACGCCATCGTCACCACCCGCTTCGCGCCCGCCTTGTGCAGCAGGTCGGCGACCAGCCGGGCACCTATCGAGATCCGCGGGGCGTCCTTCTTGTCGCTGCGCGCATAGGCGTAGTGCGGCATCACCACGGTCAGGTGGCCGGCGGACGCGCCGCGTGCGGCGTCCAGCATCAGCAGCAGCTCGACCAGGTTCTCCTGCACCGGAGGGACCAGCGGCTGCACGATGAATACCTCGCGTTTTCGGCAATTCGCTCCGAGGTGAACCTGCAGGCAGTCATTGGAGAACCGGGTGGTCTGCGACTCCGCCAGCGGGACGCCGAGCAGATCACACACCTCCTGCGCGAACTCCCGATGGGCTGACCCGGAAAAGACGGTGATGTCGCTGGCCACGGAAGGTGACCCTAGTGGACCCGGACCCCGGTTCTCTCCCCGGCCGCATGCTGTTCGTTGTCCCGCTGCTATCCGGACGCCACGGGCTCGACGCCAGGGAAGCGCGCACGATCGTCCCGTGTGGCGTCGCGGGTTCGACAGGAACGTTCGCGAATCCGTGACAGCGATACGGAGGTTTCCTACTATTCGGCCATGGGAGGGGACGCGGACTCCGCGCGGGTGCTGCTGGTCGACGATCACCCGGTGGTCCGTCGAGGACTGGCGGCGATGCTGCACAGCGAGCCATGGGTCGGCCGGCTGATCGAGGCCGGAACGGTCGCCGAGGCGTTCCGGCTCGCCGTCCTGGAGAAGCCGGACGCCGCCGTCGTCGATCTGGGGCTGCCGGACGGCGACGGGGTGAGCCTGATTCGCCGGCTGCGGCACGCCGTCCCCGGCTGCCTGGTGCTGGTGCTCACCATGACCCACGACGACGCCACCGTGCAGGCTTGCCTGGCCGCCGGCGCCACCGGTTACCTGCTCAAAGAATCGGCTCCGGACGCGCTGCTGCCGGCGCTGCGCACAGTGCTCGACGGCGGCCTGGTGCTCGGGCCGCGGGTGGCCACCGCCGCCCTCAGCGGCGTCCGGCAGAGTGTGCCGTCGCCCTTCGATCTGCTCAGCCCGCGCGAACTCCAGCATGTCGGGCTGCTTGCCGCCGGGCTGTCCGGCTCCCAGATCGCCGATGCCCTCGCCGTCACCGAGAAGACGGTGCGCAACCAGATGGCCGCCATCTTGGCCAAGCTGGGCATCGCCGACCGGGTGCGGCTGGCGCTGCTGGCCCGCGACGCCGGGCTGCACGGGCGGTAACCCCGCTTAGATCCGAATCGATTAGGGTGCCCGGACACTCGGGCATTCGTCCCAATCGTCGCGGGCAGATCTCCCCGCTGCGGGTATGTCGTCGGACACACGCTGAAGTATGACTACACAGACGATCAGCCCCGTCGCGAATCATCGTCGCGAGGAGTGGCCCGACGACCTGCTGGAGCGGCTCGCCAACGGCGACTCTGCACTCTGGGAAGACGTCGTCCGCGCCTTTCGGCCCTGCCTGTTGGCCCGCGCGGCCCAGGCCGGATTGAAGCCTTGGCAACGCCAGGATCTGGAGCAGCGGGTCTGGTTGGCCCTGCTGCAGCACGCCCGGTCGATCCGCAACCCGGCCTGCCTGCCGGGATGGCTGTCCACCACCGCACGGCGGATGGCGCTCACCGTGCTTCGCGAGGACGGCCGCGAGCTCGTCATCGAGCAGGTGCCGGAGCGCAAGGCGTCCGCCGGCAGCGAGGTGGAGCGCCACTGCCTGGACCGGCAGCGGATGCGTGAACTGCGTTCGGCGATCGCCGAGCTGCCGGCACGCCAGCGGGCGGTGGTCCGCGGGCTGCTCCGCGACCTGTCCTACGACGAGCTGTCCTCGCTGATGGGGGTCTCCGTGGGCAGCATCGGGCCGACCAGGCAGCGCGCCCTGGGTCGGCTTCGGGTGGTGCTGGAGGCCGCATAAACCCCACGGCGGCGATCCTGCCCGAATCGGGACAACCCGATCATGACAACGGCAGGGTCGCCGCCACCACGGTTCCGGTCGGAACTGCCGCCGCGATGGTGAACCGACCGCCGATCTCTTCGCAGCGTTGCCGCATCGACTCGGTGCCCACACCGCCGTCCCTAGGACCGGCGAAGCCGCGGCCGTCGTCGGTGACAGTGAGTTCGACGGCGTCCGTTCGTGGCTGGACGGTGACCTGCACCCGGCTGGCCGCCGCATGTCGCACACAGTTCGTCAGCGCTTCGTCGAGAATCCGGTACAGGGCGACTTCGACGGCCGCCGGGAGTTCCAACGTCTCCGGAATGTCGAGCCCGATCGTGGCGCCGCCGGTCTGCGCATGCCGCTCGACGACACCGCGCAACGCCGGCACCAGGCCACGATCGAGCCCGGGCGGACGCAGCCCGTCGATCGCCCGGCGCAGCTCGTCGGACGCCAGCGCGAGGTCTTCCTCAATGCCGGAAAGCGCCGACGTGGCCGCCGACGAACCAGTCAGCGCCCGCAACTGCATCCGGACGCCGCTGAGCACCGGCCCCACACCGTCGTGCAGATCCTTGCGGAGCCGGCGCTTCTCCTCCTCGCGGGCGGTGACGAGCCGCTCCCGCGCGTGCTGGAGATCGCGAATCAGCCGGACGGCGGCCGCCGGTGCAGCGACCTGGGCGGCCAACGCGGCCAGCAGCTTCCGCTCGCGCCGGGTCCACGGCTCGTCCGGGGCCCGCTGCTGCACCACCAGCTGCCCGATCGTGTCGCCCCGGTGCACCAGATCGAGCGAGGTGACCTGCCAGGGACGCCGCTCCCCCGCGGCCTGCTCGGGACTCTCCTTCGGCGCCAGGAACACGGCGGCATACGGGACGCGGAGTCCGTCGGCGACGCCGTCGACCACCGCGCCGAGCATCTCTCCCGGCGTCAATGCCGTACCGACCCCGCTGGCCAGCGAACTCAGCAACTCGTAGGGACGCGCGGCGTATCCATAGAGGCGCCGTTCGAGGAACTCGTAAAGCCAACTGCGCAACAGCAACACCGCGAGCACCGCGGCAGCGGCAGCCGCAATCGCCGCCGCCTGGGAAGCTACCCCGGATTGAGCCAGCGGATCGGGGCCGTCCGGCTTCCACATCGTGTTGATCAGCCAGCCAGTGGCCGGCAACACGACCGCATAGATGCCGCCGGCGGCGAGCACCAGCCCGCCGTAGAGCATCGACCGGTGCACGATCCGGTCGATGTCGTAGAGCCCGTAGCGAGCGATCATGATGGCGGTCGCCGCAGGGAATACCAGCGCGGCCGTCACGGTCGGCCAGCCCACCCTCGGAAATCCGAATGCCGGCAAGACCTCCAGAACCATTCCCAGCAGCACCAGGATCGCCGAAATCGCAGCCCACCGTAACGGTGTCTTCAGGGCGGGCGCCGCTCGCCGAGCACGCGTGGCGATGGCGACCGGGCCCAACAACGCACTGATGAACAACGCGACAAGGCCGCACAGGGCGGCGATTCCCCATACGTCCCCGTTGCCCACCGGTTCTTCATCGCCCGACGACCACACCGCTAGACCGATGAGTCCCACGCCCAACCCGACATAGAGCGTCCGGAGCGGCAGCCGCCATCGTGCTGACGGCGGGAGCCCGTCGGGAAAGAGAAGTGCCGTGAATGTGAAGAGCGCGTAGCTGAGAAACCACACCCATTGACGCGCCCAGTGGATCAGCCATGGGCTTGGCACGGCAGCCGCCAGGCTCAGCGCTGCGGAGAGGGCCGCGGCAAACCCCGTGGCCAACAAGAGCCAGCCATATCTGAGCCTCGGCATATGACTCACCACGCGCGCACCCACAACCAGCGTCAGTACCGCGATGAACACGTAGCGCACCGAGACGATGCCGTCACCCCACCGGTCGGGTGCTCCCGAAACGACGAATGGCTCCAGCGCGAGGCTGCCGACGGCGACGATGATGCCGATGACAGCAATCCCCCATGCCGCCTGCGGAGCCCGCGCCACTGCATTCACGACCCGGCCCTCACTACTACTTGTATTTGCAGAACCCGGTCAGTTTGCACAGCGTTCTGAGCAGATCGGAGACAGGATCGGGGCCGTTCCCCGACGAAGTGAGAACCTCCGGCAAGCCGTCCTGGGCGATCGACCAATGTTCCCATTCATCGCCCTGCTCGCCGTCATCTTCCTGGTCGCCGCTCTCCTCGGCTTCATGGGCATCGTCGTCGCCGCCCTGCCCTTCCCCGTCCGCGCCATGCGCGTCCTCGTCGTCCTCAGACCTCGGCCAGACGTAAATGTCCTCGATCCATTTCCAGACGGCCGACACACTAATGACTGCTGCGGCCGGCGGCTCGACCTCCTCATTCCCTGCCTTCCCGAATCCGATAGCGTCGCTGGCCACTGCGTAGGTTTGATCCATCCATGTCTGGAGTTCTCTCGGCGCGTCAACGATGAGCCACCGCCCTCGAGAGGGGGCTGTCCCTTCCTTCGGCGGCGCCCAGCGCTCAGGCTTTTCTTGGTAGCTCATGGATGACTCCTTGCTATGGGTTGTGCCGCAGTGTACGGCCCTCTCAAGAGAGCGATCATGCCGACAGCTTTGATACACGACTCGCCGACTTCACATGCCGGCTGTGACCCACCGGCCCAGGCCGCCGCGACGGCCTGGGCCTACCGCAGCGGCGTGGACCCACCCCGACCGTGTTGTCGTGCCACGACGAACGGGGCACTCCGACAGCGGCCGCGGCGCGTATCAAATGAGCGTCTTTCCGCCACTCAATGGGTACGGGACGAGGATGTCCCACACCCACACTCAACGCCGAAGGGGACTTCCATGGCCGCTCGACCGACCCATATCGTCGTTCAACTCGACGAGGACCTGCGGACCGACGACTACAACGACCTCTTGACGGTTGCGAGTCGGTTCGATCGCCTCGCCACCTTGAAAGCGATCCTGACCGCCCTTGCGGCCGAGACTGTCGACGGACAGCTGCCGACGCCTCGCATGGTCACGACGTGCACCGTGGCGGAACTTCGCGCATTGGAAGCCGAGGCCGAGGACAGCGGCTGGGGCCTGTCCACCAGCCTCACCCGTTACTGGCGAATCGATCTCAGCCGTCTGAACCGGACGCCGGACGAGATGGAGAACCTGACCAACGAGATCCTCGACGCCGAGGGTGTCACCGCCGCCTACGTCGAGTTGCCTGTCACGGTCGTCGGGGTGGATTCAAACGACGACAGCCCACCGGGCGACAACCCTCAAATCATGCCACGGGTAGTAGCACCGCGACGCCCGACCTTGTCACCCAGCCAAACCATAACCATCACTCGGTCGGCACAGTCGTACCTCAACGCGTCCCTCCACGGGATCAACGCCGAATGGGCCTGGCAACAGGGCGGAGGAACCGGAGAATGGACGAACGACAGCCAGGTCGGACGGGTCAAACTCCTCGACATCGAGGCGGGCTGGAATCTCAGGCATGAGGCATTGCGAAATCTCAAGGGCCTCAAACCCATGATCGGCGTCAACAAATACGAGGCCGCCCACGGCACCGCAGTCCTCGGCATCGTGGCGGGAGAGCTCGTCCGCAAGAACGGCGTTTCTGGCATCTGCCCGCAGGCGCGGGTGTTGATCGCCTCTCATTTCCATCGGGGCGACAAGGTCTACGCCGGCACCACTGAAGAACCCACCGAGCCGCACGTCGTCGATGCCCTCATCGCCGCACGCCGGGTGATGCGTTGTGGAGATGTCGTGCTGCTTGAGGTGGCAAAACAGGAAGGCGGGTGGGGCGGCAGTCTTTACCACCGACCTATCGAGCGGGAATATGCTGTCCAGCAGACCCTCAGGCTCCTGGCCTCAGCCGGCATCGTGGTGATCGAAGCCGCGGGAAACGCCAATAAAGACCTCGACACTCTCGTCGCCGACGTCCCGAAAGGCCTGGCAGACGTCCGCCGAGGTGGGTACGACTCCGGAGCCATCCTGGTGGGCGGCGCGGTCAGCACACTGAAGACGAACCAGACCGGACACCGCCGCTGGATCGACGACCCTGGCAAGAGTGTGACTATTGGGAGCAACTACGGCAGTCGAGTGGACTGCTATGCGTGGGCCGACCGCGCCTGGACCTCTTACAGTTCCAGCAACACCGGCTACGGCAACTTCGGCGGCACCAGCGCCGCCAGCGCAATCATCGCCGGAGCGGCAACGCTGGCCCAGAGCATGCGACTCACCGATCGCGGCCGACCGTTCACTCCTCTGGTGCTCCGGGCCCTGTTCAGCGATGCGCGACATGGCACCTCAGCCCTCCCCGATGTCAGCACGGCCAACGCACCCAGCGATCAGATCGGCGTGATGCCCGACCTCGAACGAGTGATGGACGCCGCCCAACAGATCTTTCCGTAGCAAACAGCAGAGCGCCGCACCCGAGTGGGTGCGGCGCTCGACGCTGTCGATCGGCGTCCGATGGACGGGTCAGCAGATCAGGCGTCGGCCTTCTCTTCGATCACCGGGATCAGCGACAGCTTGCCGCGATCGTCGATGTCGGAGATCTCGACCTGGATCTTCTGACCGACGCTCACCACGTCCTCGACGTTCTCCACCCGCTGACCGTTGTTCAGCGCGCGCAGCTTGGTGACGTGCAGCAGACCGTCCTTGCCGGGCAGCAGCGACACGAAGGCGCCGAAGTTCATCACCTTCACCACGGTGCCCAGGTAGCGCTCGCCGCGCTCGGGCATGGTCGGGTTGGCGATCGCGTTGATCATCGAGCGGGCCGCGTCCGCCGCCTCGCCGCTGTCGGCACCGATGTAGATGGTGCCGTCGTCCTCGATCGAGATGTTGGCGCCGGTGTCGTCCTGGATCTGGTTGATCATCTTGCCCTTGGGGCCGATCACCTCGCCGATCTTGTCGACCGGGATCTTGATGGTGATGATCCGCGGCGCGAACGGCGACATCTCGTCCGGGGTGTCGATCGCCTCGCCCATCACGTCGAGCAGGGTGTGCCGCGCCTCGCGGGCCTGCTGCAGGGCACCGGCGAGCACGTCGGACGGGATGCCGTCGAGCTTGGTGTCCAGCTGCAGGGCGGTGACGAAGTCACGGGTGCCGGCGACCTTGAAGTCCATATCGCCCAGCGCGTCCTCGGCACCGAGAATGTCGGTCAGCGCCAGGTAGCGCATCTGGCCGTCGATCTCGTCGCTCATCAGGCCCATCGCGATGCCCGCGACCGGCGCCTTCAGCGGCACGCCGGCGTTCAGCAGCGACAGCGTGGACGCGCACACCGAACCCATCGAGGTCGAACCGTTCGAGCCGAGCGCCTCGGACACCTGACGGATCGCGTACGGGAACTCCTCGCGCTTGGGCAGCACCGGCACCAGCGCACGCTCGGCGAGCGCGCCGTGGCCGATCTCGCGCCGCTTCGGCGAACCGACCCGGCCGGTCTCACCGGTCGAGTACGGCGGGAAGTTGTAGTTGTGCATGTAGCGCTTGGTGTTCTCGGGCGCCAGCGAGTCGATCTTCTGCTCCATGTCGAGCATGTTCAGCGTGCTCACACCCAGGATCTGGGTCTCGCCGCGCATGAACAGCGCCGAACCGTGCACCCGCGGAATGACGCCGACCTCGGCGCTCAGCGTCCGGATGTCACGCGGCCCACGGCCGTCGATCCGGATGCCGTCGGTCAGCGTCTTGGTGCGGACGACCTTCTTGGTGAGCGCCCGGTAGGCACCGGTGATCTCCTTCTCGCGGCCCTCGAAGGTGCCGTCGAGCTCGGTGTGCAGATCGGCCAGCAGGGCCTCGGTGGAGGTCTCCCGCTCGTGCTTGCCGGAGATGCTCATCACGTCGCGGAGTCGTTCGGACGCCGCGGCCGAGACGGCCTGAAAGACGTCGCTCTGGTAGTCGAGGAAGACCGGGAAGTCGCCGACGCTCTTGGGGAATTTGGCGGCCAGCTCGACCTGCGCGTCGCACAGCGCCTTGATGAACGGCTTGGACGCCTCCAGGCCGGCGGCCACGATCTCTTCGGTCGGGGCGGTCCGGCCGGAGCGGACCAGATCCCAGGTCTGCTCGGTCGACTCGGCCTCGACCATCATGATCGCGACATCGCCGTCGGCCAGCACCCGGCCGGCCACCACCATGTCGAAGGTGGCGTCCTCGAGCTGGCTGTTGGTCGGGAAGCCGACCCAGGTGTCGCCGATCAGGGCGACCCGGACGCCGCCGACCGGACCGGTGAACGGCAGACCGGCCAGCGTGGTGGACGCCGAGCCGGCGTTGATCGCCAGCACGTCGTAGAGCACGTCGGGGTTCAGCGCCATCACCGTGATGACGACCTGGACCTCGTTGCGCAGGCCCTTCACGAAGCAAGGACGCAGCGGACGGTCGGTCAGCCGGCAGGCCAGGATGGCGGCCTCGCCGGGGCGTCCCTCACGACGGAAGAACGAGCCGGGAATGCGGCCCGCGGCGTACATGCGCTCTTCGACGTCCACGGTGAGCGGGAAGAAGTCGATGCCGTCGCGCGGATTCTTGGACGCGGTGGTGGCGGCGAGCAGCATGGTGTCGCCGTCCAGGTAGACGCTGGCGCAGCCGTTGGCCTGGCGCGCGAGCAGGCCGGACTCGAAGCGGACGACATGCTTGCCGTGCGCGCCATTGTCGATGATGGCCTCGGTGTACTGCAGATCGGGTCCCTCCACGGGACCTCCTTTCGGGTTGCACCCACCGCTGCGGCGACACGGCCGACTCGGCGATTGAACCCGGTCTTCGATCGAGGCCCGCGGGGCTTTCTGGACCCGAGAGCCACTACCGAGGACCGACGATTCACATGCGTTCGCGCGGTGGACGGTGGTGTGGATATTCAGTTGTGTCCCGGCGGCTGAGCTTGTCGAGCTCTGTGTTGATCGAGCTTGTCGAAACCCTGCCGAAGCCCGCCGGGGATGCGCCGAGGGGAGCAGCCGAAGCCACTCCCCTCGTGAAGTCAGCGACGCAGGCCGAGTCGCGCGATCAGCGCGCGGTAGTGCTCGATGTCCTGCTTGGCGACGTACTTCAGCAGCCGGCGACGCCGGCCGATCAGCAGCATCAGGCCACGGTGGCTGTGATGGTCGCCCTTGTGCACCTTGAGGTGCTCGGTCAGGTGGGCGATCCGGCGGGTGAGCAGCGCGATCTGCACATCCGGCGAACCGGTGTCACCCGAATTGATGGCGAATTCTTCGATGGTCTTCTTCTTCAGATCAGCATCCATGAAGGGGGCTGCTCTCCTTTCGGTTTCCCGTTGCGCGGCGCTGCCCGGACCAGATGGTCTCGATACTGGATGATCGATGGGCGGCTCTTGGGGTTCCGCGGGCGTCCTGACGCCAACGCCAGACTTTACCGCAGCCGCCCGATCAGGGCGAATCGACGACCATCGCCGTCGTCGGCTTTCGGCTCCGGAATGCCGGCCTGGGCATCGACCGAGTAGCCCTGACCAATGAGGAGGAGGGCACCGCGACCAGGGTCGACGCTCCCCCAGCCCCGCGCCGGCTGGGCTTTCTCGCTGGGCAGTCCGTCGTCCCGGACGACTTCGATCGGCTGGCGGCGGGCGAGATCGCGACCCTGCTCGACGGCCAGCTGTGATTTCTGATCAAGGCAGCTCTGGGACGTGCCGACTTCACTGCGGACGCGCATGTGCTTCGGCGCGCGCTGATCGAGAACGGCTATGCGGAGCTTCCGGTCAGCGCCGCCCACGCGGCAGCCGTCGCCGATCTGCCGTTGCTGCATCGCGATCCGTTCGATCGGCTGCTGGTCGCCCAGGCCAGGGTGGAGGGCGTCCTGCTGTTGACGGTCGACCGGCAGGTCGCCGACTACGGCTCGCCGGTCCGGCTCTCCTGAGAACTTCGTCGGCGGGTCAGGGACGCCGGTAGCGGTAGGCCACGGTGACGTACGGCAGGTCGATGGTTCGGCGTCCGGCAAGTTGAGGATGGGTGTCGAGCAGGCGCCGTACGGTGTCGAGGACCTCGGCCTGCCCGGCGGCGTCCAAGACGGCGAAGTAGCTGCGGGAGCGGACCAGTTGGAGCACGGCGTCGACGTCGAGCGGCTGGGTCCAACCGAACTCAGCCCGCTCAGGTCTGCCGAACGGCGCGGCAACCTTCGGGTCGTCGTCCATCCCGATGGTGTATTGACCCTTGTCAGCGCGCATCGCCACACCGAGTTCGCGCACCCAGTCGACCCGTTCGTCGCGGAGGTTCCAGACCAGGCCGAGCACTCCACCGGGCCGGAGCACCCGCGCCACCTCAATGGACGCGGCCACCGGATCGACCCAGTGCCACGCCTGCGCAAACGTGACAGCATCGGCCGAACCATCGTGAACCGGCAGCTGCTCGCCGGTGCCAACGAGGGTCTGCACCCCCGGCACCTGCTGCCGCAGCACGGCCAGCATCTCTTCGGACGGATCGACGGCGGTGACCTCGTGTCCGGCCGCATGCAGGGCACGGCTGAGCTTGCCGGTACCTGCACCGACATCGACGACACGCACCTCTTCAGGCTTCACCAGCCAGGAGACGGCAGCCGCCGGATAGCTCGGACGGGACGCCTCATAGACCCCGGCCACCTCACCGAACGAGCGGGCGTGGGCAAGCTTCTCGCTCCTGGAATCCATGCCGCCAACCTATGCCGACCTCGGCGCCGGCATCGAGAAGCGGGACGGCGGGCGGCACGAAACTGGAGCGGATCGATCCGAATCGATCGTGAAGCTGAACCAGGGGTAGCGCTGGCCTACCAGCGCGAAGGCTCAGGTCCCCGGAGCTGCTCGGTCCGAGCGTTGCCGACAGGTGGCACTCAGCCGATTTCATCCGGTAGGACGATCCGCGCCCAGCCGTCATCGAGCCCCACGATCAGGTCATTGTCCAGGGCAACGAGGGTACGCACCCGGTGGTGAAGACGCAGCACCGCGATGGCGGAGCCCACCTCCGGATCCCAAATCCGCACGGTCTCATCCCGGCCGGTCGTGGCCAGCAGGGTGCGACCGCCGCGGTGGGTGAAGCTGGTAATCCCCCTTACTGAGTCGGTGTGGCCACCGAGGGGTTGCCCAACCTGCTGGCCGGTGGCAGGGTCCCAAATCCGCAACATCGGACCGGCACTCGTGGCGAGAAGGACCTTGCCGTCGCATGGAAGGCTGACAACCCCACTTACCCGGCTGGCATGGGCAGTGAGTGGCCGTCCGACCCTCTGACCGGTACCAGGATCCCAAATCCGGACTGTCCGACCCGCACTGATAGCGAGCAAAGACCGACCCCCGTAAGAAAAGCTGACAACCCCACTTATCGAGCTAGCATGGCCAGTGAGTGGCCGTCCGACCCTCTGACCGGTACCAGGATCCCAAATCTGAACTATCCGACCCGCACTGATAGCGAGCAAAGACCGACCCCCGTAAGAAAAGCTGACAACCCCGCTCACTTCGCTGGTCCGATCAGCGTGGAATCGCTCAATCTGTTCACCACTGTCGGGATCCCAAATCTGCACCATCCTACCCCCACTGATGGCAAGCAAGACCCTATCCTGGTAGCTAAATCTAGTGAGTCCGCTCACGGGGCCGTTGCGACCATTCAGAGGTTGTCTGACCTTCGCACCACTCTCGATATCCCAAATCTGCACCGCTGAATCAATACTCGCAATGGCGAGCAATGTCCGACCGTCGCAGGTAAAGCCAACAACGCCGCACGCCAGGTCCGCGTGACTACTGAGGGTTTGCCCGACCTGCGCACCACTATCAGGATCCCAAATCCGTACCGTCCGATCCTGACTAGCTGTGGCTAGCAGGACCCTCCCGTGGTGCGTGAAACTAACAATCCCGC
>NZ_JASGEF010000046.1:0-17544 GCF_047606665.1 Micropruina sp. | reverse complement strand
TCGGCGGCGATCCGCAGCGCCATCGCCTCGATCGCGTCCCGCTGTTCGGTGCTCAGGTCGGGCGCCGGGGTGAAGGTGTGGGTGCAGATGCCGTTGGTCTGCACGGTCTCGCTGACCGGGTAGACCCGTTCTTCACCGGACGGACGCCGCGCCACCAGCACGCTCAGCTCACGGCTGAAGGCGATGAACTCCTCGGCCAGGATCCGCACGCCGGGCTTGAGGTTCGCGAACGGCTCGTCGGCGTCGTCCGGGCCGTCGATCTTCCAGACGCCCTTGCCGTCGTAGCCGCCGCGGGATGTCTTGGCGATCACCGGCCAGCCGGTGCGCTCACCGAAGCCGCGCAGCTCATCGGCGTCCGCCGCCACCGCGAAGGCCGGGCAGGGCATCCCCAGACCGGTCAGCCGTTCCCGCATCACGACCTTGTCCTGGGCGTGCAGCAGGGCGTCCGGACCGGGGTGAACCTGCTTGCCACGAGCCTGCAGCTCGCGCAGGATCGGCGGCGGGACATGCTCGTGGTCGAAGGTGATCACGTCGCAGCGTTCGGCGAAGGCGTAGACGGTCTCGGCGTCGGTGTAGTCGCCGACATCGGTGTCGGCCACCACCTGCGCGGCGGAGACGTCCGGTCCTTCGGCGAGCAGCGCGATGCGGACTCCGAGGGGAATGCTGGCGGCGTGCATCATCCGGGCCAATTGGCCGCCGCCGATGATGCCGATGGTTCGCACGGTCACCGGAGGAACCTTAGCCTCGATCCACGTGTCCGCCCTTCGGCGTCCTTTCCGTGGTTCGAACCCGGTGAAGGACGCCGAACCAGGGCGATGTCGCGTCCGGCCCCGCCCGCTGTAACGTCGGCCGCACAGGAGGTGACGTGATGGCCGAGTGGCAATGGTGGCCGACCGTCGACGAGACGGCGGCCGATGTGCGTCGCTGGCTGTCGGACGGCGATGCCGACATGGCGATGCGGATGCTCCTCGATGGCGTCAACCAGCTGGCGGACGCCCACCGGGAGGGCCAGCTGGACGCCGCGATCGCTGAGCCGTCGCCGATCGGTGACGTCCGGTGGGACACCTTGTTGGCGGCCGCCGTCCGGTACCGACTGCACAGCCTCGGCGTGCGGGCGCCGCGATGGACGATGAAGCCGCCCCTGGAGCGCTTCTGGTGGCCGACCCGTCTGAACCCCTCGCAGCAGTACTCGGACCTCGTCCATGCTCCGGCCGAGTTGATCAGGGTCGGGATCTTCATGGACGAACGGGACTTCGAGGCGGCATGACCAGCGAGCATCGTGATCTGGGTCGCGCCGACCTCTTGGGCTACCTGGGCGAGGTCGGGCAACTACTCCGGGACCAGCACCTGCAAGCATCGATCTACGTGGTCGGCGGTGCTGCGATGGCGCTCGTCTTCGACTCACGACGGGTCACCCGCGATGTGGACGCCTCCATCCAATCCGACCGGGCGCCTTTCGATGCGGCGGTGCGCGAGGTCGCCCGCCGCCACAATCTGAGTCCGACGTGGGTCAACTCGAGCGCCGTGGCGTTCTTCACCAACCAGCCAGACGATGGGGCGAGCGAGCTCACGCTGCCGGGCCTTCGCATCACCGTCGCCTCAGTGGATCACCTGATCGCGATGAAGCTGCGCGCCGGCCGCGGCCGTGACCTGGACGACCTCGAGGTTCTGTTCCGGCAAGCGGGCGTCACCGGTCCCGAGGCTGCCCTGGGAATTCACGACCGGCTGTTCGACGACTCCTACATCGGGAGTTCCGATCCGGAGGAGATCCTGTACGTCGCGAGGATGGTGTTCGACCGAGCCAGGAAGGCCGGTCGTCCGCTGGACGCCTGACCGTGGCTGCGACCGGATTGCCTCCGCCACCGGCGTCCTTACCGCACGTTATTGACGTAGAGGATGTAAGTGCCTCGCCGGTAGGGGCGTGTGACCCTGAACTTGACTGACCGCCGAAAAGGGTGTCCTTGATCAAAAGGTGTGCTAGCGACTTGGGCTATGAAAGCTTGTGGGTCAGGATTTGAAGATCACCGCGCGCTGGACGATGAAGTTCACCGCGGTCGCGGTGCCCTGGGCCACCACGAAGCCGAGGAACTGCGCCCAGTGCATGGCGGTGACGAGGCCGGCGGGCAGGATCGGGGTGTCCAGGCCGACGGACACCAGCCACGGGTACAGCCCGGCGAAGATGCCCACCTGCACCACGAAGGTCACCGCGTACAGGCCCATCACGGCGGCGAATTTGCGGCGTGAGCCGTCCGAGACGAAGGTCCAGCGCCGGTTGATCAGATAGGCGGTGGTGGTGCCGGCGATGAACGACAGCACTTTGGCCGGAATGTAGTCCAGGCCGACCGCCATCAGCAGCACCAGCAGGCCGTAGTCGACGATCGCGGACAGTCCCCCGGTCAGCACGAACCGGATCAGCTGGGTGCGCAACCCCAGCTGGACGCTGGTCGCCTCGGTCATCCGCGGACGCCGAACAGCAGGTTGGAGATCGCCACCCCGACCTCTTCGACCTTCGGAATGTCGTGCAACACCACCGGCGCCTCGGCCGAGGTGGTGAACACCAGCGAGCCGCAGCCGAACATCCGGTCGGTCAGGCTGCGCTCGTAGGCGACGTTCGTGATCCGTGCGACCGGGACGTCGTGACCGACCTTGTTGATGATTCCCGACCGGGTGATCAGCCGGTGATTGGTCAGCGTGTAGGTGGTGGTCCGCCAGCGCAGCAGCGGCAGCAGGTACACCGGCACGGCCAAGGCCAGCGCCAGGATCGTCACCACCCAGCCGGACGCCGGACGCCACGACACCGGCAGCAGCGCGAACACCGCCCCGAACAGGACCGCGACCACCACCAGCCAAATCGCCGGCTTGATCATCGTCTTGCCGTGTGAGCGCAGATGCAGCAGTTCCTGCTCACCGGTTCCGAGCAGCTTGGCGGGCAATCCCATGGCGTCCATTATGTCCGTGGTTCGATGGGGGCTATGTCCGTACCTCTTCTGGTGTTCCTGCACGGCCTGGGTCAGAATCCGCCGTTCTGGCAGGAGCAGGTGACCGCCCTCCCGACCGGCACCCGCGCGGTGGCGCCCTGGCTGGAAGGCCTGCGGCCCGGACGTCCCGGCGACTTCGACCTGGAGAAGGCCGCGGACGCCACCTTGGCCCAGCTGAACCGCTTCGGGGTCGACCAGGTGGCGCTGGCCGGCACCGGGCTGGGCGCGTCCGTCGCCGTCGTGGCCGCCGGACGTTCCCCGGACGCGGTGTCGCACCTGGTGCTCTCCGACCTGCAGCCCCGTCCGTCGCGGATGGCCGGGCTGGCGCAGCGGCTCGCCGTCCGGGCCATGCCGGCCGGGCAACTGGCGGACGCCGGCCTGGACCGGGCTCGGATGCTGCGGCTGGTGAAGGCGGCGTCCGGCATCGACCTGCGGCCCTGGCTGGGCGCCGTGACCGCCCGCACCCTGCTGATCGCCGGCGGTTCGGACGCCGCCGGCACCGCCGCGGGCCGCGAGCTGGCGTCCGATCTCAGCGACGCCCGCGTCGAGGTGATTCCGGGCGCCACCGCGCCGGTTCCCACCCGTGCCACCGAGCAGTACAACCGGCTGCTCTACGACTTCTTGGGCTGACAGATCGTGCGGTGCGGCACACCGTGCGACGTTGGACTGCTGATTTCGGAGTTTCCGGCCGTCTGCGCGAGAATGGACGGATGCGTGCCTACCGGGAGATCTTGACCCTTCCCGGCGCCTGGCAGTTCTCCGCGGCCGGCCTGCTGGCCCGTTCCGGCGGCGCGATGATGGGCATCGGCCTGGTGCTGATGGTGTCCGCTCTCTACGGCAGTTACGGTCTGGCGGGCGCGCTGGCCGCCTCGAACGCGGTCGCCTGGGCGGTCGGCACCGCGGCGCTGTCGAACCTGGTCGACCGGTACGGGCAGCGTCGGGTGATGTACCCGGCGACGGTGGTGTCGGCGTCCGCTTTGGCGCTGCTGGTGGTGTTCGCGATGCTGCAGCTGCCGGCCTGGACGCTGTTCCCGGCCGCCGTCGTCTCCGGCGCCACCGGTGGCGCGCCAGGCGCGCTGGTCCGGGCGCGCTGGAATCACGTGGTGACCGATCCTGAGCAGTTGCACACCGCCTACTCGCTGGAGTCGACGCTCGACGAGGTCACCTTCATGATCGGCCCGGTGCTGGCCACCGCGCTGTCCACCGGCGTCCACCCGGCCGCCGGCCTGATCGCGCCGGTGCTGTTCGCGCTGGCCGGGGCCCAGCTCCTCTACTCGCAGCGCGCCACCGAACCACCGGTGCTGCCCCGCGCCGCGCACGCGGACACACCCCGGCTGACCCATCGGGTGCTGCTGCTGGTGCCGGGAGTGGCAGCAGTGGTCGCGGTGAATCTGCTGATCGGCTGCGTCTTCGGCTCGATCGACGTGTCGGTGGTGGCGGCGGCCACCCAGTGGGAGGTGCGCGAGGCGTCGGGGGTGGTGCTGGCCGTGTTCTCGCTGGCCTCCGGTGCGGCGGGCTTCTACTACGGTGCGCGCCGGCTCACCTCGCCGCTGGCGCGACGCTTCATGGTCGGGGTGGCGGCGATGTGCGCCGCCTGCCTGAGCCTGCTGATCGCCCAATCGGTGCCGCTGCTGTGCCTGGCCGGGCTGCTGGTCGGCGTCACGGTCGCGCCGACGCTGATCAACGGGAACTCGCTGATCGCCCGGCTGGTCTCCCCCGACCGGCTCACCGAGGGCCTGTCCTGGATGGGCACCGGGATCGGGATCGGCGTGGCCATCGGCTCCAGCGCGTCCGGGCAGGTGATCGACCATTTCGGCTACCACGGCGGGTTCGCCACCGTCGCGGTGTTCGGCCTGCTGGCGCTGGTGATCGCCCTCAGCGGGTTCGCCGCCCTGCGCCGCGCGGTCACCCGCGATCACGGCGGGCCGCGCCGAGCCGTGGTGGGGCGTCCGACCAGATTGACCCAGCGGGCGGCGGCCGGACCATTGCTGCAGCGGGCGGCGGCCGGACCTGCCGTGGGCCCGCGCCGGGCGGTCGACGTCCAACCGACCGCGCCCCCGCGCCGGGCGGTCGGGGCTCAGCGGGCCAGCAGCCCGCGCAAGTAGGCCACCATGCCGGCGACGCTACTCCGCGGCGTGTTCGTCGGCCTTCGGGGCGCCGCGGAGGCGTCCGATCAGCTGCATGACGGCCAGCACGATCGCGCCGGCGACCATGCCGAGCACGGCGGACGCCGCGGTGTTCGTCAGCCAGGCCAGCGCCTCGCCGACGAAGCCGGGCACGGCGTGCACGATCGCCTCTTCGGCGTGATGCACCAGTTCGTAGGGCGGGTGCCAGCCGAGGGCGTCCAGGCCGACCAGCAGGATGTGCCCGCCGACCCACAGCATCGCCACGATGCCGACATTCGACAGGGTTGCCAGCACCATCGGCATGGCCGCCACCAGACCCCGTCCCAGCGCAGCTACGGCACCCGAGCGCTCGGTGGCGAGGTGGAGGCCGACATCGTCCATCTTCACGATCACCGCGACCACGCCGTAGACCAGCACGGTCATCGCCAATGCCACCACGATCAGCGTGATCGTGCGGGACAGCAGCGGCTCGGTGGCCACCTCGTTGAGTGCGATCACCATGATCTCGGCGGACAGGATGAGGTCGGTCCGGATCGCGCCGGCAACCATGGCCTTCTCGTCCGGGCCGCCGACGGCGGGACTCTGCTCGTCATGGTCGTGACTGTGGCCGCCGAATCTCTCCCAGATCTTCTCGGCGCCTTCATAACACAGATAGGTGCCGCCGCACATCAGGATCGGGGTCAGCAGCCAGGGTACGAACTGGCTGAGCAGCAACGCCGCCGGCAAGATGATCAGCAGCTTGTTGCGCAACGATCCGGCGGCGATCTTCTTGATCACCGGCAGTTCGCGCTCGGGGCTGAAGCCGTGCACATAGCGCGGGGTGACAGCGGTGTCGTCGATCACCACTCCGGCGGCCTTGGCGCTGGCCCTTCCGGCGGCCATTCCGACGTCGTCGATCGAGGCGGCGGCGAGCTTCGCCATCGCGACGATGTCGTCCAGCAGGGCGAAGAAGCCTCCGCTCACCCGGTCACCACCTCAGTTCGGGGATCGAAGGCTTACCTTAACGGACGCCGTACCGGCGAGCGTCGTTCGATGCTCAGCGCAGGTGCAGCACGTCACCGGCGGCGAAGGCCCGCTCGCCCGACGCCGTCCAGACCAGCAGGCAACCGCTGGCATCCACCCCGGTTGCCCGGCCCTCGACGTAGCCGCCACCGGGTTGCTCCATCCGCACCTCGCGTCCGATCGTCGAACACTGCCGGACGTACCATTCCCGCAGGTCAGCGGTCGATTCCCAGCGCCGGTAGGCGTCCTCCAGCGCAGTCAGGACGCCGATCACGACGTCGGTGGCGGAGGCGTCCGAACCGGCCAGCCGCAGCGAGGTCGCGGTCGGCACCGGCAGTTCGTCGGCGTCCAGCGCGGTGTTGATGCCGATGCCGATCACGGCGGCGTCGTCGACCCGTTCGGAGAGGATGCCGCACACCTTCCGGCCGCCGACCAGGACGTCGTTGGGCCACTTCACCTCGGCCCCGAGACCGGCGGACGCACCGATGCCCTCGGCGACCGCGACGCCGGCGATCAGCGGCAGCCACATCCAGCGGGCGATCGACGCGCCGTCCGGACGCAGCAGCACCGAGACGGCGACCGAGGCCCCTGGTGGCGCTTCCCACCTGCGGTCGAAACGGCCCCGGCCGGCGCTCTGGTGGTCGGCGACCAGGACGGTGCCGGCGGCTGCTCCGGAGCGAGCGGCCGCGACCAGGTCGGCGTTGGTGGACGCGGTGCTCGGCACGCAGGCGAAGTCCTGGAACAGGTGGCCCGGGCCGGACAGCGCGGCGCGCAGCGCGGCGGCGTCCACGGCGGTTTCGGCGGTCACGGCACGCAGCCTACGGGGTGCCGGTCGGCCACAATGGTGCGGCCGACGTCCGTGCCGAGCAGATCCGCCCGCAGAGAGGTTTCGCGATGATCGCACCGAACCGGAATGGGAACCGTCCCTTGAACCGGAATAGGAACCATGCCCCGAACCGGAATGGGGGTCGGCGATGAGAGTGGTGCTGGCCTCGGCCAGCCCGGCCCGCCTGGAGGTACTGCGGCGCGCCGGGATCGAGGCCGAGGTGATCGTCTCGGGCGTCGACGAGGACGCCGTCAAGGTCGCCGACCCGGCGGCGCTGGCGCTCACCCTGGCCCGGCTGAAGGCGTCCGCGGTCGCCGATCGGCTGCCTGCGGCGCCGGGCGAGCGACGCGTCCTGATCGGCTGCGACTCGCTGCTCGAGTTCGACGGGCAGGCCCAGGGAAAGCCCGCGGGCGCCGCCGAGGCCGCGGCGCGCTGGCGGGCGATGCGAGGCCGCTCCGGCGTGCTGCACACCGGCCATCGGGTGATCGTCACCGAGGACGGCATGGACCGCGCCGCCGAGGCGGTGGCGTCAACGGTGGTGCACTTCGCCCATCTCGACAATGCCGAGATCGGCGCCTACGTCGCCACCGGCGAGCCGCTCTGGGTGGCGGGCGCATTCACCGTGGACGGGCTGGGCGGGCCGTTCGTGACCGGCATCGAGGGCGACCATCACAATGTGGTCGGCCTGTCCTTGCCGCTGTTGCGCACGCTGCTGCTGGAACTCGGTGTCGCCTGGCCGATGCTGTGGGCGTCGCCGGCCCGCTGATTCGTCGGCGTGCCGGGAGTCCTGCGATAGCCTGTTGGGCGATGTCGCAGAACTCTGTCGTGGAAGTCAAGCGGTCCGCCCTCCCGGCCTGGCTGAGGGCGATGCGACCCAAACAATGGGTCAAGAACATCCTGGTGTTCGCCGCTCCGATGGCGGCCGGGGCGCTGTTCGACGCACGCGTGCTGGCCAACAGCGCGTGGGCGTTCGTAGCGTTCTCGCTGATCAGCGCGTCCATCTACCTGATCAACGACGTCCGCGACGTGGAAGCCGACCGGCTGCACCCCAAGAAACGGTTCCGGCCGATCGCCGCCGGCGAGTTGGCCAAGGGCCCGGCGACGGTGCTGGCCGCGGTCACCATGGCGGCCAGCCTGGGTATCGGCTTCTGGGTCGCCCCGATGCTGGGCGTCACGCTCGCGGTGTACTGGGTGCTGCAGGTCGGCTACTCGATGTTCCTCAAACACCAGCCGATCATCGACCTGGCGATGGTGTCCTCGGGCTTCCTGCTGCGGGCGATCGCGGGCGGTGTGGCGTCCGGCATCGCGCTGTCCCAGTGGTTCCTTCTGGTGGCCTGCTTCGGCTCGCTGTACATGGTGGCCGGCAAACGCTATTCGGAGATGAAGGAGCTCGGTTCCGAGGCCGGCACCCGCGCCTCGCTGGAGCGGTACTCGCTGAGTTATCTGCGCTTCGTCTGGGCGATCTCGTGCTCGATCGTGATCATGTCCTACAGCCTGTGGACCTTCGAGCGGGCCGTCGCCCCGCTGTGGGGCGTGCCCTGGACGACGATCTCGATCGTGCCGTTCACCCTGGCCCTGCTGCGCTACGCGATGGACATCGACGCCGGCAACGCCGGCGAGCCCGAGGACGTCGTGCTCAACGACCGGGTGCTGCAGGCACTGGCGGTGCTGTGGCTGATTCCGCTCGGCATCGGCATCTTCCTGCACTGAGCAACCCCGCCGGCCCGGCCACCCCACGTCATCCCGGACTCGATCCGGGACCTCCCTATCCCAGACGCACCGAGATCCGGCGTCCGCCGGGATGACGGCAACGGGCTGAGCAACCATTCGGTGTCCTCAGCCGGTTGTTAGGTTGAGGAGGGCTGCCGATGCTGGTGGAGGCGATAGTGGCGACGAGCGAAGAGGCCGTGAGCTTCGACGGCTTCGTCGCGGGGCGGGGTGCCGCGTTGTGGCGCAGCGCCTGGCTGCTGACCGGCGACAGCCATCGCGCCGAGGACCTGGTGCAGACCGCGTTGGCACGCACGTATCCGCACTTCGCCAGGGTCGGCGCGGCCGGCTTCGAGGGCTACGTCCGCACCACCATGTACCGCACCTATCTGTCCTGGTGGCGGCGGCGTTGGAATGCCGAACTGCCCGGTGAGGTGGACGCCGGAGGCGTCGACGATCCGGACCTGACGGTGCGTCACGACGTCCGCAGGGCCTTGGACGCCCTGCCCCGGCAGCAGCGCGCTGTGGTGGTGCTGACCTATTTCGAGGACCTCACCGGCCCGCAGGCCGCCGAGGTGCTCGGGGTGAGCGTCGGGACGATCAAGAGCACGCTGTCCCGTGCTCTGGCGAAGCTGCGGACCTCTCCCCTACTCACCGACGGGAGCGAACGATGAACGACGACCAGTTGCGAGCCGGCCTGCGGGCGGCGATCCCCGAGCCACCCGAGCCGGGGTCATGGGCTGGCGAGGCACGCCGACGACATGCCCGTCGGACGCGCGGGGCGATGGCCGGCGGGGCCGCGGTGATCGTGCTGACCCTGGTCGGCGCCTTCCTGTGGCCGACGCGAAACGGCTCCGACCTGGTCGCCGTCCCGGCCGCCACTCCCGTCTCGACGGCGGTGGAGCCGACGGCGGGGGTGCTGCCTCAGCCAGAGACCAACCCTTACTGCGCCGGCACAACGACCGGTTCACCCGTCCTCAAGCCTCGCGACGGCGTCGCGGTGGTGCGCGCCAGCATCTGCCCGCGCACCGACGGACCGACCTTCAGCACGCCGAAAGGCGCGGTCGTCCAGGGCGCGACCGCACTGTTCGACACCATCGCGGCGCTGCCCGCCGAGAAGCCCCGCGACCCCGACTGCTCCGCCGCCGGCGACCGGCGCTACCTGGTGGTGTTCACGCTCGCCGACGACTCCCGCCGGATCCTCGAGGCCGCCACCGCCAACGCCTGCGGGGTGTCGCCGTCGGACGCCAACTATCGCCGCTGGTCCGGAATGCTGTCCGCGCTGGAGCAGGCGTGGACGGCACAGCGCGAGCAACAGTCCGAAGGCGACATGATCGCGAATTGCCTCCCTGTCGACAGGCCAGGCCTGTTCCGGTTCGATGTGACCACGACCCGCGCCGGCGTGCTGTGCCTCACCGACCAGAACGGAAATCGGGTCCGCGCCTCGGTGCATGTGCCGTCGGAGACGCTCGCCGTGCTGACCAAGGACATCGCGACCAACAGCGTCCGCGGGATGAACAGAGATTCGCTGCCGGACGGGCCGGTGCTGACCCTGGCCGGGCCGTGGGGAGATCCGCTGGTGTTCTGGAGGACGGCAGGAAACCAGTGGTTCGCCTCCATGCCGGACGGCGAGATAAGTCAGCTGGTCTGGCAGCCCAGCGCCAAGACGACCCAGGCACTGGCGGCGCTGCTCGCGGAAGCCTCCCGGAAGCCGACACCGACACCAACGAACACCCTCGTTCCGCCGGAGTGCCGGGGCCTGGGCCTCTCCGCCGGGCCGGTGCCTGCGCAGACGCAACGACTCCGGCTGTGCCCGACCGGCTCCTACGCGTACGGCGTCTATCCGCCGCTCACCGTGCTGGACGGCGAGCGCGCCGCCACCGTGCTGCGCACCATCGCCACCCGCCCCGCTCCCACCTCCGACGGCTGCGCGGAGGAATACGGTCCCGACTTCCTGCTGGTCGCCGAGACCGACGGGGCTCGGCCGGTGGTGCTGAAGTTGCAGCTGTACGGCTGCAAGGAGGTCGGCACCGTGGACGACGTGCGCACCGGAGCGGCCGCCGTCCTGAAGGAGTTCGTCACGCAGGTCGAGCAGCAGCGAGAACTGATCGATCCGGTCGCACCGGCATGGACGCCGGCGACCCTGTGCCGCACCGTCGACGCCGACCCACGGTCGGTCGTGCCGGCCACCCCCGCTGCGATGACCACGGTGACACTGTGCCGCTACACCGCGAACGGCAAGGCGGACTCGACGACGCCGCTCAGCGAAGCGGATTCCCGCACCATCCTCACCGACATCGCCGCCCACTCCAGCAACGGGTTCCGGCTGCCCTGCCCGACCCCGCCGCCGAGCGCCGAGGCCCACCAGTGGAGGCTGGCCCTCAGCAACGGCTACGGCGACGCCGTTCTGCTCGAGGCCTCCTGCGCGGGGCGGTACTTCTACACCGCGGTCGACGGCCCGCTACAGCAGTGGGTGCCGTCGTCTGCAGTTGCCGCACTCCTGGACCGCATCTCCGCCCGATGAGGATGTAGCGAGCAGGGCGTCGACACGCTCAGAGTGGACTACAGCCAGTCGTTTCGCCGGAACAGCCAGTACAGCCCGATGGTGCCGACCACGATCAGCACGATGCTCTGCCACAGTCCCCACTGCGTGGAAAAGCCCCAGTAGGGCAGGTTCTGGCCGATTCAGCCGGTCACCGCCGTCGGCACGGGCGATGATCGCGCCCCAGAAGGCGAGCTTCTTCATGATCGTGTTGAGCCGGGCGTCCTGTAGCGACAGGTCGGTCTCGGAGACCGAGCTGACCACGTCGCGCGGCGATTCGGACCATTCCGCGGCCCGCAACACGTGCTCGTAGAGGTCGGCGAACTCGCCGTCCAGTTTCCGTGACTGCTCCCGATCGCCGGCCAGCCGCTGCCGCATCACCCCGGCCACCACCTCGCGCATCGGCAGCACCACCCGGTGCAGCGACACCAGCGCCTTTGCGCAGCGCGAACACCAGCGACTGAATCTCGTGGGTGCCCACCGTCTGGCTGAACAGCAGGTCCTCGAGCTCTCCGAGCCGGCCGTCCATCGCCTGCACGGCCTCGAAGCGGCCGTCGACCAGGGCGTCCAGCAGCCCGTGCACCAGTGCGCCGCCGTAGCCGAGCAGTCCGCTGCCCTCCCAGCGTTCGATCACCTCGTCCAGATCGACCGCGGCCCCACTGGCCACCCGGATGGTGATCAGGCCGCGGGCATCACGAACGCCGAGATCCGGCCTATGGCCATCACCGGCAATCCCTGGGCGCTGTCGACCAGGCTGGCCGCGTAGCAGGTGAGGAAGGTCTGGCTGGCGTGCCAAGGTCACCTTCGGCCGCTCCCGGGTCACCGCGCGCTCACCGGGTCGGGCAGGTGGCCACCGGCTGGTCTCCATCGGTACCCCCTCGGCCGTCGCGGCAGGGTCGCGTCGACCGAAATCCGTGCTATCACAGGGCTTCGCCGGTTCCCTACGGTCCAGTAGTCGATCGGCCGGCGGCCACGTGTGCACGGGTCGACCTCACCGGCTCCGGCGCCGCGCCAAGGCCTCGAACCGGTTTCTGGTGGTTATGGCACCCCGAGAACGGGTCGATTCGAGCTCGAACCACTTTCTTGTGGTTCTGGGCCGATTCACGAGGGCTCAGAACCACAAGAAACCGGTTCGAGCGCCAACAACCGGCGACAGGCGCCGTGATAAGCACCAGAAACTGGTTCGAACCCGGCCGAAGGCCGGGCGCAGTCCACCAGAGCACCGTTCCATCCGCCGTCCGACAAGGACTAATGTGGCCGCCATGGATCCAGACCTGCACACGACGTCCGGCAAGCTTGCCGACCTGGAGCGTCGTGATCGGCAGGCGAAGCAGCCGGCGTCCGAGGCGGCGGTGGAGAGGCAGCATGCCAAGGGCAAGATGACCGCCCGCGAGCGGGTGCTGGCGCTGCTCGACGAGGACAGCTTCACCGAGCTGGACGAGTTCGCCCGGCACCGCAGCACCGCCTTCGGCATGGATGCCAAACGGCCCTACACCGACGGGGTGATCACCGGCTTCGGCACCATCGACGGACGCGATGTGGCGCTCTTCTCCCAGGACGTGACGATCTTCGGCGGCGCGCTCGGCGAGGTGTACGGGGAGAAGATCTGCAAGGTGATGGACCTGGCGCTGCGCACCGGCGTCCCGGTGATCGGGCTGGTCGAGGGCGGCGGCGCCCGCATCCAGGAGGGCGTGGTCAGCCTCGGACTGTACGCCGAGATCTTCAAACGCAACACCCACGCGTCCGGGGTCATCCCGCAGATCTCGGTGATCCTCGGCGCGGCCGCCGGCGGGCACGTCTACTCCCCCGCGCTGACCGACTTCGTGGTGATGGTCGACCAGACCTCGCAGATGTTCATCACCGGCCCGGACGTGATCCGCACCGTCACCAGCGAGGAGGTGACGATGGAGGAACTGGGCGGCGCCCACACCCACAACACCCGCTCCGGGAACGCCCACTACCTGGCCGCCGACGAGGCCGACGCACTGGAGTACGTCCGGCACCTGCTCAGCTATCTGCCACAGAACAACCTCGACGAGCCCCCGGCGCTGGAACTCGACCCGGACGCCGAACCCGACGGCGACGCCCTGGACACGCTGATCCCGGACGCCCCGAACCAGCCCTACGACATGCACGAGGTGATCGCCCGTGTCGTGGACGACGGCGAGTTCTGCGAGGTGCACGCCCGGTTCGCCGCCAACGTGATCTGCGGCTTCGGCAGGGTCGAGGGCCGCGCCGTCGGCGTGGTGGCGAACCAGCCGATGATCTACGCCGGCTGTCTCGACATCGACGCCTCCGAGAAGGCGGCCCGGTTCGTCCGCACCTGCGACGCGTTCAACATTCCGGTGCTCACCTTCGTCGACGTGCCGGGCTTCCTGCCCGGCATCGACCAGGAGTGGAACGGCATCATCAGGCGCGGCGCGAAGCTGCTCTACGCCTACGCCGAGGCGACCGTGCCGCTGATCACCGTGATCACCCGCAAGGCCTACGGCGGCGCCTACGACGTGATGGGCTCCAAGCATCTGGGCGCTGACCTCAACCTGGCCTGGCCGACCGCCCAGATCGCGGTGATGGGCGCCGAGGGCGCGGTGAACATCCTCTACCGCCGCGACCTGGCGAAGGCGTCCGACCCGATCGCGCGCCGCGCCGAACTGGTGGAGGCCTACAACGACGAGCTGTCGAACCCGTGGATCGCGGCCGAGCGGGGCTACGTCGACCGGGTGATCGCGCCGCGCGCCACTCGTGCCGAGATCGCCAAGGGGCTGCGCCTGCTGCGCACCAAGCGCGCCCAGCTGCCGCCCAAGAAGCACGGGAACATCCCGCTGTGACCGGGCCGATCGTCGTCCGCGGGCGTCCCAGCGATGCCGAACTGGCGGCGTTGACCGCCGTCCTGCTGGCTGCTGCGACCAAGGCCGACGACCAGCCGGCACCGGCTCGGCCGCAGGTGACCTGGGGTTCGCCGCGAGACCGGCTGCAACTGCCCCCCACCCCCGGCCCGCACGCCTGGCGGACCAGCTTCAGGCACTGACAGCGCCAGACTTCGACGACGAGAAAGGACGCCTCGTGATGGGCGAGTTTTCCAAGGTCCTGGTGGCCAACCGGGGCGAAATCGCGGTCCGGGTGATCCGGGCCGCCGCGGACGCCGGGCTCGCCAGCGTCGCGGTCTACGCCGTCCCGGACGCCGACGCGCTGTTCGTCCGGCTGGCCGACGAGGCGTTCGCGCTGGACGGCGACACCCCGGGCCAGACCTACCTCGACATCGACAAGCTGCTGGCCGTCGCGGCCCGCTCGGGCGCCGACGCGGTGCATCCCGGCTACGGCTTTCTGGCCGAGAACGCCGCCTTCGCCCGGGCCGTGATCGACGCCGGGCTGACCTGGATCGGCCCGCCCCCCGACGCCATCGAAGAGCTCGGCGACAAGGTGCGGGCCCGGCATCTGGCTGCCCGAGTGGGCGCCCCGCTGGTGCCCGGCACCTCCGACCCCGTCGCCGGCGCGGACGAGGTGGTGGCGTTCGCCCAGCAGCACGGCCTGCCGATCGCGATCAAGGCGGCCTACGGCGGCGGCGGACGCGGCCTGAAGGTGGCCCGGACCCTGGCCGAGGTGCCGGAACTGTTCGAGTCGGCGACCCGCGAGGCGATCGCCGCCTTCGGCCGGGGCGAGTGCTTCGTGGAGCGCTACCTGGACCGGCCCCGGCACGTCGAGACCCAGTGCCTGGCCGACGCGCACGGCGGCGTGGTGGTGGTCTCCACCCGCGACTGTTCGCTGCAGCGCCGGCATCAGAAGCTGGTAGAAGAGGCGCCGGCCCCGTTCCTGACCGACGCGCAGCGCGACGAGCTGTATGCGGCCAGCAAAGCGATCTTGCGCGAGGCCGGCTACGTCGGGGCAGGCACCTGCGAGTTCCTGGTCGGCCTCGACGCCACGATCAGCTTCCTGGAGGTGAACACCCGGCTGCAGGTGGAGCATCCGGTCTCCGAAGAGGTCAGCGGCCTCGACCTGGTCCGCGAGCAGTTCCGGCTCAGCGCCGGCGAACCGCTGGGCTACGACGATCCGGTGCTGCGTGGGCATTCGATCGAGTTCCGGATCAACGCCGAAGATCCCGGACGCGGCTTCATGCCGGCGCCCGGCACGCTGACCGGGTGGCGTCCGCCGACCGGCCCCGGCGTCCGGGTCGACGAGGGCTATCTGGCCGGGATGACGGTGCCGGGCGCCTTCGACTCGCTGGTGGCCAAGATCGTGGTCACCGGCGCCGACCGTGCTCAAGCGCTGCAGCGGTCCCGCCGGGCGCTGGCCGAGACGGTGCTGGAGGGCATGCCGTCGGTGCTGCCGTTCCACCGCGCGGTGCTCGACGATCCGGCGTTCGTCGCCGCCGACGGCGCGTTCGGCGTCCACACCCGGTGGATCGAGACCGAGTTCGCCAACCAGATCGCGCCCTACGCCGACTCGGTGCCCGACCCCGGGCAACCCCAGCGGCAGAGCTTCGTGGTCGAGGTCGACGGACGCCGGCTAGAGGTCCGGCTGCCCGCCGAGCTGACCGGATCGGCCCGCCGGACGCCTGCGCAGCCGTCCCGTCCGGGCCGTCGCGGCGGCGGGTCCCGGCCGGCGCAGGCGGCGTCCGCCGACCTCACCGCACCCATGCAGGGCACCATCGTCCGGGTCGCTGTCGCCGAGGGCGATCGGGTCGCCGAGGGCGACCTGGTGGTGGTGCTTGAGGCGATGAAAATGGAGCAGCCGATCGCCGCGCATCGCTCGGGCATCGTCCGCGCATTGCGTGCAGAAGCGGGTGCGACAGTGGCCAGCGGAGCAGTTCTGTGCACGATCGAGGGCGATTCCTGAGAGTGGATACAGCGCTCTCCGGCGTGGACGCTTGCATCGAAAGGTTGAAATTCATCGAAATTTCTTGGCGACACGCCCGGTTTTGTGTGCACAATGACCGAATGGACTATCTCGGCGTCGTGTTGCTGGTAGCTGTCGTGGCCATCGCCTTCGTCGTGATCGCGCGCAGCAGCGTCGGCCAGGGACGCCGCGCCCGTGCCGAGCAGGCTCGCCAGCTGGCGCTGGCCACGCGGGCCGCAGAGGCCGACGTGAACGGGTTCGGCGACGAGGTGAGCCGGTTGGCGGTGCTCGCCGACGACGACCCGGCGGCCGCCGATCTCTACGACCTGGTCACCGCCCTACATTCCCGTGCCCTGGAGTCGCTGCGCGAGGCTCGCCAGCCGGACGAGCTCTGCCAGGTCACCGAGATCCTCGAAGAGGGCCGCTGGGCCGCCGCCCGGCTCGCCGCCCGCGCCGCCGGAGAACCGATGCCGTCGCGGCGTCCGCCGTGCTTCTTCAACCCCGGCCACGGCCCCTCGACCCGGAACGTCACCTGGGAGCATCGCAGCGTCCCGGCGTGTGCTGCTGACGCCGCCCGCGTCGAAGCCGGCGCCGACCCCTACATTCGCACCGTCGAGCGGGACGACATGCGGGTCCCCTACTGGGAAGGCGGCCCTGCCTACGCCGGCTGGGCTCGCGGCTACTACTCCTCGTGGCGAGGGAACCGGCTGGTGGCCGACATCGCGCTGACCAAGGTCTGACCGGGTCCATGCGCCGCACGCTGTGCAGCCTCGCCCTTTTCGTGCTGCTGACCGGCTGCACACCGATCCTCTTCGGCAGCGGCGGGACGTCGTCCGGCAGCACCGCCGGCTTCCCCTGTCCGCCGATCGGGTCGCCGGTGGCGTCCGCCTCGCCGGAACCGATCGTGCGGGCCGGCCGGGTCCACGTGGGCCGGGTGTCCTACCCGATCGCGCCCGCGCCCTACGGTGCGCCGTCCGAGGGCGCCTACCTGGCGTTCGGCAACCTGGTCGGCTCCCAAACCGCCTTCGTCGAGCGGGCCACCGCGTCGAATCTGGTCTGGAACTCGGTGATCGAGCTGGGTCGGCTGAGTTCCGCCGACGGCGCCTGGGGTGCCCAGCGGGCGGCCGAGGTCGTCTCCCAGTGCTCACTGTCGGTCACCTGGCTCGGCATCGACTACCACCCGCAGGTGCGACGCGACGAGCAGTTCGCCGTCGACGGCCACGACGGCTGGATCCGGATCACCGACCTCAGCTTCACCGTCCCCGGCATCCACACCACCAGCGAGGTGCAGACCACGGTCATCGTCCAGGTCGGCGACGAGAGCTACGCCTACCTGAGCTACCTGCCCAGCTCGGCGCCCGAGCTGCAGCCGCTGGTGGACGCCACCCGCGATGGTCTGCGGGTCGACTGAGTATCCGGGGCCGTGTTGCGGCCCTCGTGGGGCAGGAAGAGTCTTCCTCTGGTCACGACCGCGCGGGGTGGGGATAGTAGTACTTGTGGATGGTGGTCGACCCCGAACGCTCTTTCGTG
>NZ_JASGEF010000045.1:0-33439 GCF_047606665.1 Micropruina sp. | reverse complement strand
TCGGCAGCACTCCACTGCTCAAACACGACCACCATCATCCCTCCTCGAAATCTGGACCACTATGTATCCCAGACTAGAGAGATCACAACGCCAAACACCCACACGACACAATCAAGAGTCACACCCGCCTACAAGTTTCTAGCAGATCTAGAAATCCGTGGCCCGGCTCAGAAGCCGAGTCGGTTGAGGTGCTTGGCATTGCGCTGCCAGTCTTTGAGGACCTTCACCTTCAGGTCGAGGTGGACGGGCGTCCCGAGCAGTGCGGTCAACTGCGTGCGGGCGGCGGACCCGATATCGCGTAGCACGGAGCCGCGGTGGCCGATCACGATGCCCTTCTGCGAGTCGCGCTCGACGATCAGCGAGGCATAGACGTCCAGTAGAGGTCTATGTTCGGGGCGTCCCTCGCGCAGGCCCATCTCGTCCACGGTGACGGTAATCGAGTGCGGCAGCTCCTCGTGCATCTTCTCCAGCGCCGCCTCGCGGATCAGCTCGGCGATCAGGGTCTCGGTTGGCTCGTCGGTGACCTCGCCGTCGGGATAGTAGGCGGGCCCCTCGGGAAGCTGCTCGATCAGCACGTCGGTGACCAGGTCGACCTGGTCGTCGGTGACGGCGCTGACCGGGACCACCTCGGCCCACCGGACGCCGAGCTTCCCTTCCAGCGAGGCGATCTTCAGCAGGTGTTCGGCCATCCGCTGCTTGCCGACCAGGTCGGACTTAGTGGCCAGCGCCACCAGCACCGGACGCTTCGGCAGCTTGGCGATCTCACCGACCAGGAACTCGTCGCCCGGACCGATCCGCTGGTCGGCGGGCAGGCAGACGCCGATCGCGTCCACCTCCGACCAGGTCGCGTAGACCAGGTCGTTCAGCCGCTCGCCGAGCAGGGTGCGGGGCCTGTGCAGGCCGGGGGTGTCGATGATCACCAGCTGGGCGTCCGGCCGAGTCACGATGCCCCGGACGGCGTGCCGGGTGGTCTGCGGACGCGACGACGCGATCGCCACCTTCTGCCCGACGATCGCGTTGGTCAGTGTCGATTTGCCGGCGTTGGGACGTCCGACGAAACAGGCGAATCCGGAGCGATGCATCAGCTGGCCCGCTTCGCCGACTCGGACGCCAGCTTGGCCGCGGCGTCCACCCCGCCCTCGGCCGGATCCGCCGCCGGCTCCTCGACCAGCGAGGCGAGCACGGTGAGGATGCTGTTGCGGCGTCCGATGCCGCGTTCGGCGACCAGCTGGATGCCCTCCCAGGTCACCACCGAGCCGGGGATCGGCACCTTGTTCAGCTCCTTGCCCATCAGGCCGAGCACCGTGTCCACGTCGTCGTCGTCGAGCTTCAGCCCGAACAGTTCACCGAGGTCGTCGACGCTGAGCCGCGACGAGATCCGGAACCGGTTCGGCCCGATCTCGACCGACGGCGGCACCTCCTGGTCGTACTCGTCGACGATCTCGCCGACGATCTCCTCCAGGATGTCCTCGATGGTGGCCAGGCCCGCGGTGCCGCCGAACTCGTCCACCACGATCACCACGTGCGAGCGGGTCAGCTGCATCTCGCGCAGCAGCTGGTCCACCGGCTTGGAGTCGGGGCAGAACGTCGGCTGGCGCATCAGCGACTCCACCAGCTCGGTGACCTGGGCCCTCGGATTGTCGTACATCCGGCGGATGGCGTCCTTCAGGTAGAGCACGCCGCAGACGTCGTCGACGTCCTCGCCGATCACCGGAATCCGGCTGAAACCCGACCGCAGTGCCAGTGACATGGCTTGTCGGAGAGTTTTCGTCCGCTCGATGTAGACCATCTGGGTGCGCGGCACCATGACTTCCTTGACGATGGTGTCGCCCAGGTCGAAGACGGAGTGGATCATCTTCCGCTCGTCGGCCTCGATCATGTCGGACGCCTCGGCGAAGTCGACCAGCTCACGCAGTTCGGCCTCGGAACTGAACGGACCGTCGGCGAATCCCTTGCCAGGAGTCAGCGCGTTGCCGATCAGGATCATCACCTGCGGGATCGGGCCCAGCACCGTGGTCACCAGCGAGACCGGACGGGCGGCGGCCAGTGCCACGGCGTCGGCGTGCTGCCGGCCCAGGGTGCGCGGGGCGACGCCGAGCAGGATGAACGAGATCACCACCATGATCGCGACCGAGTAGAGCAGCCGCTCCCAGGTCGCTTCGAAGCGGCCGAAGACGAACAGCGACACCATCACCACCGCGACGGTCTCGGCGAGGATGCGGACGAACAACAGGGTGTTCAGGGTGGGCGCCGGATCCTCGGTGATGTGCACCAGTTCTTTGGCGCCGCCGCGGCCCTCGTCCAAAAGGCGGTGGGCACGGCTCTTGGAGAAGGACTGCAGCGCAGCTTCGGCGGTGACCAGCAGAGCAGCCAACAACACACAGGCGGCTGCGACAGCCAGCTCGAACCATTCGAGGTCGGTCAACAGGGTTCCATCACTCGTTTCGCACCGGGGAATCGAGGCGACAGTCTACGGCAGCCGAGCCGGAGCCGACACTCGGGTCCCGGCTCGCCGGGTGCGGGCCGCGTACCACATCGTCCAGGCCATCAGAACGACGGTGATCACCAGCGGCACCACCTGGTTGAGCAGGTAGGCGGTGTCGAACGGCAGGGTCAGCACCCAGGCCACCTTGGCGATCGCCTCGCCGAGATAGCCCGCTCCCCAAGCGCCGGTGATCACCCGCTGCGAGCGCCGGAAGCTCGGGTACTGCCACAGCGACGCCCACCAGGCGGCGCCTGCTGCGGTGCCGTCGGTGCCGAATTTGCGGCCCAGGTAGTACATCAGCGGACGCGGGAACAGCGGCGTGAGGCTGGCCAGGATCACCACACCCAGCCCGCCGGTGAGCGCCGAATCCTTCAGCAGCAACACCGTCGGGTCGTGGCTGCCGATCAGCGTCACCGCAAGCGACAGCGCGATGATGGCCAGGATGACCACGCCGACGATGTCGATCCGCCGATGCCGGACGAACTCGATCGCCATGCCGACCAGCGGCCCGACCGACGAGTACAGGTAGGCCGCCAGATCGCTGGCGCCGAGGTCCTTCGCGACACTGAAGATGGCGATCGACAGGCCGATGTCGAACACCATTGAGACCAGCAGTCCGATCACCATTTCGCGGACGTCCCAGCGCCGCGCCGGCGGGGCGGACGGCTTCGTCGAATCGCCGGTCTGGACGGTGGAGGCAGGGACGTCGTCGCGGTCAGCAGCCATGCCAACACCTTACAGCTGCGCCGTGAGTCCCGGTGCCGGCGTCATATTTCGATAGGCTCCTGCCATGGCCCGGACGGACGACTCTCCCGAGCACTCGCGCGGCGCCGTCGGGTTCACCTTCGGCGTCCTGCAAGCGGACGCGGTTCCCGGGCCGATCCTGGTGGAGGTGATGGCCGTGCTCGGCTTCAGCGAGCCGACCACCCGTCAGCTGCTCGCCCGGATGCTCCGGCAGCGCCACCTGGAACGCCGCAGGGTGGGCCGGGTCAGCGTCTATCGACTCTCCGGCGGCTACCTGGAACGCTGGTCGAGGCTGCGTCACGGGGACGCTCCGCCGGCGTGGTCCGGTGCCTTCCACGTCGTCGTCCATGACATCCCCGAGCGGCTGCGGGGCCGGCGGGAACGCCTGCTGGCCGCGGCGGCGCGGGCCGGCTTCGGCCAGCCCCGGCCGGGCCTGCTGATCGGGCTCACCGAGCCCGGGTTCGTCGAGCGGCCGACTGCCGACGCCGCCGGGATGATCGAGGCCGGGCTGCTCAGCCTCGATCCGGACGCCGCCCGCCGGATGGCGGCAACCGCCTGGTCGCTGCCCGCCCGGGCCGCCGACCTGCATCGCGCCGCCGCCGCGTTGGAACGACTGCTGGACGGATTCGCCGCCGGGCCGCGTCCCGAGGGAGCAGACGCGCTCCGGCTGATGTTCGCCGCCGGCATGATCGCCGGATCGCCTCGCTACAGTGCGCCGGCGCTTCCTCCCGAACTACTGCCCGCGGACTGGCCCGCGCAGCGCGTCCAAGACCTGCTGCACCACGCCATCGAACGGCTGACGCCACCGGTCGGTGAGTACCTGTACGGACGGCTGGCCGTTAGTCCGCACGCCGGCCTGATCGAAGGCGGCTGGTGGCCACCGGCGTCGTCTCACCGCTGAGGAGGTGGCGCGCCGGAGGATGCAGGTCAGCGCAGGTCGCGGCCGATCTGCTCCAACTCCTCCACCACCGCCCGGACGGCGCGGCGGGCGAAGTGGTCGGGCCGGGCCAGCGCGACCAGGGCGCGGTGAGCGTTCACCCCACGCAGCGGACGCAGCACCGTGCCGGGATGCGGCCGGGTGGTGAACCGTGGCAGCAGCGCCAGCCCCTCCCCCGCCGCCACGAAGGACTCCACCAGGCGGTTGTCGATCAGCCGCAGTCGGCGGTGCAGCGGACGTCCGGTCACCGCTTCGACCGCGAGCAGCACGCTGTCGAAGGGAAATCCGGACGGCACCGCGATCCAGCTGGTTCCGACCAGGTCGTCGGGACGAAGCTCGGCCCGACCGGCCAGCGGATGTCCGGACGGCAGGGCGACGTCCAGCGGTTCGTAGGCCAGCACCCGGCTGACCAGCCCCTGCGCACCGGAGGGCACGTCGCCGGAGGTGCTGTGCGCGATCACCAGGTCGTGGTCGAGGGTGCGGGTCGCGAAACCCTCCTCGGCCAGGTCGAAATCCTGCACGTCGATGGTGATCGCCGAGCCGCGCAACCGCTCGACCAGCCGCGGCAGCAACGCCTCCCCGGCGCTGGGCAGGGTGCCGATCGACACCGTGCCGCCGGGCTGCCCGAGCCGCGCCTCCAGCCGGGCCTCGACCTCGGCCAGCACCCGGGCCACCTTGTCGGCGCTGTCGGCGAGCAGTTGGCCTTCGGCGGTGAGCCGCAGCCCACGGGACACCGGCTCGACCAGCTTCACCCCGAGCTCCCGCTCAGCTGTGCGCAGTTGCTGCGAGACCGCGCTCGGCGTCCGATGCGTTGCGGCCGCGACGGCGGCCAGCGTGCGACGTCCGGCGATCTCGCGGAGCAGCAGCAGGTGACGCACTTCCATGAAGGAAGCCTACATATTCGATCCAGAAAGTCTCGCTTGTCCTTACGCTCGATCCCAGCCAGAGTGATCGCGTGCCCGTCCGCCACGTCCTGCTCGCCATCGGCGTCGCCGTGGTCTGGGGAGCCAACTTCCTGGCCATCCACGCCTCCCTGGAGCAGTTCCCGCCGCTGTTCCTGGTCGCGCTCCGGTTCGCCGTGCTGGCGGTGCCGGCGCTGCTGCTCGTGCCTCGTCCGCGGGTGCCGGTGCGCTGGCTGCTCGGCTACGGACTCGGCTTCGGCACATTGCAGTTCATCGGCCTCTACCTCGGCATGGCGGCCGGGTTCCCCACCGGACTGGCCTCGCTGGTGTTGCAGTCGTCGGCGCCGTTCACGGTGATTCTCGGGGCGCTGCTGCTGCGGGAGCGGATCGGTGTGCGCAGCGTGATCGGCGTCGTCGTCGCGGTGATCGGCCTGGCCCTGGTCGGGCTCTCCTACGGCACCGGCGGGTCGTGGGGGCCGTTCCTGCTGGTGGTGTCCGGCGGCCTGGGCTGGGCCCTGGGCAACCTCGCCGCCCGCCAGGCCGCCGCGCCAAATCCGCTGCACCTCACCCTGTGGATGTCGGTGGTGCCGCCGTTGCCGATGCTCGCGCTGTCCCTGGTCTTCGAGGGACCGGAGCAGATCGTCACCTCGCTGACCACCGCGTTCTTGGCGACGGCCATTCCCGCCTGGATCGGGCTGGCGTACACGGTGCTGATCGGCACCGTGCTCGGATCCGGCGCCTGGGTCTGGCTGATGAGCCGGCACCCGGCCGGACGGGTGGCGCCATTCTCGATGCTGGTGCCGGTGTCGGGGCTGACCACCGCCTGGCTGGCACTGGGCGAGACCCCGGAGCCGCTGGAGTTGGTCGGCGGCGCCCTGGTCATCGGCGGCGTGCTGTGGGCCAGCCTGCGGCGGAAACCGGCCCCCGAGCCTCGTCCGGAAGCCGTGAGCGCCTGACCGAACGCCCCCCGAACGCCCTGATCGGAATTTCCTTGACCGACCCGGACGTCCGGACGTACCGTTCTCGGTAGTTCTCATGCGAGAGGAGGTCACCCGATGATGAATAGGCACCCCGTCCGGTTCACGCCCACCGCGTTCGACGCGGCGGTCACCTTCGTGGTGGCCGGCGCCCTCGCGATGCAGCAGAACGGGCCCGGGCACACGGATCACTGACCCCGTCAAGGGAGAAGTCTGCCCAGTTGCGGTTCGGAACTTCACGTCGTCCTGACTGAAAAGACCTCGACACCGCCCTCGCGGCTTTTCGCAGTTCCGCCCAAGCGCACTCGCAACGCCAAGCTCTGTTGAGCCCATCGCACAACCGTGGAGAAACGCGCCACCGACGACGGCGAGCGTGAACCTGAAAGAGAACCACCATGACCATCACTGCCGACATCAACACAACGATCGCGGAACTCGTGTTCCGCCCCCTGACCGTTCCGGCGTCCATCGACGCACCGGATGCCGCCGACTTCGTCACCATGACCGAGGTACGAAACCGGGTGTACCGCGCGATCAGCGGCCACGACGACGACCACCAGCCGCCTGAGGCACTGCTGCCCCACTATCTGCCCAGCGACTACGAGGTGCGCCACATGTGGCTCGCCGTCCTCAACGGCACGATCGTCGGACGAATCGGCGTCGACATCCCGCTCGAAGCCGGCTCTCGATCCGCCTACTGGCTGATCGAGTTATTGCCCGAGGTATGGGGCCGAGGCATCGGGACCTCCGCCTACCAACTGGTCGAGCAGACCGCTCGCGCCCATGGCCGGACGGTGCTGCAGTCCTGGGCACAGCATCCGGACGCCCCGGGCGAGCGCCTCGTGCCACCGACCGGGTTCGGATCGATCCCACGCGACCATGCGGCTCGCTTCTTCCTGCGGCACGGGTACGCCCTGGAGCAGATCGAGCGGTGCAGCCGACTCGACCTGACCGGCTCCTTCGATCAGATCGAGCGGCTGCTCGCCGAGGCACGGCAGGCGTCCACCGACTACCGGGTGGTGCAGTGGACGCTGCCGACACCGACCGAGTACGTCGACGGCTATGCCTGGATGAAGTCACGGATGTCAACCGATGTGCCGGCCGGCGACCTCGAGTTCGACGAGGAGGCCTGGGACGCCGCCCGGATCGCACTCCACGACGCTCGCCATCTCGACGGTGGCCAGACCGTGCAGGTGACCGCCGCCCAGCACATCACCACCGGCGAGCTGTGCGGCTTCAACGAACTGGTGATCGGCAAGGATCGCACCCGGACCACCCATCAGGAGGACACCCTGGTGCTCGCCGAGCACCGCGGGCACAGGCTGGGCCTGCTGGTGAAGTGCGCCGGGCTGCTCTCCTGGCGCCAGGTCGCTCCGGAGTCGCCACACGTGGTCACGTACAACGCCGAGGAGAACCGGCCGATGCTGGACATCAACGAGGCTATCGGCTTCGTCCCCGTCAGCTACGAGGGCGCCTGGAAGAAGGTGCTGGCGTGAACTGATTCAATGTTTAATAGTCTGTATGACTAAAATGTGGCAATGACCTCCTCCACCCGTCGCCCGGCGGCCACCGCCGCGCTGCTCGCCCTGGCCATCGGCAGCTTCGGCATCGGCATGACCGAGTTCGTGGTGATGGGCCTGCTGCCCGATCTGGCGCGCGACCTGCTGCCGAACGCCTGGGCCACCAACTCCGACACCGCGATCGCGCACACCGGCGTCCTGATCTCGCTGTATGCGCTCGGCGTGGTGATCGGCGCGCCGACCATCGCCGGCTCGGTGGCCCGCTTCCCGCGGCACCGGGTGATGTGGGTCCTAGCCCTGGCGCTGACCGTCTTCAACGCGCTCACCTTCCTCGCCCCCAGCTTCGAGTGGATGGCCGTCTCGCGGCTGCTGGCCGGCCTGCCGCACGGCGCCTACTTCGGCATCGGCGCCCTGGTCGCTGCCGACGTGCTCGGTCCCGGACGCCGGGCGCAGGGCGTCGCCTTCGTGCTGACCGGCCTCACCGTCGCCAACGTCGTCGGTGTACCGGTGGGCACCTTCCTGGGCCAGCACTTTGGCTGGCGGGTCACTTTCATGGCCGTGGCCGCGGTCTTCGCGCTCGCCACCGTCTGCATCGCGGCGTTCGTCCCGCAGCACGAAGGCAGCCCCGAGCGCACCCTGCGCGCCGAGTTGCGGGTGTTCCGGATCGGTCAGGTGTGGCTGACCCTGGCGATCGGCGCGATCGGCTTCGGCGGCTTCTTCGCGGTCAACAGCTACGTGGCGCCGATGGTGACCGACGTGGCGCACGCGCCGTCCTGGGCGGTCCCGGTGGTGCTGGTGATCAGCGGCATCGGGATGACCATCGGCAACCTGGTCGGCGGACGCCTCGCCGACCGCGACCTGCGCCGTACCCTGCACGGCGCCTTCCTCGGCACCGCCGTGGTGCTGGTGTTGATCGGGCTCGCCGCGCAGTGGATCCTCCTGGTCGCCGCACTGCTCTTCGCGCTGAACTTCTGCGGCTCGATCCTGGCGCCGTCGATCCAGACTCGGCTGATGGACGTCGCCGAGGACAACCAGTCGATCGCCGCCGCCCTGAACCACTCGGCGCTGAACGTCGGCAACAGCCTGGGCGCCTTCTTCGGCGGCGCCGTGATCGCTGCCGGCTGGGGCTTCGTCGCACCGGCCTGGGTCGGCGTCGCGATGGCGCTGGTCGGCCTGGCGTTGACCGCGGTCGGCTTCAGCCTGGGCCGTCGGGAGCGGGAGCTGGTGCCCGCCTGCTGAGCGGCTCCCATGAGGTTCCGGCGATCAATGCCGCAACCCGTGGTCGAGCCTGTCGAGCCCCGGTTGCCAGCGAGGTCTCGACAAGCTCGACCAACGGGATCAGCCCTTCCCTACCCGTCCTGCAGCTCCCGTGCGTGCCGGGACGTCCGCAGCCAGCCGCGCAGCGCTGCGGCCTGGAACCGCTGGAACTCGCGGACGGTCGGAAGGCCCGGCGGATCGGGTCGCCGTCCGGCGTGCTCGAAGAAGCCCAGGATGCCGACCAGCGCGTGCACGATCGGCGTCGTGCCGATCCCGTGGTCGGCCGCGATCCGGGCGATCCAGGCGTCGGCGTCCACACCCGGCTCGGCGCTGGAGATGAACTCGATGGCCAGCAACACCGGGTCGAGCCAGGCCGGCCCGCGCGCCGCCCAAGCCCAGTCCACCACGATCAGCCGACCGTCGTCGCGCAGCATCAGGTTGTCGGCGCGCAAATCGAGGTGAATCAGCGTGTCGCCGGCCATCTCGGTCAGGGCGGCTTCGGACGCCGCAACGAGCGCCGCGTGCCGCTCGGCCAGCCAGGGGTCGAGGTCGGCGGCATCGGCCAACGCCTGCCAGCGACCGAACATGCCGCGCAGGACGTCCACGGCGTCCTCCCACTCCGCGGCGGGAGCCGGCGTGAGAGCATCGCGCAGCTCACCCAGGCTGACCAGGGCCGCCTGGATCGTCGCGTTCGACCACGGCAGCGGCGCCTGTCGTCCGGAGACGTTCTCCAACGCGAGCGCCACCCACCCGTCCGGCCCTTCATCCAGGGCGTCGATCAGCCGGGCGATCGGCAGGCCGGACGGCATGCCGCGCAGCGTGCGCGCCTCGGCACGCAGCAGTGCCGGTGACTCGGGATTCCGGCTCGGATGCACCGCTTTGAGGAAGATCGCCGAACCGTCTGCGGCGGAGAGACCCTCGGCCACCCCCGGCGAATAGCCGCCGGACGCCGGCCGGGTACGGACCACCGGCGCGCCGAGAACTCCCTCGGCCCAGTCGCGGACGTGGTCGGGCAGCTCGGCGAAAGCGAGCCTGGTGCGAGCGACGGGATCAGTCATCGACGTGACCGCTCAGCCGCGGCTTGCCGCCCAGGCGGCGATGACTCGGTCGTTCAGGCCGAACATCACCTGCTTCTCCTCGGGTTCGGCATGGTCGTAGCCGAGCAGGTGCAGCAGTCCGTGGATCAGCAGGTAGTCGGCCTCCTGCTCCGGCGTCCGGTTCGAATCGGACGCCTGCGCGGCGGTCACCTCGGGGCACAAGACGATGTCGCCGAGCATGCCCAACGGCGGCTCCTCACCGTCCTTGGGCGGGCGGAGTTCGTCCATCGGGAAGCTCAGCACGTCGGTCGGGCCGGGCTCGTCCATGTATTTCTCGTGGTAGGCGGCCATGGTGGCGGTGTCGACCAGCAGGATGGACAGTTCGGCCTGCGGGTGGATGCGCAGGCTGTCCAGGGCGAAGACGGCCAGCGCGACCAGCCGCTGCTCGTCGACCTCGACGCCGGACTCATTGTTGATCTCGACGGTCATCGGCGCTCCCTGCGCTCGGCGGACGGATGCTGAGTGGACTCGAAACGGTCGTACGCGGCGACGATCCGGCCGACCAGCTTGTGCCGCACCACATCGTGGTTGGTCAGCCGGCAGAACGCGATGTCGTCGACGCCGTCCAGGATGCCCTGCACCATCCGCAACCCCGACCGGGTGCCGGTGGGCAGGTCGACCTGGGTGACGTCGCCGGTGACCACGATCTTCGACCCGAAACCGAGCCGGGTCAGGAACATCTTCATCTGTTCCATCGAGGTGTTCTGCGCCTCATCGAGAATGATGAATGCGTCGTTAAGACTCCGGCCACGCATATATGCCAGCGGTGCGACCTCGATGGTGCCGGCGGTCAGCAGCCTCGGCACCGACTCGGGGTCGACCATGTCGTGCAGTGCGTCGTACAGCGGCCGCAGGTAGGGGTCGATCTTGTCGGTCAGCGTGCCGGGCAGGAAGCCGAGCCGCTCGCCGGCTTCGATGGCGGGCCGGGTCAGGATGATCCGGTTGACCTCCTTGGCCTGCAGCGCCTGGACGGCCTTCGCCATTGCCAGGTAGGTCTTGCCGGTGCCCGCCGGGCCGATGCCGAAGACGACGGTGTGGGCGTCGATGGCGTCCACGTAGCGCTTCTGGTTGAGCGTCTTGGGCCGGATGGTGCGGCCCCGGCTGGACAGGATGTTCTGGGTCAGCACCTCGGCGGGACGCAGCGTCTCGGCTTGCAGGGTGGTCATTCCGACCACGCGTTCGACGGCGTCCGCGGTGAGCCCCTGACCGGTGCGGACGATGGTGATCAACTCCGTGAGCACCTCGGCCGCCACGATGACATCGCCGGGATCACCGGTGAAGGTGACCTCGTTGCCGCGGACATGGACGTCGGCGGACAACTCACGCTCGAGGATGCTGAGGAACTCATCGCGCGGGCCCAGCACATTCACCATGTCGACCGACGACGGAACGGTGATCCGGCGCACCCCGGTGGGCTCGGACGGTTCGCTGTCGGCTTTTCGCATCTTCCTCCTCGAATCGGACGAGGGGAATCCTAGCCCGCCGCACCGCCAGTCCTGGGCCCGGCCTGTTCCGGTCCCCGTCGTTCCAGATCCGAAGGATGGGGCAGTTATTCAGACCCGCCTGGGCCATGCTTGTGCCCGTGTCGACCCGTCCGCCGTCCCTCTCACTCGCTCAAGCCGTCGATCGGGCGTCCGACTTTGCCGCAACGGGCGAACGCCGGCTGCTGGGCCTGGCCGGCCCGCCGGGCGTCGGCAAGTCGACACTGTCGGCACTGCTGCAACAGCGGCTCGGCGGCGCGATGGTGGTGGTGGGCATGGACGGCTTCCATCTGGCCAATGCGGAGCTGATCCGGCTCGGACGCCGGGAGCGCAAGGGCGCGCCGGACACCTTCGATGTGGACGGCTACGTGGCGTTGCTGCGTCGGCTGCGCAGACAGGACGCACCGTTGTACGCGCCGCGCTTCGACCGCGACCTGGAGGAGTCGATCGGCAGCGCCGTCCGGGTCGAACCCGACGTGCCGCTGGTGGTCACCGAGGGCAACTACCTGCTGTTCGACGAGCACGGCTGGGACGACGTCCGGCCCGAACTGGACGAGGTCTGGTACCTGCGCCTGGACGGCGACGAGCGGAGGCGCCGTCTGGTGCAGCGGCGGCTGGGCCACGGCGACACCCTGGAGCATTCCGCGTATTGGGTCAACAACGTGGATGAGCCGAATGCGGCACGAGTTGCGAGCACCCGCAGGCTGGCGGATCGCATCGTGGAGATGCCCTGAGAGATTCCGGTGACCGAAAGACCGTCCCTCGATCGTTCGATCGTTCAGCCGGCCGGCGCGGTCTCGCGTTCGCGAACGAAGGTTGCCAGCACCAGGATCAACAAGGCGCCCAGCACGATTACGCTGAGGCCCCACCGTAGTCCGAACAGCTCGGCCAGACCGCCGATCACCGGAGGGCCGAGCAGAAACGCCGGCCACTCCCCCAGGCTGATCAGGGCGACCGCCTTGGCCGACGGCACCGACGGCTGGTTGCCGGCCAGCGTCATCACCACCGGGACGATGCAGCCGCTGCCGACACCCACGCAGGCGAAGCCGATCAGCGCCGCGGGCGCGGTCCCGACCAGCAGCGCGGTGCCCATCCCGACCACCGAGACACTCGCCGACAGTTGCAGGAACCGCCTGCGTCCGACGGCCTCGATCACCCGGTCACCGACCAGCCGGACGGCCGAGATCGCCAGCGAATAGCAGACCATCGTCACCGACCCCAACGCAATCCCGCCGCCGAGCGACACCGTGTAGAGCGCGCTCCATTGCACCGCGCCGCCCTCGTTGATCGAGGTCAAGAAGCCGATCGCCGCCAACACCACGATTTGGGCCGTCCAACCATGGGACGGACGCCTCCGGCCGGGCAGCGCGGTCAGTGCCTCGTGCGGCTCGACAACCTCGGGAGCCCCGCGCTGGGTGTCGGGCAGGAATCGGACGGTGGCCAGGTACAACACCGCCAGCAACAGACCGGACGCCGCCAGCTGGATCGCCGGCGCCAGCCGGAAGACTCCGGCGAGTACGCCCAATAGCCCGCCGAGCAGCTGGCCGCCGCTGTACCAGAAGTGGAACGACGACAGAATGCTGCGGCAGTACCGACGCTCTACCTCGACGGCGAGCGCGTTCATCGGCCCGTACAGCAGACCCTGGGCCAGGCCGAGAATCAGCAGGCAGCCGATCAGCGCCGCCGGCGTGGTGGACAGTGCGGCGACCGGTATCAGCACCAGCATTCCGGCCGCGCCCACCACGGACGGCGTCCGAGATCCGGTCCGGGTGATGATCGTCGAGAGAAGCAGCAGTGACAGCAGCACCCCGACCGGCGTGGCCAGGACGATCAGGCCCCATTCGCCGTCCGAGACGCCAAGTTGCTCGCGCACGGACGGGATTCGTCCGGCCCAGCCGCCCATCACCGTCCCGGACATGACGAACAGCACCGCCACCGCCAGCCGGGACTGTCGCAGCTCTCTGCCGATCGTCGGAGCGAACTCGGTGTCGGTGCGGGTCACCGCCGCAGGCTATCGGCCGGCTCGGACGATGTCTGACGGGTCCGGACGCCGCGAGACCGGTGCCCGCCGAGGCGCCCCTGAGGATGGCGTGAGTGACCGAAAGAACCGTCCCCGTGGTCAGGAGGCGAAGGCGTCGGTTGCTTTGATCAGCTCGGCCAAGATCGCCGGTTCGGTCACCGCGTGGCCGGCCTGGACCAGCCGGAAGTCTGCTTCTGGCCAGGCCTTGTGCAGATCCCACGCGGTCACCGCCGGGCAGGGCAGGTCGTAGCGTCCCTGGACGATCACCGCCGGGATGGAACGGATGGCGTCCACACCGGCGATCAGTTGGCCCGCGGTCAGCCAGCCGCCGTGCACGAAGTAGTGGTTCTCGATCCGGGCGAAGGCCAGCGCGAAATCCGGATCGGAGAAATCGTCGACCAACTCTTGCGAGTACTCCAGGGTGGACGTCGCGGCCTCCCAGGTGGTCCAGGCCACCCCGGCCGGACCGTGCACCGCCGGATCGGGGTCGAACAGCAGCTGGTGATACCCGGCGATCCGGTCGAAACCGGCCGGCAGCACACCGAACGCCCGGATCAGCGGTGCCTCGAACCGCTCCCACCACGCGGGCGCGAGATTGGCGGCGCCACCGTTGTAATACCAGTCGAGCTCGCTGCGACGCAGAGTGAAGATGCCGCGCAACACCAACTCGGTCACCACCGCCGGGTATGTCTGCGCATAGGCGAGCGCCAGCGTGCTGCCCCACGATCCGCCGAACACCTGCCAGCCTTCGATGCGCCGCGCCGTCCGCAACCGCTCCAGGTCGTCGACCAGATGCCAGGTGGTGTTGCTGGTCAGGTGCGCATCCGGGGCGCTGGCGTGCGGAGTGCTGCGTCCGCAACCCCGCTGGTCGTACAGCACGATCCGGTACCGGGCGGGATCGAAGAACCGGCGGTGCAGCGGGCTGCAGCCGCCGCCGGGGCCGCCGTGCACGAACACCACCGGCTTGCCCGTCGGGTTGCCGCACTCCTCCCAATACAGGCTGTGTCCGTCGCCGACGTCGAGCCGTCCGGCCAGGTACGGCTCGACGTCCGGGTACAGCTCAGTCGTCGTCATCGTCCTCGTAGTCGTCGATGATGTGCATCGCCGCCTCTTCGGCGCTGGCCGCGCCACCGGCGAGGCCGACCTCGCGTCCGACGCTCTCCGGCTCGTCGTCCACCTCGCCGTAGCCGCCGTCGGCGTCCACCAGCCGGCCGGCACGCCGCTTGCCGACCTGGCGCCGCTCAGCCGGATCGTCGTTCCATTTCTCGTCCTCGAGAGTGAGGTCCGGCTCCTCCTGCGCGATCCGCTGCTCGAGCGTCTCGCCCTGTCGCATCTCGGCACGAGTGTTGCCGTAGCCCTGCGCCGGCGACCATTTCTCAGGCGCCACATAGCCCTCGTCCAGCACGTCGGCGACGCCGCGATCGATCAGCGAATCGTCGGGCTGAAGCTGGTCGAGCTGTTCGGACTCGTCGGGCATCGTCGGGTCGAAGTCGGTCATGTCCTTAGCCTGCCACCTCGCCTCACCGTGGGCGAGAACGACGGGCAACCCGTACACAATCGATGTCGGCGGACCGCTGTAGGCTTCCGGCCCGTGACCGAGCCGCGCCTGTCTCCGCGCCCCACCTACGACCTGGTGCTGGCCGTCTTCTGCGGCCTGCTGCTGATCTCGAATGTGTCGGCGACCAAGCTGATCGAGTTCGGCGGCTCGGCCGAGATCGGCGGCTTCCCCGTGCTGCCGATCATCACCGACGGCGGCGCCTTCCTGTTTCCACTGACCTACGTGCTGGGCGATGTCCTCGCCGAGGTGTACGGGCTGGCCAAGGCCCGGCGGGCGATCTGGACGGGCTTCGTACTGGCCGCGCTGATGTCGCTCACCTTCGCCATCGTGGCGGCCGCGCCGCCGGCGTCCGACTGGCCCAACAACGACGCCTGGGGCGCGGTGCTGGGTTTCGTGCCACGGATCGTGCTGGCCAGCCTGGCCGGCTATCTGGCCGGCCAGTTCCTGAACGCGGTGGTGCTGGTCTGGATCAGGGAACGGTTCGGGCCCGGACGGCTGTGGGTGCGGCTGGTCGGCTCCACCATCGTCGGGGAATTCGCCGACACCCTGGTCTTCTGCCTGATCGCGTTCGGCCCGCTCGGTGCTTTCCTCGGCGGCGGCAGCCTGGATCTGCCGACGCTGGCCAACTACACACTGGTCGGCTTCGTCTACAAGGTGCTGGTCGAGGTGATCTTCCTGCCGGTCACCTACCGGGTGATCGCCTGGATCCGCCGCCGCGAAGGCATCGAGGTCGCCAGCTGAACTGGTGGCATCGATCCGACCAATGGCCGGCTGCCTGCTTGGTCGTACCGCGATGTCATGAGACGGCTGCGCGACACCGAACTGGAGGACGCCTACGCCGAGGCCTGGCACGAATGGTCGGCTTCCGGCGAGGCTCGGTCACGGGCGTCCACCGTGTCAGACGGGGCTGGAATGCCCCTGCCCGACCAGCCGACAACATATTCACCGCTGACTGAAATTGATGTCATCCCTTGTCAGCGGTCTCTGGATCGGGGTCTTGGTGGGCCTTCCCGGCGAAAACCAGTACGTCGCTAAAGACAAGCCAGTGGTCTGCTGAGTATTCTGTACACGGGTGAGCCTTGGGGGGTACATGAGCGAATTGCTCTGCCTACAGCTGCGTATCGCCGCTTGGGGCGCCGCAGTGATGCTGAGCGCGACCCTGTTGCTGGCCGCGGCACCCGCGTTCGCCGATCCCACCGACCAGCCGTGCGGAAACGACGCTCAGCCCTGCGAGAGTTCGTCCAGCCCGTCCGATCCCACGGGCGACTCCGACGATCCCACGCCCGAGCGGTCCCCCTCCACATCACCCAGCACCCAGCCACCCGCGGAGGAAGATCCACGACCGGGACCGTCCGAGACCGGCCCGCCGAGTTCCGAACCCGTGCCCAGCGCCAGTTCCTCGATCAGCCCGCCCGACCTCGCTCCGACCCTGGGACCGCCGGTCGTGCCTCCCGAAGCACCCTCCCTCGACCCACCGGTGGTACCACCCGGAATTCCGACGTTGAGTCCGACGGAACCGACGACCCCCACGCCGACGCAGCCCACCCAGACGTCCCGCCCACGACCGACGACTACGCAGACTCCGACGGTGGCCAGTACGGAGCCAGTGCCGTCGTCGTCGCGTGTGCAGCAGGTCGACATCTCGCCGGCGCCCGGCACGATCGACGCCGGGACGCCGACCCCCGACCCCACCGTCCAGCAGACCACCGGCACCCCGTCTCCCGAGTCACCGCGTCCGGAGAACTCGTCCGCTTCACCGCCGCCCGGTACCGGCAGCTCCGGGCCATGGCCGCCGACCGACTCGTTCGCGCTGGAGCGAGGGCTGGCAGCGATGGTGCCGGTTCTCGCCGGTGCCGTCGTGGTGATGGGGCTGACCCTGCTGTTCCGGCCGCCGCGGCGTCCGCTTGCCTGACGCTCTCACGGCACTTATCCCGGCGTACCCCGCCGTCGGGGTTCGGTGTGGTTCGATGGCCCACATGTCGACTGCTGTGCGTTTCCCTCTGCACCTCACCGTCTTGGGCAACGGAATGCGGGTCGTGGTCTCCCCCGATCCGGCCGTGCCGGTCGTCGCGGTGAACCTGTGGTTCGATGTCGGCTCCCGCGACGAACAGCCGGGTCGCACTGGGCTCGCCCACCTGTTCGAGCATCTGATGTTCGAGGGGTCGGCCCACGTCGCCGCCGGTGAGCACCTGGCCATCGTCCAGAGCGTCGGCGGCTCGGCGAACGCCACCACCTGGTTCGATCGCACGAATTACTTCGAGACCGTGCCCACCCACGCCTTCGACCTAGCCCTGTGGCTGGAGGCCGACCGGCTGTCCAGCCTGCGGCTCGGCCAGGACACCCTGGACAACCAGCGCGCCGTCGTGCTCGAAGAGAAGCGCCAGCGCTACGACAACATTCCCTACGGCGACGTCCTGATTCACCTTGTCGGACTGACCTTTCCGGACGGCCACCCGTACGCCCATCCCACCATCGGCTCGATGGACGACCTCGCTGCCGCCAGCCTGGACGACGTCCGCGCCTTCTTCGCGACCCACTACGCCCCCGACAACGCGGTGCTCACCATCGTCGGCGACGTGACGCCCGACCAGGCTGCCGCCCGTGCCGACCACTACCTCGGTGCCGTGCCGCCGGCCGCCCGTAGCCCGCGTCCGGCGACGCCGCCGCTGCCACCGCTGGAGGGCCTCCCCCGTGCCGACGTGAGCGCCGACGTCCCGACCGACGCCGCCTACGCCACCTGGCGGCTGCCGGCTCGCGACACCCGCGAGTTCACCGCGCTCGAACTGGCATTGGCCGTGCTCGGCGACGGTCAGACGTCCCGGCTGCACCGGCGGCTGGTGCGCACCGACACGATCGCCGAGGGTGCCGGGGCGTCCACTTTGGGACTCATCGGCGGCACCAGCATCGGCTTCGCGCAGGCGCGCGGGCTGGCCGGCGTCCCCGCCGAGCAGTTGGAGGACGCCATCGTCGACGAGGTCGCGCGCCTGGTCGACGAGGGTCCGCTGGAGGCGGAGGTCGACCGGGCGAAGGCGCAGTTCGAGCGGGCCTGGCTCGACCAGCTCGGCAGCTTCGACAGCAGAGCCGACCTGATCGGGTGCTACGCCACCCTGTACGGCGATCCGGACCTGGTGAACCGTCACCTCGACGAGGTGCGCGGCATCGGCCTCGACGAGGTCGCTGCAGCCGCCGGCCGCTGGCTGCGTCCCGAGCAACGAGCGATGCTCAGCTACCGGAAGGAGTCCGCATGAACCGGCCGGTGGTGGGCCCGCCGCCTCACTGGGACTTTCCCACGCCGCGGGAAGTCACTTTCGACAACGGCCTGCGGGTGCTCGTCTTCGAGCGGCCCGGACAGCATCTGATCAACGCCACCCTGGTGCTCGATCTGCCGCTGTCGACCGAGGCGTCCGAACGCGAGGGCGTCTCGGTCATTCTGCAGCGCTGCCTGGACGAGGGCACCGTCGCGCATCCGGGGACCGCCTTCGCCGACGAGTTGGAGAGCTGCGGCGCCGTCTTCACCGGAGGCAGCAGTCATTCCGCGGCTCATCTCGGCCTGGAGGTGCCCAGCACCCGCTTCGCCGCGGCCCTTCCGCTGTTCGCCGAGGCGGTCCGGGAACCGCAGCTGGCGTCGGACGACGTCCAGCGCCATGTCGAGTTGCGGCTGGCCGAGATCGCCCAACAGCAGGCCCACCCGACCCAGCGCGGGGCCATCGCGTTTCGTTCGACGGTCATCGGCGACGCCTTCCGGGCGTCGCGGCCGGCCGCCGGAAACGCGGACGCGGTCGCCGGCATCACCGCCGCGGACGTCCAGGCGCAGCACCGCGCCCACTACGGCCCCGGACGCGGCACCCTGATCCTGGCCGGCGACTTCGGCGCCGATCCGCTGCCGAGTGTCGCGGACGCCTTCGACGACTGGCAGCAGTCGACCACGACCGTTGCCCATGAAGATCCGCGGCCGGCGCCGTCCCGCGTCCTGCTGATCGACCGTCCAGGTGCGGTCCAGGCCGATGTCCGCCTGGGCAGATTCGGGCTCGACCGGCGGCACCCGGACTATGCCGCACTCCGTCTGGGTGGCTTCGTGCTCGGCGGCGGCTTCCTGAGCAGGCTGAACCGGGTGCTGCGCGAGGAACGTGGCTATACCTATGGGGTGCAGTTGGCCAACACGCCGTCCCGTTCCGGCGGCCTGCTGGCCATGCATGCCTCGTTCCGGACCGAGGTGGCCGCTGCGGCGATCGCGGAGGCGTCCGAACTGCTGCGGGTGGACGGCGATCGCGCACTCACCGCCGCCGAGCTCACCGACGCGGTCAACTTCCTGGTCGGGATCGCACCGTTGCGGAGCGCGACGGCCTCCGGGATCGCCGACCAGGTCGCGACGCTGATCGAGGCCGGCCTCGAACCAGATTTCGTGAACGCGCACGCCACGGCACTGCGCCAGGTCACCCCCGACGACGCCACCGCAGCCGTCGCGCGACACCTGCCGCCGGACGACCTCAGCCTGGTCGTGGTGGGCGACGCCGACGTCCTGGCCGATCAGCTGCAAGCCGCCGGGCTGCAACCAGACGTCGCCTGACCAGCGTTTTCCCTAGCCCTGGCCTCCCGGACGCAGGGCCCTGCTTCTTTCGGCGTGCCATCGCACGGTCGCCCTAGCTCACTGCCGGACAGCCATGGCGGTGAGTCGATTTCAGGATGCGAGCGGTTGGCGGCCCCTAATAGGTCTGCTGTAACTTAGGTAAGGCAAGCCTTAGTCAGCTGATCCACTCAGTCTTCGGGGGAAGTCTGCTCATGTCGCTCCGTACCGTTCCCGCACACCCGCGGGTCAGCATCATCGTCCCTACCTTCAACGAGGCACCCAATCTCGAACGCGTGCTGCCCACGCTGCCGGACGTGCACGAGGTCATCGTCGTCGACGGCGGCTCCACCGATGGCACCGTCGAGACCGCCCAACAGGTGATGCCGTCGGTGCGCGTGATGCAGCAGACCAGAACGGGCAAGGGCAATGCCCTGGCCTGTGGTTTCGCCGCGGCAACCGGCGACATCGTCGTGATGTTCGACGCCGACGGCTCGGCCGATGCACGGGAGATCCCCCTCATGGTGGCCGCGCTGCTCAGCGGGGCTGACTTCGTCAAGGGCAGTCGCATGCTGCACGGCGGCGGCTCCGCCGACCTGACCGCTACCCGCGCATTGGGCAACCGCGCCCTGACCGGTCTGGTCAACGTCCTGTTCCGCACCCGCTACACCGATCTGTGCTACGGGTACAACGCGTTCTGGCACGATGTGCTCGACGTCTTCGATCTCCCCGACCCCGAGGCCGGCGGCACCCGTTGGGGCGATGGATTCGAGATCGAGACCCTGCTGAACTGCCGGGCCGCCGCCGCCCGGCTGACCATCCTCGAGATCCCCAGCTATGAGCACGACCGGATCCACGGCACCTCGAATCTGCGAGCGCTGCCCGACGGCATGCGGGTGCTGCGGACCATCGATGCCGAGTTCCGCCGGCTGCGGATCTTGCGTTCGCGCACCCGGCACCTCGGCGCCACCGCCCGCTTCTCCACCCGGCCGGTGCAGCGGCCGAGTGGCGTCCCCGCCTTCCGCAGTCCGCACCGGGTCGCCGGCTGAGCCTGACCACCGGATGACCCGACCGGACGGCGGATAGGCATTTCCCCTCATCTCAGGAGACCCCCTATGTCTGCTGCCGCCATCGACAGCTCCGCACATCTCGCCTCATCTCCAGCGCCATCGACACCTGCGCTCCAGCGATACAGCCTCGGCCTGCTCCGGCTGGGTTTTGGCTGGGCACTGTTCTGGTCGGGAATCGACAAGATCTTCGGCCTCGGCTTCGCCACCACGCCCGAACAGTCCGTTCTCGCCGGAGTCTCACCGACGAAGGGCTTCCTGCTGTACGGCCTCGCGGACGACGCGCCCGCGGCCGCACTGCTCAAGCCGCTGGCCGGGAATCCCGTTGCCGACGCCTTGTTCGTGCTCGCCACCGCCGGAGCCGGGTTGGCGTTGATGCTCGGCATCGGCACCCGTGTCGCCGCGATCGGCGGCGGTGTGCTGATGCTCAACCTCTGGTTCGCCTCATTGCCGCTGGAATACAACCCGTTCCTCGACCAGCACCTGTTCTACGCGCTCGCCGCCCTGTCAGTACTGGCCTTCGACTCCGGTCGATATCTCGGCCTGGGGACGGCGTGGCGCAATCTGCCGCTGGTCCGGGGCAACCGCTGGCTGATCTGAATCGCCGCCTCGACCGGTCGATTGCGTTCAGGAACCGCTGATCATTCGCGTCATTACGGGCTCCGACCCGGGATATCCGGCGGGAGAGATCCCGGATCAAGTCTGGATCAAGTCCGGGATGACGATGGCGGGGCTTTGATCAGCGCATCCTTCAGTCGACGATCGCCCGCAAGGCGGCCACGTGGCCGCGGTAAGCGGCGCGCCCCTTCGCGGTGTGCCGGGCCCAGGTGCGGACCAGCCGGGAGATGCGCCGCCGGCTTGACATAATCGAACATTCGTTCGATCATCGACGGTATGTCGATCGGTGTCGCCTCTCCGCTGGACGCGGACGCGCGCCTGGCAGGCGTCCGCCGGGTGCAGGGCGACGTCCGCTGGGCCGACACCCGCGCCAGCCGACTGCTCCCGGTGCCGCCGGCGTTGACCGGGCTGCTGCCGGGCGGCGGGTTGGCACCGGGTTCGGCCTATTCGGTCAACCACGGGGCACTGTTGCTGGCGCTGCTGGCGGAATCCTCGCGAGAAGGCTCCTGGTGCGGAGCGATCGGGCTACCGGAACTCGGCATCGAAGCCGCCGAGCAGGCCGGGCTGAGTCTCGACCGGCTGGCGCTGGTGCCGCATCCGGGCGAACGCTGGTTCGCCATCACCGCTGCCTTGGCCGAGGTGGTTCCGATCGTCGCGGTCCGCCCTGGTGGCCGGGTGCGGGACGCCGATGCCGCCCGGCTGTCCGCCCGGTTGCGCAGCAGCGGAACGGTGCTGCTGGTCGCCGGTGCATGGCCGCGGGTCGAGGCGACCCTGAGCACATCGGCGCCGCACTGGTCGGGAGTCGGCGACGGGCACGGCTACCTGACCACCCGCGAGGTGGTGGTCGCCGTTGCCTCGAAACGGCTGCCGGCGCCCCGGCAGGCACGAGTGTCGCTGCCGGACGGCTCGGGCCGGTTGACGGCGGCGTCCGGCTCGGACGTCGCGACGGAACGCGTCCGCACCGGTGAGTCGCTGCGGGTGGTGAGCTGATGTCCAGCCCGAAGCCTCGGCGGTGTCTGGTGGCGTGGTTCCCGGATTGGCCGATCACCGCCTGGCAGCGGACCAAGGGCCATCCGTTGGTCGAGCCGGCGGGTGTGGCGGTGGCGATCCTGGAGGCGGGCACCATCCTGGCCTGTTCGGCGGCCGCGCATGCCGACGGGGTGACCGAGGGAATGCGCCGCCGGGAGGCCCAGACCCGGTGTCCCGGATTGGTCCTGGTGCCGGCCGATCCCGGACGCGATGACCGGGTCTTCGCCACCGTGCTGGATCGCCTGGAGCAGGTCGCTCCGGGGTTTCAGGTGGTCCATGCCGGGCTGTGCGCGGTACCCGCCCGCGGCATCGCCCGGTACTACGGCGGCGAGCTGCCGGCGTCCGAAGTGATCCTGGACGTGCTGTCCGAGCTCGGCCTTACCGATGCGCGGGTGGGGGTGGCCGACGGACTGTTCACCGCCGAACAGGCCGCCCGGTCGGCCGCGCCGCCGGACCGGGTCGAGATCGTCCCGCCGGGCGAGTCCGCCGCTTTCCTGGCGCCACTACCCGTGACGGTGCTGACCGACGAGGCCCTGACCGTCCTGCTGCGCCGACTCGGCGTCCGGACCCTGGGCAGCTTCGCGACGCTGGAAGCGAGTGCCGTCCGGGAGCGGTTCGGCGCCCACGGCGCTCGGTTGCATGCGTTGGCCGGCGGCCGGGATTCCCGGCCACTGATCCCGCGGACCCCGCCGCCCGAGTTGATCCGGGAGGCGAGCTTCGATCCGCCCCTGGAATTGGTCGATCAGGTGGCCTTCTCGGTGCGGGCGACCGTGGATGAGTTCATCGCCGCGCTGAGCACACACCGGCTGGTCTGCACCGAATTGCGGGTCGGCTGCACCGATTCCGACGGACGGATCAGCGAACGGGTGTGGCTGCACCCGACGGCCTTCGATGCCGCCGCGGTGGTCGACCGGGTGCGCTGGCAGTTGGCCGGCGCCGAGGGTCTGCGCGGCGGAATCACCGCCGTCCGGCTGGAACCGGTCGCGGTCGATGACGCCGCGCACCACGAACCGGGATTGTTCGGGGCCGGGGTGGACGAGCGCATGCACCATGCCCTCTCCCGTGTGCAGGCGATGCTCGGCCACGAGGGCGTGGTCACCCCGGTGATCGCCGGCGGTCGCTGGCTGGCCGAGCGGCAACAGCTGGTGCCCTGGGGCGAGCGGGTGGTGCCGGCCAACTCCCGCGCCGAACCCTGGCCGGGCTCGCTGCCGGCACCGGCCCCGGCGACCGTCTTCCCGCAGCGGCATCCGGTGACCGTCCTGGACGCCGCGGACGCCGCGGTCACGGTGAGCGAGCGGGGCGAGCCGTCGGCGTCCCCGGCCGTGCTCGTGGACGGTGCGCGACGGCGTCCGATCGAGGCCTGGGCGGGGCCGTGGCCGATCAGCGAGCGGGGCTGGGACGCCGCTCGCAGCCGGACGGCGCACCGCTTCCAGGTGGTGGACGCCGACCAGACCGCCTGGCTGCTGGTGCTCGAGCAGGGCGCCTGGTGGGCCGAAGGCCGGTACGACTGATGGGTGGGTACGACTGATGGGGTTCGACAATCCGGCGGTCACCTGGCGGCAGCTGGAAGGGACGCTGAGCGGTCGCCGGGTGGCGCGCGACGACGCCCCGTTCTCGTGGAAGCGGGGGCCCTATCAGCGTCCGCCGATCCAGCGTCCGACCGATCCGGTGCCCTATGCCGAGTTGCATGCCCACTCGTCGTTCTCTTTCCTGGACGGCGCTTCCGGGCCGGCGGCGCTGATCGAAGAAGCGGAGCGGCTCGGCCTGCACGCGATGGCGATCACCGATCACGACGGCTTCTACGGGGTGGTCCGGTTCGCCGAGGCCGCCGAGGTGACCAAGGTGCAGACCGTGTTCGGCGCCGAGCTCTCGCTGGATCTGCCGGCTCGGCAGAACGGCCGGCCCGACCCGGCCGGCGTCCATCTGCTGGTGCTGGCCCGCGGCGAAGAGGGCTACCACCGGCTGGCCGCGGCGATCACCGAGGCCCAGTTGGAGGGTGCCGAGAAGGGCCTTCCTCGCTACCGGTTGGAGCGGCTCGCTGAGCGGGCCGGCGGGCATTGGGCGATTCTCACCGGTTGTCGCAAGGGCGCCGTCCGGCGGGCGCTGGCCGTCGGTGGGTCCGAGGCGGCCGGTAAGGCCCTGGACGAGTTGGTGGCGGTGTTCGGCCGCGACGCGGTGACCGTGGAGTTGACCGACCACGGAATGCCGCTGGATTCGACCCACAACGACGTCCTGACCGCGCTGGCCGCCGCCCGCGGGCTGCCGGTGGTGGCCACCGGCAACGTCCACTACGCCCGGCCGCAGGATCAGTTGCTGGCCCAGGCGATGGCCGCCATCCGGGCGAACCGCAGCCTCGACCAACTCGATGGCTATCTGCCGGCCGCGGGCACCGCCTTCGTCCGTTCCGGCGCCGAGATGCAACGGCGATTCCGCCGCTACCCCGGCGCGGTGGAATACAGCGTCACCCTGGCCGACCAGCTCGCCTTCCCGCTGCGCAAGGCCAAGCCGGCGCTGCCTTCCCAACAGGTGCCCGAGGGTCATACCCCGATGAGCTGGCTGCGGCAGCTGGTCTGGGATGCGGTGCCGCAGAAGTATCCCGATCTCAGTCCGGCGGACGCCGAGCGAATCGAGCGCGAGCTGGAAGTGATCGAGACCAAGGATTTTCCGGGCTATTTCCTGATCGTGCACGACATTGTCGCCGAGGCACGTCGTCAAGGCATTCTCTGTCAAGGTCGTGGTTCAGCGGCCAACAGCGCGGTGTGCTATCTGCTGAATATCACCGCGGTGGACAGCATCGCTTATCAATTGCCGTTCGAGCGGTTTCTGTCGGCGCTCCGCAACGAGGAACCCGATATCGACGTCGATTTCGATTCCGACCAACGCGAGAAGATCATCCAATACGTCTACGACAAGTACGGACGCGATCGAGCCGCCCAGGTCTGCAACGTCATCCAGTACCGGCCGAAGAATGCGGTGCGCGACATCGCCGGCGCGCTCGGCTTCGGCCCCGGCCAACAGGACGCCTTCTCGAAACAGATCGAACGCTGGGGTCCGCTGGCCGATGCCGAGGACCACGACATTCCGCTGCAGGTGATCGAATTGGCCGATCAGTTGCTGAAGACACCGCGCCATCTCGGCATCCATTCCGGCGGCATGGTCCTCACCGACCGTCCGGTCAGCGAGGTGGCGCCCATCGAACCGGCCCGGATGGAGATGCGCACCGTGATCCAGTGGGACAAGGACGACGCCGCCTGGATGGGGCTGGTGAAATTCGACCTGCTCGGTTTGGGCATGCTCGCCGCGCTGCAGCACACCTTCGACCTGATCAAAGATTCGACCGGTGAAAAATGGGAGCTGTCCACGATTCCCAAGGAGGAGCCGGCGGTCTACGACATGCTCTGCCGAGCCGATTCGATCGGCGTGTTCCAGGTGGAATCCCGCGCTCAGATGGGGTTGTTGCCACGGCTGCAGCCACGCCGGTTCTACGACCTGGTGATTCAGATCGCGCTGATTCGCCCGGGACCGATCCAGGGCGGTGCGGTGCATCCGTTCGTCCGCCGCAAGCTGGGCCGAGAGCCGGTCACGTACGCGCACCCAAAGCTGGAGTCGGCACTGAAGCGCACCCTGGGGGTGCCGGTGTTCCAAGAGCAGCTGATGCAGATGGCGATGGCGATCGGCGAATGCAGCGGTGAGGACGCCGACCTGTTGCGTCGCGCGATGGGCTCCAAACGCGGCGAGGAACGAATCGACTCCTTGAAAGAGAAGCTGTATGCGGGAATGGCCCGCAACGGGTTGACCGGTGACGCCGCGGACGCCATCTACCAGCAGATTCACGCGTTCGCTAATTTTGGTTTCGCCGAATCGCATTCGCTGTCGTTCGCGCTGCTGGTCTATGCCAGTTCATGGCTCAAACTACATTATCCGGCGGCATTCCTGGCCGGGTTGCTGCGGGCCCAGCCGATGGGCTTCTATTCGTCCGCCACACTCACCGCGGACGGCGCCCGGCACGGAGTGAGAGCATTGCGGCCCTGCCTGGCCCGCTCCGGTGCGGACGCCGTGCTGGAGGCGCTGCCTGCTGACCAGGCCCCCGTCCCCGCTGGCCCCACCGGCATGGCGTCCTGCCTGGAGCGGCACCAACCCCCGGTCGGCGACTTCGACGCCGGCGCCCCCGACGAGTCGGCCGCGCATCGCCGCGACGGCCGATTCGCCGTCCGGCTCGGGCTGGCCGGCGTCCGGGGCATCGGCGCCGAGGCGGCCCAGAAGGTAGTGACGGCGCGGGAATCGGGTGGGATGTTCACCTCGATGGAGGATCTGGTGCGCCGCACGTCGCTGGCCGCGCAGCAGTTGGAGGCGCTGGCGGCGTCCGGTGCATTGGAGTGTCTCGGACTGACCCGGCGCGAGGCGCTATGGCTAGCCGGTACCGCCGCCCTCGATCAGCCGGGATTTCTGCCCGGCACATTGCCCGAGATCCAACCACCGTTGTTCCCCGAGCCGTCCACGTTCGAGACCCTCGCCGACGACCTGTGGGCCACCGGCATCTCCACCGACGACCATCCGCTGGCGCATCTGCGCGCGGGCCTCGATGTCCGCGGGGTGCTGCCGTCGTCCGCGTTGCGCACCGCCGAGGTCGGACGCCGGGTTGAGGTTGCCGGGGTGGTCACCCACCGGCAGCGGCCGTCCACGGCGTCCGGGATCACCTTCATGAACCTCGAGGACGAGCACGGCCTGATCAACGTGGTCTGCTCGCAAGGAGTCTGGACGCGGCACCGCCGGGTCGCCCGCGACTCGCCCGCGCTGATCGTCCGCGGCATGCTGGAACGCTCTCCCGAAGGTGTCACCAACCTGCTGGCCGACCACTTCGAACCCCTGCGACTCCGCGTCCGGGTCACCTCGCGCGACTTCCGCTAGGCCGGGGACGGTTCTTCTCGTTCGAATTTCGCAGTATTGGGGGACAGACCCTCGACACCAAGGTCCGTCCCCTGCGCGTGCGAAACTCGCACGAGTAAGAACCGTCCCCGAAGGTGCGAAATTCGAATGAGAAAGAACCGTCCCCGCTAGATCGGGAGGCCGGTGTAGCTGTCGGCGAACCAGCGGGCCAGGGTGCCACCGTCGGAGAGGGTGCGGATCTGCTCGGAGCGCAGTTCTTCGCCGAACTCCTCGTCGTCCAGCCGGTGCAGGAGATCTGTCATCCACCAGGAGAAATGGGTGACCTGCCAGACCCGGCGCAGGCACGCCTCCTGGTAATCGTTCAGGGCCGAATCGTCGCCGTGCAGCACCGCCCGGACGAGCCGGGAAGACAGTTGCACCATGTCGGCGACCGCGAGGTTGAGCCCTTTGGCGCCGCTCGGCGGGACGACGTGGGCGGCGTCCCCGCCCAACAGCAGCCGGCCGTAGCGCATCCGGCGGTGCACCACGCTGCGCAACGGGGTGATCGACGACTCCAGGAACCGTCCCTCGTTGACCGGGCTGTCGGGCAGGTCGAGCCGGCGGTGCAACTGCTCCCAGATCCGGTCAGTACTCCAGTCGGCCAGGGTGTCGCCGGCCGGCACCTGCAGATAGAGCCGGCTCACCTCCGGCGTCCGCATGGACGCCAGCGCGAACCCCTCGGGATGCCGCGAGTAGATCAGTTCGTGGCTGGGCGGCGCCGCCTCGACCAGCACCCCGAGCCAGGCCGCCGGATAGCGACGCTGCAGGGTCTGCCGGCCGTCGGCGTCGAGCAGCTGGGCGGTGATGCCGTGTGCGCCGTCCACCCCGGCCACGTACCGGGCGCTGATCGTGCTCTCCCCCGCCGCATCGCGACAGCTGACCATAACCCGGTCGTCGTCGAGGCCTTGCAGCCCGGTCACCTCGCAGCCGAACCGCAGCGGCAGTCCGTCTGCCTCGCGCAACCCGATCAGGTCGCGGACCAGCTCCCGCTGCCCGTAGACCGTCACCGTCTTGCCGCACAGAGCCGCGAAGTCCACCCGATGCCGCACCATCGCACCGCCCGCCCGATGCTGCAGCTGGACGCCGTCGTGCACCAGGCGATCGGCGAGCATCCGCTCCCCGACACCCAACTCGACCAGCAGATCGGCCACCGGCTGCTCGATGATGCCGGCCCGGACGCGGCCCAGCACGTAGTCGCGGGAGCGGCGTTCCAGCACCACCGCGTCGATGCCCTGCAGGTGCAGCATCCGGGCCAGCACCAGGCCGGCCGGTCCCGCGCCCACGATGGCGACGTCGGTCTGGATCGGGTTCATCGGTTCCTTCCGTTCGGATCGGACGGGTCGTCGAAGATCGCCGGCGAGAACCATTCGACGAAGTAGCCCAGCGGACGGCCGTCGACCGGCAGCGTCATCACGTACTCGCGGCCGGGAATCGACTCGGTCTCGGATCGGACGCCGGCCAGCTGCGTCGCCCACCGTCCGGCCGGACGTCGTCCCCAGCCGGTCAGCCGGCGCGACGTCACCACCCCGGCCTGGTGCAGCGTCCGACCGATCGGCGCCTCGGAGGTGGCCAGGGTCCGCACTACGGTCTCCGGCAGCCGGTCCACCACGCAGCTGACGCAGGCGGTCGCCCACACCTGTGTCGCGCCCCGCAGCAGCACCTCGCGGACCAGCAGCGACTCTTCCGGCAGCAGTTCCAGCACGTCGTGCGCCCGCCGCAACTCGGCCGCGACCGCCAGCGACGCCGTGCCGGTGTAGGGGTTGGCGCCACCCCCGGCCACCGACAGGTCGTCGGTGGCCGCCACTACCCAGTGCTGCAGCGGATGCGCCGTCACCTGCTCACCGGTCAGCACCTCCAGCGAAGTGGTGGTCAGACCGTCGCCGCGCAGCACCAACTGCTCCAGGCGTCCCAACCCCGGCAGCCGGTCGGTGGCCGCCCGCGCGCGCCGCGACCGGTCAGCCAACGCGCGCACTCAGCGCATCGCCGACCAGGGCCGCGATCCGGTTCACGTACGGCGGTTTGAGAATCGCCACATGGCCGCATTCCACCTCGTGCACGCGGTATTCGCCGGTCAGCACATGCCGCCACCAGCCCCGGTCGTCGGCGTTCTCCGGGGTCAGGAACACCTCGGTCGGACCGTCCCAGGGATGCACCCGATACCACTCGGTGAGCCGCAGACCGTGCTGGAAGAAGACCTGGTCGCGCACCGCCGGCGGATACGGGTACAGGCCGGCCCCGAGCAGCTGCAACCGGGTCAGCCACAATTCGCGCCGGTTCTGCTTGTGCCCACCGGGAATGCGCAGCTCCGGCGCCGACTCGCCGCTGAGCTTGGCCAGCCGTCCGGGCAGCAGGGTGTCGAGCAGCACGGTGAGGACGACGTCGTAGCCGCGCTCACGGAGCAGCTGGGCGGCCTCGACCGCGAACAGCCCGCCCAGCGAATGACCGACCAGCACCACCTGCCCGGGCTGCTGACGCCGTTCGATCAGGCCCACGTAGCGTTTCGCCGCCCGCCGCACCGACCAGTCCGGGATCGCCCGCCGCTCCAGACCACGCACCTGGAAGGCGTACACCGGGTGGCTGGCGTCGATCTTGCGCACCAGGTCGGCGAACAGATAGGCCGGGCCGCCGGCACCCGAGAAGCAGTACACCGGCACCCCGTCGCCCTCGCGGAGGGTCACCATGACCCCGTCGTCCAGGCTGGGCTGCCGCCCCGACTTCTGCCGGACGCGGGCGGCGAACGCGGCCAGCGTGGGCGCAGCGGCCAGGTCGGAGCCGCGCAGATCGATGCCGTCCTCGGCGAGGGCGGCCAGCATCTCTTCCACCGCCAGCGAGTCGCCGCCGAGCTCGGCGAAACTCTCGTCGCGCCCCACAGTCTCCAGCTTCAGCACGTCGCACCAGACCGCGGAGACCAGCGCCTCCCACTGGTCGGTGGGCACGGTGAGGTTCGACCGGACGGCCGGCGCGGGCAGCGCGGCCCGGTCCACCTTGCCGCGTTCGTTCCGGGGCAGCGCGTCCAGCAGCACGATGGCCTGGGGCACCATCCAATCCGGCAGCCGTTGGGCCAGCGCCACCCGGAGTTGGGCCAGCGACGGCGTCCGGCGGGTCGGGTCGGGCACCACGTAGCCGATCAGCCGGCCGGCGTCGGCGTCCGCGATCACGACGGCGTCGAGCACCTCGTCGATCCGGCGCAGCGCCGCCTCGACCTCGGCCGGTTCGACCAGGTAGCCGCGGATCTTGACCGCGTCGTCCTTGCGTCCGGCCAGGTGCAGCTGGCCGTCGAGCACGCTGCCCCGGTCACCGGTGCGAAACACCCGCTCGTCGTCGCGCGTGGCGAACACCTCGGCGGTCCGTTCGGGATCGCGCCAGTAGCCGGACGCCAGGAACGGCGAGCTGACCTCGAGCACGCCCACCTCACTGGACGGCAGCGGGCTGCCGTCGTCGGCGATCGGACGGATCGTCTTGTTCCGGGTCACCCGCCCGGCCGGGATCTGACCCGACGGCAACCGCTCGCCGGCGCGCACGTGGAAGAAGCTGAGGTGCCCGGTCTCCGACGACCCCACGTAGTTGGCGTACGCGGCGCGCGGCAGGTAGCTGCGAGCGGCGGCCACATCACGGCCGTGCACGGGTTCGCCGCAGGTGGTCAGCAGCCGGATCGCCGGGAAGCTGTTCAGGCTGAGGCTGCCGTTCAGGTGCCGCAGCATGGACGGCGTGCAGTGCAGCGTGGTGATGTGCCGGTCGGCAAGCCAGTCGGCGATCTCGCCGACCGGACCCTGCCGGGGGTCGAAGCTCTCCACCAGACAGCCGTTCAGCACGGCCATGAAGAGCACCTCCTGCCCGGCGGCGTAGGCGGGCGGCAGCAGCATCGCGCAGACGTCGCCGGCCCACAACCCGAACTCGTCGCGAGCGGTCGCGGCGCCGTTGACCACCGTGGCGTGGCTGAGCACCACGCCTTTGGGGGTGCCGGTCGAGCCGGACGTGTACACCAGCGTCGCCGGAACACTGCCACCGGGACGCAGGACCTCGCCGGCACACGGCGGCCCGTTCTGCCACAGATCGGCGACCGTCTGGACGCCGGCGGCGCCGGCGTCCGCGGCCAGCTGCTGCAGGTCGTCGTCGACCACGGTGGACGTGGCGCCCGAGGTGGTCAGGATGTGCCGCAGCCGGGCCATCGGCAGCTGGGCATCGAGCAGCACCAGCGGCCGTCCGGCGTAGACCACGGCGACCGCCAAGGCCAGCGCGCGAGCCGAGCCGCCGAGCACGGCCAGCGGGGCGTCCTGGACGCCGACCGCGGCGAATTCCCGGCACAGCCGTCCGAGTTCGCCGTAGCTGACCACCGTGCCGGACGCGTCCCGAATGGCCGGACGCACCGCGTCCACGGTCGCGAGAACAGCGTCCAACTGGTCGCACAACGGCGCCCTGGACCATGGATCCGGCGTAGTCAGAACCGCCATCGACGGCACCTCCTGAGCCAGCATGAACCCCCCTTGTCACCACACTCTGAGAACGATCGGATGATTGTTAGGTAATGCTAACCTAAGCGACGTCGTCGCCCGTGGGAGGTTCGGTCGGCGGACGAGTTCCAACCATCAGGAGGAGAAGCAGTGCGCACGCAAATCCAACGAACATCCGGGGGTGGGCTCCGCCAACCCCTCCGAGCACTGGGGGGTGTGGTCGCGCTTGGCTTGTTGATGGGGTCGTTCGCCGCTGCTGCGCCGCTGGCCCAGGCCGCCTCGGTCACCGTCGGCAGCCGAACTTTCGACGTGCAGAGCGCGACCGTCGGCCAGGACAACTACCAGGCCGCCTACTCAGCGAAGAACAACGTGGTCTGGGTCACCTCGACCACCCACAACTGGGACAGTGGCACACCGCGCGCTGCCGTCTCGACGATCAGCAAGCTGAACCCGGCCACCATGCAGGTTGTCAGCACGATCACACCGCGCACCCTGGATGAGGGCACGGCCACCGCCCGTCCGGAAGCCGCCTACGGCATTGCCGTCGACGACGAGAACAATCGGATCTGGACCAGCGCCACCCGCGAGGACGCGGTCGTCGTCTACGACCAGGACACTGGGGCGCGGGTCACCACGATCGGCGATCTCGGCCATGCCCGCGACATCGCTATCGACTCGTTCCACGACATCGCCTACGTCAGCGACCCCACCGGCGGCACGATCACCAAGATCGACACCAACACCCTGCAGGTGGTCGACACCATCACGGGCCTGACGTCGGGCTTCTCGCCGATGGCGCTCGATCTGGTGGCCGATGCCAACACCGCCCTGCTCTACACGGTGAACCTCAACGACGGCGCGCTGATCGAGATCGACTCGATGACGAAGAGCTTCCGGGTGGTCGCCAACACCGGAGGCGAGTCGGCGTCCGGTGTGTCGGTCGATCAGGCCCGCGGGCTGGCCTATGTGTCCAGCCAGGGCTCGTCGGACGTCCGCACGGTGAACCTGTCGACCGGCGCCTTGATCAACACGGTCGCGGGCACGGCGGCACAACTGAACAACGCCGTGGACGCCGCCAACGGCCTGGTCTACAGCGCCACCTTCGGCGGCTCGACCGTGCTGGTGCTGGACGCCGCCACCGGCGCCAAGATCGGTGAGGTGCCGGTCGGTACCGCACCCAACGACGTGATCGTCGCCGGCGGGTCGGCCTACGCTGTCGACCGCACGACCGGGGGCTCGAAGGTGTGGAAGATCACTCCGGAGGACACCACGAGCGAACCGGAGCCGACGGCCACCGCAACGGCCACCGCAACCGCAACGGCCACCGCGACCGTTGTGGGCACGCCGACCATCGGCGGGACCATCACCTTGACGGGCACCGGCTGGACGACCGAGGACGGCACGTCCGGCTCCAAGATCGCGCTCAAGCTCGACGACGGCAATATCGAGAAGACCGACGGCACCGAGGTGTGGCAGGTCATCGACGCCAACACCGACGGCACGTTCTCGGTCCAGGTGCAGCTGCCCGACGGCACCACCACCGGCACTTACGGGTCGGTTCCGGCCTACACCACCGGCGCTCATGTGCTGCGGCTGCTGACCGGCTCGCTCAAGGATGGCGACACCCGACGCAGCCAGAAGATCGACATCACCGTCGCCGCCAAGGCGGTCCCGACCACCACGGCTCCCACGCCCACGGTCACCACCACCCCGACCACCACGGCTCCCACGCCCACGGTCACCACCACCCCGACCACCACGGCTCCCACGCCCACGGTCACCACCACCCCGACCACCACTCCGACG
>NZ_JASGEF010000044.1:0-87620 GCF_047606665.1 Micropruina sp. | reverse complement strand
TGCCCGGCGGGATGAGCTGCGGCCCCCAGATCTTGTGGGCGTACTGGACGTACGGCGCAAGATTTGGGGGCCGCAGATCGCCCGTCCGGGTGCGCCGCAGCCGGGACATGATTGATCAGCGGTTCCCCAAGGAACCGCTTCCGCAAAGGTGGCGATAATGGCCGCATGGGGCTCTTCGATCGTGCCGGACTGCCGCGCGCCGACTTCGACAGCCTGACCACCGCGGTCGGACGCCGCGTCCGGGTGCTGGCCTGGGCGCGGGCCGCCGACGGACCGGTGGTCGGGATGGCCGACCGGCTGGCCCGTCGCTCCCCCGACGGCTGGCGGCAGATGCCGTGGCACGAGATCGACGCCGGCGGCTGGGACGCCGAAACCGGACGCCTGCGCTGGCGACTCACCGACGGCACCGGCGACGACGTCCGGCTGGACGACCCCGGCTCGCTGCCCGACCTGTTCCGGGAGCGGGTGGACGCCAGCATCGCCGTCCGGGAACGGTTCGAACTCGGCCGGGGCCGGGCCTCGCTGATCGTCGCCCGGCGCCGGTTCGACGACGAGCGCGCGCCGCTGCTGTGGACCGTGACCCGCCTCGGCGGCAGCTTCGACGCCGCACAACTCGATCAGGCAGACGCCGAACTCGCCCGGCTGCGCGACGAATACGACATCGGCTGACGGTTCTGGTAACGTTTCTTCTCGCGCGCCGCGCGGTCCCCTGTAGCTCAATTGGCAGAGCATCTGACTGTTAATCAGAGGGTTCCTGGTTCGAGTCCAGGCGGGGGAGCTTTCCATGTTCAGCGCTTTGACTAGGCGCGTTGCCGGTCGGGGCCGCCCTCGCGGAACCATCCCGGGCAACACTCGCGCAACAGCCGACGCCACGCACGGGACAGCCGCCGGCCCTACCGCGCTATCCCCCGTCGGCGATGTCGTTCTGGACGCGCCCGGTCAGCCCGGCGCTGATCACCACGCGCTGAAACAGGTGCAGTCGGTCGTCCGGCTGGCCGACGAAGCGGATCTCGCGCAGCCCCTGATCCTGGGCTGCGTTCTCGAAGACGAAGTCGGCGTAGCCGAAGATCTGCCCCCAGAACGGACGCTGCATCGAGATGTCCAGCACCCGCGCCAACGGCATCGACGCGCAGCGCTGATCGAACACACCGTGCACCCGAAACACCCGCAGATTGGTCACCACGAAGCGATCCATGTACTCGCTGTGCATCCGCCAGAAGCCGCCGACGCCCACCAGCACGCCGACCGCCATCGCCAGCCACCAACCCTCGCCCAGCAGCGGCATCACGGCGAGGCAGATCATGCCGAACAGCACCCACGTGCACGGCCACAGCCGGGTCACCCAATGCCGCCGGATCTCTTCGAGGATGTACTCCCCCTCTTCGGAGATCAGCCGATCGTCGACGTGCGGGTCGATGAACCGCGACCAGCCCAGCTTGAACGGACGCCGAGGCGAGGACGCGAAGACGGACACGACCGCCTCACTTGGCCAGTTCCACGAAGAACCGGCCGACCGCGTCGAACGCGCCGAAGAAGCTCTTCACCGCCATGGCCGCGTCCTCGGGCCGGTTGAAGAGGTAGTACAGACAGAAGCCCACGACCAGCACCACCACGATGGTCTTGATCCACTTGCTCATCCCTGCCTCCTCGAGCTGGGCTCATAGCTACTCATTCTCTCATTCTCCGCCCGGATCTCGGCCCTCCACCCCGCCACGCCGCCCTTCGCCACCAGATTGCCGAACCCTCAACGCCAACTCGAAGGATGTGCCAGGCTGAAGTCATGACCACCGACCTGTTCGTCTGCATCGACCATGTCGGCCTCGCGGTACCCGATCTGGACGAGGCCATTCGCTTCCATACAGAGGTGATGGGCTGGCGCGTCCTGCACCGCGAAGAGAACCAGGAACAGGGCGTCGCCGAGGCGATGATCGGCACCGGCGACCAGGGCCCCGAGAACGCCCAGATCCAGTTGCTCGCACCCCTCGACGAGCAGTCCACGATCGCCAAATTCATCGGACGCAACGGTCCGGGTCTGCAGCAGCTCGCCTACCGGGTGGCCGATCTGGACGCCGTCAGCGCCACCCTGCGCGAGCGCGGCGTCCGGCTGCTCTATCCGGAGGCCAAGCGGGGCACCCACGGCTCGCGGATCAACTTCTGTCACCCCAAGGACACCGGTGGCGTCCTCCTCGAACTGGTCGAGCCACCCAAGGGGTGAGTTGCCCCGGCTCAACGGGGGCAAGAGTGAGTAGCATTCGGGGCATACACCCCCTATGAAAGGAGCTCGGGTGAGCCAGCAGCCAGAAGAGACAGTCGGGCTCGACCTTTTCGATGAGACCGCCAGTGCCGCGGGCAGTTTTCCACACTCGATGCTGGGCTACGAACGGCAAGCGGTCGACGCCTACATCCGCGACATCGAACGCCAGTTGAGTTCCGCCAAGCGCAAGGTCCGTTCGTTGCAGAAGCAACTCGCCGCCCAGGCCGACGAGACCGACTACTCCAGGCTAGGCGCCCACACCGGCGACCTGCTCCGGGCAGCCGAACGTCAGGCCGCAGAGATCACCCAGTCGGCGCAGCTCCAGGCCGAGCAGATCATCGAGTTGGCCCGGCGCGAGGCCGCCGAGCGCGCCGCGAACGCCAATCAGGACGCCACGAAGGCGATGGCCAGCGGCATGGACGACCTGCAGCGTCTGCGCGAGGAACTGGCCGGGCAGACCGCCGCGGAGCTCGCCGCCGCCCAGCAGCAGGCCCGCACCCTGCGCGAGGCGGCCGAAAGCCATCGGGCGATGGTGCTGGCCGACGCCGACCGGAACGCCGCCGCGATCCGCGAGCAGGCCAGCCTCGAGGCCGAGCAGCTGCGCCAGGTCGCCCAGCGCGAGGTGGCCGACGTCCGCGCCGCTCTGGCTAAGGAGCAGGAGCAGTCGCTGGAGTCGATGCAGCAGCGCCACGCCGAGGTCACCCGGACGCTGATCGAGCTCTCTGAGCGAGCCCGTCAGCAGTCGGAGGAGTTCGGCGTCCAGATGGCTCACGACGCGCAACTGGCCGACGAGCGCCGCAACAAGGCACTCGCCGAGGCCGACCAGATCGTTGCCACCGCCACCGAGCAGGCCCGCGCCGCGGTCGCCGACGCACGCGCCAAGGCAGCCAAGCTGATGACCGAGGCCGGCGTGGCCGAGGCGCAGAAGATCGATCAGCTCAACCAGGAGATCACCGGCCTCGAACGGCGCAAGAAGGCTTTGATCGATGCGCTGCACGGACTGTCGGCGCTGGCCACCTCGACCGTGGCCGACTTCCAGGGCGACCAGGAAGCGGAGGCCCATGCGTCCGAGGTGGCCCGAGCCGCCGACGAGGCCGACACCGCCGTGCTGCACATGGAAGAGGCCGACACCGCGATTCAGCCCGCCGTCGATGTCGAGGACGACGACGCCACCCGGGTACAGCCGGCGGTCGTCTCCGGTGGGGGAAAACGGCACTAGCCGATGAGTGTCCTGCCGGACGAAGGTGCCGGCGGCGCGGAGCCGGAGAAGAACGCACTCACCCCGTCCGAGTCCGCCGCCGCCCGTCCGACCCCGACAACACCCAGCGGACCACGCGGCTGGCTGCACCGGATCCGGCGGGTGACCCAGCCCACGCCGGCCGACCTGGACGCCGACACGGTCGGCGCCGGGCCGCGCAGCGAGGTGAGCCTGGCCCGGCGCAGCCCGTTCGCGATCGGCTTCTTCGTCACCCTCGGCGCCCTGACCGCAGCCGGACTGGTGTTCGGGCTCTACCGGATCTCGTCGGTAGTGCTGCTGGTCATGCTCGCCCTGTACCTGGCGCTCGGGCTCAATCCCCTGGTCGATCGGCTGTCGTCGTACGGTTTGCGGCGCGGCATCTCGGTGCTGCTGGTGGCGCTGGCCGGACTGGCCATCCTCGGGCTGGCGATCTGGGCGATCCTGCCGGTGGCGGCCGAACAGATCAACCGGTTGCTGCTGAACGCACCATCGCTGCTGCAGGAGTTGCGTGCCAATCCGCAGATCGCCGACTGGGACACCCGCTACGACATCATCAGCCGGGTCAGCACCTTCCTCACCTCGGGCGAACTGCTGAGCGGCTTGTTCGGCGGGCTATGGGGTGCCGGCCAGGCCGTCGTCGGCATGGTGCTCAGCACCATGGTCACGGTGGTGCTGACGGTGTATCTGCTGGCGTCCATGCCGGCGTTCAAAGAGGCGCTCTACGAGCTGGCGCCGGCGTCCCGACGACCACGGGTGCGCTATCTGGCCAACGAGGTGTTCAGCCGGATCGGCGGCTACGTGACCGGGTTGTTCATCGTGATCATCTGCTCGACCACAGTCGCGTACATGTTCCTGAACGTGATCGGGCTCAGCCAGTACGCCCTGGCGCTCGCCGTGGTGGTCGCCCTCTGCGCGATCATTCCGCTGATCGGATCGACCCTGTCGATGCTGATCGTGTCGACCGTGGCCTTCACCTTCTCGCCTACCCAGGGCTTCATCACGCTGGCCTTCCTGCTCACCTACCAGCAGTTCGACAACTACTTCATCCAGCCGCGCGTCTTCCAGCGCTCGGTGAGCGTGCCCGGTCCGTTGGTGATCCTGGCCGCGCTCGCCGGTGGCGTGCTGTACGGGCTGCTCGGTGCGCTTTTGGCGATCCCGTCAATGGCGGCGGCGATGCTGCTCTACCGCGAGGTGCTGATCCCGGCGCTCAATCGCCGCTGAGTCGGCCTCGCCGGTTGAGCTTGTCGAGATACCAACAGCCCTGATCAGAACAGGCGATCGTCGGCGCTGTCGAGGCCTCGCAGCAGGTCATAATCGACGCTGATGCAGGAGATTCCGCGGGTGCCGGCCAGGGTCTTGGCCTGCGGCTTGATCAGCTGGGCGGCGAACACGCCGCGCACCGGCGCGAGCAGCGGATCGGCGTTCATCAGGGTCAGGTAGCGGGTCAGCTGCTCGACGCCGTCGATCTCGCCGCGGCGCTTCACCTCGACCGCGACGTAGCCGCCGTCGGCGTCCCGGAAGAGCAGGTCGACCGGTCCGATCGGGGTCAGGTACTCGCGCTGGACCAGGTTCCAGCCTTGCCCGAAGGTCTCCGGATGCTCGGCCAGCAACGCCTGCAGGTGGGCCTCCACGCCGTCCTTGACCAGACCCGGATCGACGCCGAGCTCATGGGTCGAGTCGTGCAGCACCTCGGCGATCGAGATGACCAGAGTGTCGGCGCCGGAGTTGCGCAACTCCCACACCTCGATGAAATCGGAGTCCTCCGGGGTGGTCACGGTCAACGTGCAGGGCGGATTCATCCAGTTCAGCGGTTTGTAGGCGCGGTCGTCGGCGTGGATCGACACCGAGCCGTCCGCCTTGGAGAGGATCAGCCGGGTCGCCAGCGGCAGGTGGGCCGTCAGGCGTCCGGCGTAGTCGACCTGGCAACGGGCAACGAGCAGACGCACCCGGCCACCGTAGCGCCTGGGGCACTACGCTTGCCCCCGTGCCCAAACGACCCAGCAAACACCTGCGCCCGCCGCGGCCGCTGTCGTCGTCGTTCGCGTCCGCGGTGGACAAGGCGGACGGGCGCTGGATGACCCAGACCATGCCGGGTCAGGCCGCCACCAAGCAGTATCGCTGTCCGGGCTGCGACCAGCTGATCGCGATCGGGACGCCGCACGTGGTGGTCTGGCCGCACGTGCCCACGGTGGGTTCCAGCCGGGCCGTAGACGAGCGCCGACACTGGCACAACTCCTGCTGGAACCGGAGGCGTTGATGTCCCTGTTCACCCAGTTGATCGGGACCGGGCGTCCCGACGTGGTCTTCCTGCACGGTCTGTTCGGACGCGGCAAGAACTGGGCCGGCATCGCCAAGTCGCTGGCCGAACACGAGCACGCCAGCGTGTTGTTCGATCTGCCGAATCACGGCCGTTCGCACTGGACCGACACCTTCGACTACCCCGCGATGGCGTCCGAGGTCGCCGACGAGCTGCGGCTGCGGCTGGGCTCGGCGGCGTCCGTCACGCTGGTCGGGCACTCGATGGGCGGCAAGGTGGCGATGCTGATGGCGTTGCAGCACCCTGAACTGGTCCGCCGTCTGGTGGTCGTGGACATCGCCCCCGACATCTCCTACCAGGTCCGCACGTCGGTGCCCCTGGTGAAGGCGATGCGCGCGCTCGATCTGAACGACATCGCGAGCCGTGGCGCGGCCGAGCAGCTGCTCGCCGCCGATGTCGACGATCCGGCGGTGCGGCTGTTCCTGCTGCAGAACCTCAAGCACACCCGGACCCCGCAGAACCGCAACGGCTGGCAGTGGGAGCTCAACCTCGATCTGCTGGGCGACCATCTGGACGACGTCGCCGCCTGGCCGAACGTCGGCGAGGTCAGCTACCCCGGCCCGGCGCTCTGGGTCGGCGGTTCGGACTCCCCCTACATCCAGCCCGAACACCACGACCGGATGCGGCAACTCTTCCCGCAGGTGCGCCTGGTCCGGATTCCCGGCGCCGGCCACTGGGTGCACGCGGACGCCCCGGTGGAACTGACCGCCGAACTGCTCCCCTTCCTGGCTGAGTAGCCGCCACCACGACGCATGGACCCGTGGAGACGGGGCAAGAACAGCAATCGGCGTCCGGACCCATGAGAGAGTCCGGACGCCGGTGCGCTCCGTGACGCCGGTCAGACCTGGGCCGCGGCGATCCTCAGCAACTCGAGGTAGCCGTCGACCTGCCAGGCGGAACGGCCGACGAACAGGCCGTTGACGCCCTTGACCTGCAGGGTCTCCTCGGCGTTGCCCTGGTTCACCGAGCCGCCGTAGAGAATGCACTCCACCGACTCGCCATATTCGGCATCGAGCGCCGCGAACACGCCCTCGATATCCTCCGGACGCGCCTCACGGCCGTGCTCGCCGATCGCCCAGATCGGCTCGTAGGCGATCAGCACCCGGCTGACATCGTCGACGCCGTCCAGGCCCGCGGCGACCTGCGCCATGATGTGGTCCACGCTGCCGCCGGCATCGAAGACCTCACCCGGCTCGCCGCAGCACAGCAGCGGACGCACGCCGTGGTTCAAGCTCGCCTTCACCTTCAGGTTGACGGTTCGATCGGTCTCGGCGAAGAACTCCCGCCGCTCGGAATGTCCGATCTCGACCAGTGCCGCGCCGGCGTCCGCGGCCTGTGGAACCGAGATCTCCCCGGTCCACGCCCCAGCGTCGGCCCAGTGCGCGTTCTGGATCCCCAGTTCGACCGGCGAGTCCGGGCCCAGGATCGCGCGCACCGTGGTCAGCGCCGTGGCCGGCGGAATGATGAACGGCTGGACACCAGTCGGTGCGCCGTCGGACAGGGCCGCGGCGAGCCGGGTCGCATAGTCACTGGCTTCCGCCAGCGTCTTGTTCATCTTCCAACTGGTGCCCACCCACAACATCAGTCGCCCTCGTAGCTGCAGATCGCGTCCACTTTGGGCGCCGACGCCGACGACGGATCAAAGGCGTAGTTGAAGAACTCCTTCGCCAGCCGGCGAGCGAGCTCGATGCCGATCACCCGTGCGCCCAGGCAGAGCACCTGGCCGTTGTTGGACAGCACCAGGCGCTCCACCGAGAAGCTGTCGTGCGCGGTGCTGGCCCGGATGCCCTTGACCTTGTTGGCGGCGATAGCGACCCCCATGCCGGTGCCGCAGACCAGGATCGCCCGGTCGGCCTTGCCGTCGGCGACCAGACGAGCCACCCCGACCGCGGTGTGCGGGTAGGCGGTCTGGTCCTCGGTGTTGCCGACCCCGAGGTCGATCACCTTCTCGATGCGCGGATCGGCCTCCAGATCGGCCTTGATCTTGTTCTTGTAATCAACGCCGGCGTTGTCTGCGCCGACGGCCACCACGAAGCCCATCATGTCCCTTTCGTCGTTCCTGCGCCGGGGCCGGACGGCCCCGATCTCTCGTCCTTCATGCCGCACTCATGCCCACCCCGGCTACCGCGTCTCCGCCGTGCGAGCCGCCAGCACCGCCGGCGTCCCCATTCGGACGCCGGCCGGCCCTCGCCTCAGGCGGACGCCGCCAGCTTCTGCTGGTGGGCCATCTTGAGGCCCGCGTAGTAGGCCGCCACCCGTGTCGACTCCACCATGCTGCCACCGTTGGCAATGCCCTTGCCGGCGATGTCGAACGCGGTGCCGTGGTCGACCGAGCTGCGCATGAACGGCAGCCCCATGGTGATCGTGACGGCCTTCTCGAAGTCCAGCGTCTTGCAGGCGATGTGCCCCTGGTCGTGGTACAGCGACAGAATGCAGTCGTGATGCCCGTCCAGGGCGAAGGCGAAGATCGAGTCGCCGGGGAACGGTCCGCGGGCGTTGATGCCCATCGCCTGCGCCTCTTCGACGGCCGGGATGAGGTGATCGATCTCCTCGGTGCCGAACAGGCCGCCGTCGCCGCCGTGCGGGTTCAGCGCGGCCACCGCGATCGAGGGGTTCTCGAAGCCGTAGCTGCGCATTTCGCGGTCGATGTCCTTCAGGTACGACAGCGTCCGCTCCTTGGTGATCATGTCGCAGGCCTTGCGCACCGAGACGTGCCGGGTCAGGAAGAACACCCGCAGCTTGTGGACGTTGAACATGGTCAAGGCGTACGGCGAGTTGGTCAGCGCCTCGAAGACCTCGGTGTGCCCGATGTGCTCCACGCCGGCCTCTTTCAGCGCCACCTTGTGAATCGGCGCCGTGGAGACCGCCTGGAGCCGTCCGGCCAGGCCGAGCTCGATGGATTTCTCCAGGTACGAATAGGCGCGCACGGCGGCGTCCTTCTGCACCTCGCCGTAGACGATCTTCGCGCCGGGGGCGGCGCCGGTGTCGAGCAGGTCGACCGTGCCGAACTCGTACTTCGCCTCCTCCGGCTCGCTGATCTCATTGATCGTCAGCTCCACGCCCTTGACCGCGGCCGCCTCTTCGAGATGCTCCCGCGCGCCGATCACGAACGGCTTGCAGACCTGGTAGATCATCTCCGACCGGACGGTGTCCACGACGATCTCCGGGCCGATGCCGGCGGGGTCGCCGATCGTGATCGCGGTAACGGGCCTGATTTGGGTTTCTGACATTGTCTGTTCACTCCATCTTTTCGTCGAAGATCCGATTGACACATTGAATTGCGGTCTGTTCGTTGCCGGTGAGTCCGCCCTTGCAGATCACCGGAAGGCCGGCCCAGGGACCACCGACCAGCACGCCCTGATCGGCCTGCGGAATGACGTAGTCGACCAGGCCGATGCCGTTGGCATCGAGAGCGGCGCAGGTGTTCACCATGATGTCACCGCCGGTGAGATACAGGCCCGCGACCCCGTCGCCGAGGGTCTCCACGACACGTCGGGCCAACGCACCGAAACGGCGCGGGATCTGGCCCGGCCCCGCACCTGGTTGCAGGCCGGCCCGGCGTTCCATGGCGGCCATGTCACCCAGGTCGCCGCTGATCGTCGAATCCAGCGCCAGCATGATCACCCGTGGCTTCTTCGGCAGTACGCGTTCCACCTCGTCCAAGACCCGCTGGGTCTCCCGCAGGTAATGCCGCTCGTCGGCGATCAGGTCGCCGACGTCCACCCCGATCACCTCTGTGCCCGGCACCTTGGAGAGCTCCACCATCTGTAGGTGGGTGACCCGCATGGCGCTGCCGGCGACCACCAGCGCGGTGCCGGTGTCGGTGTCGGCGGGCTCCAGGCGCAGCGTGCGCTCCTTCACCGGACGAGTCTCGACCGCGCCGCTGCGGATGGCCAACCGTTCGGTGAACGGCCCCGGGTCGACGCAGACCACGTTCCAGCCGAGTTCGGCCACCACGGTCGCGATCAGGTCGACGTCCTCCAGCGACGCCGCGTCCACCACGATCACCCGGTCCCCCGCGTCGCGGCTCGCGACCAGTCCGGCCCGGATCTGTTCCGCGCCGTCGATGACCGCGCCGATCGGCAGATGACCGACCGACACGGTGCACTGGCTCGCCATCAGCGTCGGCAGATGCGACTGCTTCACCGGCGTCCGCACGTCCTGCGCCACCGGTGTGCGGGAGAGCAGCACCGAGTCGATCAGCGAGTAGCCGCCCACCACGATCCGCTTCGATTGCGGCATCGCCGGCACCATGATGGCGATGTAGTCGTCCGGCAGCGCGCTCAGCATGCCCTCCACCTCAGGCCCGATGCCACCGCGACAGGTGGTGTCGATCCGCTTGGTGAACTGCCGGGCCCCGGCCGCGACCAGTTCCTGCGTCGCTTCCCGGACCCGCTCGTAGGCGTCCGCGGCCGGCAGGGGCCGGGAATCCGAGTTGAGGATCAGCGCCTCGTGGTCGGAGGTCAGCACCGACACGTCGGCCAGCGAGAACAGCACGGCGGTGTCGACGCCGACCCTGGCCAGCAGCGCTCCGACGGTCGTCGAACCGGTGAGGTCGTCAGCGACGATGCCTAGCTTCGGCATCCTGCAACCGCCCTTCTGATCGCTGTCGCGCCGTTCACTTGGCGCCGACCGCGTGCTCGGTCGCCTTGGGCCGGGCCTCGACCAGGGTGAAGATGACCAGCAGGGCGAGCACCAGGACCACCGCGAAGTAGCTGAACGCCACCGAGTAGTTGCCACCAGAGGAGTCCAGCAGCAGGCCGACGATGATCGGGGCGAAGAAGCCGCCGAGGTTGCCGCCGGAGTTGATCAGGCTGATCGCGAACGGGTAGGTCTTGTTGTTGGTCAGGCCCATCGGGTAGGCGGTGAACATCGGCCAGCCGATGTTCAGAAAGAAGCCGGTGGCGACCAGGCTGACGGCGATCGCCGGAATGTTGTCCGGCGCGTTGATGACGATCACGATCATCACCGCGGCGAAGAAGGCCGTGATCAGCATGGTGGGCTTGCGGCGTCCGTGGAAGAGCCGGTCCGAGACCACGCCGCCGAGCATCGAACCGATCAGGCCGCCGACGGCCGGCGCCGCGGCGATGAACGCCACACCCGACAGGTTCATGCCGCGGGCCTGGACGAGGTACAACGGCACCCATGTGAGCAGGCCGTAGTTCACGTTGTTCATGAAGAAGTAGGCCAGGGTGTCGCCCCAGATGTTCCACGACTTCAGTACCTTGCCGTTGGTGTCGAGGGTGTCGGCGTCCCTGAGCCGGATCACCTTGTCGAGCCACGGGATCGGCCGGAAGGTCACCTTCTTCTTGGTCGGGTCCTCGGAGGTGTCGTAGATGTGCGCGAGCTCGGCGGCGTTCACGTGCTTGCTCTGCTCCGGACGGTTCCGGACGATGAACCACCACACCGCGGCCATGATGAATCCCGGGATGGAGAACCAGATGAACACCCACCGCCAGCCGTGGGCCTGCGCGAGACCGATCACGATGGCCGGGACGATGATCGGGGCGAACTGGGTCGAAGCGATGTAGAGGCCGGTCGCGGTGCCCTTCTCACGCGGCGGGAACCAGGCGTTCACCGTGGAGGTCATGCCCACCGGGGCCGGGCCCTCGGTCAGGCCGAGCAACAGCCGCAGCGCCAGCAGCATGACGGCGCCAGTGGTGAAGCCCATCGCCAAAGTGACGAGAGAGAAGGCCAGGATGGCCACCGAGACGACCGCACGGGTGCCCTTCTTGCCCATGATCAGGCCGGCGGGGATCTGCGAGACGGCGTAGCCAAGGAAGAAGAAGCTGGAGATCGCGCCGATGGTGAAGTTGTCGATGTGGAACTCTTCTTTGATGAACGGCAGCACCGCGCCGATGTTGGCGCGGTCGGCCATGCACACCACGTAGGCGGCGAAGATCGTCGACATCACGACCCAGCGGTACCGGCTCGGCTGGCCGGTGGGAAGGTTGGCGCTCATCGAAGATGTCGCGCCGGCAGAAGTTGACATGTGTCCGTGCTCCTAGTTGTCAGTGTCCGAGAGACGGGTCGGCGATCTGCCCCGCGCACGGTCATCGACCGATACCGCGAGGTGGCTCCGACCGACCCGAGGACACCAACCAGGGACGCGACCGTCAACGAAGTCCGGTGGACCACGGTCCGCGCATTGCCGTGAATCCACCCGCTTCCGTCGAGTGCGCCGGCCGCGGCGCTGGAACATCGGGCGCCACCTCCGTGCTGCACTGCCCGGAGCGTGGCTGATTACCAACTCAGAGCAGAGAGTACCCACGGGGCAGGCTGAGCGCTAGCGAACCGATGATCATTCATGTCATGGAGGGGCTTCGATCAGCGCCTCCCAGGGGTCCACGCCGGCGACCCCACGGGTCTCCTGGCTGACTGCCGCAGCGGGCGCCGACGGCGGCGACACACCTCGCCGAGCCGTCCACTAGATGAGCGGTCCGCTCATTTTGATCGCCACCTTCCGCCTATCGGACGGATTCTGCGCGGATCTTGACATCTAGACTGCGCTGTCCGATCATTGTCACATCCCACTTGTGATCGGACCGCGCAAACAATTCTCCGGTTCCGACCCCGAAGACCGGCCACGACTGGGACGTCCAGGGCTAGCAGTGGACCAAAGGTGGAGCCCGTCTGCTCGACACCCGTTACCCACGGGTTCCACCCACCGCGATTTGCAGGAGGATGAGGCCATGCAGGAGCTGTCAGGCCCATCCTCCGTCGACATCCAGGAGCAACCGGATGGCCGTCCGGCGAAGCCCAGCAAGGGTCAGCGCAGGCGGCAGAAGATCCTCCAGTTGCTCACCACAGACCCGGAGGCGAACGTATCGGTGAGCGACCTGTCAGACACCTTCGGGGTCTCGGTGGCGACCATCCGCCGCGACCTCGCCGATCTGCAGGGCCGCAGGCTGGTCACCCGGACCTACGGCGGTGCGGCGCTGCAACATCGACCCCGCACCGAGCTGACCATGCGTGAGCGGATGTCGGCCCATGCCGACGCGAAGCGCGCGATCGGACGGGCCGCCGCCGCGCTGATCGAGGACGACGACCTGATCATCCTCGACTCCGGATCGACCACCGAGCAGATCGCCGCCGCACTGGGCGACCGCTCGGTCTCGGTGATCACCAACGGCCTGATGGTGGCCAACCAGCTGGTCTCCAATGACCAGGTGGGCGTGACGATCCTCGGTGGAGCGCTGCGCGGCATCAACGCCACCATCACTGGCCCGGACGCCGAGTCGATGCTGAACCGGGTGCAGGCCACCTACGCCTTCGTCGGCACCGACGCCATCGATCCCGTCCGGGGCCTGACCTCGCGCACCTACGCGCAGGCCAGGCTCAAGGCGGCGATGATGGAGAACGCCCAGCGCACCTACGTGGTGGCCGACTCGTCCAAACTGGGCGAGCACGGCCTCTTCCACTACTGGTCCGAGCTGCCCGATCCGTGGGGCCTGGTCACCGACGAGGCCGCCGATCCGGCGGTGCTCGACGGGCTCCGGGCGGCCGGCGCCGATTCGATCATCCTGGCCCCTCCCCTAGACACAGAGGACTGGTGAGATTTCCATGCAGCAAGCCGTGCTGTACCGACCCGACGAACTCCGGGTCGAGGAACGTGACGTTCCCACCCTTGCCGAGGGCGAGGTCCTGCTCAAGGTGACCGCCGCGCTGCTGTGCGGCACCGACCTGCGGATCTACTCGGGCCGCAAGACCAAGAACGTCACCCTGCCGTCGGTGCTCGGCCACGAGATCGCCGCCGAGGTGGTGGACGCCGCCGGCCCGCTGCCGGAGGGCGTGTCGATCGGCGATCAGGTCTGCGTCTACCCGCTGGTGCCGTGCGGCGCGTGCGTCGCCTGCCGCAAGAACCACCCCAATATCTGCCGGAACCGGGTGGCGTTCGGCTACCAGCTCGCCGGCGGGCTGTCGCAGTACATCGTGGTGCCGGCCAATGCCCGGCAGAACATCGTGCCATTGCCGGGGGTGTCGGCACCCGAGGCTGCCCTGGTCGAGCCGCTGGCCTGTGCCCTGAACGGTCAGAACATCGCCAAGGTGAAGGGCGCGGACGCCGTCCTGATCGCCGGCTGCGGCCCGCTGGGCCTGATGCACATCCGGCTGGCCAAGGCCCAGGGCGTCCCGACCGTGATCGCGGTCGACCCGAACACCGCGAGGCACCAGATCGCCCGCGATTCCGGGGCCGATCTGGTGCTGGCGCCGGGCGAGGACACCCCCGCGCAGATCCTGGCCGCCACCGACGGCGGCATCGACGTGGTGATCATGGCCATCGGACGGGTGGACGCACTCACCCCCTACCTCGGCATCCTGGCTCCGGGCGCCCGGATCTCCGCCTTCGCCGGGTTCAACGCGGGCGACGTGTTGAGCATCGTCGCCAACGACATCCACTACAACGAGTACGAGGTCGTCGGGGCCTCATCCTGCCGGCTGGAGAACTTCCACGCCGTCGCCGACCTGGTCACCGCCGGCACGCTCCGGGTCGCCGACCTGGTCGGCACCCAGCTTCCGCTGGCCCAGGTGCACCGGGCGCTCGACCTGGTCGCCTCGGGCAAGGACCTGCGGGTCGGCATCGATCCATGGGCCTGAGGCCCGCTCCCGCCTCTTCGCTCTTTCCACACCACACAGAAGGATTTGTCATGGGCATTTTCGAACTGAACCCCGTCGGCACCACGTCCGCGCTCGGCCGCGAGATCCGGCTGCGCCGGATCATCGGGGCGGACGGCCGGCTGATGACGGTGGCACTCGACCAGGCGGTTCCGCGCGGCGTCGCGCCCCGGCTGGCCGATCTGAAGACCGTCTTCGACAAGATCGCCGACGCCGAGCCGGACGCCTTCACGGTGTTCAAGGGCGTCGCCGGGCACCTGTTGTCCGGACGCGCCAAGCAGGTGCCGCTGATCATCAAGGGATCGACCTTCTGCGTCGACTTCCACCTCACCTACGACGCCACGGTCGCCCAGGTGGCGGACTGCCTGCGGCTCGGTGCGGACGCCATCGCGGTCGGCATCTCGGCCGGCTCGGAGAACCAGGTCGCCATGCTCGAGATGCTCAGCGCGGTCACCGAGGAGGCGCACAAGTGGGGCCTGCCGGTGATCTGCCACGCCTACCCCAGCGGTGAGCTGTGGGGCGACCGCAAGGGCAGCACCGAGTCGGTGATATACGCCGCGCGTGCCGCCGCCGAATGTGGCACCGACATCGTGAAGACCTGGTACACCGGCTCGGCCGAAGAGTTCAAGAGGGTCGTGGACGCCACCCCGACCCTGGTCGTGGCCGCCGGGGGTGCGCCCACCCCGAAGCCGATCGACGTGCTGAACCAGGCCGCAGCCGTGATGGACGCCGGCGGCGCCGGGATGACCGCCGGCCGCAACATCTGGGGTGCCGACGATCCGGGCGCCATGGTGCACGCACTCAAGGCCGTCATCCACGACGGCGCCGATCCCAGCGAAGCCGTCAAGCTGCTCGGCTGAGCAGCTTGACGATCAGCAAGGAGCTCAACGATGAGAACCTTCCTCGGACTCGACCTCGGCACCTCGGCCACCAAGGGCGTCATCCTCGCCTCGGACGGACGGGTCATCGCCCGTGCCCGCGCCCGACACCCGAGTTCCCGGCGGGGCGGCGTGGGCCGGGCCGACCCGTCCGCCTGGGAGGAGTCGATCCTGGCGGTGTGCCGGCAGCTGGCGCCACAGCTGGCCGAGGTGAGCGGCGTCGGCCTCGACACGCATTGCCCGACGATCGTGCCGATGGGCGACGACGGTCACCCGGTCACCTTCGCGGTGACCTGGGACAACCCTGCGCTGACAACGTACTTCGATCACTACAGCCCACTGCGTTCGACCAAGGCGATCCGGTCCACCGGCAACCACCCGTCTCGATCGACGTTCGCGGCGATCGCCTACCACTACCTGCGCGAAGCCGAGCCGGACGCGTTCGCCCGGATGACCACGCTGGGTTTCGCCGGCACCTGGCTGGGTCAGCAGCTCACCGGTGAGACGGCGCTCGACCCGACCCAGGCGTCCTACACCGGCGTGTTCAACACCATCGGCAGGCACACCGACTGGCTGCCGAAGACGCTCGCCGAGCTGAGCATCGAGCCGTCCGTGCTGCCACCGGTCCGTCCGGCGATGGACGTCCTCGGCCACGCGGGCACCGACTTCGCCGAACTGGCCGGCATCCCGCGAGACGTGCCGGTGATCGTCGGCTGCGCCGATACGCCGGCGGCGTCCTATGCGTTGGGGACGGCGCCCGGCACGAACCCGTTCCTGATCATGGGCACCACCCATGTGGTGAACAGCTGTCTGTCGGCCCCCGACCTGCGTGCGCGGGCGCTGCAGCGGCGCGGACTGCGTCCGGGCGAGTGGCTGATCAACGGCGTCACCAACGGTGGCGACAGTCTGGCGGTGGCCGCGACGCTGCTCGGTTTCGGACGCAAGGAGTCCGCCGTCCGCGAGATGATCCGGCTGGCCAACGGGCTCTCGCCGGAGGAAGCCGAAACCGCACCGTTCTTCATTCCGCACGTGATGCCCGAGCGTGGACCGTTCTGGTTCGAGCAACCCTGCTCGGGACTGACTGGGATGACCCGTTCGACCACCCGCGGCCAGCTCGCCCGTGCGGTGCTGGACGGCATCCTGTTCGCCGACCGGATGGTGCTGGAGGCCACCGTCCCGCCCGGCGACCAGGCGATCTACCTGACCGGGGCGTTCGGCGAGGACCCGGTGCTGCCGAAGCTGCTCGCGGACGCCACCGGACGCAGCTACGACGTCGCCCTCGAGCCCGACCTGCCCGCGATCGGCGCGGCAGCCATGTGTGCCGAAGCGGTGCACGACGTCATTCCGAGCCGGCTTTCCACCAGCCGGGTCAAGCCCCGTGCCAAGCGCCGGGCCCGGGCCAAGCAGCGGTGGCTACGGTTCCGTGAGGAATGGTCGAAGGTCACCGGACGCGACCCATTGCCCGCCCTGCCCCCACTCGTATCGACAAGGAGTTGACCCTGATGCCTGCTGGCCATCTGTACGTCGCCCGACGACTCACCGACACGGTGATGGACGAGTTGCCCGCGCTCGGACTGGAACTGACGGTCGGCGAGGTGGCTCCCCCATCGCCGGAGCGGATGCTGGCCGACATCGTCGGCGCGGCGGCCGCGATCGTCACCCTCACCGAGCGGATCGACGCCGCATTCTTCGACGCCGCCGGCCCCCAGTTGCGGGTGGTCGCCAACGTCGCGGTGGGCTTCGACAACATCGACCTGGCCGAGGCCAAGCGGCACGGCGTGGTGATCACCAACACCCCCGGCGTGCTGGACGAGGCAACCGCGGACCACACCCTCGCGATGCTGCTGGCGATCACCCGCCGGGTGGTCGAGGCCGACCGCTTCGCCCGCTCGGGCGAACCGTGGATCTGGGGCCCAACCATGCTGGTCGGCCTCGACATCAGCGCCGGCGCGACGCTGGGCATCATCGGCCTCGGCCGGATCGGACGCGCCGTCGCCCGCCGCGCGCAGGCCTTCGGGATGCGAGTGATCGCCAGCCATCCCCGACTCCAGGTCGGCACCCAACTCGACAAGGTCGAGATCGTCGATCAAGCGGAACTGCTGGCGACGTCCGATGTGGTGACCCTGCACGTCCCGCTGCGACCGGACACCCGGCACCTGATCGATGCGGACGCGCTGGCGTCCATGAAACCCGGCGCGTACCTGCTCAACGCCGCCCGCGGCGGCATCGTCGACGAGACGGCCCTGATCGCAGCGCTGCGCAGCGGCCACCTGGCCGGTGCCGCGCTGGACACCTTCGAGGGCGAACCCGTGATCAACCCGGCCTTGCGCGAACTCGACAACGTGGTGCTGCAACCCCACATCGGCAGCGCCGGCGGCACCACCCGCGACAACATGTGCCAGCTCGCCGTCCGCAACGTCGCACGGGTGCTGGCCGGTGAGCCCCCGGAGACCCCCGTCCCGCTCCCCTAACCCACCTGAACCGACCCTGAACCAAGTCCCGGAGGCGCGGAAACGGGGCTCCGAGCGAACTCGGAGCCCCGTCTTCCACCACGCTTTCGCGGGGTCCCCCCAGGCTTGTTGGTTCCGACGATCAGACGGCGGCGAGGCCGCTTTCGCCGGTGCGGACGCGGACGACGTTCTCGACCGGGACCACCCAGACCTTGCCGTCGCCGACCGATCCGGTGCGGGCCGCGCCGGCGATCACCTGGACAACCTCTTCGACCTCCGGATCGTCGACCAGGATCTCCAGGCGCACCTTGACGATGAAGTCGATGGTGTATTCCTCGCCGCGGTAGACCTCGACGTGGCCCTGCTGACGTCCGTAGCCGGACACCTCGCTGATGGTCATGCCGCCCACGCCGTGGCGGACGAGCGCCTTCTGGGTCCGTTCCAGCATCTCGGGCTGGATGATTGCGGTTACCAGCTTCACTTCGAAGCTCCCGTCTTATCGGTTTCTGGGAAGTCGTCCTTGGTCAGCACCAGCGTGTGCCCGACCCGGCTGGAGTAGTAGACCGGGCTCAGGTCGTAGCCGGCCTCGCTGTGCTCGGCCAGGTCGATGCCGCCGAGCTCATCGGAGGTGGAGACCCGCCAGCCGACGGTGTGCTTGACCACCAGGGCGATCAGGTAGCTCATCACGAACGAGAACGCCATCACCGCGAACGCACCCACCGCCTGCCGCCACAGCTGATCGAAACCGCCGCCGTAGAACAGTCCGGCAACCGGCTCGGTCGTGTCGGGGTTGGCCAGGTAGGACGCCGCCGGGTCGGCCAGGAAGCCGATCAGCAGGGTGCCGACCAGACCGCCGACCAGGTGGACGCCGACCACGTCGAGCGAGTCGTCGAAGCCGAGCTTGTACTTCAAGCCGACCGCGTAGGCGCAGGCCACGCCGGCCACCAGACCGAGGACGATGGCGCCGATCGGGCTCACCGCACCGGCCGCCGGGGTGATCCCGACCAGGCCCGCGACGATTCCGGACGCCGCGCCCAGCGAGGTCGGATGCCCGTCCCGCAGCTTCTCCACGATCAGCCAGCCGAGCATCGCGGCCGCCGTGGCGGCGAGCGTGTTCACCCAGGCCAGGCTGGCCAGCCCGTTGGCGGCGACGGCGGAACCGGCGTTGAAGCCGAACCAGCCGAACCAGAGCAGAGCGGCACCGAGCATCACCAGGGTCATGTTGTGCGGCCGCATCGGCTTGGTGCCGAAGCCGATCCGCGGTCCGACCACCAGGGCCAGGGCCAGGGCCGCGGTGCCTGCGTTGATGTGGATCGCCGTGCCGCCGGCGAAGTCGACGGCCTTGATCTGGTTGGCGATCCAGCCGCCCACCACACCCGCGTCCTCGTTGCTGAAGGCGAACACCCAGTGCGCGGCCGGGAAGTAGACCAGGGTGCCCCAGAGGACGGCGAACAGCGTCCAGCCGCCGAAGGACGCGCGGTCGGCGATCGCGCCGGAGACGAGTGCGACGGTGATGATCGCGAAGCAGGCCTGGAAGGCGACGAACGCCAGGGCGGGGTAGCTGGCCTCGGGATCGTTGGTGAGCAGACTCTCCAGTCCGGCGAACTCGAGCGGGTTGCCGATGATGCCGGCCCCGCCGACGGAGTTGCCGAAGGCCATGCTGTATCCGAAGAGCACCCACAGGACGCCGATGACGCCCATGGAGATGAAGCTCATCATCATCATGTTCAAGACGCCCTTGGCACGAACCATGCCACCATAGAAGAAGGCGAGACCAGGGGTCATGAGCAGCACCAAGGCGGCACTGATCAGGATCCAGGCGGTGTCGCCGGAGTTGAGCTCTAACAGGGTCATGCGGCAACCATCGCCCTGCGGTGTTTCGCCCACGTTCGAGCCCGGTTACGCCCCGATTTCAGGATGTTACAGCTGCATTGCCGACGCACAGGAAAGAGCCTGGTAAACCTCAGGTCGCGCCAGTAGGTTGGAGCCATGGCGCCAGGGCCACAGTACCCCGCATCCGGGGTGAAGCCGGGCGCCATTTGGGTTCCGCCCGGCTCGTTGAGCCGGGCCCGACGACCAGGAGGTTGCAGTGGACGTTCTCGTCACCGGCCGGCATTGCCAGATCAGCGACGACTTCCGTACGCGCGTGAGTGAGCGCCTGAGCGGAGTCGAAAAGCTGCGTGACAGGGTGATCCGGGTCGAGGTACAGGTATCGGCCAATCCGCATGCCCGACAACCCGACCAGGCCACATCGGTCGAAATCACGCTGCGCAGCCGTGGTCCCGTGGTGCGCGCCGAGGCCACCGCCGACGAGAAGCTGATCGCCTTCGAGCACGCCCTCGACCGCCTCAAGTCGCAGCTGCGCCGGGCGGCCGACCGCCGCAAGGTGCACCGCGGCTTGCGCGCCGGCCAGCAGTTCGGTGCGCCGCCGCCGGTGGCTGTGCCGCAGAAGGACGAGGACCGTCCCGAGATCCGCAAGATCGCCGGCCTGGAGGTTCATGGCGACGGGCCGCTGGTGGTCCGCGAGAAGCTGTTCAAGGCCACCCCGCTGACCCTGGCGCAGGCGCTGGACGAGATGGAACTGGTCGGCCACGACTTCTTCCTCTACGTGGACGCCGAGAGCGGCGCCCCGAGCGTCGTCTACCGTCGCCGGGCCTACGACTACGGCGTGATCCACCTCGAGGTGGAGACCGTCGCCGAGCAGAGCGCCTGATCCCGGACATCTCATCGTTGGTCGAGCTTGGCGAAACCCGTGGTCAGAGCCGGGTTCTCGACAAGCTCGACCAACGGCCGACGACATCCCGAGAGATCATCTGACGTGACGGCGTGAGATCCCGGAGCAAGTCGGAGCAAGTCCGGGGTCATGAATCCGGGATGACGAATAGCTCTCGTGACGACGCGACGGAGCCGCAAACCGTCATCCCGGCGAACGCCGGGATCTCAGTCGCCGCGGGTCACTCGACCAGCGATCCAATAGTCAGCGGACGGCGCGCGGGCGTCCGTCGAGGCGAGGTGTGGCCGCGATCACGCCTGCACCGAGCAGCCGATGGCCGACCGACTCCAGGGCATCCACCGCGGCAGCCAGGGTCGCGCCGGTGGTCACGATGTCGTCCAACAGCACGATCTGCGCGGGCTGGCTCGGCAGCGCCTCGATGCCGCCGCGCCTGTTGCTGGCCCGGTCCTCGACGCCGAGGCCTACCTGATCGCGGCTGCCGGAGGCCAGGGTCAGGTCGCGCCGGGCCTGGATGTCCAGGCCGAGCCGACCTAGCCGGCTCGCGGCACGGCGAGCCAGCAGCCAGGTGAGATCGAAGCCTCGCGCCGCGACCGTGGCCCGGCTCGACGGGATCGGCACCAGCATGACGGGGCCGCGCCGCCAGCGGTCGTGCACGACGGCGGCGACGCTGCCTTCGACCAGATCGCCCAGCAAGGGCACGAGGCCGAGGCCCTGCCGCTCCTTGCAGGCCAGGATCAGCGCCCGCAACTCGTCGGTATAGTCCCCGCGGGCCCAGATCGGAGTCACGCCGTTCCCGGCGTCCACTCGGCGCGGCACCAGTCCGCGGACGCTGTCGGCGCACGTCCGACAGCAGACCGGACCAGGCTGCCCGCAGGCGGCGCAACAACCGCCCCAGGCCAGGTCGGCCATGGCGTCGAGCAATGCACTCCACTTCATGACCTTGAGTGTGCCTCAGCGAATCGCCTGCGGCTATAGCTCCGGTCGAGCGATCCGGCGCCGGATCGAGTCGGATCAAGTCCGGGATGACGATGGAGGAGCTTTGATCAGCGCATCCTCAGCTCAGGGCAGGGCGACGGCGTCCACCTGATTCAGCCACGGCTCCCAGGTGAGGCCGCCGACGAACCGCCAGGTCTGCCCGTCCGGCCCACGGAGCACGGCCCGCCCGGACGACGCGGCCACCAACTGCACCAGCGCCGTGGCGTCGTTGGGACGCACCTCGGTCGCGACCGCGCCCTCGCTGTCGACGTTGATCACCCGCGCCGACGAACTGCCGCCCACCAGCACGAGCAGGCCGGCCGGCCCGGTCCAGCCGACATCGATCGGCGCCTGTCCGGTCGGCGCCCAGGCGGACGGGGCGAGCTCCCGCCAGCCGACGAAGCGGAAGCCTGCCGAGGTCCGGACGACGGCCGCCACGCCCAGGCTGGTCCGCCCCTGATTCTCGATCACCAGGGCGACCCGGACGCCGTCCGGCGCCGGTGCGAAGCTGCGGATCTGGCCGATCGGCAGCCCCTCGGTGCTCACCGGAACCTCCTGGTCGTCCTTGACCGCGCGCAGCCGCCGCCCGCGGGTCCGGTCCAGCAACGCCCAGAGCTCGCCCTGCCGAGTCCAGCGGACGCCGGTGGCCCGCTCCCCGGTCAGCTCAACCTTCGTGACGCCGTCCCGGACGACGACACTGCGCACCTCGGTGCCGTCATCGGTGACCAGGGCGACGACCTCGCCGTCAGTGCGGACGGCCAGCGCTCTCGGCGGTGCACCGGCACCCGGCAGCGGTCGGGGGGACGCGGTCGGATCGGCCCAGGCGGCGCGTTGCACGGTGCCCTGCCGAAGCAGGTAGACGCCGTCGTCCGGGTTCGCCGGAACCGGCGCGCCCTCGGCGAACTCGGCCGTGGTCAGCACCCCGTCGCGTCCGCCCAGCTCCCAGCTCACGCCGTGGCTGCGCACCCGCACGCCGGTCACACCCTTCAGCGAGGTCAACGACCAGACCAGTTCGGCAGCCAGCCGCCGGCGCCCGTCCATGTCCAAGGTGTCGGTGGCACCGGCGATGTCGACCGTCACCACCCCGCCGCTGCCGAGCGCCACCGCGGACGCCTGGAGGCCCGTGACCGGACGCCGATAGGCGGCAGAGGCCAGTGAGCTCGGCCCGCCGAGCACAGCCCGCACGGTCGCCGCCAGTCTTGGTTTGCCGATCTGCACGAACCGCGGATCGGGCACCAGCCAGTTGCCGGTGACGTCCCACAAGCAGACGTCGGCACGCACCCAGGTGCTGCCGAAGAGCGATTGCGAGACCAGCAGCCCGCGCGGCGGGCGGGAGATCCGCCACTGGCTCTCGGCGTCGCGAACCAGGCCGAAGTCGTGGTGGTAGACGGTGCCGCCGACGGTGAAGGAGCCCTGCGGGTCGAGGGTGCCGGCCAGCGGCGCAGTCAGCACCACGCCGGAGTCGCTGGCCTGCGGCGGATAGCCAGCGGCGTAGATCTCGACACCCGACTCGGGTTGCCACGCCTGGGCGGCGCCCGTGGTGAGGAACTGCCGGGCCACTGCGTAACCGGGCTGGTAGGTGGCCATGGCGTGCAGGAAGCCCTCGACGATCAGCCCCGGCGAAGCGCCCGGCGCGGGCGGCACGGGCGCGATGTCGACGCCGGGGTTGGCCTGCTGCTGCACCGGGGAATGCCGTTCGACCGGTCCGCTGGTCGGTACCGTCACACAGCCCGACAGCGCCAGCACGACGGTCAGCGCCACCACCGCCGCTCGCCTCACGCGGACACCTCGGCGTCATCCGGCATGACCGGCCAGGGGGACGAGATGACGTCGTCCCCGGCTTTGCGCGGCAAGGTCAGCCGGAACTGGGCACCCTGGCCGGGCCGTCCCCAAGCGTTCAGCCACCCGTGGTGCAGCGTGGCGTCACCCAATGCGATCGCCAACCCCAGCCCGCTGCCGCCCACCGTCCGGCGCCGGGCCGGATCGGCCCGCCAGAACCGGTTGAACACCTTGTGCGCCTCGGCGGCGCTGAACCCGACCCCGTGGTCGCGGACGGCGACCGCGACCGCGCTCTCGCCGCCGCGGACGTGCACGCTGACCGGGCGTCCCTCGCCGTGCTCGATGGCATTGGCGATCAGGTTGCGCAGAATGCGCCGGATCCGGCGCGGGTCGACCTCGGCCAGGCAGGGTTCCGCAGCGTCCAGCTGCAGCGGAATGCCGTACTGCTGGGCCAGCAGTTCCTGCGCGGCCAGCTCCTCGGCGGCGATCTGGGCCAGGTCCACCTCGTCCAGGCTCAACTCGGCCGCGCCGGCGTCGAACCGGCTGATCTCCAGCAGATCGGTCAACAGCTCCTCGAAACGGTCCAGCTCGGTGGACAGCAGCTCGGTGCTCCGGGTGGCCAGCGGATCGAACCCGTCGCGCTGGCCGTACAAGACGTCGGCCGCCATCCGGACCGTGGTCAACGGCGTCCGCAACTCGTGGGAGACGTCCGAGACGAACTGCTGCTGGACCCGCGACAGTTCCTCCATCTCGGTGATCTTGCGGTCCAGCTCGGTCGCCAGATGGTTCATCGACCGGGCCAGACCGGCCAGGTCGTCGGTGCCGCGGACGGCCATCCGGTCGTCCAGATGGCCGGCGGCGATGCTCTCGGCAGCCAGCCGGGCAGCGCGGATCGGACGCAACACCTGCAGCGCGATCATCCAGCCGGTTGCCACGACGCCGACCAGGACGATCAGGCCGGCGACCACCGTCGCCCGTTGCACGACCGCCAGGGTTTCGGCCTCGGGTTGCTGGGTGAACAGGAAGTAGACCGGGTAGCGGGTGCCGTCAGGTGCCGACAGGGCCGACCCGATCGCCAACCCGGGGACGGCGGGACGGGCGTCCGCGAACCGGATCTCGGTGGACGTGGAGTAGATGCCGTCGACGCCCTGCACCGCGCGCCGCAGCGAGTCGGGGACGCTGGCGTAGTCGATGCCGGCCGAACCGATGTCGGAGACCGGACCGGCCACCACCACGTAGTACTGGTTGCCGACCGAGCCGCGGTAGGCGGCGTCCCTGGCCAGCTGGGTGAGCCGCTCGTTGATGGACGCCGTGCGCGGGTTCAGGCTGCGCAGATCGCGCTGCATGCCATCCAGCACAACGGAGGCCTCGGCGAGACTCGCCTGGCGCTTGCCGGCGAGGATGCCACGGGAGGACTGGTCCATCAGGAACCACCCGGTGGCGGTCAGCACCGTCAACGCCGCGACCAGAGTGGTCACCACCACACGGAACGGCAACGAACGGGACCACAGTGTGCGTCCGGTTCGCGCGCTGCGCTGGTCGGTCATGGCGATTCGCGAGGCTCCCCGGCCCGGTAGCCGACGCCGCGCACGGTCACGATGATCTCGGGATGCTCCGGATCGTGCTCGATCTTGCTGCGCAGCCGCTGCACGTGCACATTGACCAGGCGCGTGTCGGAGGCATGCCGATAGCCCCAGACCTCCTGGAGCAAGAGTTCACGGCTGAAGGCGTGCCGCGGACGACGGGCCAACGCGAGCAGCAGGTCGAATTCGAGCGGAGTGAGCGCGATCTGCTCGGTGCCACGCCGCACGACGTGCTCGCGGACGCTGATCGTCAGATCGCCGATCGGCAGCACATCGGTATCCTCGGCGGGCACATGCCGGCGCAGCCGGGTGCGGATCCGGGCCAGCAGCTCCTTGACCTTGAACGGCTTCGCGACATAGTCGTCGGCCCCCGCCTCGAGGCCCTCGACCACGTCACGGGTGTCCGATTTCGCGGTCAGCATCACGATCGGGACGCCCGAGATGGTGCGGATCTCGCGACAGACGTCCACCCCGTCGCGACCTGGCAGCATCAGATCGAGCAGCACCAGATCGGGTCGATAGCGTTGAAAGGCCTCGACGGCCTGCAGGCCCGAGTTGCACCAAGAGGCGTCGAAACCATCGGCGCGAAGCACCAGTTGCAGCATTTCCGACAGAGCGACGTCATCGTCGACCACCAGGATGCGTTGCGTACGCTGCATGCCGTCCGACACAACACCCCCTTGTTCCGGACGCCCAACCGTGTTGGCAGTCTAAGTCAGTTCCGCTCGGGCGTGGAGGTCCAGGTCGACAAAAGGGCCAGGTCACCCCCCTGACGGCGCAACACGCGGCGCCACAAGGTATCCGGATCGCGGTCGTAGACATCGGTGTAGGTGGCCCGCACCACATGCCACCAGCCCTGCTCCAGCTCGTTCTCCAGCTGGCCGGGCGCCCACCCGGCGTAGCCGGCGAAGATCCGCAGATCGCGGTAGGCCCCCTCGGCGATCTCGACCGGGGTGTCGAGATGCAGCAGGCCGACGGCGTCGAACAACGACCGCCAACCCGGCGGCTCCTCGTCCGGCTTCTGCGGCGACGCCAGACAGATCGCCCCCTCCTGGGAGACCGGGCCGCCCTCGAACAGGACCCGTGGTTCGCTCACCAGCGGCGCCCACGCCGGCAACGCGCTGCGCAGATCGACGGACGCCTCGCGGTTCAGCACCACCCCGAGCGAGCCGGACTCGTCGGCGTCCAGCACCAACACGACGCTCTGATCGAAGACGCCGTCGCTGAGTTCCGTGCTGGCCACCAGCAGCACACCCGGAGTCGCCTCCCCGCTCATCACGCTCGCCTCCACATGACCCCAAGCATGCCATCGCGGTCCTGCTCGATACAGCGCCCAGCTGCTCGCCGGCCATACCAGAGAGATCCGTCGACGGAGTCGCCGAGTTGACGGCCTAGGCTTTTAGGGTGGGTGCCACTCCAGGCGATGCCTGGGTGCTGGGTTCGGGGGGTCTTTGACCTTCCGATCGGCCTTGTGGGAACCGGTCGGCTGGATTGTAGGCAGGCTGCAAGACCCCGAAACCACGCTGAAGAGCCACAATCAAGGCCGCCGGGCAACCCCGCGACCCCTCCAAGCATCCTCACCCGGACCAGCCCCAAGAGGAGACATTGATCAGCGCTTCCCCAACGAGCATGAGTATTAGACTCGAAGCCATGACCGAGTGTGTGTCACCTCTGGTCCTCCCGCTGAGCGAGATCTCCTCCACTGATCTGCCCATCGCCGGTGGCAAGGGCGCAAACCTTGGCGAACTGCTCGGGGCCGGCTTCCCGGTGCCGGACGGTTTCGTCGTTACCACCGCCGGCTACGACACCTTCGTCGCCGCCAACGACCTGGACGCCCGACTCGCGGCCGCCGCCTCGCCGGACGCCATCGCGGCGCTGTTCCGGGACGCCACGATGCCCGCCGACATCGCGGACGCCGTGACCGAGGGCTACCGTCGGCTCGGCGAAGGGGCGGTGGCGGTCCGGTCGTCGGCCACCGCCGAGGACCTGCCCGGAGCCAGCTTTGCCGGGCAGCAGGACACCTACCTCAACATTGCCGGCACCGATCAGGTGCTTTACGCCGTCCTGCGCTGCTGGGCGTCCCTGTGGAACGAGCGCGCCGTCGCGTATCGCGAGCGCGCTCGTCACGACGACGCGGCCGGGCTGAGCATCGCGGTCGTGGTGCAGCGCCTGGTGCCCGCCGAGGTCGCTGGGGTCATGTTCACCGCCAACCCGGCCAACGGACGCCGCGAGCAGACCGTGATCACCGCCGCCTGGGGACTGGGCGAGGCGATCGTCGGCGGGCTTGTCGAGCCCGACGAGTATGTGGTCGATCGCGGCCGGTCGGAGCCCCTCGCATCCCGGCGGATCGCCGAGAAGAAGGTGATGACGGTGCGCACAGACGGCGGCTCCGAGCAGGTCGCCACGCCGGCGTCCGAGGCGCGCCGGGCCACCCTCAGCGACGCCCAGGTGCTGGAGCTGGCAGCCCTGGGTGAGCGCGTCCAGAACCATTTCGGCTGCCCACAGGACATCGAATGGACCCTCGCCGACGACATCTTCCAGCTGGTGCAGGCCCGTCCGATCACCGCGCTGCCCGAACCGATCGGCGACATGCCCACGCAGTGGCCACTCCCCCGCCCGGACAGCATGTACTTCCGGGCCAGCATCGTCGAGCAGCTGCCCGACCCGTTGACGCCGCTGTTCGCCGACCTGATCCGGGTCGCCGTGCCGCTCGGGCTGGACCGTCTGATGGCCAGCTTCGCCGAGAGCCTGGTCGGCCTGGACATGGACTTCCCGACCATCAACGGGTATGCCTACTACGACTACAGCCGCAAGGCGATGAAGCGGCTGATCGGACTGACCCCGGCCGCCTTCAAGATCATCGCTCATCACGATGTCGTGCTGCAGCGCTGGCGCGACCATGCCCTGCCCGACTACCAGGCCGCGGTCGCCCGCTGGGTCGATCGCGATCCGGCGACCTTGCCGGCCACCGAACTGATGGCCGCGGTACGTGAGCTGCTGGCCGCGGCCTGCGTCTACTACAGCAATGTGCAGATGGTGATCCCGGTGGCGGCCACCAGCGAGCTGACCTGGACCGGCCTCTACAACGCGCTGCTGCGTCGCGAGGGCGACCCGCAGGCGTCCGACTTCCTGCTCGGATTCGACTCGACCCCGCTACGCGCCGAGAAGTCCCTGCACGCCCTGGGCACCTGGTGCCGGACCATCCCCGGCTTGGCCGACGCGCTCGACAGCATCGTCGCGAAAGACGTCCTCACCACCACCCCGGCCGGCGTCGCCGCGGACGACTGGGCGACGTTCACCACCCGGCTGCGCGACCATCTGGGCGAGTTCGGCCACACCATCTACAACCTCGACTTCGCCAACCCGGTACCCGCCGATGACCCGACGCCCGTAATCGAAGCCCTCAAGCACGCCATCGCCGGACGCGGTGCCGACTCCGCCCAGCGCCAACGCGAGATGACCGATCGCCGCGACCATCTCACCCTCGACTTGACGTCGAGACTCGACCCGATCCGGCACCGGGCGGCGTCCGCCAGCCTGAAGGCGGCGCAGCAGTGGGCACCGATCCGCGAGGACGCCCTGGCCGCGATGGGCCTGGCCTGGCCGACGATCCGTCGGCTGCTGCGCGAACTCGGTGGACGCCTCGCGGGTGTGGGCGCCGTTGCCCGGCCCGACGACGTGTTCTGGCTCACCGCCGCCGAGGTGGACGCCGCGTCCGCGGCCCTCGACGGCGGTGCCGACCGACTCGACGATCGCAGCGCGGACGTCGAGCAGCGCCGCCGGGAGTGGCGCGGCCGGCAGCTGGCCACGCCGCCGCAGTACCTGCCGGTGTCCGGCTGGGTCAGCTGGATGAACAGTATGATGCCGGCCCACGAAGGCGAGCAGACCGGTCCGGTGCTGAAGGGCACCGGCGGCTCCGGCGGACGGGTCACCGCCCCGGCCCGTGTGCTCGCCGGAGCAGACGATTTCGCCGCCTTCCAGCCCGGCGAGATCCTGGTCGCCTCGATCACCACCCCTGCCTATACGCCGCTGTTCGCCCTTGCCGCCGGCGTGGTGACCGACATCGGCGGCGTGCTTAGCCACGGCTCGATCGTGGCCCGCGAGTACGGCATCCCGGCCGTGCTCGGTACCGGCAACGCCACCAAGCGGATCCGCACCGGCGACATGATCACCGTGGACGGCGGCACCGGCACCGTCCGGCTGGACGGATCGGACGAACCCGAGCCGAGTGGACGTCGCCTCCCATCTTGGCTGCCCTGGGCCATCGGCACGACGGCCGCCACCGCGGTGGTGGTGTGGCGGCGACGACACAAGAGCTAGCCCCGGCCGCTCGTCGAGACCCTAGCCAAGCCGGATTTCGACAGGCTCAATCCTCGATGAGCAAACTGGCCGAGATCCCGGATCGAAGTCAGGCCCCGTCCGCGACATTGTTATAGGAGACCAGCCGCCAGCTCTCGCCGCCCGGCTGCAGCACCGACCAGGAGGCGTTCCACAACCCGCCCAGGGTCAGGTTGTGGGCATAGTCGAGGCCGAGCAGGAACACCATCGCCACCCGAAGGGCGAAACCGTGGCCGACGGCGACGACCGTGGAGCCGTCCGGGCTGCTCTCGGCGATATCCAGCAGTGCCTCGGCGACCCGTGCCCCGGCCTGGGCGCCGGTCTCACCGGTCGCCGAGCGGCGGGCGTCCCGGCCGGCCCGCAGATCGGCCGCGAAGTCGGGGTGGGCGGCGAACACCTCGTCGTTGGTCATGCCGACCCAGTCGCCGACGTTGATCTCTTGCAGGCGTGGCTCGACCTCGACCACCAGGCCGGTGCGGCGCGCCAGCTCCCAGGCCGTGTCGCTGGCCCGGCTGAGATCGGAGGAGACGATCCGGGCCGGTTGCAGCGCGGCGATCCGGACCGCCGCGGCGCGCGCCTGATCACGACCCTTGGGGTTCAGCGCGACGTCCGCCTGGCCCTGATAGCGACCCTCGGCATTCCAGGCGGTCTCGCCGTGGCGCCAGGCCACGACCCGTGCCGCGGTCACAACTCCACGCGCGAGGTCTCGGCCGACTCCGGACGGCCGGCGGCCGCGTCCACCAACTCGGCGGGGGCTTCCAGGGAGATCCGCGGGCAGTCGCGCCACAGCCGTTCCAACGCGTACAGGGCCCGCTCTTCGGCATGCATCACGTGCACCACCAGGTCGATGAAGTCGAGCAGCACCCAGCGGTTCTCGCCGTGCCCCTCGCGCCGCGCCGGCTTGGCGCCCTCGATCAGCAGCGCCTCTTCGACAGCGTCCACAATGGCGCCGACCTGGCGCTCGTTGGACGCGCTGACGATCAGGAAGATGTCCGTGATCGCCAGCGGTTCGGACACATCGAAGGCCACCAGATCGCTTCCCAGCTTGTCGGACGCCGCGCGTGCGGCGACACGGGTGAGGGCGATCGCGTGGTCTGTTGCAGTCATCTGGCTCCCAGGTCTAGCGGTAGAGGCCTCGTTTGGCGATGTACTGGACGATACCGTCCGGCACCAGGTACCAGATCGGCAGTTGCTCCTTGACCCGATTGCGGCAGTCGGTGGACGAGATCGCCAGTGCCGGCACCTCGAGCAAGGTCACCTTGTCGGGCGGCAGGTGGTCGATGTCGTGCTCACCCAGCGTGGTGCCGGGTCGGCTGACTCCGACGAAGTGCGCCAACTCGAACAGCTCCAGGACACCGTGCCAGGTCAGGATCTGGCTGAGCGCGTCCGCACCGGTGATGAAGAACAGGTCGACGTCCTCGCCGTAGTGGCGGCGCAGATCGCGCAGTGTGTCGAGGGTGTAGGTGGAGCCCGGCCGGTCGATGTCGACCCGGCTCACCGAGAAACGCGGGTTGGACGCCGTCGCGATGGTTGTCATCAGGTACCGGTCTTCGGCCACCGACACCTCGCGGTCGGCCTTCTGCCAGGGTTCCCCGGTGGGCACGAAGACGACCTCGTCGAGAGCGAATTTGGCGGCCACCTCGCTGGCGGCCACCAGGTGTCCATGATGGATCGGGTCGAACGTGCCGCCCATCACACCCAGCCGACGATGCCTGGAACCGTCATCGGCCCAGGCAATCCCGGTATTGGTCATCAGCTATGCGGATGACTCTTACCGACACCCCAGACGACGCGCAGACCGATCATCAGCATCAGGAAGATCGTTCCCCCGACGAACCACGGCAGGTTCGGGTCATGCGCCGCCGCCGTCTCCAGTAGAAAACCCATGCGCGGATCTTAACGGGCAGCAGCGGTTCCGGCCACCATCGCCGCCTGTGGCGGGCATGTTTGCCGCCGACTCGTTCGACGGACGTCAGCCGCGGGTCTGGCCCTCGCCGGTGACCACGTACTTCGACGAGGTCATCTCGGCCAGACCCATCGGGCCACGGGCGTGCAGCTTCTGGGTGGAGATGCCGATCTCGGCACCGAAGCCGAACTCACCGCCGTCCACGAACCGCGACGACGCGTTGACCAGCACCGCGGCGGCGTCCACCTCGGCCACGAAGCGGTTCGCCGCGGTCCGGTCGTTGGTGACGATGGTCTCCGAGTGCCCGGTGGTGTGCGCGCGGATGTGCTCGATGGCGTCGCTCACCGAGCCGACCACGTCGGCGGCGATGTCCAGCGACAGGTATTCGCCGTCGAACTCGTCCGGACCGGCCGGCACCACGGCGTCCGAATAGCCCCGGACGGCGTCCGTGCCGTGCACCGTCACCCCTTGTCCGGCCAGCGCGGCGAGTGCCTTCGGCAGGAATTCGTCGGCGATCGCGGCGTGCACCAGTAGGGTCTCGGCGGCGTTGCAGACGCTGGGCCGCTGCACCTTCGCGTTGAGCAGAATGTCCAGTGCCATCTCCTGGTCGGCGGTGGCGTCGACGAAGATGTGGCAGTTGCCGGTGCCGGTCTCGATCACCGGCACCTTGCTGCCGTTCACCACGGCGTTGATCAGCCCGGCTCCCCCACGCGGGATCAGCACGTCGACCAGGCCGCGGGCGGCCATCATCTCCTCGGTCACCTCGCGTCCGCCCTCGACGAGCTGGACGGCGTCCACCGGCAACCCAGAGGCCGCCAGGCCGGCCCGCAGCGCGGTCACCACCGCCCGGTTCGACTCCAGCGCCGACGACGAACCGCGCAGCAGCGCGGCATTACCCGACTTGACGCAAATGCCGGCGGCATCGGCCGTCACATTCGGCCGGGCCTCGTAGATGATGCCGACCACGCCGAACGGCACCCGCACCTGACGCACCTGGACACCGTTGGCGTTGGTCCAGCCGCGGACCACGTCGCCGATCGGATCGGGCAGACCGGCCAGGTCGCGCAGTCCGCCGACCATGCCGTCGATCCGCTGCGGGTTGAGCCGCAGCCGGTCGATCAGCGCCTCGGAGGTTCCCTCGGCGCGGGCCCGGTCGACATCGCGACGGTTGGCCTCCAGCACCGCTTGTTCCGCGTCGGCCAGCGCGTCCGCCATGGCGTGCAGGGCGGCGTCCTTGGCCGCGCGGTTCAGGGTGGCCAGCGCGATGCTGGCCTGCTTGGCGTCCCGTGCCTGATCGATGAAGCTCACCGCGGCAGAATATCCGCCGCCAGACGCCGGTGAGTGCCACCCGGATGCCGACCGGGAACCCTGGTAGTCGGGCATCAGTCTGAAATCGACCCCAGAGTAGGTGTCCCTCCGGCACCCGCCACGCTTGGACGGTCGCCCCGGCCACACCACTCTGGGGTCGATTTCAGGCTCAAGAGGTTCCGCAGGCAGGCGAAAGTCGATTGGGCGTCAGCCCTGCCTGCGGAACCTCTGAATCAGATCACATCCTCCGGTTTCGGCAGGCCGAGTTGGGCCCGCTCGCGGCGGGCGAACGGACCGATGATGGCCTCGCCCTTGCGGGCGTCGTTCAGCACGGTCAGGTCGCGCCCGGCGGTCTCGGGCATGATGATCGCCGCGCCCAGCGAGCAGATCGAGAAGAAGGCGATCATGATCGCGATCGGCCACCACGAGCCGGTGGCGACCACCAGCGCGGCCGCCACGACCGGGCCGATGCCGGTGGCCACGATGGCCGCCAGCTCCTTCGCCAGGGCCAGCTGGGTGAGCCGGGCGCGGGCGCCGAAGAGCTCCGACATGGTGTTGTTCTCCAGCGAGGCCAACGCCAGCACCGAGGTCTGGTGAATGATGATGTAGCCGGCGAAGACGCTGTTGACGTCCTTGGACGCGATCATCCAGATCATCGGCACCGCCAGCACCAGCGCGATCGATGACATCACGATGTACATCAGCTTGCGGCCGACCTTGTCGCTCAGCCAGCCGACGATCGGCACGGTGGCGAAGCCGATCAGCGACGAGGTGATCACCACGCCGGTGCCGATGCTCGGCGCCAGCAGCAGCACCGTGGTGATGTAGCTGATCAGGTAGGTCTGGATCATTCCCGAGTTGCCGGCCTGGCCGAAGCGCAGGAAGAAGCCTTCGAAGAACGCCCGGCCCTTGCGCTCGTGCATCGCCTCGGCGAGCACGTTGTCGTGGCTGGCGGCGATCTTCTGCTCCAGTTCCTGCTTGCTCAGCGCTTCGCCGTCGACCACGTCGGCGCGGCCCTCGAACACCGGCGACTCCTTCAGGCTCCGCCGCAGCCACACCGCGAACAGCATGATCAGCGCCGAGGCGATGAACGGAATCCGCCAGCCCCACTCGACCACGGTCTCAGTGGACATGGTGGCCACCAGCAAACCCCAGATCGCGGACGCCCCGAGCGTCCCCGAGTTGGTGCCCAGCGCCACCAGCGAGCCGACCAGTCCGCGGCTCTTGCGCGGCGCGTACTCGGTGAGCATCACCGACGAGCCGGCAATCTCGGCGCCCGCGCCGAAGCCCTGGGCCAGCCGCAGCACCACCAGCAGGATCGGAGCCATGATGCCGACCTGGCCGTAGGTGGGCAGGAAGCCGATCAGGGTGGTGGCGATGCCCATCAGCGCGATCGTGTAGAAGAGCACCTTGGTGCGGCCGATCCGGTCGCCGAGGCGTCCGAAGTACCAGGCGCCCAGCGGACGGCTCAGGTAGCCGGTGGCGTAGGTGGCCATGGACGAGATCACCGCGACGCCGGGTTCCTCGCCGGGGAAGAAGACCTTGCTGAACACCAGCGCCGCGGCGAGCGAGTACAGCTGGAAGTCCATGAACTCCAGGGCCGTGCCGAGCCAGCCGGAGACGGCGGCCTTGGCAAGGTCTTTCGTGGTGCGTTCTGCTACTCCGCTGGAACTGGGCGGCCCGCCGGCGGCGGTATTCTCTGCTGTCATCTGCTACTCCTTCTCGGTTACGCGATAGATGGGGTGTGCTCGGATAGGGGTGGACGCTGGCGGCAACCGGCGTCCACCCGTTTCTGTCAAGTGATCGTCAGTTCTGCTCGTCGAGCCAGAGCGAGACGACGACCTTGCCGGATTCCTGGCTGTTGCGGGCGGTCTGGAACGCCTCGACGATGTCGTCGGCATCGATCACATGGGTGATCACGCCGGACAGCTGCGGGTAGGCGGCCAGCAGTTCGATCGCCTCGCCGATCTCGTCGTTGAACCGGAAGCAGCCGACGTAGGTGACCTCTTTGGAGACGAACGGCGCCAGGTTCACCCCGATCTCGCGGTCGGGCAGCATGCCGACCTGGGCGACGGTGCCGCCCCGGCGAGCCGCGACCAGCGCCGGGCTGATCGCCGGACCCACGCCGGAGCATTCGAACACCACGTCGTAGGCCAGCGCGGGAATCTGCCCCTCGCGGACGTTGATGGTGTGGTGCACGCCGAGCGACTTGGCCCGGTTCAGCGGGCCGTCCAGGACGTCGGTGGCGGTCACCTCGGCGGCCCCCTTGACCACCGCGGCAGCGGCCAGGCACAGCCCGATCGGACCGGAACCGGTGACCAGCACCTTCTTGCCCTCGACCCCGCCGGCCAGCGCGATCGCATGCAGCCCGACCGCCAGCGGCTCGGCCAGGGACGCCTCCTTCAGGCCCAGTCCGTCGGGCAGTTCGCGGATCATGAAGTCCTTCACCACCCGGTATTCGCTCATCCCGCCCTGTGTGTGCGGGGTGGTGGACGCCGAGCCGAAGTAGCTGCCGTTCGGCCACAGGTAGGGCCGGTCCTCGATGCCCGGCTCAGGGGTGCCGTAGGTGGCCGGCGCGATCGTCACCCGCGTCCCCGCCGCCCATCGTCCGGACGGATCCAGGTCGACCACCCCGGACATCTCGTGGCCCGGAACCAGCGGTTCGGTGACGATGAAGGCGCCGTTGCGTCCCTCGAAGTAGTAGTGCAGGTCAGAGCCGCAGATGCCGCCGTAGTGCATCCGCACCCGCACCTCGCCCTCGCCGGGCTCGGGGATCGGGGCGTCCTCGATGGTGATGTTCTCGGCGGCGTGAATCTTGAGTGTCTTCATCGACATTCCTTTCCAGGGTTGCGATCTTCAGGATTGGGCAGCGTCCAGAGCGGCGCGGGCCGCCTCCCGGACGCCGTGGCTGGCGATGATCTGGACGAAATCGGCCACCCGCTCGGTGAACTCGTCGCGTCCGGCCAGCGTCTCGGGGAAGAAGCCGCCGCGGACGATGGCCTCGACATGGGCCCGTGTCGATCCGGCGCCGGCGGTGGCCGCGGCCAGCCGCTGCTTGGCGGGCTCGATCATCTCGGCGGCGATCGGTCCCGGATCGAAGCCCTCCGGCGGGCAGACGCAGGCGATCCAGCCGGCCACCATCAGCGCCAGCTGCTGCGGCACCTGGCCGAGGTCGAGCATCCGCAGCGCCGGGTCGGGCACGCGCTGCAGCAGCTTCAGCGAGCCGTCCGAACCGACCCGCGCGGTGGCGTCGCCCAGCGCGTGGTTGCTCCACCGGTCGAACAGCTGGGCGATGTAGGCCTGCGGGTCGAAGCCGGACGGCAGGGCGATGCTGGGCAGGTATTCGGTGTTCAGCAGTTCGGTGACACATTCCCGGACGAAGTCCTGGCCGAAGCTGGACGGGATGGTCGGCTGGCCGTCCAAGCCGCCCAGGTAGGAGATCAGCGAATGCGAGCCGTTCAGCAGCCGCAGCTTGACCAGTTCGTAGGCCTCCACCTCGTCGGAGAAGATGGCGCCGGCCTCTTCCCAGGCCGGACGCCCGGCGGCGAACCGGTCCTCGATCACCCACATGGTGAACCGTTCGGCGGGCACCGGGATCGCATCGGCCACGCCGAGCAGTTCCTGAACGCGGGCGCGGGTGGCGTCCGTGGTGCCGGGCACGATCCGGTCGACCATCGCGTTCGGGAAGGTGACCTGGCTGGCGAACCAGTCGTGAAAGCCGTCCGGGGTGGCGGTGGCCTGCAGGTATTGGCTGACCATCCGGTGCGCGGTGTGGCCGGCCGAGACCAGGTTGTCGCAGGACAGGATGGTCAGCGGGGCGGCGTCGGCCTGATAGCGCCGGATCAGCGCGCCGGCCAGCTGGCCGATGCTGGTCCGCGGGGCGTCCGGGTTGGCCAGGTCGGCACTGATCAGGTCACCGTCGATGTCCAGGTCGCCGGTGACCGCGTGGCGGCAGTAGCCGTTCTCGGAGATCGTCATGGTGACCACCTTGATCTGCGGGTTGGCGATCCGCGCCATCAGCTCGGCGGTCTGCTCGGCGGCGACCAGCGTCTCGCGATGGACGTCCATCACGTCGACCCGCTCGCCGGCGCTGGACAGCTCCAGGATCGAGTACCGGTAGTCCTGCCCGGCCAGGGCGTCCACCACCCGGCGGGAGCGGTTGGCGACAGCGACGATGCCCCAGTGACCGCCCCTCGCCGCCATCGCCTTGGCGGTGTATACGGCGGCGTGGGCGCGGTGGAAGTTGCCGATCCCGAGATGCAGCATGCCGGGCGTGGGCGGCGCGCTGGCCCCCAGCACGCTGCCGGAGTAGCTGGCCTTGGACAGTGGTTGAGTCATCGTCGATCACCAATCTGTGAGAGTGCCGTCGCGGCGGCGGGCCACGGGCAGGTAGGCGGGTTCGTAGTAGTTGGAGTTGTGCAGATCGTCGTTGAGGGTAACGCCGAGGCCGGGCTGGTCGCCGGGTTGGAGGTGTCCGTCGGCGACATGCCAGGCGTGCGGGAAGGCCTCGTGCACCAGGCCGGGGTAGCCCATGTATTCCTGGATGGCGACATTATGAGTGGCCACGCCCAGATGAATGGACGCCGCCAGCGAGACCGGCGAGACATCCGAGGGACCGTGCGGCGCGGCCTGGACGCCGTACACCTCGGCCAGCGCGAAGATCTTGCGAATGTGGCTGATGCCACCGGCATGCACGACGGCGGTCCGGATGTAGTCGATCAGCCGGTTGCTGATCAGCTGCTGGCAATCCCACACCGTGTTGAACACCTCGCCGATCGCCAGCGGCGTGGTGGTGTGCTGCCGGACCAGGCGCAACGCCTCCTGGTCTTCGGCCGGGGTGACGTCCTCCAGCCAGTACAGGCCGACCGGTTCGACCGCCTTGCCCAGCCGCGCGGCCTGGATCGGGGTGAGCCGGTGATGGACGTCGTGCAACAGGCCCACACCCTCGCCGACGTGTTCGCGGACGGCGGCGAGCACGCCGGGCATGTGCCGCAGGTACGCGTCGGCGTCCCAGGTCTCCTCGACCGGCGCGGCGCCCCGTCCGGCCGGCTCGTAGACCGGACCGTTCGAGATGCCGTAGACGATGTCCAGGCCGGGCACTCCGGACTGCACCCGGATGTTGTCGAAGCCGGCCGCGCGATGGGCGTCCACCTGTTCCAGCAGGGCCGGCAGGTCCCAGCCCAAGGCATGCCGATAGGTGGGCAGCCGGTCACGGACGCGTCCGCCGAACAGGGTGTACAGGGGCTGGCCGGTGCGCTTGCCGAGGATGTCCCACAAGGCGACGTCCACCGCACCGATGGCCGCCATGCCGATCGGGCCGCGACGCCAGTAGACCCCGCGATAGAGGTACTGCCAGACGTCCTCGATGCGGCCCGGATCGCGTCCGATCAACAACGGCCCGACGTGGTCGCGCAGATAGGATGCCACCGCGAGCTCGCGTCCGTTGACCGTCGCGTCGCCGAGACCGACGATGCCGTCGCGGGTGGTCAGCCGCAGCGTCACGTAGTTCCGCGACGGGCTGGAGACCAGCACCTCCACACGTTCGATGGCGTCCGGCATGGTGCTACCGATCGACCCGTGCGCTGCCGCCGCCGGCCAGCTTCAGCACTTCGGCGTTCGTGGCCATCGTGGTGTCGCCGGGGGTGGTCATCGCCAGCGCCCCGTGGGCAGCCCCGTACTCGACGGCGGTCTGCAGATCCTGGCCGCTGATCAGGCCGTAGCACAGTCCGGACGCGAAGGAGTCGCCGCCGCCGACCCGGTCCAGGATCTCCAGGTGCTTGCGGTCGGCAGCCTGCACCAGCCCGGTTTCCGGCGACCAGGCCAGCGCGCTCCAGTCGTTGTCGGACGCCGAATGCACGGCCCGCAGGGTGGTGGCGATCACCTGGAAGTTCGGGTAAGCCGCGGCGGCGGCGGCGATCATCCGGGCGAAACCGTCGATCGGCAAGTCGGTCAGGTGCTCATCGACGCCCTCGATCTCGAAACCGAGCGCGGCGGTGAAGTCCTCTTCGTTGCCGATCATCACGTCAACGTAGCGGGCAAGTTCGCGGTTCACCTGCTGTGCGCGGGATTGGCCGCCGATGCTCTTCCACAGGCTCGGCCGGTAGTTGAGGTCGTAGGAGACGATCGTGCCGTGCTTCTTGGCGGCCTTCATCGCCGCCAGCGCGGTCTCGGCGCTGGTCTCGGACAGCGCCGCGTAGATGCCTCCGGTGTGCAGCCAACGCACCCCCAGGTCGCCGAAGATGTGCTCGAAATCGACCTGCTCGGGGCGGAATTGGGCGATCGCGGTGTGGCCCCGGTCGTTGACGCCCTTCGCGCCCCGCACGCCGAACCCCCGCTCGGTGAAGTTCAACCCGTTGCGCACCGTGCGGCCCACGCCGTCCGAGGCCACCCAATGAATCAGGGACGGGTCCACTCCGCCGGCCATGATCATCGACTCGACCAGATGACCGACCTCGTCGTCGACCAGCGCGGTGATCACCCCGGCCCGCTGACCGAACACTCGGCTCAAGCCCCGGACCACGTTGTACTCGCCGCCGCCCTCCCAGGCGGTGAAGCTACGCGCGGTGCGGATCCGGAACTCGCCCGGATCGAGCCGCAGCATCACCTCGCCGAGCGCCAGCGCGTCATAGCGACACTCGGCTGCGGGACGCAGGGTGAGCTGGTCGGTCATGCGATGCTCCTTGACGATCGGGGGTTCGGCGGCTCGGGTCAGACGACGGACGCCGCGGCGACCGCCTCGGCGCTGAGTTGTTCGATGGTGGCGAAGTCGCCGGCGTCCACGACATCGGCCGGCACCATCCAGGAGCCGCCGACCGCCGGGACGTTCGGCAGCGACAGGTAGTCGCCGAGGTTCCCCGCCGACACTCCCCCGGTCGGCACGAACCGGGCCGCCGAGAACACCGACGCGAACGCCTTCAGGGTGCCGGCACCGCCGTAGTTGGAGGCGGGGAAGAACTTCAACGTGGTCAGACCGGACGCCAGCGCGGCCATCACGTCGCTGGGGGTGACCGTGCCGGGCACGATCGGGACGCCCCGCTCATTCGCGCGGGCAACGGTGGCTGGGCTCAAGCCGGGGCTGACCAGGAACCGGGCACCGGCGTCCACGGCGAGGTCGACCTGGTCGGGGGTGAGTACGGTTCCGGCGCCGACCAGCAGATCGGGATTCTTCGCCATCGTGGCGATCGCCTCCGGAGCGGCCGCCGTCCGCAGCGTGACCTCCGCGACCGGCAGGTTTCCGGCGACCAGCGCGTCGGCCAGCCCGGCGGCCCGCGCGGCATCGCGCACCACGACGACCGGCACGATGCCACGGGCCAAGACCTCGTCGAGCAGATCAGACATGCAAGCTCCGTTTCAACCATTGAAACCAGCGGTTCGTTGTCTGAAACATCCTCGCATTCGTCCGGATGCTTGGCAAGAACCGTTTTCTTCACAGAATCGCCCGTTGCATGGAACGAAACAGCAGGGCATCATCGGCCTCATGACGGACGGTCCACGCATTGAGGCTATCGATCGCGCCCTGGCATTGCTGACTGCGCTCGCCGAAGCCGGGCCGGACGGCGCCACATTGGCCGGGTTGGCGTCCGTCACCGGGGTCAACAAATCGACCGCTTATCGCGCGCTGTCGACCATGCGCGCCCGCGCTTTCGTCGCCCAGTCCGAGGCCACCGGCGACTACCGGCTGGGTTCGGCCGCGATGACCCTGGGCGAGCGCTTCCTCACTCCGCAGAGCCTGGCCCAGTCGCTGCATCCGGCGCTGGTGACGCTGTCCCGCGCCGTCGACGAGCTGGTGCACCTCGGCGTCCTGGTCGGCGACGAGGTGCTGTATGTCGACAAGGTGGAGCCCGAACGGGCCATCCGGGTCTTCTCCGAGATCGGACGCCGCACCTCGGCCGCGACGTCCGCGATGGGCCGGGCGCTGCTGGCCGCCCGCGGTGTCCCCGACGACCAGTTGGCCGCCTATCTGCATCAGCGCGCGCTGACCGTGGAGCAGCTGGCTGCAGTTCTGAACGCCGCCCGTGCGCGCGGGTTCTCCACCGAGTTGGAAGAGAACGAGCCCGGCGTCGCCTGCCTAGGTGCGGCGCTGATGCGCGGTCCGGACGCCGTGGCCGCCCTCTCGATCACAATGCCCGCCGAGCGCCTGACCGAGCAGCGCCAGGGCGAGCTCGCCGAGCTGATCGGCAGCCTGCTCCCCCCGCTGCTGCCCGAAGGACTCTCGCTCTGGACGCCGTGAGTGCCGGCAGCCCCGTCATTCCGGATTCCGGCGAGCGCCGGAACCCGGTCACCCCGACCGAGATCCCGTGGCAAGCACGGGATGACGAACCTTCCCTTCCGTCGTCCCGGCGAACGCCGGGATCTCCAGGGCCAGCCGAGTCGATGAGTGCGTCCGCCCTCAGTGCTGGCGAAATTTCACGATCAGGGCGTCGCGATGGACGACCTCGCGATCGAACTCGGGGCCGCGTTCCGCCACCAGTTGATGGGTGCTCTTGCCCAGCAGGCCGGGCAGATCGGCCGCGTCGTAATTCACCAGACCGCGTGCTACCACCGAGCCGGCAGGGTCGACCAGCCGGACCGGCTCGCCGGCCAGGAAGTCGCCGTGCACCGCGGTGATGCCAGCCGGCAGCAGGGACGCCTTGCGCTCCAGCACGGCGTTCACCGCGCCGGCGTCAAGCACCAGGTCGCCCTTCGCCTGCGAGGCGTAGGCCAGCCACATCAGCCGGCGGGACCGCTTCTTGCCGGTCGGCTGGAAGGCCGTGCCGACGTCCTCGCCGGCCAGCGCCGCAGCGTGGTCGTCGAAATGGGCCAGCACCACCGGGATGCCGCCGGCGGTGGCGATCCGGGCCGCCTGCAGCTTGGTGGTCATGCCGCCGGTGCCCACCGAGGAGCCGATCCGGGAGGTGTCCACCTCGAGGTCGTCGACGTCGGCCACGTCGGCGATGCGCTCGGCACCGGGCTCGGACGGGTGCCGGGTGTAGAGGGCGTCGACGTCCGACAACAAGATCAGGGCGTCGGCGCGGACCAGGTGCGCGACCAGGGCGGCCAGCCGGTCGTTGTCGCCGAACCGGATCTCGTGAGTGGCGACGGTGTCGTTCTCGTTGACCACTGGGACGGCGCCCAGCTGCAGCAGCCGGGTGAAGGTGCGCAGGGCGTTGCGGTAGTGCGCCTGCCGAGTCAGGTCGTCGACGGTGAGCAGCACCTGGCCGACCACCAGCGAATGGGTGGCGAACAACGCGTCGTAGCGCTCGATCAGCAGCCCCTGCCCCACCGACGCGGCCGCCTGCTGGCTGGCCAGGTCGCGAGGCCGGGTCCTCATGCCGAGCGCCGGCATGCCGGCCGCGACCGCGCCGGACGACACCAGCACCACCTCGCGTCCGGCTCGCCGCAACTCGGCCAGCGTCGCGACCAGCCGCTCCATCCGTTCGGTGTCGAGCCCGCGGCGTCCGGTCAGCGACGAGGAGCCGACCTTGACGACGACCCGCCGGGCCTCCGCGATCTGTTGGCGCGTGCTCACCACTGGTCCTCGATGTCCTTCTGATCGCTGCCTGCAGGGTCGCCGGTCAGGTCCTCGGCGGGTTCGGCGTAGCCGTCCTGGGCCATCCGGGTGGACTGTTCGGCCTGTTTCGCGGCGTGGTATTCGGCGTCCAGCCGGCGGCGGCGCTTCACCGACTCGCGCTCGTCGAACAGCCGTTGGTCCTCGCCGCGACGGGACAGCAGTTCGGCGCCGATCTCCACCTGCGGAGCGAAGTCGAAGACCACCGGATGCTCTCCCGATCCGATCGCCACCGCGTCCCCGGCCCGTGCCCCCTGGGCCAGCAGCGCGTCCTCGATGCCGAGCCGGGCGAACCGGTCGGCCAGGTAGCCGACGGCCTCGCCGTTGCCGAAATCGGTCTGCCGCACCCAGCGTTCCGGCTTCTCGCCGCGCACTCGCCAGACGAAGCCGCCCTCGCCGTCGCCCTGTTTGCGAATGGTGAACTCCGGACCGCCGGCCACCGGCGCGGGGCGGATCACGATGCGTTTCGGATCGGGTTTGGGGGCTGCAGCGCGGCGCCGGACGACCTGGTCGGCCATCGCGAAGGTGAGCCCCCGCAGGCCCTCGCCTGTCTTGGTCGAGATCGCGAAGACCGGCAAGCCACGGGCCTCCAGGTCGGCACGCACCATGTCGGCCAGTTCTGCGGCGTCCGCCACATCGACCTTGTTCAGGGCGATCATCCGCGGCCGGTCATCGAGGCCGCCATGCGCGGAGAGTTCGCCCTCGATCACGTCCAGGTCGGTGACCGGGTCGCGTCCGGGCTCGTAGGTGGCGCAGTCGATGACGTGGACGATGGCCTGACAACGCTCGATATGCCGCAGGAAGTCGTGGCCCAGGCCGCGTCCCTCGGACGCCCCCTCGATCAGGCCGGGGACGTCGGCGACGGTGAAGGTGACCTCGCCGGCGACCACCACGCCGAGGTTCGGCACCAGGGTGGTGAATGGGTAGTCGGCGATCTTCGGACGAGCCCGGCTGATCGCGGCGATCAGCGACGATTTGCCGGCGCTCGGGAAGCCGACCAGCCCGACGTCGGCGAGCACCTTCAGTTCGAGGGTGATTCGGCGCGATTCGCCCTCTTCGCCGAGCAGCGCGAAGCCGGGCGCCTTGCGGGTGGCGGACGCCAGCGCCGCGTTCCCCAGGCCGCCGCGTCCGCCGGCCGCCACCACGATCTCGGCGTCGGCACCAATCAGGTCGGCCAAGGTCTCGCCGGTGTCGGCGTCGGTGACGATGGTGCCGTCGGGCACCGCCAGGACGATGTCGTCGGCATTCGCGCCATTGGCGTTGTCGCCCTTGCCGGGTTGCCCGTTGCCGGCGCGGCGCTGGGACTGGCGGTGATACTCGACCAACGTGGTCAGGCCCGTGTCGACCCGCAGGATGACAGAGCCGCCGTTGCCGCCGTTGCCGCCGTCCGGCCCGCCGAGCGGCTTGAACTTCTCCCGGCGGATGGACGCGCAACCATGCCCGCCGTTGCCGCCGGCCACTGTCAAGGTGGCGGAGTCGACGAAAGAAGGAATGGCCATGGCGAACTTTCCGGGTGCGTGCGTGAGTGGCGGAACCGCCTCTCATCGTCCCACAGTGCTCGGGGGGCCATCGACGGCCGCCGGCCCTCGTGCAGACCTGGGCCGGCACCCGAGGGGATGATCCTCGGTCGACGGCGTGCTGACCGCGGGGCGTCCGAACTGAAAACGGCGCGCCGTCCGGGCGGTGCAGCGAGTTCATCAGGGTCAACGGCACCCGTCGTCGGCTGCGTGGCCGGCATCGGCGTCCACGCCATCGCCCTGTTGTTCCTTTGCGCCGTGTGCCGCAGCGTTATCTCGGACTTTGATCCGGGACGACGGCGGCACCGGAAGACCCGCTCGGTGCCTTCGTCGGGCAGTACTAGTGCAGCACGTCGGGCTCGGTTACCGCGTCGAGTTCGTCCTCGGCGGAGGCCGCCGAATAGTCGGTGTCCTTCGTCTCACGGGTGAACAGCAGCGCGACCAGGGTCAGGACGCCGGCCAGCGCCAGGTAGACCCCGACCGGCCAGGTGCTGCCGCCTGCCCAACTCCACAGCGCGACCGCAATGATCGGGGCCAGCGCGGCGCCCAGGATGCTCGACACGTTGTAGGCGACCGCCGAACCGGTATAGCGAACATTGGTCGGGAACAGCTCGGGCAACAATGCGCCCATCGGGCCGAACGTGATGCCCATCAGCAGGAATCCGAAGATCAAGAACGACTGGGTCATCGCGCCGCTGAATGCCGGAGTGGCCTGCGGCCGCAACCAGAGCGCAAAGCTGAGTCCGAACAGGATGATCGCGACCGTCGTCCAGATCAGCAGCTTGCGGCGACCGATGGCGTCCGCGACCGGTCCGGAGAGCAAAGTGAACAGGCCGAAGAACACCACACCGATGATCTGCATCAACACGAAATCGGTGTAGCTGAAACCCAGTCCGCCCGGTGCGCCCGGCGCTGGGGTGGCCTTCGCGGTGCCGTAGGTCAGAGTGAAGCTGGTCATCAGATAGAACAGCACGTAGGTGGCCAACATGATGAATGTGCCCAGCACGACCTCGCGCCAGTGGAATCGGAAGGTGGCGCCCAGCGGCACCTTGCGGATGGCGCCGCGCTTCTCAGCCTTCACAAACGCCTCGGACTCGACCAGCCGCAGCCGCACCCACAGGCCGACCGCGACCATCACCGCAGAGAACAGGAACGGCACCCGCCAGCCCCAGGATAGGAACGCGTCCGACTTCAGCAGCGGGTCGCCGGGGTGCGGCAGTGCGAAGTTGATGATCAGGAAGAGTCCGTTGGCGATGATGAAGCCGAGCGGCGCCCCGAGCTGCGGGAACGTGCCGTACCAGGCGCGCTTGCCGGCCGGGGCGTTCTCGGTGGCGACCAGCGCCGCACCGGACCACTCGCCGCCGAGCGCGAAGCCTTGAGCGAGCCGCAGGATCAGCAGCAGGATCGGCGCCAGCAGGCCGACCGACGTGTAGGTCGGCAGCAGGCCGATCAGGAATGTCGCGATGCCCATCACCAGCAGGCTGAGCACCAGGGTGGTCTTGCGTCCGCGCTTGTCACCCAGGTGTCCGAAGACGATCGCGCCGATCGGACGAGCGATCATCGCAGCACCGAAGACACCGAAGGACGCGATCAGCGCGGTGGTCGGGTTACCGGTCGGGAAGAACAGCTGCGGGAACACGAGCACAGCGGCCGTGGCGTACACGTAGAAGTCGTAGAACTCGATGGTGGTGCCGATGAGGCTGGCAGCGATCACCCGCGCCGGCGTATTGAGCGGAGCCGGCGATGGGGACGAGGCATGCGGTGCGGAGGTAGCGGTCATTGGGGTGTCTCCCTTCCAGCCGAGAACCCTACGACCGCGACCGCCGTCCCGAACAGCGCATTTCAACCCGTGTCGCCAAGATCGGCGACGCAATGGTCCGTGCCTCGCGCGACGATGGTCCGCGCCCGCGCCTGGTCGCTCTGAACCGGAAGGGGACGGTTCCGATCCAGCGCAGAGGACGGTTCGTTGAACCGTTCAAGGAACCGTCCCCGGCGACCGAACGTGGCATCCCGGTGGTCCGGAGACCGACGAGGGTCGTTGCGTGGCCGGATGGGAGATCCCGGCGTTCGCCGGGATGACCGGGCTCCGCAGGTCCGAACCGTCTGCCCTCAGTTGCGGCGGCGGCGTCCGTGATCGCGCTCGCCGCCGTCGGAGGGAGCTTGGGAGTCGACCGGGGTGTCGTGGCGGTGGTAGCCGCGTCCGTGGCAGGTCTCGCAGGTGACGGTGAACGCCTCAGCGAGTCCGGTGCCGATCTTCTTCCGGGTCATCTGCACCAGGCCCAGCGAGGTGACCTCGGCCACCTGGTGGCGGGTGCGATCGCGGCCCAGGCATTCGACCAGCCGGCGCAGCAGCAGTTCGCGGTTGGCCGGCAGCACCATGTCGATGAAGTCGATCACGATGATGCCGCCGATGTCGCGCAGCCGCAGCTGCCGGACGATCTCTTCGGCCGCCTCCAGGTTGTTGGAGGTCACGGTGGCTTCGAGATTGCCCGAGGTGCCGGTGAATTTGCCGGTGTTCACGTCGATGACGGTCATCGCCTCGGTGCGGTCGATGATCAGCGAACCGCCCGAGGGCAGAAACACCTTGCGCTCCAGCGCCTTGGCGATCTGCTCATCGATCCGGTTCGCCTGGAACAGGTCGCCGGACTCGTCCCGGTTCCAGTGCTGCAGCCGCTCCTTCAGGTGTGGAGCGACATGGCTGACGTAGGCGTCCACGGTGTCCCAGGCGTCCTCGCCCTGCCCGTTGCCGTCGACGATCAGCTGGCCGAAGTCCTCGGTGAACAGGTCGCGGACGATCCGGACGGTGAGGTCGGGCTCGGCGTACAGCATGGTCGGCGATTTGCCGGCCTTCACCTTCTTCTCGATGATCTCCCACTGTGCCTTCAGCCGGTTGACATCGCGGACCAGTTCCTCCTCGGACGCCCCCTCGGCGGCAGTCCGGACGATCACCGACGCGGTGTCGCCGACCAGATCGTCGAGTATGCCCTTGAGCCGGCTGCGCTCCCCCTCCGGGAGCTTGCGGGAAATGCCGGACAGCTGACCGCCCGGCGAGTAGACCACGTACCGGCCCGGGATCGACACGTGCGCGGTGAGCCGGGCGCCCTTGGCGCCCACCGGGTCCTTGCTGACCTGGACCAGCACACTCTGACCCGACTTGAAGACCTTCTCCATCTTGCGGTCGCCACCGGTGACGCCGAAGCCGTCCCAGTCGACCTCGCCGGCGTACAGCACGGCGTTACGGCCGCGTCCGATGTCGATGAAGGCCGCCTCCATCGAGGGCAGCACGTTCTGCACCTTGCCCAGGTAGACATTGCCGATCATCGAGGTGGCGGACGCACGGTCGACATAGTGCTCGACCAGGATGCCGTCCTCGACAACCGCGATCTGGGTGTAGTCGTCGGCCTGGCGGATCAGCATCTTCCGGTCGACCGCCTCGCGGCGGGCCAGGAACTCCGCCTCGGACAGGATCGGCGCCCGGCGGCGCCCGGCCGCGCGACCCTCGCGACGCCGCTGCCGTTTGGCCTCCATCCGGGTGGAGCCGTCGATACCGGTGACCTCGTCGCTGGCCTTCGACCGGCGCGGCTGACGCACCCGGACGACGACATCGGTCGGATCGTCGTCGGAACCAGTGGTGTCCTCGCCACGGCGACGCCGGCGCCGACGCCGCCGGGTGGACATGCCACCCTCGGGCGTCTCCCCCGCGGAGTCCGCCTCACCGTCGCCCTCGGATGCCTCGGCTTCGCCGTCGACATCGGACTCGCCCTCGCCATCGGCGGCTTCGGCGTCCTCGCTGCCGTCGTCGGTGGTCTCGATGGCACCCCCGCGACGACGGCGGCGTCCGCCCCGGCGACGCCGGCGGCGGCGCGGACCCTCGCCCGACTCGTCGCCGTCCTCACCGGCGTCGGCCTGCTCGGCGTCCGTTTCATCCTCGCTGTCGGTCTCGGTGTCCGCCTCGACCACAACCTCCGCCTCGACCTCTTGCGGCGTCGCCGACTCGTCCGACTCCTCGGTGGGCTCGTCGGCGGTCGCGCCGAGTTGGCTGCCGATGGCTGCGGCGAGCTCGTCCAAAGCCGCCGCGGCCTCCGACTCGGTCTTCGCCGCACGTCGGCGTCCGCGGGTGCGGCTCAGTTGCACCAGGCTTTCCGCGACCGGATCAGTGTCCGCACCGTTCGCCCCTGCCTCTGCCGCTTCGACCGGTTCGGGCTGCCGACGCCGGCGACGCCCGTGGGGCGCGGCCGGCCTCGGGACCAGTTCGTCCAGGGTGGGCAACTCGTCGAGGCTGAGCGGCTCGGGCGCCGGATCGGCGGGCAACTGTTCGACTGCGACCTCGGTGATGGTCGCCCGAGCCCGCCGCCGGCGCGAGGCCGGCTTGGACGCCGGCTCGACGGACGCCTCGATCAACGCGGGCTCGACGGACGCCTCCGCCGACGCAGGTTCGGCAAGCGCCTCGTCCGGCACCGAGTCTTCGGCGGCCACCGGCGCCTCGTCCCCAGACGCGTCACCAGGCCGCTCAGCCGCGTCCGCCGACTCCTCAACCTCGACCGCGTCGGTGGGCTCGCCGTCCTCGGACGTCTCAGCCTCGGCGTCCGCCGCTGCCTCGTCCAGGTCAGCAGCCGGATCGCTCTCCACCGCGACGACATCGCTGCTCTCGGCATCCCCGTGATCCTGGGCGGTCGCATCGTGCAGTTCGCCGGCGACCTCGGCGGAGGTCGGCTCCACGGGGGCCGGTGCCGCGACCTCACGCTGTGGGGGGGGACCCGCCGGACGGCTGGCCGAGCGACGCCGCCGTGGCGCTACCGGCTGTCCGGCGGAATCAGAGGTTGCGAGTACGGGCGAATCGTTGTCGAGCATCTGCTCCCCTTCGTCGGCGTGGGGGCGCCGCGTGATGTCAGCCACTTGAGTGGCAAAGCCTGTGGACTGAGATCCGTCAGCCAACCCCCGCGGTCGTCGCCGTCGCGGTCGGGTCGGCTGATCATCGAGCTGTCACCTCGATAGTGCCGGATCGAGTGAGTCCGCTGCGCGGACTCGTCCTGAAAGTGATTATGCCACACAGCTGCGTGCCGGCTGTGAGTGATACTCACGCCACCGGCCGTTGGGACGTCGGCACCGTGGCGCAGAGCCTCGACGAGCTCGACCGGCGAGGTCTTTACCGTCACCGCCGAACGAGGGTCAGTGCACCGATTCCCACTCGCGATGGCGCGCGGAGAAGAGCGCGAGCGCGATGCCCTGCGCCGCCTCACGGGCGGCGGAGACCGCGCCCAACGACACGATGTCGCCGCCGAATCGGGACGCGACGATCCCAGACGGGGGAAGATCGGCTTCGGCCTGGACGTGGCCACGGGCCAGTTCGAGCACGTCGCCCAAGGCTCCCGCCATCGCGCCGCAGACCACGATCAGGTCGGGGTCGTAGAACCGCGACACGACGTTGCAGATCCGCCCCAGCTTCCTGCCGAGCTCTTCCAACAACGGACGCGTGACCGGGTCTTCGAGGCTCGCCACGGCAAGCGCAGCCTCCGCTGTGACGTTGGCGCCGGACAGGCTGGCCCAGGGATGACCGGCGGGCACCTGCCCACGCGCATGCGCCTCGCGCAGCCAGGTTTCGACACGGGGACCGATGCCCTCGGTGGTGCCGATGTCCGAGACGTAGCTGAAGCCCTCGAGCTCGCCGACGCCGCCGTGTGCCCCTCGGACCAGCCGGCCGTCCAGGAACACGCCGGAGCCGAGCCGGCGTCCGACCAGGATCGCCATGAAGTCGTCGTAGCCGCGAGCCTCACCCAGACTGCCCTCGGCCACCGCGGCGAGCGCGGCATCGTTCTCGACCCGGACGGCGGGGAACTCGGCGGCCAGCACCTCTTGGAGTCCGCTGTTCATGTACTGCCAGAACCCGCTGGGATGTACCGGCGAGTGACCGTCGGCATCGACCGGGGCCGGGATGCCCACCCCGACGCCGATCACGTCGGCACGGGTCCGGCCGGCGGCGGCGAGCACCGCGTCGATCGCTCGGAAGGCGGCACGTGGTCGTTCTGAGGAGTCGATGTGGGCCGCGCGCGGATCGACATCGATCCAACTACGGGTGGCCTCGATCTGCTCCCGCGCCAGAATGCAGCCGGCCAGATCTGCGACTGTGGCGGTGAAGCGACGGTCGCCGGCGTCGATTCCGACGACCACACCGGCTTCGGCCCGCAATTCGAAGCGGCGAGCGGGACGTCCCAGCCGGTAGCCGTGTTCGGGGCCGGCGCTGGGCAACTCGCTGATCAGGCCGAGGTCGATGAGGGCGTCCAGCGCAGTGAGTGCGGTCGATCGGGTGAGATCGAGGGCCGCGATCACGTGGTCGGCCCGGAAAGGTCCGGCGTCCCACGCGAAATCGAGGACCGCGGCCGTGCTCGCCCGGTAGCGCAGGTGGCCGTCGGCGAGGTTCATCCGTCCATCCCCCTTGACCGTCGGTGCGAGCTTGCGGCAGCCTACCTGGAGAAGAATTTCCTGTGCTGCCTATATTTAAGTGGCTACTAATTGCGCTTAACGGCTGCCAACCATGTTCCGCGAACACGGTGCAGCCGCTCAGAGGTGGAGCGAGGGTCTGGTCTGTTCCGGTACCGACCTGACGACGGGACGCTGCCCCGCACGTCTTTACGAAAGCCAATGAGTCGGGGTGGGCGCCGTCCTGGCCGCCCACCCCGTCTCGTGCCTCACTTGATGGAGCCTCGCATGACACCGGCGATGATCCAGCGCTGGCCGATCAGGTAGCCGACGATGGCCGGGATCATGGCCAGGGCGTAGGACGCGAATGCGACGTTGATGTTCAACGAGAGCGCATCACGGTACGACGCCTGCACCACCGGCAGCGTCTGCTGGGTGACGTCGGCGATGATCAGCGACGGCATCATGTAGTCGTTCCACGAGTTGAGGAACGCGAAGATACCGACCGTCGCCGCCATCGGCGAGAGCAGCGGGAAGACCACCTTGCGGAAGATGGTGAACGGGGTGGCGCCGTCCAGCGCCGCGCTCTCTTCCAACTCGACTGGCAGGTTGCGGATGTACGCGTAGAACATCAGCGAGTTGAACGCCAGCCCGAACATGATGTGCAGGATCGCGACACCGAACGGGTTGTCGAGATGGAACGCTGCCATCAGTTTGATCTGCGGCAGCACCAGCACCACGAACGGGATGAACATGCCGGCCAACAGGGCGACGTAGCTGTACCGGAACAGTGGATGATCCCAGTTGCGGACGACGGCCCAGGCGAACATGGACGGGATCAGGATGTTCCCGATCACCGCGATCGCGCTGATGATCACGCTCCAGGTGAAGGCGACGGGCGCGTTCACCATCTCCCAGGCCGCGGCGAAGTTGCCGAAGGCCGCGTCGAACGGGAAGGCGAAACCGGCACCGGCGTCGCTGTTGGCTCCGGTCTTCAGCGACATCGCGAGGATGAAGTACAGCGGCACCAGGACGACCAGCGACCCGACGGCGAGCACCGTCGTGACCATCAGGTTGTACGGGCGCGGAGGCTTCAGTTCCGGGCCGAAATCCTCTTCGGTCTCCGGCTGGTTGGCGATTGCGGTCATTACTTCTTCTCTCCCATCAGCTTGACGACGCCCAGCTGCGCCACTGACAGCAGGATCGTGACGACGAAGAACACCATCGCGTTTGCGCTGCCGTAGGCGACGTCGCTGCTGCTCACTGTCGACGTGATAGACATGGCGATCGACGTGGTGGCCCCCGAAGGACCACCGTTGGTGAGGCCGATGATGATGTCATAGGCGTTGAGCAGGTTCTTCAGGCCGAGAACCGTGTTGATCACGATGAACGATCCGAGCAGCGGCAACGTGATGTGGCGGAACTGCCCGAAGGCCGTAGCGCCGTCGAGCTCACCGGCCTCGTAGACCTCCCCGCCGATCGAGGACAGACCGGCCAGGTAGATGATCACGGTGCCGGGGAAGCTGGCCCAGATCGTGACGAACACGACGCCGAGCCAGGCCCAGTTGGCGTTGGTCAGAATTCCTTCGCCGAGCGGACCCCAGGTGATGATCTTGGGAATCGACTGGTTCATCAGGTACTGGAAGCAGTACGAGACGACCAGACCGGAGAGCACCATCGGAATGAAGTAGATGCCCTTCCACAGGTTCGGCCACTTGGTCTTCGAGTTGAGCAGCACCGCCAGGAACAGCGCGATCGCGTTGAGCAGCAGCGTGGTCACGATCGCGAAGATCAGGGTGAAGGTGTACGCCTGGCCGACGTTCGGATCCGAGAACATCGCGACGTAGTTCGCGAAGCCGATGAAGTGCCAGTCGCCGTAGCCTGCGTAGTTTGTGAAGCTGTAGAACGCACCCTGGACGGCGGGCACGACGATGAACAGCGTGAAGCCGAGCAACGCCGGCAGCACCATCAGGTAGTGGGCGAGCGCGGGCTTCTTCTTCGGCAGGCCCGGGTCGACCTGCCCGGGTGGGTACTCGGTGAAGTCCTCGGTGGCCTGAGCCGACGAAGGTGCTTGTGTATTCGACATAGTGAGACTCCTTTCTTATCGGCTCAGGCAGCCAGCCGAACGGCCAGCCGCCTCCAGTCCCGATCGAGCTTGAACAGGAACTCGTCGACGCTGCCGCCGTAGAAGTACTCCTGAATGTACGTCTCCAGCGGGATGGCTGCCGGGACGTAGAGCGACGGCCCCTGCACGTACCTGCCACTGAGCATGTATTCGTTCAGGTCGGAAACCAACGGGTCTTCCTGCTTGGGCGCGTCCTTGTCGGGCGAGAAGGCCTGGTTCTCGGCGTTGTACTTGTGCAGCACGTCGGTCCGGAAGATGTAGTCGAGGAACTTCAGCGCGCCGTCACGGGTGGCACCCTTGCCCGACGCCGGGGTGAAGGCGGTCAGGTCGAGGTTCGCGGTCACCACGATGTTGGCCGGGTCGTCGGTCATCGGCAACGGGAACATGCCGCCCTTGAAGTCCGGATTCGCGTTGAGGATGCCGGCGTAGGCCCAGGGGCCCTGCATCAGCATGGCGGCCTTGCCCTGGCCGACGTCGCGGTTGCCCTGGTCGTAGGCGATGTTCTTCGCATCGCTGTTGAAGTAGGGCAGCAACTCCTTGATCTTCACCAACGGAGCCTTGAAGTCCTTCTGGAAGGAGACCTCGGACGAATCCGTTGCCTGAGTGCCCAGCGCGTTCAGCTTCGCGAAGAACTCCGAGGCATTGAGCATGCCGCCGAAGGCGTAGTTGAACGGCCCCTGCTTGATCGTCCAGAGGTCGGTGAAGGTGCCCATGAAGGGGGTGATCCCGGCCGACTTGAGCTTCTCGCAGACGGCGAGCATGTCGCTCCATGTCTTGGGGATCTCCGCACCGACCTTGGCGAACATCTCGCGGTTGTAGATCACACCCTGTCCGGCGATCGAGTACGGCAGCGAACTGATGTCGTCCTTGTAGGTGCCGAACTGCCGGGAGAACTCGATGGCGTCGGGACGCAGCGTCTCCACGATGGGGTTGTCGCGCTGGTCTGCGAGAACGCCCCGCTGCACGTAGCTGCCGAATTTGATGTCGAAGCCAGCCAGCCCGATCGGGACTGGCGTGTCGCGGACGAAATCGGCCACCAGATTGGTGCTGAGTTCGCGCATGATCTTGTATTCCGACTGGCTCGCGTTGTACTCCGCGACTACGTCGTTCCAGTACTTGACCGTCTCGCGCTTGGTCGCGGAGAACCGGATCGCCGTCGCCCCGCCGCTGTTGCCGCACGCCGAGAGGGTTCCCCCGGCGGTAGCGAACAGGGCCGCAGCACCTGCGCCGCGCAGGAAAGACCTGCGGGTGAATCCGCCCGCCACCTCAGAGCGCCCCACCGGGCAGGGCAGCGTCGCTGCCGTCGCCGTCGTAGTCGGGCAGCCGCAGGCCGGTGGCCTGGTCGAAGACGTGCATAGCCGCCCGGGAGGGACGCAGGGTGATGCCCTCGCCGACGTGGTGCACCGAGCCACCCGGACGACGCACGGTGATCGACCGCGGCTGCGCCTCTTCGGTGGACAGGTAGAGGTAGACGTCGTTGCCCAGATCCTCGACGACATCGATGATCGCGTGCACGCCGGGCTCGCCGTGGTCGAGCACGTAGTAGGCCTCGGGGCGGCTGCCGACCACGACCTTCTTGCCGGTCAGTGCGGCGCGCTGCGCCGGGCCGAGCTGGATGCCGAAGTTGCCGTAGGCGATCTGGCCTTCGCCGACCACGTCGAACTCGAGCAGGTTCATCGACGGCGAGCCGATGAAGCCGGCGACGAAGACGTTGCCGGGGCGGTGGTACATCTCGGCCGGCGAGGCGTACTGCTGCAGCAGGCCGTCCTTGAGCACCGCGATCCGGTCGGCCATGGTCATGGCCTCGACCTGGTCGTGGGTGACGTACATGGTGGTGACGCCGAGGCGGCGCTGGATCTTGGCGATCTGGGTGCGGGTCTGGACGCGGAGCTTGGCGTCCAGGTTGGACAGCGGCTCGTCCATCAGGAACACCTGCGGGTGCCGGACGATCGCGCGGCCCATGGCGACACGCTGACGCTGACCACCGGAGAGGTTCGCCGGCTTGCGATCGAGGTACTGGCCCAGGTCGAGCAGGCTGGCGGCCTCTTCGACGCGCTTGCGGATCTCTTCCTTGGGCGTCTTCTGCAGCATCAGGTGGAAGCCGATGTTGTCGGCCACCGTCATGTGCGGGTAGAGGGCGTAATTCTGGAAGACCATCGCGATGTCGCGGTCACGCGGCGGGACTGCGGAGACGTCCTTGCCACCGATGTAGACCCGGCCGCCGGTGATGAACTCCAGCCCGGCGAGCATCCGGATGGTGGTGCTCTTGCCGCAACCGGACGGGCCGACGACGCAGACGAACTCACCGTCCTCTACCTCGAGGTCGAGCTTGTTGATGGTCGGTCGGTCCAGTGTTGGATATTGCAGTGTCGCTTTTCGAAACGAAACGTTGGCCATGTCTTGTACTTTCCTAACTTTGCGGTGTTGGAAGCTGGCTGTCGTGGAATCTGTGCGGTCCGGGAACCGCCTGCCGCCGACCACGAAAGGTAGGTGATCGCGCGTGGGAAGCTCGCGGATGTCCGGCGTGCCCGCGGCGGCTGTGCCGTGGGTCCGCCCTTGGCCTGGGTCGTGCTGCCCACAGGTCAGGGTGGCTGGGACACTGGCACAGGTTCCTCCGTTGGAATCTCAGCAGCAGGCCAGATCGCGATAAATCTAGTTGCTGGACAAAGAGGAATATAGGTGTGGGCAGGGGCCCCGTCAAGGGATCCGCTCTGGCGAGTCTCCGCGCGTCCGACCGTGTAGCCAGGGCCCGGTCGCCGGGACCTCCGCATCCGGCCGAATCCGCCTCCCCGCACCCCAGCGGGCAAACGCTTCTACTGGCCGTCCGGTTGCGCTCCCCCACCTGGCCCGTAGACGGCCAACGACGGCTCGGGCCGTCGCTGAGGAGGCGCCATCCAGTAGGCTGACGCGGTCCGTCCCGCTTCGGACGTCCCGAGTCCAGAGTTGGACTCCGGCGCGGGATTCCATTCCACACTGCTTTCGCCGCACGTTCGTGTCGCACACGGCTCAGTGCGCGTTTCCGGGAGGAGAGCCACCATGACCACCCCCGTCGAATCCGACGGCACGACGCGACCCGACGGGTGGTGGCGTTCGGCTGTCGTGTATCAGATCTATCCGCGTTCGTTCCAAGACTCCAACGGCGACGGGGTCGGCGATATCCCGGGCATCACCAGCCGGTTGGATTATCTGGCCGAGTTGGGGGTGGACGTGATCTGGCTGTCGCCGGTGTATCGGTCGCCGCAGGTCGACAACGGCTACGACATCAGCGATTACCAAGACATCGATCCGCTGTTCGGCACCCTCGCCGACCTGGATGCATTGATCGCCGCCGCACACCAGCACGGAATCAAGCTGGTGATGGACCTGGTGGTGAATCACACCTCCGACCAGCACCCCTGGTTCGTCGAGTCACGCGACCCGTCCTCGGCCAAGCGGGACTGGTACTTCTGGCGTCCGGCCCGACCGGGCTGCGAACCGGGGACGCCGGGCGCCGAACCCGACGACAGCCAGGCCGCGTTCGCCCCCTCGGCCTGGACCTACGACCCGGCCAGCGGCCAGTACTACCTGGGCGTGTTCAGCCCCGGCCAGCCCGACCTCAACTGGGAAAACGAAGAGGTCCGCCAGGCGGTCTACGCGATGATGCGCTGGTGGGTCGACCGTGGTGTCGACGGCTTCCGGATGGACGTGATCAACCTGATCGCCAAGCCCGAGGAGTTGACCTCGGGTAGGCCCATTGAGCCAGGCCAGGGCAGCCTGCGTCGGATGGCCAACGGTCCTCGGCTGGACGAGTTTCTGGTCGAGATGAACCGCGAGGTCGGCCTCGACGCCAAGAACCTGCTGACCGTCGGCGAGATGCCCGGCGCCACCATCAAGGTCGCGCAACGAGTCACCGACCCGGCCCGGCATGAGTTGAACATGGTGTTCACCTTCGAACACGTCAACCTCGACCAGGCGTCCTGGAGCAAATGGGACCTGGCCGACCTGCCACTGCCGAAGCTGAAGGGCAACCTCGCCGCCTGGCAGAACGGCCTGGCCGAGAACGGCTGGAACTCGCTCTACTACGACAACCACGACCAGCCCCGCGCCGTCTCCCGGTTCGGCGACGACTCCCCCGAGCACCGGGTCAACTCCGCCAAGACCCTCGCCACCGTACTGCACCTCCACAAAGGGACGCCGTACATCTACCAGGGCGAAGAGTTCGGCATGACCAACGCCCCACTCACCCAGATCGGGCACTACCTCGACGTCGAATCCCTCAACTACCACGCCCTGGCCACCGCCGCCGGAGTCTCTGAAGAACAAGTGCTGCGCTCACTGGCCGCCAAGAGCCGCGACCACGCCCGCACCCCCGTCCAATGGGACGACACCCCCTACGCCGGCTTCACCACCGGCGTCCCGTGGAGCGCCGTCAACCCCAACTACCGCGAGATCAACGCCGAAGCCGCCCGCCACGACCCCGACTCGGTGTTCGCCCACTTCCAGAAGCTCATCCGGCTGCGCCACCAGAACGAGACTGTACGCGAAGGACGCTTCCAACTGTTGCTGCCCGACCACCACCAGCTCTGGGCCTTCACCCGCACCCTCGGCGACGAGACGCTGCTCGTGGTCGCGAACTGCTCCTCCCAACCGGCCGAGATCCCGTCCGACGGCCTACCCCGCCTCGACAACACCGAATTGCTGCTGGGCACCCATCCGGACGCCGTGGGGACCATACTGGCGCCGTGGGAGTCCCGCGTCCTACGCCTGTAGTCCAGGGCGGCCGACGCGTTACCCAGACCTCGTCATCCCGGCGAACGTCGGGATCCCCGCAGCCCGACCAGCCACGCGACCACCCAGATCCCGGAGCAAGTCGGGGGTCCGGGATGACGAGGGTGTTCAGGCGTCCGCGGACAGCACCGGAACCCGTGCCCGGACGTCGGCCGCCAGGCTCGGTTCCACATCGGCGAGCAGGATGCCCTCCCCCGCCGCCAGCCGGGCCCGGACGCCGCCCAGCGGATCGATGCAGGCGCTGCGTCCGATGCCCAACGGGTCGGTGCCGGCGGGCGGAGTCCAAGCCTGGTCACAGGCCAGCAGCCAAGCCTGAGCGTCCATCGCCCGCGCCCGGACCAGCAGATCCCACTGTTCGGCCTTGCCGGGACCCTCGCCCCAGGAGGCCGGCACCAGCAGCACCTCGGCGCCCAGGCGTCCGAGGGCAGAGAACTGGGAGGCGAAGCGCAGGTCGAAGCAGGTGGCCAGCCCGAAGGTGGTGCCGAACGCATTGATGGTGACCAGCGCGTCCCCCGGCGCCACCACATCGGATTCCCGCGATCCGAAGGCGTCGAAGAGGTGGATCTTGTCGTACCGGGTCTCGACTCCGGCACCGCTGACCAGCAGCGTGTTGCGCACCCGGCCGTCGCCGGACGGGGTGAACATGCCGGCCACGATCAGCAGCCCGGTTTCCTCGGCGAGGGCACGGACGCCGTCCGCGAACGGCCCGTCCAGGGCCTGGCCGAGCGCCGCTGTCTCGCTGCCGAACCGGGCCATGGCGGCCTCGGGGAACACGGCCACCTGGGCGCCGCGTTCGGCGGCCGTCCGGGCGTCCAAGCCGAGCCGCTGCAGGTTGGCGGCCCAGTCGGCGGTGGCGGAGAACTGGCAGGCGGCCAGTCGCAGTGCTGTGGTCATGGTCTTCTCTCCGGTATACATGGCTCATGAGCCCGCGGTCGGGGCGGGAGGCCGCCTATCAGCACCTGCGCAGCGCGTTGCTGACCGACCCCTCCATGGTGGGCACCTTCATCGACGAGGGCACCCTGGCCAAGCGGATCGGGGTCTCCCGGACGCCGGTGCGGGAAGCCTTGCTGCTGCTGTCGGCGCAGGGCCTGGTGCAGCTGATCCCGAACCGGGGCGCGTTCGTCCCGGCCTTGTCGGCCGAAGAGGTGCATCAGATTCTGCAGGCCCGCGCTGTGATCGAGGTCTGGGCGGCCCGCGAGGCGATGCGCAACCTGGCCGTGCCGCTCGATCAGATGCAGGCGACCCTGCGGCGGCAACGCGAGCTGCCGGCGGACTGCCCGGCCCCCGATTTCATCGCCGTCGACCGGGAGTTCCACACCCAGCTGGTGGCGGCCGGCCGGAACCCGGTGATCACCCACATGTACGAGGCTGTCCGGGTGCGCCACGTGGTGATCGGCGTCGCCGCGCTGGAGCGCGACCCCGACGGCCGGCACCAGGTGATCGACGAGCATCAGACCATCGTGGACGCGTTCGCGTCCGGCGACGAGGCAGCCGTCGAGCATGCCCTGCGCGCCCACCTGCTGCGCACCGTGACCAGGCATTCGCGGGCCTGACCCGACACTGCGACTGGCGTCCGGTGAACCGGAAAGGAACCGTCCCCTGAACCGGAAAGGAACCGTCCCCACCGTCACGCGGCGGAGTCCTCCAGCAGCGCCTCGTCCACCTCGTCGACCACCGCCCGGCCCATCGCCAGGCCGACCAGGGTGATCGCGCAGGCCGCGGCTATGTAGCCGGCGATCGCCCAGCTGTTCTGCCCGTTCGCCCAGAACAGCGCGAACATGGTCGGGGCCAGGCCGCCGGCGAAGATCCCGGCGAAGGTGTAGGCCAGCGAGCTGCCGGTGTAGCGCAGCCGGGCGTGGAACTGCTCGGCGATGTGCGCGGCCTGCGGCGCGTACATGAACGAGTGAAAGATCAGCCCGACGATCACCCCGAAGACAGCCATCCCGAAGGAACGCTGCTCCTGCATCGCGACGAACACGAACGCCCAGATCGCGCCCAGCACGGTGGCGATCGCATAGAGCAGCCGGCGGTCGATCCGGTCGGACAGCCAGCCCGCGAACGGCATGGTGAACACCTGGACGAACCCGGCGGTCATGGTGGCGGTCAGTGCCTGCTGGTTGGTCAGCGGAGTAGGGCCGGCCTGCAACCAGGTGATCACGTAGACGGCGAAGAACGCGTACAGCACGTCCGGCCCGAACCGGACCAGGACGGCGCCGAGCAGCGCCCGGCCCTGGGTGCGGAACACCTCCGAGACCGGCGCCTCGGGGGCCTCACCACGCTCCATGATCTTCTGGAAGACCGGGGTCTCCTCCAACTGGTGGCGGATCCACAGGCCGAACCCGACCAGCACCAGCGACAGCATGAAGGCGGCCCGCCAGCCCCAGCTGACGAACGCCTCGTTCGACATCGACACCGTCATCACGACCAGCAGCAGGTTGGCCAGGAAGCTGCCCAGCGGCACCCCGGTCTGGGCCGCCGACGCCCAGAGCCCGCGAGTGCCCGGCCGGGCGAACTCCGAGGACAGCAGCACCGCGCCGCCCCATTCGCCGCCGACCCCGACGCCCTGGGCGAAGCGCAGCACCACCAGCATGATCGGCGCCCAGATCCCGGCACTCTGGTAGGTGGGTAGCAACCCGATCGCGAAAGTGGCGACGCCGATCAGCGTCAGCGTCCAGACCAGCACCTTCTTGCGTCCGACGACGTCGCCGAGGCGTCCGAAGAAGATGCCGCCGACCGGTCGCGCGACGTAGCCCGCACCGTAGGTCAGGAACGCCTTGATCGTGTCCATGCCCGGGTCGGAGCCGTCGAAGAAGAGCTTGCTGAACACGCTGCCGGTGACGGCTCCGAAGAGCGCGAAGTCGTACCACTCGAGCGCAGTACCGGACAGGCTGGCCACGAACGCCTTGCGCAGGTTTCGCCGCTCGGTCACGGTCTGGGGTGTTGTCTCGGTCATCCGTCCCTCTCCCTTGTCGTGGCCCCATACTCGTTGTATACAGGCGGCACAGGCAAGAGATTCGGCAGTTCTGACTTCAGGAGGAAACATGGCGCGGCTGAACTTCGCCCTACCGGGCGGCGGAACCGTTCCGGTCGAAACCAGGTATGCCCTCAACGGCGGCTACGCCGGCCGGGACGGCGAGCAGGTGCAGCACCACATCGACGAACTGGCCGAACTCGGCGTCCCCGGGCCGACGACGATCCCGACCCTCTACCCGCTGTCCGGGACGCTGGCGGTGCAGGGCGATCACGTCCAGGTGCCGCACGGACGGACCTCCGGCGAGGCGGAGTGGGCGCTGCTGATTCCCGCGGGCGCGACCTCGTCCGACGACTATCTGGTGACCGCCGCCTGCGACCACACCGACCGCGCCCTGGAGGTGCACGGGGTGGCCTGGAGTAAACAGTCGGCCCCCGACTTCCTGGGCGACCTGGCCTGGCGCTGGGGCGACGTCCGGGACGCCTTCGACTCGTTCACGCTACGCGCCTGGGTAACCAACGACGGCGTCGAGGAATTGATCCAGGACGGCTCCCCCGCCCTGCTGCTCGCTCCCGACTACTGGATCGAGCGGATGGGCGCGGCCGGCCTGCTGCGCCCGGGAACGGTGGTGATGAGCGGCACCATTCCGATGCTGCCCGGCGTCGACCAGTTCGCGGACGCCTGGCGCGTCGAACTCGCTGCCCCGGACGGCGCGGTGAGCCGGGTCCGCTACGACGTCGAGGTGTTGCCGGCACCCTGGGAGTGACGTCCCGCTGGGCTCCGCTGGTGACCGGGCAGCACCCGCCGGTCGCCCGAAACGCCCTCGAACCGGCCCGTGACTTGCCCTTTTGCGGCCGGTAGCCGGTTTCGACCGCCGGCCGGCGGGCCAGGATGCCTAAGAACCCGGTGGAGCGGATGAAAGGTGGCCGAACCCGAAACGCGAGCCGAGCCTCTCTGACGTGGCCGCTCGCGCCGGCCTCTCTCCGACCACGGTGTCGCGGTGCTGAACAATCGCGGCTACCTCAGCCAGCACACCAAGGACCGGGTGGCGCAGGCGTTCTTCGACGAGATGGCGGCAGATGTCGAGCGGGCACTGGTCAAGCCGGGTACCGAGCCCTGCTTGGAACTGCATGGGACACGCGCCGACACTGAGCGGAGCGCACCCGGTTGCTCAATGCCGCCCTGGACGCCTTTTTGCCACCGACGACCTGATGGCCGGCACGGTGCTGGAATGGGCCCGCCGGGTCGGAGAGGCGGAACACCTGTGGGGCGTAGAACTCGAAGCCCCGGTCGAGTTTCCCGAGCTTCGTCCGGATCTGAAAGTCGAGGCAGTCCAGATGCGGGTCGGGAAGAACGGACCGAACCGATAGAGGCGTGGCAAGGGCCGTCGCCGACCACCAGGCCGTTCGGGTCTTTCAGACGTCCGACCGGAGGCGCGAGGTGGGACCGCGGATAGTCCGGGTCGAGATGTGCGCGGGACGCCGCGATAGCGGCCAGGGCCTCATCGATGAGGTCGTCGGAAGTCACCAGGGCAGCTATGCATACGCATAGTGACACTGCCATACGTTCGACATATCGCCCACAAGCGCCGGGCCCACCCTGGTGCGTCGACCGGCTTCGAGGCAGGGTGGCGTCATGACGTCTTTCGTGTCCCACACCAGCGTGGACTGCGCCGATGCCTACGCGCTGTCGGAGTGGTGGAAGCAGGTGCTCGGTTACATCGACCTTCCGGACGATCCGAACTCCCCCGGTGACCCTGAATGCATGATCGTCGAACCCATGCCATCCCGAAAATCCCCTACTCGATCGCCCTCGCCCGGCGTGTCGCCCGCCTCTGAGCAATCGACTGGGGGATTTTCGGGATCGACCGCCGACCACGGGCACCGGGTGCTGTTCATCGAGGTGCCCGAACCCAAGACCGTGAAGAACCGGATGCACTTCGACCTGCGGCCAGGCACCGGATCGCGGGACGACGAGGTCGAGCGGGTACTGGCCCTGGGCGCGACCCTGGTCGCCGATCATCGCGGCATCACCGGACCCGGCACCGGTTGGGTGGTTCTCGCCGACCCCGAGGGCAACGAGTTCTGCATCTTGCGGTCGCCGGCCGAACTGGCCACCAACTGACCGATCGAACGCCGTTCAACGATTCGGGGACGGTTCTCGAAATGCGATTCTCGAACCGTTGGGGACGGTTCTCAAAAGTGCGATTCTCGAATCCTTGAGAACCGTCCCCACGGTGACGATTTTCGCAGCTTTGAGAACCGTCCCCGCGGTTCAGTCGGTGGGACGCGCCGGGCGGTCCTTGCCGCGCTCCGGACGGAATTCCTCGTTGCGGGTGAAACCGGCGTCGCGCAGGTCGTCCGCCAGCTCATCGACCAGCAGGTCGCCGGGTTCCCAGGCACCGGAGCGGTAGGCGACGCGTCCGACAAGATGCCCGGCAACGGGTGCGGTCAGGATCTGCAGCACGATCACCACCAGCAGGCTGAGCCAGACCTTCGGGTCGCGGATCGAGAAGGCCACCCCGAGCAGCACCAACAACAGGCCGAACACCTGGGGTTTCGTCGCGGCATGCATCCGGGCCAGGACGTCCGGGAAGCGCACCAGACCCAGTGCGCCGCCGAGGCAGAAGAACGCACCGCCCACTAGGAACAGCGCCCCGATCAGCTCGTACACCTCGTCCGGGCTCATCGGTCCTCCTCCCGGTCGCGGCGGTAGCGTTGCCGGTCCGGTGCTCCGGGAGTCAGCATCCGGGCCACGCTCACCCCGCCGGTGAAGGCGACCATGGCCAGCACCAGCAGGATCGGCAACGCGCTGGTGTCACCGGTGACCACGATCACCAGGCAGATCGACACCAGCACGATCGAGACCAGGACGTCGGAACTGACGATCCGGTCGAGGGTGGACGGGCCGGTCGTCATGCGCCACAAGGTCAGCACGACCGCGACCGAGATCATCGCGATGGCCAGCCAGATCAGCACCTGGGTCATCTCGGCTCCTTCCGGCGGAACTCGGCGAGCTCCTCGGTGCTGGCGACCGCCTCCAGCACCCGCCGCTCCACGTCGAGAGCCTGCTGCCGAGCGTGCTCCACACCGTCCGGGCCGGCGGCGTCCACCAGATGCAGGTAGAGGGTGCGGTTCGCCCGCCGGGCGTCGATCACGATCGAGCCGGGCACGATCGAGATGAGTTCGGCGGTTTCGACCTGGTACAGGTCCTGGTTGCTGCGCAACCGGACCCGGATCACCGCGGGCTGGAAGTCGATCTGCCGGCCGAACGCCGCCAGCGCGAGCCTCCAGGACGACACCGCCAGGTCGCGCACGGTGGCCGCCACCAGGCGCAGCAGGCCCAGCGGCCGGAGCCGTCCGTGATAGCGAATCGGGGGCAGCGGGAAAGTCACCGTCACCAGCCAGGACAGCAGCATGCCGACCAGGACGTCGACCAGGGAGTAGTTGCCCCAGAGGATCACCCAGATCACGGTCAGCGCCAGGATCGCCCGCCACTGCAGCCGCCAGCGCAGCCGGCGCCGGCTCGACGATCGCTTCATCGCGCCACCCCCGACAGCACAGCCTCCAGATAGGAATTGCCCAGCACGCCCGCGGCGGCCCGGTCGACGTAGCCGTAGAGCGGACCGGCCACGAAGGTCAGCGCCAGCCCGAGACAGACCAACGCCGCGGTGGCCCCGACCATCACACCGGGCATCCGCCCCGCCCGCGAGTCGTCGTCCAGGGTGAACTCGTCGGGGGCCTGCGGGCCGAGCACCGGCGTCCCCCAGAACGCCCGGTTCCAGACCTTGGCCACCGCGTACAGGGTGAGCAGGCTGGTCAGCACGCTGCCGCCGACCAGGGCCCAGGCCAGCGGCGTCCCGACCTCGACGCCCGACATCAACAGGCCGAGTTTGCCGACGAACCCGGACAGCGGCGGGATGCCGGCCAGGTTCATCGCCGGAATGAAGAACAGCGCCCCGAGAACCGGCGCGGTGCTGGCCAGGCCGCCCAGCCGGTCCATCGAGGTCGATCCGCCGACCCGCTCGATCAGGCCCGCGACAAGGAACAACGCCGCCTGCACGGTGATGTGGTGGGCGGTGTAGAAGATCGCCCCGGCCAGGCCGGCCTGGGTCGCCAACGCGATACCGAAGATCATGTAGCCGATGTGCGAGACCAGGGTGAACGACAGCAATCGTTTGATCTCCGACTGCGCGATGGCGCCGAGGATGCCGATCACCATCGTGGCCAACGCCGTCCAGCCGAGCAGATCGGTCAGCGGGTTGTCCGGGAAGATCGCGGTCTGGGTGCGCAGGATCGCGTACACGCCGACCTTGGTGAGCAGGCCGGCGAACACCGCGGTGACCGGGGCCGGTGCGGTCGGATAGGAGTCGGGCAGCCAGAACGACAGCGGGAAGACCGCGGCCTTGATCGAGAAGACCACCAGTAACAACAGCTGGATGCCGATCGTGACGTCGCCGGGCAATTCGGCGAAGCGCAGGCTGAGCTGCGCCATGTTGACCGTGCCGGTTGCCGCATAGGTGACCGCCAGTGCGGTCAGGAAGAGCAGCGAACTGACCAGGTTGATCACCACGTAGATCGATCCGGCGCTGATCCGCTCGCCGGTTCCGCCCATCGTGATCAGCACGTACGAGGCGAACAGCAACACCTCGAAGCCGACGAACAGATTGAACAGGTCGCCCGCCAGGAAGGCGTCCGACACCCCGGCGGAGAGCAGCAGGAAGGTCGGGTGGAAGATCGACACCGGGGTCTCCCGGTGCACCTCCTCCTGGTCTTGCCCGGTGGCGTAGATCAGGACGCCGAGGGTGACCAGCGAGGCGACGGTCAGCATCAGCGCGGCCAGCCGGTCGGCGACCAGCACCACGCCCAGCGGCGCCCATGCCCCCACCCACAACGCCTGGACGCCGTAGGTGTCGGTGATCCAGATCAACGAGCCGGCGACCAGGCAGACCCCGGCCAGGCTGAGGATCGACACCGCGCGTTGCAGCCGCGGACGGCGTCCGAGCACCAAGGTGAGCGCCGCCCCGAACATTGGCAGCAGCACGGGCAGCGGGAGCAGATTGTTCATTCGCTCACCACGTCCACCCCGGTGTCGGTGAATTTGATCTCCTCGAAGCTGTCGGACGCCTCGTCGGCCCGCGCCAACTCGCGGATCCGGGCGTCCTCGACATCGTCGGCGACCTCGTCATGGCCGTTCAGCTGGAACGACCGGTAGGCCATGGTGACCAGGAATGCCGCGGTGGCCAGGGCGATCACGATCGCGGTCAGCACCATCGCCTGCGGCAGTGGGTCGGACATCTCCTCCTTGGGCGTCACGCCGATCAGCGGCGGACCGCCGGCCGCCCCGGAGGCGACCAGGAAGAGCAGGTTGACGCCGTTGCCGGCGACCATCACGCCCATCAGGATGCGGCTCAGCGAGCGTTCGGTGATCAGGTAGACGCCGCAGGCGACCAGCGCGCCGGCGACGATGGCCAGGGTCACGTTCGGGGTCATGTGTAGTGCCCCTTTCCGCCGCCGGTGGTGTAGCGGATGACTTGCTCCGATTCGGGGGTCAGCGCCGGCAGGGCGCGGGTCGACTCGGGCTGCGGCACCGGTGCCTGGTCCTGTTCGGACTGGATGTCGATGCCGGCGCCCAGCGTCCGGGTCAGGTCGAGCACGACGCCGATCACGATCAGGTAGACGCCGACGTCGAAGACGGTCGAGCTGACCAAGTGCATCTCGCCGAGCAGCGTCCAGGCGCCCCAGGGGGTGTCGAGGTGTTCCCAGCCAGGAATGACGATCTTCAGGTCGTAGCTCTGGAAGATCTTGCCGCCCAGCAGCGCTGGGGTGATCGCGCTGAGCACGGCGATCGCCAGGCCGAGGCCGAGCAGGCGTCCGGCGTCGAACGGTGCGGCGTCGTCCAGCTCACGGCGTCCGGCGGCCAGATAGCGGATCATCAGCGCGATGCCGGCGACCAGTCCGCCGGCGAACCCGCCGCCGGGGGCGTTGTGGCCGGCGATCAGCAGGAACAGCGAGACCACCATCATCACGGTGAACATGATCCGGGTGACCACTTCGAAGATCAGCGAGCGCGACCCCGGATCGAGCGCCCCGCTGGCCCGCAGCCACAGGCCGCGCGCACCGAAGGCGGCGTCCCCCTCGCGGGGCCGGACGCGTTGCACCCGCGAGCGCAGGAAGATCAGGCTGGCCACGCCGGTGGCCGCGATCACCAGCACCGAGATCTCGCCGATGGTGTCCCAGGCTCGGGTGTCGACCAGGGTCACGTTGACGATGTTCTTGCCGTAGCCGAACTCGTAGGACGCCTCGTAGTAGTCCACCGACACCGGCACCGCGACCCGCGCCCCGGCTGAGACGATGGCCAGCAGGGTGACGCTGCCGCCGACCAGGGCGGCCAGCACGGTGCGCCACCAACGGGTGGAATGCAACGGACGGTTGGTGAAGTACTTCGGCAGCCGGCGCAGCACCATCACGAACACGATCAGCGACACCGTCTCGACCAGCACCTGCGTCAGTGCCAGATCGGGTCCGCCGTGCAGCAGGAACAGCAGCGCCGTGCCGTAGCCGGTGACACCCACCAGCAGTACCGCCCGGACCCGGCCGCGGGAGGTCGCGGCCAGCACGCCGGCGGCGATCATCGCGGCCCCGATCAGCACCTGGGGCAGCTGGTCGAAGAGTTGCACGGACGCCGGCCAGTGCGTGGTGAACAACAGCGAACCGCCGGCCAGCACCACCACCATGACCAGCACGATCGAGGTGTAGCTGGCCAGCGAACCGCGCTGGGTGCGCGCGGTCACCTCGACCGCGATCGCGTCCACCCGCTTGATCGCCAGCGCGTACAGTTCGTCGGCGCCGAGCACCTTCGGGAACGTCGCCTGGACGCGGGCCATGGCGTCCCGTTGCCAGAACAGGACGCCGCCGCCGGCGATCGCCAGCAGCGACAACCCCAGCGGCACGGTGAACCCGTGCCACAACGCCAGGCCGTGGCTGGCGTGCCCGGTGCCGACGGTGGCCGCGTAGGGGGCCAACAGGTCGGTGATCGGACCGCCGAGGAAGCCGCCGACCAGGCAGGCCGCCCCCAGCACGAGGGGCGGCACCAGGAACCCGGTGGCCGGACGATGGACGTCCAGTTCGGCCACCCCCGCCTTGTCGGCGAAGGCGCCCCACCACCAGCGCACCGAATACGCCACGGTGAGCACCGATCCGGCCACCACGGCGGCGACCATCAGCGCCGCGACCAGCGGGGTCAGCCCGGTGCCGTCGCCGGCGTCCGCCAGATAGCTGAGCGACTCCAGCGCCGACTCCTTGGCGATGAAGCCCAAGGTGGGCGGCAAACCGGCCATGGACGCCGCCGCCACACCGGCCAGCACGGCGACCAGCGGCAGCTTCTGGGCGACGCCGGTGAGGCGGGTCAGGTCGCGGGTGCCGGTGGAGTGGTCGACCACGCCGACGATCAGGAACAGGGTCGCCTTGAACAGGGCGTGCCCGATCACCATCGCCAGGCCGGCCAGCATGGTCGCCTGGGTGCCGAAGCCGCTGAGCAGCACCATGAAGCCGAGCTGACTGACCGTGCCGTAGGCCAGCAGCAGCTTGATGTCGTTCTGCCGCAGTGCTCGCCAGCCGCCGACGATCATCGTGCAGGCGCCGAGCAGACCGACCGCCAGCCGCCAGCCGGGGACGGCGGCGAACACGGGCGCCATCGCCGCGACCAGATAGACGCCGGCCTTCACCATGGCGGCGGCATGCAGGTAGGCCGAGATCGGGGTCGGGGCGGCCATCGCGCCGGGCAGCCAGAAGTGGAACGGCACCAGGGCGGACTTGCTCAGCGCGCCGACCAGCAGCAACAGCGCAGCGACCGTCGAGAGCGTCCCGGTCGGCGGTTGGGCCAGGATCGCGGACAGGCTGAACGTGCCGGCGGTGAAGCCGAGCGCGACGATGCCGACCAGCATCGCCAGGCCGCCGGTGGTGGTGACCACCAGGGCGGTGATGGCTGCCGACCGATTCGCCCTCCTGGTCGGGTCGTAGCCGATCAGCAGATAGGAGAACACCGTGGTGAGCTCCCAGAACACGTACAGCATGACCAGGTCGTCGACGGTGACCAGACCGAGCATCGCAGCCGCGAACGCGGTCAGCACCCCCATCGTCCGCGGGTTGGCTCCGGCCTCGAAGTACCACCGACAGTAGAACAGGACCAGCGCGCCGATGCCGGTCACGATCAGCGCCAGCAGCCACTGCAAGAGGCCGACCTGGTAATGGATCTCGACGCCCAACTGCGGAATCCACGGCATCGTCTCGACATAGCGGCCGCCCGAGGTGATCAGCGGCGCCAGACCGATCAGCCAGCCGAACCCGACGGCCGGGACGATCGCCATCGCCAGATAGCCGTTGGAACCCATCCGGCGGGCGAGCCAGGGTGCACACAGAGCCACCACCAGATGGGCGACAACGATGCTGCTGATCACGGACTCCCTCTCTCGACACCGATGGGAGGAGTCGGATCGCGGGCGGGGTTCGTCAGTGTATCGGCCTCGGCACGGTGCTCCGTTACCGGTGGCAGCGGTTCAGGTGTTGTCGATGACCAGGTCGGCGCGCTCGGCCGGACGGTACCGCTCGATGTAGCGGCGCTGGCCCTCCACGTAGCGGCGAATTCGCGGGTCGTCCACATCGGACGGCGAACCGTCGCGCTGGGCGAGCCGGCGCACCGACTCCTCGAACGGGACGTCGAGCCAGACCGACAGATCCCACACCTTGCGACCGCGGGCGTTCCGCAGCCGGTCGCGGTGCAGGAAGAGTCCGTCGACCACGACGACGGCGGCGTCCGGGGCGACCTGCCAGGGCGGGCTGACCGGCGTCTCGGTGAGTCCGTCGTAGGACTTCGCCCGATACCGGCCACAGCCGTCGCTGCCGAGCGGCTCCAGGACGTCGTCGGTGAACCGCTGGTAGTCGTAGCTGTCGGCGAGGAAGCCCTCGGGCGAGGTCCGTCCCTTGGCGTGCCGCACCTCGGCCGGGTTCAGGAAGTCGTCGAGGCTGATCCTGATCACGGTCAGCCCCGAATCGGCGAGTTCGGCGGCCAGATCGTCGGCGAACGTCGTCTTCCCGGCGCCGTCCACACCGTCGATGCCGACTAGGGTGCGTCCGGCTCGCGGCCGGATCCGCGACACCAGCCAGGAGATCCCGGCGTCCCGGCGCATCGGTTCAGCCGGCTTAGTTTCCACTGTCCTGCCTCCAGGTGACGGGCATCGTCGATGCCGGTGGGGACGGCATGGGGCCGCCGGACGTAGGCAGCCCGCCGTCCGGCGGCGGGGCGCCTGGGCTCGGCGCTCCGGGAGCGGTCCGGACGACCACGTCGCGGACCCGCGCCCGCCACAGCACCAGGACCAGCGCGCAGGCCAGCAGCGCTGCCTGCACCAGCACCGCCGGGCTGCCGGCACCCGCCTGCCGGTTGAACATCGTAGAGAAGTCGGTGAACGGCAGCACCGCCATCGAGACCACGTTGTTGACCGTGTGCAGCGCGACGGCCGCCTCGAGGCCTCCCGTCCGCCAGGCCAGCACCGAGCCGACGACGGCGAAGAACAGGTAGAACCCGTTCAGCCAGGGGTCGCCGGCGCCGTGCAACTGCATGAAGACGACCGCGGTGACCACCGTGCTCACCACCAGCCCAGCCGTCCGCGGCAGCCAGGACGCCACCGCGCGCTGCCCGAGACCGCGCAGCAGATACTCCTCACCGGCAGCCTGCAGCGGAGTGGTCAGCAGGATGGCGGCGATCATGAAGGCCGTGTCGGGACCGACTCGAAGATCGCCCAGCCCGCCGAGCACCATCCCCACGACCAGGTAGACCAGATAGAGCGGCAGAATCCAGAGCAGGCATTCGCCGAACCAGCGCCAGCGGAAACGTCCGGTCACCGACGACAGCCACCGGGGTCGCTGCCCGAAGCAGGCCCACTGGGTCAGCGTCGCGATCGGCACGCAGGCGGCCAGCGCCAGGTTGTTGGCCAGGAACAGCACCGGGGTCACCGTGATGCCGGTGAGCGAGCCGTAACTGGCCCAGGTAGTGCGTCCGGTCGAGACGTCGTAGAACAGCGCCGGCAGCGTGAGCATCACACTGGCGACGAAGTAGAGTGCGACGCCCATCGTCAGTGCGAGCAACGGACGCCACCAGCGGAAGCTCGGCGTCCGCAGGAACTCGTGGTACTCGCGCGGCTCGACCGGCAGCACGGACGGCTTCGCCACCACCACGGTGGGCAGCCAGGGGTGCGGGCCTTGGCCGGACGCCGGCGGCGTCCCGCCGACCGCCTGCCACGACTGTCCGGGGCCGGCCGACTGCCAGCCGGAACCGCTCGGCTGAACCGGGGGCTGGGTCATGCCAGGCTCGGGAACCAGAGCGCTATCTCATGGGCCGACGACTCGGGCGAGTCGGAGGCATGGACCAGGTTCTCCCGGTTCGACAGCGAGAAGTCTCCGCGGATCGATCCGGGGGCCGCGCGGCGTCCGTCGGTCACCCCGTTCAGGATCCGAACGGCGTCGATCGCGGCGTCGCCTTCGAGGATCAGGGCCACCAGCGGACCGGAGGTGATGAAGTCGCGCAACGGCGGGTACCAGGGCTGGTCGCAGTGCTCGGCGTAGTGCCGGTCGGCCAGCTCGGCGTCGATGGTGCGCTGCTCGAGTGCGACGATCCGCAGCCCCTTCGCCTCGTATCGGGACAGGACCGCGCCGACCAGGCCGCGGCGCACCGCGTCCGGCTTGATGATCACGAAAGTACGCTCGCTCATGATCGCCCACCTTAGAGGTTAGGACGCCACCACCGGCCCGACCCGCCCATAACCCCCAGTGGCAGGGCCGTCGACGGACGGTCAGCCCGCGGTGCGGGTCGCTTCGAGCCGCTTGCCCAGCACGAAGCCGATCGCGAACAGCACCAGGAAGACGGCGCCGACCGCGAACATCATGGCCACCGCGAAGCCCAGCGCCACGCAGGCCAGCTGCGCGGCCCAGGCCAGCGTCCAGCCGATCGGACGCCGCAACATCCCGGACGCCGCCAGGCACAGCAGCAACGCCGTCCCGCCCAGCCCGAAGGCCAGCCCGACCGAGGCGTCCCCGACCTGGATCATCCCGGGGATCGCCAACCCGCAGCAGATCGCCTCGAAGATCAAGATGGACATCAGCGCCCGATTCATCGGGTTCGTCGGCACCAGCCTCATCGTTCCTCCTCACGCCGCAGCAATGCCCGCGCCTCGCCCGCCGCGATCACCGATCCGGCGATCAGGACGCCGGCGCCCTGGCCGGCGTCGTCGGCGAGAGCCACCGCAGCCTCGATGGCGTCCACCATGGTCGGGGCGACTCGCACCCGGTCGGCGCCGACTATTCCGGCGGCCAGCTCGCCCAACGCCTCCGCGGAGAGCGCGCGGCTGGTGCCGGACGCCGTCGTGCAGACGATGGTGGTCATCTCCTCCGCGAATACCTCGAGCAGGCCGGTGACGTCCTTGTCGGCCATCGCCGCCACCACGCCGATCAGCGGCGTGAAGGCGAACGCCTCGGTGACCGCCGCCATGGTGGCGCGGGCTCCGTGCGGGTTGTGGCAGGTGTCCAGCACCACCGTCGGCGAGCGGCGAACGATCTCCAGCCGGGCCGGCGCGTCCACCGCAGCCAGCCCCTCGGCGATGATGTCCGGGGCCAGCGGCTTCCCGCCCAGGAACGCCTCCACCGCCGCCACCGCCAGCGCCGCGTTGTGCGCCATGTGGGCGCCGAACAGCGGCAGCAGCAGGTCGCCGACCGGGCCGCCGGCGGTGTCGATCCGCAGCACCTGGCCGCCGACGGCCGGCGTCCGTTCCAGCAGCCCGAACTCGACACCCTCCAGGTAGACCTTCGCGCCGACGTCGGCGCAGCGCTGGATCAGCACCGCCGCCGCCTCGGGCTGCTGACCGGCCATCACCACCTGGGAGCCCGGCTTGATGATGCCGGCCTTCTCGGTGGCGATCTCGGTCAGCGTGTCGCCGAGCAGATGGGTGTGGTCGTAGTCGACCGGGCAGATCACCGCGACCTGGGCATCCATCACATTGGTGGCGTCGGTGACGCCGCCCAACCCGACCTCGACCACCGCCACGTCCACCGGCGCCTCGGCAAACGCCTCATAGGCCAGTGCGGTGATCACCTCGAAGAAGGTCATCGAGACGCCGCCGATGGCCTGGGCGTCGATCATGTCGATCAGCGGCTGGGTGTGGGCGACCAGTTCGTCGAAGGCGTCGGCGTCCATCGGCTCGCCGTCGATGCAGATCCGTTCGGTGAGGTCGATCAGGTGCGGACTGGTGAACCGTCCGGTGCGCAGCCCGAGCGCGCGCAGTAGGGCGTCCACCATGATCGCGGTGCTGCCCTTGCCGTTGGTGCCGGCGATCTGAATCACCGGGTAGGCCCGCTGCGGCGTCCCCAGCAGTTCGCACAGCGCCTCGACGCGCGCGGTTCCCGGGGCGATCCGGTGTTCGGGCCAGCGGGAGATCAGGCGCTGGACGATCTCGTGATGTGTTTCGGGCATGGTGCCGCCCAGCCTAGTGCCGCCACAGATAGTTGATCGTTTGACGGCGGGTATACTCACGCCATGCCGCACGCCTTTGCCGGACGCCGCTGGGTGCGGTGGGCGACCTTCGCTGCGCGGCAGATTCTCGGCTGGACGCTGATCGTCGCCGGTGCACTCAAACTGCCCTGGCCGGAGGCGTCCGTGCAGGCGGTGCGCGCCTACCAGTTGCTGCCCTTCGACCTCACCCGCCCGGTCGGCTATGCGCTGCCGGTGCTCGAGGTGGCGGTGGGCCTGCTGCTGGTTCTGGGCCTGTTCACCCGCATCTCCGCTTGGATCGGCGCGGCCGTGATGGTGGCGTTCGTCATCGGCATCGCCTGGGTCTGGGCGCACGGCCTGTCGATCGACTGCGGCTGCTTCGGCGGTGGCGGCGAGGTCGAGAACGGCATGGCCCAATACCCGTGGGATATCGCCCGCGATACCGGACTGTTCGCCTGCGGCATCTGGGCCGCGCTGTTCCCCCGTTCCCCGTTGTCGCTCGACACGTGGCTGTTCCGTACCCCCGCCGACATCACCGAAGAAGAACTCGAGGAGTCCCCAGTATGAGCGAGAGTCGTCGCGAAGCCCTTCGCCGCAAACAGCAGGCGCAGGCGAAGGCCAAGCGCACCCAGCGGATCGTCATCGTCGGCGCCATCGTGCTGGCGATCGTGGTGGTCGGGGTGTTCGCCACGATCTTCTTCAGCCAACTCAACAAGGGCAACACCGCCAACGCGGCGGCAATCCCGCCGAACGCGACCTCCGACCGCAGCGGCATCGTGGTGAACCCCGGCAAGGCCGCCCAGGGCGCACCCAAGGTGGAGCTCTTCTTCGACTACCAGTGCCCGATCTGCAAGCAGTTCGAGGACGCGTTCGGCTCGACGCTGGACGACATGGCCGATCAGGGCCAGATTGAACTCGTCTACCGGACGCTGACCTTCATGGACGGCAATTTGCGCAACGACTCGTCGTCCAGGGCCGGCATCGCCGCCGCCTGCGCCGACAACGCCGGGAAGTACTCCGCCTATCACAATGCGGTGTTCGCCGGGCAGCCCGCCACCGAGGGCACCGGTTACACCACCCAGCAGTTGCGGGCCGACTTCGCGGCAACCGCCGGAATCACCGGTGACGCCTTGACCACCTTCCAGAGCTGCTATGACTCCAAGGCCACGGCGGCCTTCGTCACCGGCACCAACGAACTGGCCGCCAAGGCCGGCGTCACCTCGACGCCCACCCTGCGGGTCAACGGCACCACGATCGACAACGCGACGATCGGAAAGGCGACCACGCCGGACGCCTTCCGCCAGCTGATCCTGTCGACCGAGGGCAAGGACTGACACGCCTCGGCCCACTGGGTGACCAGTGATCAGCGGCCGGCCGCCGATTGGTTGCCGCGCCGCGCCCTTTCGTAAGATGCAGCCCATGACCGTCACATCTCGCCCGCCCGTGTCCGCCGCGACCCCGCATCCGGGCTCGGCGGTAGTGGTGCCGGATCGCCCGGCGCTGGAGGGCTTGGAGGCCAAATGGGCCGCGAAGTGGGCGCAGGACGGCACCTACACCTTCGTCCGGCCCGAATCGCGCGAACAGGTGTTCTCGATCGACACTCCCCCGCCGACGGTGTCCGGGTCGCTGCACGTCGGGCACGTGTTCAGCTTCACCCACACCGACCTGGTCGCCCGCTACCAGCGGATGCAGGGCAAGCACGTCTTCTACCCGATGGGCTGGGACGACAACGGGCTGCCCACCGAGCGCCGGGTGCAGAACTTCTACGGTGTCCGGTGCGATCCGTCGATCGCGTACGACCCAGACTTCACCCCGCCGGCCAAGCCGGACCCGAAGCGGCAGGTGTCGATCAGCCGGATGAACTTCATCGAACTGTGCCACCAGCTGACCCAGGTCGATGAGCAGGCGTTCGAGAACCTGTGGCGGACGCTGGGGCTCAGCGTCGACTGGGACAACCACCTCTACGCGACCATCTCGTCCGACGCCATCCGGGTCTCGCAGCGCGCCTTCCTGCGCAACTGCGCCCGCGGTGAGGCCTACCTGGCCGAGGCGCCGACGGTCTGGGACGTCACCTTCCAGACCGCGGTGGCTCAGGCCGAGCAGGAGGCCCGGGACTACCCGGGCCATTACCACCGGGTGGCCTTCCACCGCCCGGACGGCGAGACGGTCTTCATCGAGACCACCCGGCCCGAGCTGCTGCCGAGCGTGTGCGCGCTGATCGCCCATCCCGACGACACGCGCTACCAGCACCTGTTCGGCACCACAGTCACCTCGCCGGTGTTCGGCGTCGAGATTCCGGTACTGGCCCATCATGCCGCCGAGCCCGACAAGGGCGCCGGCATCGCGATGTGCTGCACCTTCGGCGACGCCACCGACGTGCAGTGGTGGCGCGAGCTGCAGCTGCCGACCCGCACCGTCATCCAGCGCGACGGACGCCTCGCCCGGGAGACCCCCGACTGGCTGACCAACCCTGAGCCGTATGCAGAGCTGGCCGGCAAGACGCCGTTCTCGGCGCGGGCCGCGATGGTGACGCTGCTGCGCGAATCCGGTGACCTGGACGGTGAGCCGACGCCGACGACCCGGAAGGCGAATTTCTACGAGAAGGGCGACAAGCCGCTCGAGATCGTCTCGACCCGGCAGTGGTACATCCGCAACGGCGGACGGGACGACGACCTCAAGCAGGCCCTGCTGGCCCGAGGCGAGGAGCTGCAGTGGGTGCCCGACCACATGCGGCACCGCTACTCCAACTGGGTGAACGGCCTGAACGGCGACTGGCTGATCAGCCGGCAGCGGTTCTTCGGCGTGCCGTTCCCGGTCTGGTACCCGGTGGACACCGACGGCGAGCCCGACCATGGCCGTCCGATCTTCGCCGCCGAGGACGCCCTGCCGGTCGACCCGTCCTCGGACGTCCCGCCCGGCTACACCGCCGAGCAGCGTGGCGTGGCCGGCGGCTTCGTCGGCGACCCGGACATCATGGACACCTGGGCCACCTCGTCCCTGACCCCGCAGATCGCCTGCCGCTGGGACACCGATCCGGAGTTGTGGAGCCTGACCTTCCCGATGGATTTCGCCCCCGAGGCGCACGACATCATTCGCACCTGGGTGTTCAGCCGGGTGGTGCGAGCGCACTTCGAAGAGCATGTGGCGCCGTGGAAGACGGTGGCCATCTCGGGCTTCGTGGTCGACCCGGACCGCAAGAAGATGAGCAAGTCGGTGGGCAACACCATCGTGCCGACCGACATCCTGGAGCGGTTCGGTGCGGACGCCGTCCGGTGGCGCGCCGCGATGGCCCGTCCGGGGATGGACTCACCCTTCGACGAGACCGGCATGAAGGTCGGACGCCGGCTGGCGATGAAGGTGCTGAACGCGTCCAAATTCGTGCTCGGCATGGGCGACGGCCTGGTCGGTGCCGAGGCCATCACCGAGGCAGTGGACCTGTCCATTCTGGCCGGGCTCCGCCAGGTGGTGGTGCGCGCCACCGATGCCTTCGAGGCGTTCGACTACAGCGCCGCGCTGGAGGTGGCCGAGCGGTTCTTCTGGTCGTTCTGCGACGACTACCTGGAGCTGGTCAAGGAGCGTGCCTACGGCGCTCAGGGCCCGGACGCCGCGGCGTCCGCCCGCGCGGCGTTGCAGTTGGCGCTCAGCATTCAGCTGCGGTTGTTCGCCCCGTTCATGCCGTACGTCACCGAAGAGGTGTGGTCGTGGTGGCAGTCCGGGTCGGTTCATCTCAGTCGTTGGCCAGTGCCCGAGGAGATCCCGGTCGGCGGTGACCCGGCGGTGCTCACCGATGTGGCCGGGCTGCTGATGAGCATCCGTGGCAGGAAATCGAACGCTAAGGCCTCGATGAAGACTGGGGTATCCGCCGTCACGGTCTCCGGACCGCAGGCCGCGCTGGACCGGGTGGCCCCGGTGCTGGACGACTTGAGGGCAGTCGGCCGGATCACCGGCGAGATCGAGATCAGCGTGGACGACGGCCCGCTTAGGGTCAGCGGCATGACGCTAGCCGTCCCGCCGATCTCAGTGACCACGAACGCCAATCCCCCAACGGTCGTCGCCTCGTCAGTCTCAAACGATCCGTCCAGTACGGTGGACCAGTGATTCGGGCGTTCGGCGTTCTCGCTGGCTTGGCTGCAACCGGCCTACTACTGGCTGGCTGCGCGGTGGCCGGTGTGCCGCGGAACTCGGCCGGCCAGATCACCGCCCCGGCGACCATCGACTCGTTCCAGATCGTGGTCGGCGACTGCACCGGGTCGATGAAGGACGGCGGCGATGTCGGACGCGTCGAAGTGATGCCGTGCGATCAGAGCCACTACTTCGAGGCGTACGCCAAGACCGATCTGCCCGACGGGAACTTCCCAGGCGACTCCGAGGTGACCAAGCAGGCGGACAAATTCTGCACCGCCGAGTTCAACACCTTCGTCGGGGTGGCGGCCAAGGACTCCAGCTACGACATGTACTACCTGTACCCCGTCCAGGAGTCCTGGGCCACCGGCGACCGCGAGGTATTGTGCCTCGCCGGCGCGAAGGACGGCGGGGTGACCGGCAGCCTCAAGGGCGTCGCCAAATAACGGACGCCGCTACGGCGTCCGCCCGTCCCCCGGCCCACCAGCCCCCTCCCTAACTACTTCTGCCCTCCCACATGTGGGAGGGCAGAAGTAGTTAGGGAGGGGGCTGTGACAACGGCGAGGGCCGGCAACCGTGATGGTTGCCGGCCCTCGCCGTTTGCTGTGCCTGATCAGAGCAGGTCGAGCATGATCGGATCGGCCATGCTGAGCACGACCTCACGCGCCTCCTTCGGACCAACGGACGCCCGCGCGGCGGCGGCCATCTGCTGGCACTGGGAGAGATCGTGCAGGGCCAGCGCCGTCCGGACGGCCCGGACCTTGCTCGGCGCCATCGACAGGCTGGCGACACCCAGACCGGCCAACACCAACGCCATCAGCGGATCGCCGCCCGACTCACCGCAGACGCCGACCGGATGACCGGTCTTGGCGCCGCCGTCGCAGGCGTAGTAGATGACGTCGAGCAGAGCCGGCTGCCACGGGTTCAGCAACTCGGCCAACTCGCCCTGCATGCGGTCGGCGGCCATCGTGTACTGACCGAGGTCGTTGGTGCCGAGGCTGGCGAAGTCGACCTCGCTGAGCACGTCGAACGAGCGCAGCGCGGCCGCCGGAACCTCGATCATCACGCCGACCTTGGGCAGACCCACCGCGCGCACCTTCTCGGCGAACCAGCGGGCCTCCTGACGGGTGGCGATCATCGGCGCCATCACCCACAGCTGCCCACCGGTCGCCTTGTGGGCGTTGGCGAGCGCCTGCAGCTGATCGTCGAGCAGGTCGGTGCGCACCGCACCGAGCCGGATGCCGCGACGACCCAGCGCCGGGTTCTCCTCGTGGCCCAGATCGGCGAACGCCAGCGGCTTGTCGGCGCCGGCGTCGAGAGTCCGGACGACGACCTTGCGGTCACCGAAGGCTTGCAGGATCTCGGTGTAGGTCGCGGTCTGCTCTTCGACGGTGGGCGCGGTGTCCCGGTCGAGGAACAGGAACTCCGACCGGAACAGTCCGGCACCCTCGACGTCCTGAGCGGCGGCCTTGTGGGCGTCGCCGACAGTGCCGATGTTGGCCAGCAGCTGGACCGGGTGACCGTCGCGGGTCATGCCCTTGCCGGAGCCGGCCGCCAGGGCCTTCTCGCGACGAGCCTTGCGGTCGGCCAGTGCCTGCTGCTCGGCTTCGCTCGGGTTGACGATGATCTCGCCGACACCGCCGTCCAGGGCAACCGTCGTGCCGAACGGCACATCAAGGATGCCGGTGGCCTGCACGATCGCCGGGATGCCCAGCTGCGCCGCGAGGATCGCGGTGTGGCTGGTCGGCCCGCCCGCCGAGGTGATGATGCCCAGGCAGGTGTCGACCGACAGGGTGGCGGTCTCGGCCGGCGCCAGATCGACCGCGGCCAGCACGCTCGGCGTGGTCAGGGTCGGGACGCCGGGCTCGGCCTGGCCGAGCAGCCGGGCCACGGTACGGTCACGGACGTCGCGCAGGTCGGTGACCCGCTCGGCCATGTAGCCGCCGAGTGACTCGAACATCGCGCAGTACTCATCGACAGCAGCCGACACGGCGGTGGTGATGCCTTTGGTGCCACTCTGCAACTGCGTATCGATCGCGCCCGCAAGACCCGGGTCGCCGGCCATCATGGCGCCGGCTTCGAGGATCGGTTTGGCGTGGGCATCGGCATTGGCGGCCTTGGCCAGGTAGCCCTCGGCCACCGCCTTCAGCGTGTCGCGCACCTGCTCGGACGCCGCCGCCACATCCGTGACGACCGCCTCGCCCGCGGGCGGGGAGGGCGGCGGGCTGACGATGACCAGAGGGCCGACCGCCACGCCCGCACTGACCCCGATGCCGCTCAGCGTCGAGTGCAGTTCGCTCATTCGGCGTCCAGATCTCGCGCGAGGAGCGCGACCAGCGAGTCGAGTGCGGCGTCCGCACCGTCGCCGTCGGCGGACAGCGTGACGACCTCGCCGTTCTTGGCGCCGAGCGCCATCACGCCCAGGATGCTGCGGGCGTCGACCGGGTTGCCACCGGCCTTGGCGATGGTGACCGGAATTCCGGTGGCCGTGGCGGCCTGGACGAAGATGGAAGCGGGGCGGGCGTGCAGACCGACGGACGAACCGATCGCTACTTCACGGGTGGCCATGGAGACTCCTTTGTACGTATGGCCCAGAGGACCTGGGTGATGACACGGCAAGGCTATCGGGTTGCCTGCGGTCTGGAGTCAATATATGGCGGCCCGATAGGGGCGATCAAGGCGAAAGCGCCGCGGTGGGCAGATATCGGCATAGCCTGACCGCCGCAAACCTTGAGCGGCAATACGCAGTTGTGCCACCGTATTTCGCGAGGCCGGCCACGGCTCCTCTTGTGCGACGGGAGGAGCCGCCATGGTTGTCGATGTGTGCACGATCGGCCGAAGGGACGCCTGCGTGACACTGAACGAGGATGACGCACCGCGGGTCGAGCCTTCGACGGTGGTGTTGGAGATGCTGTGCGAGGCGATGCGGGCACTCAGCGCGAACTGCTCGGCCGACCGGGTGGTCTGCGAGCATCTGGCGCGCGGCCTGGCCGCCGATGTGGCAGCCACCATCGCCCTCGAGGCCGACGGCAGCGTCCAGTTGGTCTGCTATTCGCCGGACACCGCGGACGCATTGGCGATCGCCGACATCCTGGTGAGCCGGATGCTGCACACCGGGGAGGAGCAGTCCAGCGTCGAATACCTGAGGGATCTCGGCCATGTGGCGTCCCTGGCGATGCGCCCGGGCGACCTCGACGAGCCGGGCCGGCCGGGCCTCGGACGGGTGCTCGTGTTCCTGCGGTCCCGACCCTACGACGCCACTGATCTGCTGGTGCTGGAACGGGCGCAGGAGGCCCTGGTCGCGTTCTGGCCGCACGCTACCCGGACGGTGCGCGCCCAGCAGGCGCAGGACTGGGTGCGGGCGGCGGTCGACCAGAACCACATGACCGACCGCGAGCTCCAGGTGTTGGCGCTGCTCGCCGAAGGACTGCTGGCTACGTCGATCGCGTCCCGGTTGCAGTTGTCGCCGCGAACCGTGCACAAGCACCTGGGCAACATCTATCGCAAGCTCGGCGTCCACGATCGCCTGGTCGCGGTCAGCCTGGCACGACTGCACGGCCTAGTTGACGCCTATCCGTCGAGCCCTACCACACCCGCACGGGAGTAGGCGTCCGGGGCGGGGAGGTCAGGCGCTCTTCTCGCGCCGGTCGCTGCGCGCCACCTGGGCCCGCGAGACCAGCGTGGGTGCAATGCCGTCGCGAACCACCTCGTCGGTGACCAGCACCCGTGCCACATCGTCGTCGCTGGGCACGTGGTACATCACGTTGAGCAGGATCTCTTCCAGGATCGAACGCAGCCCGCGGGCGCCGATTCCCCGATGCAGCGCCATCTCGGCCACCGCGGCGATGGCGTCGTCGGTGAACTGTAGGTCGACGCCGTCCATCTCGAACAGCTTGCGGAACTGCTTGATCAGCGCGTTCTTCGGCTCGACCAGAATGCGGACCAGGGCCTCGGCGTCCAGCGAGGCAACCGTGGAGATCATCGGCAGCCGGCCAATGAACTCGGGGATCAGGCCGTAGCGGTGCAGGTCTTCGGGACGGACCTCTTCGAACGGGTTGGTGGACGCCGGCTTGCGGATCGCGGCGTCGTTGTTGAAGCCCAGCGGACGCTTGCCGACCCGTGCGTTGATGATCTCTTCCAGCCCGGCGAAGGCGCCGCCGACGATGAACAAGATGTTCGTGGTGTCGATCTGGATGAAGTCCTGATGCGGATGTTTGCGGCCACCTTGTGGCGGTACGGACGCCGTGGTGCCCTCGAGGATCTTCAGCAGCGCCTGTTGGACGCCCTCGCCGGACACGTCGCGCGTGATCGACGGGTTCTCGCTCTTGCGGGCCACCTTGTCGATCTCGTCGATGTAGATGATGCCGGTCTCGGCCTTCTTGACGTCGAAATCGGCGGCCTGGATGAGCTTGAGCAGGATGTTCTCGACGTCTTCGCCAACGTAGCCGGCCTCGGTCAACGCGGTGGCGTCGGCCATCGCGAACGGGACGTTCAACATCCGCGCCAGGGTCTGGGCCAGATAGGTCTTGCCGCAGCCGGTCGGGCCGATCAGCAGGATGTTCGACTTGCCGAGTTCGACCGACTCTTCCTCGACGGCGCGCCGTCCGCCAGGATTGCTGGCCTGCGCCTGAACCCGCTTGTAGTGGTTGTAGACGGCCACGCTAAGGGCCTTCTTGGCCACCTCCTGGCCGATCACATAGGAGTCGAGAAAGGCGCAGATCTCGCGGGGTTTCGGCAGATCGTCGAGCAGGCCGACGTCAGCAGCCTCGGAGAATTCCTCCTCGATGATCTCGTTGCACAGATCGATGCACTCATCGCAGATGTAGACACCCGGACCCGCGATCAGCTTCTTGACCTGCTTCTGGCTCTTTCCGCAGAACGAGCATTTGAGCAGTTCGGAGGTCTCTCCGATTCGAGCCACGCCACCCCTCCTTCCGATGAGAGTCACCCTAGCCCGCCGGGCCGCTTCCGCAAGGAGGCAACCCGGCGCGGCAGGTCAGCTCTCGACGTCCTTCAGCGAGGTGAGGATGGCGTCCACGATGCCGTATTCGACGGCCTCCTCAGCGGTCAGGTACTTGTCGCGCTCGATGTCGCGGGAGATCTTCTCCACCTCTTGGCCGGTGGCCTCGGCGAGCATGCCCTCCATCAGCGAGCGGATCCGCAGGATCTCGCGGGCCTGGATCTCCAGGTCGGACGACTGCCCGTAGCCGCCCTCGGTGGCCGGCTGGTGGATCAGGATGCGGCTGTTCGGCAACGCCAGGCGCTTGCCCTTGGTGCCGGCGGCCAACAACACCGCCGCCGCCGAAGCAGCCTGGCCCAGGCACACGGTCTGCACGTCGGGCTTGATGTAGCGCATCGTGTCGTAGATCGCGGTCAGCGCGGTGAACGAGCCACCGGGTGAGTTGATGTAGATGCTGATCGGACGTTCCGGGTCCATCGACTGTAGACAGAGCAGCTGCGCCATCACCGCGTTGGCGATGTCGTCGCTGATCGGGGTGCCGAGGAAGATGATCCGGTCTTCGAACAGCTTGGTGTAGGGGTCGACGCGCCGGATGCCGTAGCTGGTGCGCTCCTCCCACTGCGGAATGTAGTAGTCCATCGACGGACCGGCCGTGGCCAGTCCACCGGGCAGAGCGGGCGTGGTCATGACGGTCCTCACTGGTTCGGGGAGTTCGTGCTGATCTGGGCGGCACGCTCGTAGACGTGATCGATGAAGCCGTATTCCAGCGCCTGCTCGGCGGTGAACCAGCGGTCGCGATCGGAGTCGGCCTCGATCTGTTCGACGGTCTGACCGGTGTGCTGGGCGATCAGGCTCGACATCGTCTTCTTGATGTGCAGCGACTGCTCGGCCTGAATACGAATATCGGACGCCGTGCCGCCCAGGCCGCCGGACGGCTGGTGCATCATGATCCGGCTGTGCGGCAGCGCGAACCGCTTGCCCTTGGTGCCGGCACTGAGCAGGAACTGGCCCATGGACGCCGCCAGCCCCATCGCCACTGTCGCGACGTCGTTGCTGATCCACTGCATGGTGTCGAAGATCGCCATGCCGGAGTCGACCGAACCGCCCGGAGAGTTGATGTACAGGTAGATGTCGGAGCGCGGGTCCTCGGCGTTCAGCAGCAGCATCTGCGCGCAGATCGCGTTGGCATTCTCGTCGCGCACCTCGGAGCCGAGGAAGATGATCCGGTTGGCCAGCAGCGACTGGTAGACCGAGTCGTTCATACCGGCCGGGCTGAGACCGGCCGCGGCGCGCATCGGTGCGGCGGCCGAGGGGGGCAATGGTCGCATGTCGTTCACGCTGCGAACCTATCCAACGGCACCGACAAAACTAAGAACATCCCACTGCTGTTCGCTGACGGCAGACCGCACGGCCCCGAGTGACCGCGGGAACCGTCCCCTTTCGAAGCACAGACCACGGGTAGCACCGGAGTGACCAAGACAACCGTCCCCGCTGACCGAGAGAACCGTCCCCAGTGACCGGACCGGAGCCCAACGCTCTCGGAGACGCCGGACGGGGCCCTGCGCTGCTGCGCGGGCCCCGTCGGGTGAATCACGGTCAGGCTTCGGCCGAAGCCTCTTCCTCAGCCTCGGCGCCCGCCTCGGGGGCGGCCGGAGCGACCTCGACCGGCGCGCCGGCCTCGTCGGTCACGGTCGCGGCGGCCAGGATCAGGCCGAGCGCCTTGTTGCGCCGGATCTCCTGCATCCAGGCACCGATGTGATCGTGGTCCATCATGTGCTGCAGTTCCTGCTCGGGCGTCGAGCCGGCCGCCTGCGCCTTGCGGACGATCAGGTCGGTCAGTTCGTGCTGCTCGACACCCACCTCCTGCTGATCGGCGATGGCGTCCAGCAGGATCTGCGCGCGCAGCCCCTGCTCGGCACGGGAGTCGACGACTGCCCAGAACTCCTCGGGCGTGCCGGCGTCCTCGTCCTCGGCGGTCGCCAGGTAGCGGTCGAGGGTCAGCCCGGCACTCTTGAGTTGCTCCTCGATCTGGTTGTGCCGGGCCTCGATCTCGGCGGCCAGCAGCTTGCCGGGCAACTCGAACTCGACCGTGGCGACCAGGTCTTCCAGCACCTTGTCGCGGGCCGCGTTGATCTGGTCGGCGCGGAGCATCTGCTCGACGCCCTTGGTCAGATCGTCACGCATCTCCTCGACGGTGTCGAACTCGGAGACCAGCTGGGCAAACTCATCGTCCAGCTCGGGCAGCTGCCGCTCGGACACCTTGCTGACGGCGACGTGGATGTCGGCCTGCTCACCGGCCAGCGGGCCGCCCACCAGGACGGAGCTGAAGTCGGCGGACTCGCCGGCGGACAGACCGGTGACGGCCTCGTCCAGGCCGTCCAGCATGCCGTCGGAGCCGATCGTGTAGGTGATGCCCTCGGCGGTGGCGTCGGGCAGCGCCTCGCCGTCGCGCGTGCCGACCAGGTCGATGGTGACCACGTCGCCATCGGCGGCCGGGCGGTCGACCTCGGTGGTGGTGGCGAACCGCTCGCGGATCAGTTCGATCCGGCTGTCGACCTCGGCGTCCAACTCGGCGAGCACCGGAACAGTGACGGCCAGAGTGTCGAAGGCCGGCAGGGTCAGCTCGGGGCGGACGTCCACCTCGGCGACGAATTCGACCAGGTCGCCGTCCTCGAGCTTGGTGATCTCGACCTCGGGATCACCCAGCGGGATCAGCTTGTTGGCCTCGACCGCCTGGCCGTAGGCATTGGGCAGCGCGGCGTTGATCGCCTCTTGCAGGACGACTCCGCGGCCGAACCGCTGGTCGATCACCGCCGACGGCACCTTGCCCTTGCGGAAGCCCGGGATGGTGACGCTCTGGGCGATCTCGCGGTAGGCCTTGGTCAGGTGAGGTTGAAGCTCGGCGAAGGGAATCTCGACGGTCAGCTTCGCCCGTGACGGGCTGAGTTGCTCGACGGTGCTGGGCAACGTGGTGCTCCTGTGATCGGTGGTATTTCAGTGCGGTCATGAACCGGAGCGGATAACAAGGAAACGAACCGCATGACCAGCGTGCGAAGGGGGCCAGGCGGGCCGATCGGTCGCTGAACTCGGTGTCTGACCGTCTCGCAGACTACACCCTCGACCGCCACCAACGCTCGCCCGCAACGAGGCGTCCGTGCTCAGAGGCGCTCGGGCAGCGGGGTCAACGCACCAGCGTGGCGGGGCCGAACGACAGTGAAGTGACGACGATCGAGAGTGGCGATCTCGGTGATGCCGAGACGTTCGGCAAGCGCCACTACCGAGGCATCGGTGGTACCCAAATCGGTGGTACCCACGGGGAGATCGCTGTACCGCTGGCCCAGATCGGCCATCCGCGCGTAGTCGCCCTCCGTGACTTCGACTGGGTGAAGATCACCATTCGCGAGGGCTCGCAGAATGCCGTCTCCGCTCGACGCCACCCAGCTTCTCGAGCATGAACCCGACCTCCGCGGCCACCGTGGCGGGGACGAGTAGTTGCCGACCAGCGAGCCGGAGCCCGGTAAACAGGTCGACGCACGCGCGATACGAGGGCTGGCTTAGGATCGCGGCGGCGATAAGGGTCCCCGAATCTCACAAGATCACATCGAGTCCTGCCCGAACCCATCGGCGGCGAGATACACGTCGACATTGTCGGCGACATCCGCAGGTACCTCGGAACCATCGATGATGCCGAAAAACTCCGGACGCCAGCCTGCACCCACCGACACGGCGACCAAGCGTCGTCTGGCAACGGCGAGCATGCCTGCCAACTCGTTGTCAGGGAGCCGGTCGACGAGTTCATGCAACTCAGTTCTCTCGACACTCATGCGCCGAGTTTAGGCTCATGAACATTGGAGCGGATGACGGGAATCGAACCCGCATGACCAGCTTGGAAGGCTGGGGCTCTGCCATTGAGCTACATCCGCAAGGGCACCAGCGTAGCGGTCCGGTCACGTCCGAGCACAAACGGTGCCGGACGGCGTGGACACCATCGCCCGGGCTTGCCGCGCAGCGTAGCGTCACAGGGCATGAACGACCCGGAGCTGCGCAGGCTGCGGACCACCGATGCGCCGGACGTGCTGGCCGCGTTCGTCGCGGCGTCTGACATGGCCCGCCAAGGGTCGGTGACCGACGCGCAGGGGGCGCTCGCGTACGTCGAGCGGCTGACCGAGGCGGCCGGGCCGCACATTGCCTTTGCGATCGTTCACGAGGAGCAGGTGGTCGGCGTGGTCGGGGTCACGGTCGACACCGGGAACCGCAACGGCTGGTTCTGGTACTGGATGCATGCGCGTTTCCGGGGTCGAGGCTGGACGTCGCGGGCCGCCGCTACAGTCGCCGACTGGGCGCTCGGCGAGGGCGGGCTGCATCGGCTCGAACTGGGTCATCGGGTGAACAATCCGGCCTCGGGCGCCGTGGCCCGTGCCGCTGGCTTCGTCCAGGAGGGCCTGGAGCGCAGCAAGCTGCTGATCGACGGCGAACGGCTGGACGTCGTCGCCTACAGCCGGCTGCCGAACGACCCGCTGCCGTCCGTGCCTCGGCTGCCGATGACGGAGCGCTGACCACTACCCGCACCGCGCGACGATTCGGACGACACCGGCCGCGAAACCTGTCACAACCAGGGACGCCGCGGTGTCCCAGAGTCATGAACACCACACCGCACCCAACTCCCCCACTGGTCTCTGTCACGCCCGGCCCTGGCACCGAATGGGAGGCGCGGCGGCGGCTCGCCCGTGTCCCGATCGATCCGCCGGCCGGACCGTTCGGACGGCTCCTCACCTGGGCCTGCCGCCGGATGTACGGCCGACCGCTCGACAACGCCCACGCGATGGCGTTCAACCGCCGCGTCCTGCTCGCCACCTTCGCCTACGAACGCCGCGTGGCGAAATTCGACCGGCTCGATCCGGGTCTGAAGGCGCTCGCCACCATGGCGGCCGCCGCCGAGATCGGCTGCACCTGGTGCATCGACTTCGGCTACCACCTGGCCCACACCGAGGGCCTCGACCTGGCCAAGCTGGCGGCGGTGCCGAACTGGAGCACCGCCGAGAACCTGACCGTCCTGGAGAAGCAGGTGATCGAGTTCGCCGTCGCCGCCACCCGGACGCCCACCGAGGTCACAGACGCGATGGTGGCACCGCTGCGCGCGACCCTCGGCGACGCCGGGCTGATCGAGCTCGCCATGATCGTGGCGATCGAGAATCAGCGCTCGCGGTTCAACTCGACCCTCGGCCTGGTCTCCCAGGGCTTCTCGGCCAGCTGCCAGCTACCGTCGGCGGAATGAACGACGACGCCGCGGTCTTCGATCGCCATCGGTCGCTGCTCTTCACCATCGCCTACGAACTGCTGGGTTCGGTGGCCGACGCCGAAGACGTGGTGCAGGACGCCTACCTGCGCTGGTCGGGACGGCCGTCGAGGCCGGTCGACCATCCACGGGCCTACATGGTCCAGGTGGTCACCCGGCTCGCGCTGAACCGGCTGCGCACCCTGGCCCGCCGCCGCGAGGACTACGTGGGGCCGTGGCTGCCCGAACCGCTGCTGACCTCCCCCGACGTCGCCGACGACGTGGTGCTGGCCGAGTCGGTGTCGCTCGCCCTGCTGGTGGTGCTGGAGTCGCTGGGTCCGAAGGAGCGGGCGGTCTTCGTACTGCGCGAGGTGTTCGGCTACAGCTATGACGAGATCGCCCAGGCGGTGGACAGCACTCCGGCCGCCGTCCGACAGCTGGCCCATCGGGCGCGCGGCCATGTCGAGGCGCGACGCCCCCGGTTCAGCGCGGACGCCGCGACGGCCGACCGGGTGCGCGCCGAGTTCGAACGCAGCGTGCTGGGCGGCGACCTGCAGGCCTTGATGGACGTCCTGGCCCCCGATGTGGTGCTGCTCTCCGACGGCGGCGGACTGGTCAGCGCGGCCCGGCGTCCGATCCACGGATCCGATCCAGTCGCCCGGTTCCTGCTCGGGGTGGTCGTCAAATCGGCATCGGCACCCGACAACGCCTATGGCCTGGTCGAGCATGCGATGGTGAACGGCCACCGGGGCTGGCTGACCCGGCTCGGCGAGCGGGTCACCTCGGCGATCCAGGTGGTGATCGTCGACGGCCGGATCACCCAGGTGCTGATGGTGAACAATCCGGAGAAGCTGGACGCCCTGGCCGAGCGTCCGCTGGCGCGCTAGTGTCCTGTCAGGTTGTTTCGTGAGATAATTGCTGGATTCGGGAATTTCGGTTGGGGTGGGGCGGTTTCAGGGGGTAGAACCTCTACCGAAGGAGCCGCAGATGCCTGGTCCGGGACGACCGAC
>NZ_JASGEF010000043.1:0-16208 GCF_047606665.1 Micropruina sp. | reverse complement strand
CCGCCGCGCCGGCTGCCCGGAGCCGGCGCACTCCGGACGCCAGCGCACCGACCCGGCCGGCCGCCTCGAGCACCCGGTCGGCGCTGAGCCGGCCCTCGGCGAGGGCGCGAAGGATCTCGTCCCGGACCAGTCGAAGCTGCGCATGATTCAGGTCGTTGCCGAGGCAGAGCAGGTCGACCCCGGCCGCCAGCGCGAGCACGGCCGCCGCCGGAACACCTCGGCTCGCGCTCGCACCCGCCATGTCGAGGGCGTCGCTGACGATCGCACCGGCGAAGCCGGAACGGCACCGCAACTCACCCAGCACCGCCGGGCTGAACGTGGTCGGCCACTCCGGATCGATGGCCGGCACCATCAGATGGGACGTCATCACGGCCAGGGTTCCGGCCCGCACCGCGGCATCGAACGGCGGCAGCTCGCGGACGTCGAGCGTCGCGATGTCCGCGGTCAGGGTCGGGAGCGCGACGTGGGAATCGGTGGCGGTATCGCCGTGGCCCGGGAAGTGCTTGGCGATCGCGCCGACCCCCGCTGCCTGGAGCCCACGGGTGTAGGCCGCGACGTGCCGGGCCACTAGGGCGGAGTCGGCGCCGAAGCTGCGGACGCCGATCACCGGGTTGCGCGGGTTCGAGTTCACGTCGGCGTCCGGTGCCACGTTGAGGTCGATTCCGACCGCACGCAACTCGGTGCCGATGGACGCACCGACGACTTCGGTCAGTGTTTCGTCGTCGAGGCGTCCGAGATAGGCCATCGACGGGTGCGGCGAGCCGTCCCGGTGGTGCAGCCGGGTGACATCGCCGCCCTCTTCGTCGGTCGCCACCACGGCGTCCGGATTGGCGGCATGGATGGCGTCGGTGAGTGCACGGACCTGGGCCGGGTGGTCGATGTTGCTGCCGAACAGGCAGACCCCGCCGAGCCCCTCGGCCAACTCGTGAGCCAGCCACTCCGGCAGCTCCAGTCCGCTGAAGCCGGGCATCAGGGTGGCGTTGACCGCCCGGCGAAGGTCGAGGCCGGTGTCCGCGCCGAGACCGGTGAAGTCAGCCTCGGTGGCCCGTTCGCACTGTTCGCTGAGGGATCCCATCGTCGGTGCCGCCCTTCAGCGCGAGATCCGCAGGGTGGCCACTTCGAAGGGCCGCAACGCCAACGACACCGCGACGCCATCGCCGCTACGGGACGGCACGATCTCTTCCCCGACCCGTTCCAGCAGATCGGCGCGATGGACCTCGCGCGCCTGGATGCCGATGTCGACCTGCGTCGTCGTGCGCCGCCCGTGCGCCTCGTAGACGCGGACGACGAGGTCGCCCGAGCGGTCGTCGGCCAGCTTGACCGCGCTGACTAGGACGCCGGGCGCGGAGACTCCGATCAGGGCCGGCAGGCTCGGTCCGTGACCGCGGCGAGCCGGCACATTGACCCGGTATCCGGCTGCGGTGGCCTCGCCGGGGTCGGCACCCACCAGCACCCCGACCCGCATCCGCTGGGTGCCGATGTCGGTTCGTGGGTCCGGGTAGCGGGGTGCCCGCAGCAGCGAGAAGCGGGCGTCCTGGGTGATCTGGCCGTCGCGTTCGACGCGGGTGACGTCGAAGCCGTAGCTGGAGTCGTTGACGAAGGCGACGCCGAAGCCGGGCTCCTGGACCAGGAACCAGCGCTGCGCATGGGTCTCGAAGCGGGCGTCCTCCCACGAGGTGTTGTCGTGGGTGGTACGGAACTGGTAGCCGAACTGGGTCTCTGCCACCGCCGTGTCGGCGAAGACGTCGACCGGGAAGGCGAGCTTGAGGAACTTCTCCCGCTCGTGCCACTCGATCGCGTTGTCGATCAACAGCACGCGTCCCGCATCGTCGAGCGAGAGCCGCTGCTCGATGCGGGAGTCGCCGAAGCTGCGGGTGATCACCAGCGCATCGCCGTCCAGCTCGATGCCGTCCAGCGCAGTCAGATCGACGCATTGCCGCCGGTAGTTGGCGTCTACGTCCCAGGCGTCCCAGACGTGCGGGAAGTCCTGATGCAGCTGCAACAGGTTCCCGTGCGTGCCGGACGGGATCGCGTCGCGTCCGGTGACCTGGTCGATCGCACTGGTGACCAGGCCCGCGGCGTCCACCACGACCCGGGTGAACTCGCTGGCCAGCACGAAGCCGTCGCCCTCGGCGATGACCCGTCGCGGTGCCCGCTCGGCCGGGCCGATCGAGCCGGCCGCGACCCCCGCCTGCACCACCGGCGAGCCGTTGATCGCCAGCGGTCCGTCGCCCAGCGTCACCCCGAGCGTGTTCAGCGCGTCGGCGATGATGCTCTCCAAAGTGGCCGCCAGTTCGGCGTAGCGCTCGCGGGCCTGACGATGCACCCAGGCGATCGACGAGCCCGGCAGAATGTCGTGGAACTGATGCAGCAGCACGTCGCGCCACACCTGATCAAGCGCCTCGTAGGGATACGGGTGACCGGCCCGGATGGCGGCGACGCTCGACCACAACTCGGCCTCGGCAAGCAGCGATTCACTACGCCGATTGCCCTGCTTCATCGCGTGCTGCGAGGTGTAGGTGCCGCGATGCCGCTCCAGGTACAGCTCGCCGCGCCACACCGCCGGCTCGGGCAGTTCGGCGCGGGCACGCGCGAAGAAGACGTCCGGCGCCTCCCAGGTCACCCGCGGACTGCCCTCGAGGTCGGCCAGCCGCTTCGCCCGTGCCACCATCTCACGGGTTGTGCCACCGCCACCGTCGCCGTAACCGGTGGGGGCAAGTGAGGTCGAACCGACCGCCTTCTCCCGGTATTGCCGAGCCGCCCGGAACAGTTCCTCGGCACTCAGCTCGGAGTTGTAGGTGTCCATCGGCGGGAAATGGGTGAAGATCCGGGAACCGTCGATGCCCTCCCACCAGAACGTGTGGTGCGGGAACCGGTTCCGTTCGTTCCAGGAGATCTTCTGGGTCAGGAACCATTCGTACCCGGCACCGCGCAGCAACTGCGGCAATGCCGCCGAATAGCCGAACGAATCCGGCAGCCAGGCACCCGTGCACTCCAGGCCGAACTCTTCGCGGAAGAACCGCTGTCCGTAGCTGAATTGCCGGATCATCGACTCGCCACCGGGCAGCACGGCGTCGCATTCCACCCACATGCCGCCGACCGGGACGAAACGGCCCTCGGCCACCGCTTGCCGGACGATCGCGAACACCTCCGGACGGTGCTGCTTCAGCCAGGCGTACTGCTGGGCGCTCGACATGGCGTAGACGAACTCGTCGTGGTCCTCGATCAGCCGCACCATGGACGTGGTGGTCCGGGCCACCTTCCGCACCGTCTCGCGCAGTGGCCACAGCCAGGCGGAGTCGATGTGGGCGTGGCCGACCGCCGAGATCCGGTGGGTCGAGGCGGACGCCGGACTGGCCAGCACCTCGACCAGCCGCTCGCGGGCACGGGCCGCGGTGCCGGCGACGTCCTGCAGGTCGACCAGGTCAAGGGCGCGGTCGACGGTGTGGAGAATGCGCGCCCGGCGTTCCGAGTCGGACGGCAGCTGCTGCGCCAGATCGATCAGCACCTCGACGTCGTGCACCAGCTCGAACACCTCGACGTGGAACGCTGCCACATCGCAGCGTCCGAGGCGGTACAGCAGGTCGTCGCCGGCGGTGTCCCAGTCGCCCACCTCGGTGGGCCGGAACATCTCCACCTCGGGATTGGCGGCGGCCTCGACATAGAACTCGATCGGCTCGCCGCCGGCGGCGTCGGCGGTGACCGGAATCCATTGCGCCCGCGGGTGCAGCGAGCGAACCGGCTGGCCGTCCGCGGTGTACACCAGCCCCTCGGCCTGGAAGCCGGTCTTGTTCGGGTCGAAGCCGAGGTCGAACAGCACTTCCACCTGACGGCCGGCCAGGGCGTCCGGAACCTCGCCGGTCACCCGGAACCAGGTGGTGTCCCAGGCGCGTCCCCAGCGCTCGCCGACGGCGGCGGGCCGATAGGACGCGGCGAGACCGTCGGCGACCGGGATCGGCTCGCCGTTCACCCGGAAGCTCGCGACCTGCAGCGGATGGCCCGTCGAATGGATCGCCGGACGGAGCCGCTCGGCGAGGACGCGCCTGGCGCGATACAGCATCAGATCGAGGTTGTCGTGCATGGGTCCCTCTGGCCGGTCGAATGGGCGGTGGATCGCGTGTCAGCCTAGGGCAGCAGAGCCGGAAAATCACCGCGCGCGAGGTACTGACATGGCGGTTTTCATACGGTAGCCTCCCTTCTCATTAACGTTCCTTGGCCCCAATGAGAGTGGGTTCGGACATGCAGAACGGTGAGGTTTCCGCGACGGAGCGGGCCGTCATCGGCTGCCTGCTTGCCCGCGGCTCGGCCTCCCGTCCCGACCTCGCGATGGCCGTTGGCATGTCCAAGCCGGCGATGCGGGAATTGGTCGGACGTCTCTGCGACTCCGGCCTGCTGCGTGAGATCGGCGAGATGCCGTCCGGACGCCGGGGCGCCGACCCGGTGCACTTCCGGGTGGCCACCGAACGTGCCTACTGCGCCGGCGTCGAGCTGCAGGCAGGAGTGGCCCGTGCCGTGGTCAGCGATCTCTCCGGCGCGCCGCTGGCGACCGCCGAGAAGGCCGAACCGGGTTCCTACGGCGATCGGTTCACCGCGGTGGTCCGGCTGGCCGCGCGCCGCGCCGGCATCCGCACCCGCGACCTCGCCAAAGTCGTGGTCGGGGTGCCCGGCGTGGTCACCCCCGACCATGATCTCGACTTCGTCGCCGAGCGTCCTGAACTGGCACCCGGTTTCCGCGACCAACTCAGTGCGGCCCTGGGCTGCACCGTCGAGTTGGAGAACGACATGAACCTGGCCGCGATCGCCGAGGCCCGACTCGGCGCCGGGCGTGGCGCGGCCAGCTTCACCCTGCTGGTGCTCGACGAGGCGGTCGCCGCCGCTAGCGTGATCGGCGACCGGCTGATCCGAGGCGCCCACGGCTACGCCGGCGAGTTGGGCCTGATCCCGGCCTTCGAGGTCGCGCCAGGGGTCACCGTCCCCGGCATCCATGCGTTGGCCGGGTCGGCGGGCCTGGAGCGGCTGGCCGCCTCGGTCGGCCTATCGGTCGCCGGGCTGCTCGCCGACGAGTCCGGCCCCGGAACCGCGGCTGGTCAGGCCCGGCAGCACCTGGTCAACCGGGTCGCCCAGCTGGCCGCCGTGGTCTGCGCGGTCACCGATGCCGAACGGATCGTGCTGGCCGGGGCGACGGCCCGCGCCGGCGGCGCCCGACTGGCGGTCGCCGTCCGTCGGGTGCTCAGGGAGCGCACCGGCATGCGCGCCACCGTCAGCCTCGCCGAGGTCGGTCCTCAATCGGTCGCTACCGGGGCGCTCTTCCTCGCCGTCGACGCCGCGAGGGCAAAGGTTTTCGGCGGGTCATTGACCCCGACACAAGGGGAGGAGGGTGACTCGGCAGGTTCGGCCGTGGCCTGACGGCCACGGCAGTGGAAATCCCGGGATGCAGGCATCGCCGGGATCACGACATGAAAAGGATACGTATGAAGCTCACATTCAAGGCCGCTCGCCGGGCGGCCGCGTCCACCGTCGGTGTCGCGCTGATGGTCTCCCTCGCCGCGTGCGGGGTGGGCGGCGGCGGTGGCTCCAGCGCCACCGGCCAGGTCAAAGCCGGCAACTGCACGCTGAGCGACCAGGTCAGCAACGACAAACCGCTGGAAGGGACCCCCACGGGTGAGATCACCTTCCAGACCACCGCGCTCAAGCAGTCGTTCGAGCCCTACTTCAACGAACTGATCAAGGCGTTCCAGGACAAGTACCCCGGCACCACGGTCAAATGGCAGGACGACCCGGGTGACTCCTCGTTCACCCAACGTCTGGTCACCGACGCCCAGACCTGTCAGCTGCCTGACGTGGTGAACCTCAACCAGCAGACGGCGTACGCGCTGTTCAAGGAGAACTTCCTGCTGAATTTCTCCAAGAAGGCTCCCCAATACGGTGGCGAGTTCATTCCGTCGATCTGGAACTCGATCAAATTCCACGGTTCCGAGGACCACTTCATGCTGCCGTGGTACTGGGGTCTCACCGGCATCCAGATCTACAACAAAGCGCTGCTCACCAAGGCCGGCCTCGACCCGGCCAAGCCGCCGACCACCGTGATGGAGCAGTTCGACCAGGCCGCGCAGATCGCCAAGAACTCCGGTGGCGACTACTTCGCCTTCCCCGCCAACCCGGCCAGCCGGGTGCCGTCCGACTGGCAGGTGATGGACGCGCAGATCATGAACACCGACCAGACCGAGTTCACCTTCGCGTCCGATCCGAAGGTCGTCACCTGGCTGACCCGGTTGGCTGAGCTGTACCAGGCCGGCGCCATGCCCAAGGACACCCTGTCCAGCGACGCCGACGTGACCAAGCTGTACTCCGCCGGCACGGTCGCCTGGGGTTCCAACGTGCTCAGCTTCCTGCGCTACGTGAAGGACACCAACGAGAAGGTCTACAACACCTCGGCGGTGGCGCCGCTGCTGGACGCCCGCGGCAAGGCGTTCCAGGAGGGCCAGTTCATCTCGGTCGCGTCGACCTCGAAGAACCCGGTCACCGCGCTGGCCTTCGCGCAGTTCATGCTGCAGACGGAGTGGCAGTCGAAGTTCGTCGCGGACGAGCGAGTGGCGATCTTCCCGTCCACCCCGGACTCCTTCAAGATCTCCAAGTTCACCAAGATCGACACCAGCACACCGCTGGGCCAGGCGACAAAGCTCTCGGTGGACCTGGCACAGAGTGCGGAGAACACCTTCCTGTTCAACTGGTCCGACGCCGTTCAGCAGGCCGTGGTCGCCGAGTTGCAGAAAGCGCTGGCCGGGAGCAAGCAACCGCAGGAAGCGCTGGACGCGGCTCAGAAGGCGGCCAACGACGTGCTGAAGCGCCAGAACCGGTAGCCAGTCATGTCCGCAACCACAGTCCAAGGCGAGTCCTCGGCGGGTCGGCGGCCAGGGTCGGACCGGGGGGCGAACCCCCGGTCCGGCCGGCGCCGGGCCGGGGGAGGCATTGGCGCGTCGCTCTATCGGCCCTGGTGGATGCCGGTTCTCTGGGTGGCGCCGTCGGTCATCCTGACGCTGGTCTTCGGCCTCTTCCCGTTCATCAACACGGTGGTGCTGTCCTTCACCGACGCCCGTCCGCTCGGCGGCGGCGGTGACTGGGTCGGTTTCGAGAACTACACCGACCTGCTCACCGACGAGAACTTCTGGCTGGCCACCCGCAACTCGGTGGTATACGCCATCGTGGCGGTTCCCCTGCTGGTCCTGCTGCCGTTGATGCTGGCCCAGCTGGTGTATCGCCATATCTGGGGCATCGGGTTCTTCAGGACGGCGTTCTACACCCCGGTCATCGCGTCCGTGGTGGCCGTCGCGCTGGTCTGGCAGAACCTGTTCAGCGACCGCGGCCCGGTCAACAGCTTCCTGAAGACCTTCGGGTTGACCGAGCCCATTCCCTTCCTGTCCGAGCCGGCGCTGATCCTGCTGTCGGCGATTCTGCTCACGGTCTGGAAAGGCCTGGGCTGGTACATGATCTTCTATCTGGCCGCATTGGCGCAGATTCCGCCTGAGCTGTACGAGGCGGCCGAGATCGACGGCGCCGGACCGGTGCGGAGGTTCTTCCATGTCACGGTGCCCAACGTCCGATTGACCATGTTGCTGATCGCGATCATGTCCGGCATCGGATCGCTGCGGGTGTTCACCGAGGTGTACATCCTCGGTGGCGCCACCGGTGGTCCGGGCGGCGAGGCGCGGACGCTGCCGTTCTACATTCGCGACACCGCACTCGACCCGATCTCGGGCAACGCCGGCTACGGCGCCGCCGTGTCGGTGGCGTTGTTCGTGTTGACGATCGGCCTGGCCATCGCCTCGCAGAAGCTTGGCGGCGAGGAGGAAGAATGAAGAAGACCGTTTCGCCGCGGCGCATCCGCGGCATCATCGTCCGGTATTTGCTGCTGCTGATCATGCTGTTCATCACCGTGGGTCCGCTGGTCTGGCAGTTCACCTCGTCGATCAAGGGACCCGAAGAGGCGCTGTTCGGCACCGAATCAACCTTGCTGCCGCAGAGCCCGACGTTCCGGGCGTATTCCACCGTGTTCGAGCAGGTGCCGATGGCGCTCTACATTCGCAACAGTCTGATCATGTGCGTCCTGACGGTGGTCTCGCAGATCGTCTTCCCGACGCTGGCCGGCTTCATGCTCTCCCGCAAGTACTGGCGCGGACGGAAGGCCTACTACAGCCTGTTGATCGTGTCGATGATGTTCCCGTTCGAGTCGATCATGGTGTCGCTGTACATGCAGATCCAGGGCCTGGGGCTGGCCAACAGCTTCGTCGGAGTGTGGCTGCCGGGGGCCATCGGCGCAGTGAACGTGCTGCTGATGCGGGCGGCCTTCGCCGCCGTCCCGGACGCCATCGAAGAGGCCGCCATGCTGGACGGGGCGGGCGAGTTCCGCCGGTTCTGGACGATCTACCTACCGGCCGCCCGCGGAACCATGGTGGTCGTCATCATCAACTCGTTCATCTCGGCGTGGGACGACTTCCTGTGGCCGTTCATCGTGCTGCGGTCCGAGGATCTCTACACGCTGTCGCTGGGTCTGTCCCGGCTGGCGTCGTCCTCGTTCGCATTCGATCCACGGGTGGTGATGGCGGGTTCGATCATTGCCATCGTGCCGGTGCTGGCGCTCTTCATCGTGCTCCAGCGCTACTTCTTCAAGGGCGTCGAGGCGGGTGCCGTCAAGTGACGCAGACGTCCGCGCTGCCGGTGGCGACACCTCAGCAATTGGCTTGGCAGCAGCTCGGGGTGGGCATGTTCGTCCACTTCGGAATGAACACCTTCCACGGAGTGGAATGGAGTGACGGAACCCTCCCGGCGGAGTCGTTCGCTCCGTCGGAGCTGAATGCGGACGAGTGGGTCGAGGTGGCGGTCGCAATGGGCGCCCGCTACCTCGTCCTCACCACCAAGCACCATGACGGATTCTGCCTGTGGCCCACCGCCACCACCGACTATTCGGTGGCGTCCTCGCCGTGGCGGCAGGGTCGCGGCGACGTCGTCCGCGACGTGGCCGAGGCCTGTGCCCGGGCCGGAATCGGGCTGGGCCTCTATCTGTCGCCGTGGGATCGCAACCATCCCGCGTATTCCGATCCGGACCGCTATGCGGAGGTCTACCGGCAACAGGTCACCGAGTTGTGCACCGGCTACGGACCGATCGTCGAGTTCTGGTTCGACGGTGCGGGATCCGAAGGGTATCGCTATCGGTGGGACGAGGTGATGGAGGTCATTCACCGCCATCAGGGCGACGCCATGGTGTTCAACATGGGGAATCCCACCATCCGCTGGGTGGGGAATGAGAACGGGCTGGCGTCCGACCCGGTCGAATACGTCGTCGATCACGGCCAGATGAGCAACTACACGGTGGAGACCATCGATTACGCCGAGGCGTTGTATCTGCCGCCGGAATGCGACGTGTCGTTGCGCCGGGGCTGGTTCTGGGCGTCCGACGACGAACCCAAGACGCTCGATCACCTGATGGCGGTCTACTACGGCTCGGTCGGACTGGGTGCCGGTCTGCTGCTGAACGTGCCGCCCGACCGCCGCGGCCGGATCGACCCCGCCGACGCGGCGCGGGTCCGGGAGTTCGGGGCCGAGGTCGAGCGCCGGTTCGGCCGGCCGACGCCGTTGCGGCTGACCCAGCTGGCACCGGGACGCTGGCGCGCGCGTACCGAGGACGGCCGTCCGGTGGACTTCGATCACGTCGAACTGGCCGAGGACCTCATCGGCGGGCAGCGGATCACCGGCCATCGGATCGTGCTGGACGGCCGCGTTGTGGCGCAGGGCCTGACCGTGGGCGTGAGGCGGCTGCATTTGCTCGGCGAATCGGTGTCGGCCGCCGAGTTCGAGATCGAGCTGTCCGGACGCGACATCGACGGCGCTGGGCCGGCATTGGCCTCGGCGGCCGTGCATCGCACCGGCGTGCTGACGCCGCCGGCGATCCCCGACGGCTACCTGGCGCCGACCGAATACCCGGAGTGAGCGGCGGCGGGCTCGTCGAGCTCGACCTCGGCGAACTGGACTGGACGGTGCGGCTGCTACGGCTGCGGGCGGTGGCGACCACTGCGCCGCCGGACGCCGAGCTGCTGGCGGCGGCTCGGGCCGGAGTGCCGGCGCGGGTACCGGGCTGCGTCCACACCGATCTGCTGGCGGCCGGGCTGATCCCGGAACCCTTCCTGGACGGCGCCGAAGGCGAGGTGCGCTGGATCGGCGAATCCGATTGGCGTTACGAGACCTGGATCGACCTGCCCGACCTCGGCGACGCCGCGCGCGACGAACTGGTGCTGGACGGCGTCCAGACCTGCGCACGGGTGCTGATCGACGACCGGCCGGTGGCGGAGCTGGCGTCCATGCACCGGGAGCACCGGATCGACCCTGGCGCGATGGCGTCCGGACGGCACCGGCTCACCCTCGACTTCGCGTCGGCGGCACTGGCGATGCTGGACGCCGATGACGGCACCCTGCCCTACGACTGGGCCTACCCCTACAACCGGCTGCGGATCATGGCCAGCAGCGTCGGCTGGGACTGGGGTCCGACGCTGGTGACCGCCGGCCTGTGGCGTCCGGCCCGGTGGCAGCGCTGGGCGGGGGCACGGCTTCGGACGTCCGTTCGCACCGAACTGAGCGATGACCTGGCCGAGGGCACCGTGGTCGTGGACATCGAACTCGACGGCGCGTCCGGCCTGGTCGAGGTGGTGGCGGACGGCCGATCGGTATCCGGGGTGATCGACGGTGCCGGGCAGCTGCGGGTCACTGTGCAGAGGCCGCGGCTGTGGTGGCCGGCCGGCGAGGGGCGTCCGGACCGCTACGACGTCCAGGTGCGGCTGGTCGGCTCCGATCAGGTGGCGCGGCACCGGGTCGGGTTCCGGCAGGTGGCGCTGGACGCCTCCCCGGACGAGCATGGCGAGGCCTTCAGGCTGGTCGTCAACGGGCGTCCGCTGTTCGCGCGGGGCGCCAACTGGATTCCCGGCGACGCGCTGATCGCCCGTGCCGGACATCATCGCGAGCGGGTCGAGCAGGCACGTGCGGCGCATCTGAACCTGCTGCGGGTCTGGGGCGGCGGGGTCTACGAGGACGACCGGTTCTACGGCGCCTGCGACGAGCTGGGCGTGCTGGTCTGGCAGGACTTCGCCTTCGCCTGCGCCGCCTACCCCGAGACGCCGGCCATCGCCGCCGAGATCGACCGCGAGGCGCGGTTCCAGGTGCGCCGGCTGCGCGGCCATCCGGCGGTGGTGCTGTGGAACGGGTCCAATGAGGCGCTCCAGGGCTGGGCCGACTGGGACTGGCCGGATCGGGTCGGCGACCAGGGCTGGGGAGAGACGTACTACCGCCGGGTGCTTCCCGAGGTAGTGGGTGCCGAGCATCCGGGGACGCCGTACATCCCGTCCAGCCCGTTCGCCACGATGGCCGATGCCGGGCCGAACACCGACAGCTCGGGCACGGTGCACCTGTGGGACCAGTGGAACGTCCGCGACCACGCCAGCTATCGCGAGCATGTGCCGCGCTTCGTGGCCGAGTTCGGCTATCAGGCGCCGGCGATGACCTCGACCCTGGTGGCCGTGACACCGGACGCTCAGCTGTCGGTGGCGGGGTTGGCGGGGCGGCAGAAGCAGCCCGGAGGCATGGCGCGGATCGTCGCCCGAATGGAGGGCAATCTGCCGTCGCCGCAAACGCTCGAGACCCGCTTCGTCGACTGGTCGTGGGCCGCGCAGCTCAATCAGGCGGACGCCCTGACCACCGCCATCGAGCATTTCCGGTCGCATTGGCCGCGCACCGCCGGCGCGGTGGTGTGGCAGCTGAACGACTGCTGGCCGGCGGTGTCCTGGTCGCTCATCGATCACGGTGGACGGCTCAAACCGGCGTATCAGGCCGTGAAGCGGGCGTTCAGTCCACGGCTGGTCAGCCTGCACCTGCGCGACGGCGAACCCCACCTGGTGCTGATCAACGACACCCGCGAGGACTGGTCGGCCGAGGTCGTCGTCAGCCGGCAACACATCGTGGACGGCACCCTGGCGAGTGAGCGTCTGGCGATGCTGGTTCCGCCTTCTGCCGTCGTCGTGCGGCGGGTGGACGTCGGCCTGGCCACCCCTCGATCGCGCCGTGACGAGGTGCTGGTTGCCGAGGATGCTTCCTGGCTGGACGCGCCGGTGGCCGAGCGCCCCGCGGGCCGGGCCTGGCTGCCGCTCTGCCGCGCCGACGGCGTCCGATGGCCCAAGCCCGAGGTCGTGGTCACAGGTACCCGGAGCACCGCGGAGGGTGTGGTCATTGACCTGCGATCCGACGTCCTGGTCAGCGGTCTGACCCTGCTCGTGGACGCCCTGGGCGCGGACGCCGCGCTGCTTCCGGTGCTGCTGCCCGGTGAGACCGCCCAGCTGCTGGTCGCCGGCATCGATCGGCTCGACCGCGAGACCGCGCAGGCCGCCGTCCGGACCAGGAACCAGCTATGGCACCGCTGACCGCCGGCCTCACCCTGCGCGAGCAGGTGGGACAGCTGAACCAGCGCCTGCGTGGCTGGGAGTGCATCGAACGACATGGACGCCGCTGGCGGATCGCCGACCGGCTGCGGGCCGAGGTCGACCGGTTCGGCGGCATCGGCGCCATCTATGGCCTGTTCCGCGCGGACGCCTGGTCGGGCCGGTCCTGGACTGACGGCGTCCTGCCGCAGGAGCGGGCCGAGGTGGCGGCGCTGGTCTGCGCCGAGGTGGCGGCGCGGTCCGCGCACGGTCTCGGGCCGCTGCTGGTCGAGGAAGCCCCGCATGGTCATCAGGCGCTCGGCGCGACGCTGCTGCCGGTCAACCTCGCGGTGGCGTCCGGCTGGGACACCGACGCTTACCAGGAGGCGTCCGCGGCAGTGGCCCAGGAGCTACGTGCCGACGGCGTCCATCTGGCCCTGGTCTCGGCGCTGGACATGCTGCGCGATCCGCGGTGGGGGCGTGCCGAGGAGACCTTCGGGGAGTCGCCGGCGCTGGCCGCGGCGTTCACCCGCGCGCTGGTCACCGGCATGCAGGGGTTCGACCGTTCGGCGCTGACCGACGGCACCGGCGTCGGCGTGGTGTTGAAGCACTTCGCCGGCCAGGGCGAGGGACAGGGCGGACGCAACGGGCATCCGGCGGTGATCGGTCCGCGCGACCTGGCCGCGATTCACCTGCCCGCCGCCCACGCCGGAGTGAAGGCCGGGGCGGTCGGCGTGATGGCCGCCTACAACGACATCGACGGCGTCCCGTGCGTCGCCAACCATGCCCTGCTCACCGGATTGCTCCGGGACGAGTGGGGCTTCGAGGGCCTGGTGATGGCCGACGGCCTCGCCATCGACAGGTTGGTCGGCATGGTCGGCTCGCTGACCTCGGCCGCCGCCACCGCCCTGAGCGCCGGAGTCGACCTGTCGCTGTGGGACGAGGCCTTCACCCACCTCGACGACGCCGTGGACGCGGCGCCGTCGCTGGCGACACAGGTGGCCGCGGCCTGCGCACGAGTCCTCGCGGTCAAGTCCCGCTGCGGTGTCGTCGGCGCGTCCGGTGTGAGCCAGGCGACGCCCGCGCCCGTGCGGGACAGCTTCCGGCTCGGCGCCGCCGATCTCATCAACGAGCCCGCGGGTGAACCGAAGGAACCGCCCCCGCGGTTCACCGGAACCAGGGGGTTCCCGCGGTCCGCGCTCTGGTCCCGACAGCTGGCCCGATCGGGTCCGATCCTGCTCACCAACAACGATCGGGCGCTGCCGCTGCGGCCCGGACGCTGGCTGCTGACCGGTCCCCGCGCGGACGACGTGACGGCGCTGCTCGGAGACTACGTGGCGCCGGTGAATTCTGAGGCGCCGCCGGCTTCCGTCGCCGCCAGTCTGGCTCGGCTGACAGACCCGGACCGCGAGTTCGTCCGGGACACCGAGTCGGGACGCCTCGACGGAGCGGTGGTGGTGCTCGGCGGCACCAGCCATCGTGCCTACTCCGACGAGTTCGCGGCGAACGGTGCCCTCGCCGGTCCGGCCGCCGCCGACTGCGGCGAGGGGGTGGATCTGGCCGACATCCGCGTCCCGGCAGCACAGCTCGCCGAGCTGGACCGGGCCCGCGCAGTGGTCGGCGGACCGGTGGTCGCCGTGGTGATCGCCGGACGCCCGATGGTGCTGAGCGACGTGGTCGATCGGGCCGACGCCGTGCTGCTGGCGTACTACCCGGGACCGTACGGCGGTGAGGCGATCGCGGAGATCCTGCTGGGCCTGGTCAAGCCGTCCGGACGCCTGCCGTCCACCCTGCCTGCGCACCCCGGCGTGCTGCCGGTGCGGCACAACGACCGGGAGCCGGCCCGGTACACCGATGTGCCGGCACCGGTGCTCTTCGAGTTCGGTCACGGCCTCGGCTACGGCGACGGCTGCCGCCTCGAGCTGGTCGAGGCGACCGCGACGGCGTCCGCGGTCACGCTGCGCGTCCGGGTGCACGCCGACACTGCCGCCAACGACGTGATCCGGGTGCATTGCCGGAGAAAGGGTGGTCTGGTCTGGCCCGGTGACGAGCTGATCGCCTGGCGGCGGGTCAGGTTCGATGCCGGGGGAGAGCAAGAACAGATATTCGAACTGTCGCCGGACGAGGTCTTCGCCCGCGATCTGGCGCCGCTGGCTCGCGCGGTGAGCGAGATCCGCGTCGCGGGCGGCAGCCACCGGTGCACACCGGTCACCCTGACAAGATGGGGGCTATGACTGAGTTGTCCCCGCGCGCGATCGCCTGGGCCACCACGATGGCCGGCCACGGCGGCGGTGATCTGGTCCTCGCCCACGCCGGGCCGGGGAATCGGCTGGCGGCGTCCGGGCCGATCCTGCGGGAGCAGCGCGAAGCCTGGGAGGCCGAGCATCTGACTCCCGGCGCCACCCGCGCGGTTGGTGCCGGCAACCGCGAGCGTCCCGAGGAACCGGACGCCGAACGCACCTGCTTCGAGCGCGACCGGGACCGGATCGTCCATTCGACCGCGTTCCGGCGGCTGGCCGGCAAGACCCAGGTGGTCGTCCATCCGAGCGACCATCAACGCACCCGGCTCACCCATGCGCTTGAGGTGGCGCAGGTGGCGACCTCGATCGCCCGCGGGGTGGGTGCCAACATGTCGCTCGCCGAGGCGATCGCGCTCGGCCACGACTGCGGTCACGGTCCCGGCGGACATGCCAGCGAGGACGCCTTCGACGCCTTCCTGTCCGAGGGCTACGACCATGGCCCGTGGGGGGCGGACGTCGTGCTCACCTCGCTCAACCTGTGTCGCGAAACCCTCGACGGCATCCGCAATCACTCCTGGTCGCGGCCGACTCCGGCGACCGTGGAGGGCGAGATCGTCAGCTGGGCCGACCGGATCGCCTACTGCGCCCACGACCTCGAGGACGCCATCGGCGCCGGCATTGTCGGCCTGGACGACGTGCCCGCCGGGGTGGTCGCGGTCGCCGGCGCCACCCGTCGCGAACAGCTCAGCACCTTCGTCCGCGAGGTGATCGCCACCACCGTCGACACCGGACAGATCGGCATGCGCAGCGAGGTGGCTGCCGCGCTGGCCGAACTGCGGGCGTTCAACTACGCGCGCATCTACACCCGGCCGGAATCGGTGGTGCAATCGGACGCCGTCGTCGCGGTGCTGCGGGCCCTGGTGTCCTTCTATCTGGAGAATCCCGGACGCCTGCCCGAGCCGCCCGCCGACCCGGACTCCCTCACCCACACCGCTGTCGCCTACGTCGGCGGGATGACCGACCGGTTCGCCTTCGACACCGCGGTCCAGCTGCTCGGCTGGGATCGAGCCCGGCTACCGCGCCCCCAGTAGATCCTCCCGTCCGCAGTGGCGCTGCGCTCGAACACCGCACTCGTCATCCCGGCGGACGCCGGGATCTCACGCCAGCGAACCGCCGTACTCGTCATCCCGGCGGACGCCGGGATCTCACCCAGCGACCCGCCGGGCTGAGATCCCGTGGCAAGCACGGGATGACGATGCAGCGAACCACCGGGTTGAGATCCCGTGGCAAGCACGGGATGACGATGCAGCGAACCACCGGGTTGAGATCCCGTGGCAAGCACGGGATGACGTCATCGTGAGTTCCTAAGGAATGTCAAGCGACTGGGGGGGTCGTAGGCTCGTTGTTGACGGGCCGGGATGCTGGAGCGCTCTGCGACTCCTTCTGCTCTCGGCTCGTCCTGTTCTTGAGTCGCTGTGAGCGGCGGGTGTCAGCGGCCTGTTGGCGTCGTTTG
>NZ_JASGEF010000042.1:0-116378 GCF_047606665.1 Micropruina sp. | reverse complement strand
GTCGGTCGTCCCGGACCAGGCATCTGCGGCTCCTTCGGTAGAGGTTCTACCCCCTGAAACCGCCCCACCCCAACCGAAATTCCCGAATCCAGCAATTATCTCACGAAACAACCTGACAGGACACTAGTGCCGCCTTCGATCATGGGGACGGCACGTCCCGGCGATGGCGGCGAAGTAGCCCGCTGAAGCACTTCGCACCTGAACCGAAACTGACCTCACGGGCGGATTTGCGGACGTGTCAGGCCGCAGGACCGCTCTACCGCGGCGGCTGGTAGTCGGCTGCGTCAGGGGCCTCCGCGGGCTGCTGGATAGGAGTAAAGACAACCAGATACCTCTCCAGATTCTTGCGCGCCTTGGGCTTGCGCGCCAGGTCCCGGTTGATTTCGCGATTGACTGCATAAACGTCGACTCGATAATGGCCGGCGGCGGCGGGCGAGAACATGGTGATCGGCTCATGGCCGCCGACCGCACTCACCAGTGGCTCGCGAATGTGGACCTGTGTCGACCCGTGCTCTTCCCAGTTGCCGGGGTCGTCCGGCAGCCCACCTACCTCGACCAGGACCGGCCCCATCTTGATCCCGGTCGCAATCGCGATTCCCGACCCAGCGACCGTGGGTGCCACCAGCGGCACTTCATCGAGCTCCGGCCGCCAGTCGGGGAAGGGCCCGTCATCTGCGATTGGAGCGAGGTAGAACAACGCCGCCTCCGCGAATGTGCGCACACCCACGGTCCCCGGATCATGAGAACGCGACCTGAAACCGGCCATTGTCTAGAATCCTCTCTTGCCCATAGAACTTCACGAGCATCCCACCGCCGCAGCTGTCTTGGCGCAAACCATGACCGCATTGAAGAACCGCGAATCGCGATTGCCTGTCACCCCCGGCCGCGTAAGCCGCCGGGACGGCTGCGGGAGCACGCTTGGCACCCAGTGCCGCCCTTGATGGCAGAGTCGGGGAGCATCTGGGACAACACCATGTTGCCGAACAGCGCCATCAGGCGTCGTTCGGTCGTTTCCATGTCACGCGCCAGAGCACCGATCTGTCGTCGAAGATCGCCGACGCGGCGTGGGGGTTCCATGATCATGCATTCTCCAGTCCGGCAATGACAGTCCCTGCCTCAGCCTGATCGATGAGCCCGCGGGCCGCCGCCAGACGGGCTGCGTCCATGAGCCGGGAGGTCATGACTCGTCCGCGGCTGGCGAGCAGGGCAGGTCCCAGGCGCATCGCCGGCACGCCGTCGATGTCGTCACGGTCCTCCGCGGGGACGTCAAGGTGGACGAGTTCGACGGACGCCGGAAGTCGCTTGCGGACGCGGCCACCAGTGGCGACCCGGATGCGGCGGAGGTTCACCTGGGCGAGGTCGTGCGCAGCAAGCACGGCGTCATCGGCCAACACCGCGCCCTCGCCGGCCAGGGCGACTGCGATCGCGAACTCGGTGAGGTCGTCCCGCGGGGCCTCATTCATCAGGTAGACGCCATGTCCGACGCGGGTGAGTGCGCCGCGGGTCGCGAGCTTGCGGACCTCGACGGCGGGCACGCCCGCAGCCTCGGCGTCCCGGACCGCGATCACGCCGTGGGTGTCGAACGCGAGCTCGCGCAGGGTTTGGCGGTGCGTCATCACTACCTCCTCTACGTCAAGAGCGTACTGAAATTGGTACTGTTTTGACGAGACCGGACAGTGATCTCCACCGGCCGGTGCTTCACGTCCACTTCCGCCTAACCGTCACGGGGGACGCCACGTCTCGAAGTGCTTGAGATACCGCCAGCGGAACTCCTCGGCGACCTGATCGCCGGGAGACCGTGCGTCAGGCAAGTAGGCCCCGGTAGAGTGAGCCATGGTTCCCGTGCTCTTGGTGATCGGCGGTCTCGTCGCACTGATCGCGGGCGCCGAGTTGGTCGTCCGCTACGGTTCGCTGCTGGCACGCCGGCTCGGCATCCCGCCGATGATCATCGGTCTCACCGTGGTCTCGATCGGCACCAGTGCGCCCGAGTTGGCGGTCGGCATCGACGCGATGAAGGTGAACGCCGGGTCGTTGGCGGTCGGCAATATCGCCGGCACCAACATCGTGAACCTGCTGTTGATCCTCGGTCTGTGTGCGGCGCTGCGTCCGATCGACTTCGAACGCCGGACGCTGGTGCTCGATCTGCCCGGCATGGCGATCGTCGCCCTCCTGGTCTTCCTGCTCAGCCTGGACGGTGCATTGCAGCTCTGGGAAGGCATTCCGCTGGTGATCGCCGCCGTCCTCTACACCATCGGCCTGGGCTGGTGGACCCGTCGCGAGAACGCCGGCAGAAAGGACGTGCTCGGCGCCGACCTGGCGGCCGAAGGACCCGTCACCGCCCAACCCGAGTACGCCCGCGGCCGGGTGCTATGGTTCTCGCTCCTGCTGGCCGCCGGCATCGCCGTCATCGTGTTCGGGGCGGACGCCCTGGTCCGCGGCTCGGTCGAACTGGCCCGGCTGGTCGGCGTGTCGGACGCCTTCATCGGGCTCACCGTGGTCGCCATCGGCACCTCGGCCCCCGAACTGGTGACGGCCCTGGTGTCCACCTTCCGCGGCGATCGCGACATCGCGGTGGGCAACCTGATCGGCTCCAGCGTCTACAACCTGACCCTGATCCTCGGCGTCCCGGTGCTGGTGGCCAACGGATCCGGCCCGATCGAGACCCATCTGCTGCACATCGACCTGCCGATCATGGTGGCGGTCTGCCTGCTCTGCGTCCCGCTGTTCCTCACCGGACGCCGACTCTCCCGTCCCGAAGGCACTCTGATGGTCGCCGGCTACGTGGTCTACCTCGGCTGCCTGCTGGTCGCCCGCACCTGACCCGGCTCGCCGGCCAGCGCCGTCACCCGTCCAGCCACCTCGGACGCCGCCGCGCCGCGTCCGACCGCGACCCCGGCCAGAAACGCACTGAGCGGCGCGCCCGGACGCGACGGCCCGTGCGCCACCGCGGACACCATGGCCAGCAGGACTTCCTCGTGATCGAGGACGACGCCTGGCTCCACCCCGAGCTCGGCGGCGACATCGGTCAGCCACTCCCGCATGCGGTCCATCCGCGCCGGATCATCCCTGTGCATGGGCCTATCCTCCCCTGCCGCCACCACGCGCGGAACCTCTAACGTGGTGTCATGCCAACCGCTTCATCCGACTCACCGCAGTACCCCACGGCGACGTCCGTCGACGACTTCCGGCGCAACCTGGACGCCGTCCGAGCCCGGATCGCGGCGGCCGCCGAGCGGGCCGGACGCCCGTCCGGCGAGGTGCGGCTGCTGCCGGTCAGCAAGACCGTGCCCGAAGAGCGGGTGCGCAACGCCATCGCCGCCGGCATGCACCAGCTCGGTGAGAACAAGGTGCAAGAGGCGAAGCGCAAGCACGCCAACCTGATCGACGAAGACGTCGCCTGGTCGGTGATCGGCCACCTGCAGACCAACAAGGCCCGCGACGTCGCCGCCTTCGCCGCCGAGTTCCAGGCCCTGGACAGCCTGCGGGTCGCCGAAGCGCTGGATCGCCGCCTCCAGGCGGCCGGGCGTTCCCTCGACGTCTACGTGCAGGTGAACACCTCCGCCGAAGAGTCCAAGTACGGCCTGGCTCCCGATGAGGTGCCGGCGTTCCTCCGCCAACTGCCCCACTACGCCAGCCTCAAGGTGCAGGGCCTGATGACCCTCGCTCTGTTCAGCTCGGACGTCGCACGCGTCCGCGCCTGCTTCGTCCGGCTGCGGACGCTGCGCGACCGCGTCCGCGAGACCGATGAGGCCCTGATCGGACCCGGCGAGCTGTCGATGGGCATGTCCGGCGACTACGAGGTCGCCATCGAAGAGGGGGCCACCTGCGTCCGGGTCGGACAGGCCATCTTCGGCGCCCGCACCCTGAACGAGGATCACTATTGGCCTGTGGGGTAGACCCAGCGCCCCGGCCCGGCCGAGACGGCCGATGTCGCCGTGGTCATCGACGTGATCCGGGCGTTCACCACGGCACCCTGGTGCCTGTCCCGTGGTGCGAACCGCCTCTTGCTCGCCCCCGATATCGACACGGCAGTGGCCGCGCGAGACGAGCGATACCACGATGCCCTGCTGATCAAGGACGGCCCGCCGGATCCCCGATTCGACCTGCCGAACGCGCCCGGCCGCATCGCTCGGGAGAACCTCACCGGTCGCACCGTCGTCCAGGTGACCGGCAACGGCACCCGTGGCGCACACGCCGTCCGTTCGGTTCCGGTGGTGTTCTGCGCGTCCTTCGTCACCGCGGCCGCGACGGTGCGTGCGATCGCGGGATCGGACGCCGCACGCGTCCTGCTGGTGCCGACCGAAGGCGACGAGGACGTCGCCTTGGCCGACTACCTCACCAGGTTGCTCACCGCAGACCGTCCTGACCGGATCGATCCGGCGCCGTACCTGGACCGCGTCCGGCGATCCACCGCAGGACGGGAGACCTTGGCCCGCGGCGGCGACCCGGCCTATCCGGGCGTGGACGCCGACGACCTGGACCGTTGCCTCGACGTCGACGCCTTCGACCGCGCCCTGCGAGCGACCGTGCACGAGGACCTGTTGGCCGTCACCCTCTGCTGACGCCGACGACGTCGCCCTGCTTCGGTGTCCTTCACCGGGTTTGAACCACGGAAAGGACGCCGAACCAGGGCGATGTCGCGAGGTGTGATCACGCCGGGCGATGCCAGCGCTGAGCCGATCCGCATCGTCGGCTCCGATCCTTCGGTTGATTTGATCACGGAAAATGCACCAAAAAATGGCAGGGCATCGCGCCTGCAACTGTGCATTGCTGAAGGTTCAGCGAGTATTTTCGGCTGTGACCGAACTCGCAGTACATACCCGAACAGGAGGCAATGGTGCAGGTCGGCTCGGATCGCGCCCGACGCACGTTGGCGTTCCTGCGGCATCGGATCTCGTCGGGAGAGTGGCCGATCAACTCCAAGATTCCGACCGAACCCGAACTGATGCAGCTGATCGGGGTCGGCAAGACCACCGTGCGCGAGGCCGTCCGTTCGCTGGCCAGCGTCGGCATGCTCGAACCGATGCCGGGCATCGGCACCTTCGTCCGCTCCCGGATGCCGGTGAGCTCGGTGCTGACCGACTACCTCTCCGAGTTCGGCGCCGCCGACCTGCTCGGCTATCGGCGGGCGCTCGAACTGGAGGCGGCCCAGCAGGCGGCCCGGCATCGCACCGACGAGCAGTTGGCGGCGATGCGGCACGCGCTCGACAACCCGGCGACGGCACCCGAGCAACCGTTCGGACGCGACCATGGCAAGGCTCCTGGACAGTTCCATTTCCTGGTGATGGAGGCCAGCGGCAACACGCTGCTGGTCGGGTTGTATGCGGGGGTGGTCACCGCGCTGCGCCAGGCGCTCCACTCCGGCACCGTCGTCCATGCCACGGACGCCGAGACCCGGCTGAGCGAGCATCGGGTGCTGTTGGCCGCCTTGGAGGCCGGCGACATCGCCGCCGCCGCGCACGCCATGGCGCAGCACATCGAGCGCGATCTGGTCCCGGCCGAGCAGGCCTGACTCAACCAGCGGTGGCCGGCGGGAGCACGGCCCGCAGCCCGTCCACGATTCCGTCCCGCCAGCAGGCGTAGTCGTGGCCGCCGTTGAACTCGGCGTAGTCGTGCCGGACGTCGGCCGCAGCGAGCCGGTGGTGCAGTTCCCGGTTCGGCCCGAGCAGCACCCACTCCTGGCGTCCGACCTCGAGATAGCCGCGCGCCGACGCCGGCATGGCACCGGCCCGCTCGGCCAGGCCCTCCTGCCACAGGGACGCCGACTGGGCCACGAAGCCGCCCACGGCGTCCGGGCGTTCGGCGGCGGTGAGCAACGCGACCGCACCACCCAGGCTCTGCCCGGCGACGACCCGGTCGGCGGCGTCCGTTCCGGCGTCATGGCCGGCTACAGCCCAGGGCAGCAGGACGTCGGCGAGCCAGTCCGGCATGCCCCCCGACCCGTTCAGCTCGGCCCAGCGCCGCAGCCGGTCGCCGCCCGGCACCAGCAGCACCAGCGGGGGCCGGATCAGCCCGTCGGCGATCACGTTGTCGATCATCGCCGGCAGGCTCTGCTCGCCCACCCACATCTCGCCGTCCAACGCGATCAGCACCGGACCGCCGGCGACGAACTCGGCCGGCCGGTAGACCCAGGGACGGCGTCCGTCCAGTTCATGCTCGGTGAGCACTCCGCGCAGCGGTCCGCGCGGCTTCAGCCAGCGCTGCGCCGGGGCGTCGGGCAGCTCGACCACCGACACCGTGTTGCCCACCCGGTTGCGCATCGTGGACGGGTTGAGCGGGTCGGGCAGTCCCCGGTCGAGCGCCGCCCGCAGCGACACCTGTTCGGCCAGGTCACGCCAGGGCGCCGGACGGCCCGGACGCTTCGGCACAACGGCGTACGAGGCACGCCAATCGCCCGGCATCCGGTAGCTCAGGTGCCACAGATCGGTGCCGCGTAGCCGCTCCATCAGGCTGCGGTCCAGGTCGCGCTCGTCGGTGAGCCGGTTGACGAACAGCAGCACCTCGTCGGCGTCGGCGTCGGCCCACCAGAAGGTGACGAGCCACTCGTCGCCGTCGCGTTCGATCATCGGTGAGCGCGGCTCGGCCTGGAACGCCGCGACCACGCCGGCCGGGGTAGGCACCCGCGGTGCCGGTGCCGGACGCCGCACCTTCGGCGGCGTCCGAGGCGCCCCCGGCGCGGGCATGGCGCTCATTCGTCACCCGCCGGAATCACCAGCGGACGGCCGGTCTCCGGGTCGGCCAGCACCCGGCAAGGCAGCCCGTAGACGTCCTCGATGAGCTGCGCGGTGACGATCTCGGTCGGCTCACCCTGCGCCACGATCCGGCCGTCCTTCATCACCAGCAGCTGGGTGGCGTACCGGAACGCCAAGTGCAGATCGTGCAGCACCACCACCACCGTGTAGCCGTCGCGCTGCAGGCTGCGGGTGAGCCGCAGCACCTCCACCTGGTGCGCGACGTCGAGATAGGTGGTGGGCTCGTCGAGCAGCAGGATCGGGGTCTGCTGGGCGAGCGCCATCGCGATCCACACCCGCTGCCGCTGCCCGCCGGACAGCTGGCTGACCTGACGGTCGGCCAGGTCGGTGACTCCGGCCCGGCGCATCGCCTCGTCGACCGCGGCCGCGTCGGTGTCGCTCCACTGCCGGAAGATGCCCTGGTGCGGGTAGCGTCCGCGGGCCACCAGGTCGGTGACGGTGATGCCGTCCGGGGCGACCGGAGACTGGGGCAGCAGCCCGAGCCGGCGGGCCACCTGCCGGGTCGGGTAGTGGCCGATCGGCTTGCCGTCCAGCTCGACCGTGCCGGCCCGGGCCGGCACCATCCGGGCCAGGGCCCGCAGCAGCGTCGACTTGCCGCAGCCGTTGGGGCCGACGATGACCGTCAGCTCGCCGGCCGGCAGGTCGACGTCCAGCCCCTCGATCACCAGGCGTTCGCCGTAGCCGACGCCCAGATTGCGGGCGCGCAGCGGTGCCGGCGCGGTGATCGGCTCGACCATGCTCACGGAGGTCATCGTGCTCCCTTTCGCCACTGGCTGCCCAGCAGCCAGATCAGGTATCCGCCGCCCAGCACGCCGGTGACCACCCCGACGGCCAGCTGGGTGGGGGCGAACAGACGTTGCGCGACCAGATCGGACGCCAGCACCAGCATCGCGCCCAGCAACGCCGCCGTGCCCAGGCCGATGCCCGACGTCCGGGTCAGCCGACGGGCGATCTGCGGCGCGGCGAGCGCGATGAAGTTGATCGGGCCGGCCGCCGCGGTCGCGACCGCGACCAGCGCCACCCCGACCACCACCAGCAGGGCGCGGACCCATTCCACCCGGACGCCGAGCGCGGCCGCCAGGTCGTCGCCCAGCACCAGCGCCCCCAGCGGCCGGGCCAGCAGGCCGGCGGCCGGCAGCAGCAACGCCAGCGCCCCCCCGACCAGCAGCACCCGCGGCCAGGTGGTGGCGTTGAACGATCCGGCCAGCCACTGCCCGGCCGTCTGCGCGGAGGTCAGCGAGGCCCGCACCAGCAGCAGGTTGTTCACCCCCTGCAGCACGGCGGCGATGCCGATGCCGACCAGGATCAGGCGTCCGCCGGTCAGCCCGCGCCGCCAGGCCAGCAGGTAGACGACCGCGGCCGTGATCGCGCCACCGACCAGCGCACCGACGGCGGTCTGTGCCGGCCCGGCCCCGATCACGATGATCGCGATCAGCGCCCCGGTGGCCGACCCGGTGGTGAAGCCGATCACGTCCGGACTGCCCAGCGGGTTGTCCGACAGCGACTGGAAGATGGCGCCCGAGACGGCGAGGGCCGCGCCGACCAGCATCGCCGCCAGCACCCGCGGCGCCCGCTGGCCACGGACGAAGAACTGGGCCAGCGGATCGCCGCCGACGCCGAACAAGGCCCGCAGGGCCTGGCCCAGATTCAGCGGATAGTCGCCGATCAGCAGCCCGACCGCACCCAGCGCCAGCAGCGCGGCGACCGCGCCCAGCGCGACCGCGATCGTCCGGCGTTCGACCAGCATCGTGGCCGACCCGAACTGCAGCCGGCGATAGCCGGGACGTCGGCCCTGCGCCAGCCCCGTCGTACTCATAGCGCCTCGATCCGGGGACGCCGGACGATCAGCACGAAGGCCGGTCCGCCCAGGATGGCGGCGACCACGCCGACCGGCACCTCGCCCGGCAGCACCACCAGCCGGGCCACGATGTCGGCGACCAGCAGCAGCACCGGCGCGGCCAGTGCGGTGCCGGGCAGCACCAGCCGCTGGTCGGGGCCGAACACGGCCCTGGCCAGGTAGGGAACCCCGAGTCCGACGAACATGATCGGACCGGCCGCCGCGGTGGCGGCACCGGCCAACGCGGTCACCGCCACCACCGCCAGACCCCGGACCAGCCCGACCCGGACGCCGAGCGCGCGCCCCGCGTCCTCACCCAACGCCAGCACGTTGAGCGCGGGCGCCAGGCAGCAGGCCAGCACCAGGCCGGCGGCGATGAATCCGCCGGTGGTCAGCAGCACCGGAAAGCCTCGGCCCTCGACCGACCCGGCCGCCCAGAACCGGAACTCGTTGAAGGCGTTCGCGTTGGCGAGAATGACGGTCTGCACCAGCGACGCCACCGTCATGCTGATCGCCACCCCGGCCAGCGCCAGCCGCACCGGCGACGGCGAGGCGTGCCCGGCCATCCCGAGCAGATAGACGCCGACCGCGGCGACGGCGGCCCCGGCGAACGCGAACCACAGATAGAAGCCGATCCCGCTGACCCCGGTGACGGCCACCGCGAGCACCACCGCCAGGGACGCCCCAGCGTTGATCCCGAGAATGCCGGGGTCGGCGAGCGGGTTGCGGGTGAGCGACTGCATAAGCGCCCCGGCCACGCCCAGCGCGGCACCGACCACCACCAGCACCAGGGTGCGGGGCAGCCGCTGGTCGAGGACGACGACGGCGTCGAAGCTGCCGTCCGGCTGCCTCAGCAACTCCCAGACCCGGCCGGGCGGGATCGGGTTCGAACCCACCCCCAGCGAGAACAGCATGCCGAGGGCGAGCAGACCGGCGGCCACCACGAAGGCGAGACCGGCCCGTGCGGCGCCGGCGGGGGCGCTCGCCGGACGGGTGCGCACGATGGTGCTCGACAAGGCTCAGGCCTGGGACGCCGCGCGGCGCCTCCGGAGCAGCACGATCGCCAGGCCCGCGGCCACCACCACCACCGCACCGGCCAACGCCCAGATTCCGATGCTCGGCCCGGAGCCGGCAGCCGCCGGTGTCGCCGACGGAGTCGACGAGGGCGTGGCAGCCGGCGACGAGGCGCCGACGGCGGCAGCCGTCCAACCGAGCAGCACACCGTCGGCGTCCAGGACGGCGAACCGGTGCTCGCCGGCGGCCAACCCGGTGGTGGCGACGTTCACGGTGCCGTTCGCGGCGACCTGCTGCCAGCCGAGCGGGGTCGGCTCGGAGTAGGCATAGACGAACGCCCATTCGCCGGCGTAGTCGGTGCCGACGGTGAGCACCGCCTGCTCGCCGTTCACCGCGACGGTCACCTTTCCAGCCTTGTCAGCGGCCAGCGTGTCGGCCGCGGGGGCTCTGGGTGCGGTGGCCGGCTGATTGGCGGCACCGGAGGTCGGCGCGACCACCACGCCCGGCGACGTCGTCGAGGTGGTGCCACCGGTCGTCCCCGGCTTGGTGGTGGACGAGGAGTTGGTCGTGCCGCCGCTGTTGCCGTTGTTGCCGGTCTGCTTCGAACCGGACGAGGCGGCCACGACGGTGAAGCTCGGGCTGCGGTTGGTGTAGCCCTTGGTGCCCTTGCCCGGATTCTTCGGATCGATGTATGCCGAGGCCAGGAACCGCAGCGAGTGGGTGCCCTTCTTCAGGTTGCTGGGCAGCCGAAACGACCCGCTCACCACCCCCGAAGCGGGGATCTTCTGGGTGTGGTACACGCAGGCACCGTGCGAGGTGCTGCCGCAGGCACGTCCATCGTCGATCTTGACGTAGAGCGTCTCGCCCTTGGGGAACCCGCGGACGGTGAACCGGATCACCTCGCCGGCTTTCAGACTGCGCGGCGAGACGCTGGAACTGGTGCCCGGCGTGTTCGAGCCGGGGCCACCGGGCGGGACGGCCTCGGCGGCCGGCACGCTTGGCAGTGCCAGCGCGACGCCGAACAGCAGCGCGACGCCCCAGCGCAGACCTCGGATCATCGGGTTCGTCATCGGGCCACTCTCCTTGGCTTGGTCGCCAGTCGTCGGACGGCGAGCCCGCCCGCGGTCAGCACCGCGATCGCGGCCCCGATCAGCACCGCTTCCAGCGAACCGCCGGCGGTCTGCGCGGGCGCGGCTTGCGGGTTGACGGCACCCGCGCCGGCTCCGGTGTCGGTCGGGGGGTTCGGGACGCCGTCGATCGGGGCGGGTAGCGGTGTGGTGGCCACGGTGCCCTTGCTGGCTTCCACCCAACCGAGGACGGCGCCGTCGGCGTTCACCGCGACGATCCGGTGCCGGCCGTCCGCCAGATCTTTCAGGTCCACGGTGAACGCCTTCGCCGAGTTCAGCTGCACCCAGCCGGCGCGGGCGATGCTGGCCCCGCTATAGAGATAGACGTACACCCAGCGTTTGGCCGCACTCTTCGGCACGGTGACGGTGATCTTGGTGCCGTCGGCGGTCGCCGTGGCGTCCCCGTTGCTCAGCGCGGTCAGCTGACTGGCCCGCGCCACCGGCGCCTCAGGGATGGTGGTGGGCGCCGACGAGCTGTCGTCGGTCTCCGTCGTGGTCGTCGTGGTGGTGGTCGTCGTCACGTTCTGGACGGCCGTCACCGGCGTGGGCGTGGCGGTCTTCGGTCCGGCCACGGTCAGCGACGTCCAGCCGAGCAGCTTCCCGTACTCGCCGTCATTGCCGGACTGGACCGACAGCTTGCTGGTGCCGGTCGGCAGCGTCACCCCGGTCAGGCTGGCCACCGCGCGTCCGTCGGCGTCGGTACGGAACCAGGTCGTTCCCCACGGGCTGGTCGGCGATCCGTCGGCGTAGGTGTTCAGATACACCCAGTCTCCGGCGCCGGCGCCCGGAACGGTCACCGTCAGGCGCTTCGCAGTCTTGGTCACCGTCACCCCGTTGCGGGACGACGAGGTCAGGTCCTCGGTGGCTTCGACCGGATCGGGCATCCCGGTCGGCCGGTAGTCGCCGACCACGAACTCCGACGACGGCACGGTGCGCGTGACGTCCCCGTCCTTCAGCGATCCGGTCAGGAAGCGCAAGGTGTGCGCGCCTTGGGGGAAGGCAGGGGTGGAGCCGTTCGGGGCACTGGTGGTGCCGTCCGGCAGTTGCAGGTCGATGTCGAAGGTGCCGTCGGACGCCTTGGCCTCGATGATCGTCCAGATCGTCCGGTTGCTGTGGATGGCATCGTTCACCCGGCTGTAGTTGCCATCGTCGATCTTGATCGCGATGGTCGAGCCGCCACGCTTCTGATCGGGGTGGCAGAAGCCGCTCCCGGTCACATGCAGGGTGCCGCCGACGGCGACCCGTGGCTCGGCGATGGTCACCACCGGGCTGACGGACGTCGGGGTGCAGGTGACCTCTTCGTCCGGTTGCTCGACGTAGGGGACGCCGCCGACCACCAGCGGCGCGGAGGTCACGTTGCGGACGGTGTCGTTGACCCCGAACTTCCCGGTCAGGAACTGCACGGTCAGCAGCTGGCCGGCCCGCAGACCCGCAGGGGCGTCCATCTCGATCTCGAAGTCGCCGTCGGCGCCCGGCTCGATCAGGTTCGGGTGGGACGCCGTCCCGGCCGGGGCGAGCAGCTTCCAGATGGTCGGATCGTCCTTGCCGCCGGGAGCGACGACGCCGGCACCGGTGCGGGCGTATTGACCGCCGGCATGGTTCAGCTTCAGGGCGATCGTGGAGGCACCGGTGCCGGCCTGGTCGGTCCAGTGGATGCCCTTGATCCTGATCGTAGACCCGGACGCCGTGGCCACCTCGCTCTGCACCCAGGCGATGGCACCACCGGCGGTCACCGTGCTGTGCGCCCAACTCGGCGGCTGCCTTGCCGGGTCGTCCGGGGTCGAGTCGGCGGCCACGGTGATGTCGCCGGCACCTGAGCGGATGACGTCCTCATCGAGCATCGACCCGGTCAGCAGCCGGACGTTGTGGTTCTGTCCGACTGCCCAGGACGCGTTGCTGTTGGCGGTCGTCGGGTACGGCACGCGCAGCGTCCATTCCCCGTTGGCGTCGGCCTGGACGACCGCGTAGATCGTCTTGTTGAGCTGTACCACACCGGTCACCGGATGCTTCACCTCGACAGTGGTGGAAACACCGCCATCGTCGAGCTTGACCGCGATGATCGAGCCGGCGTCGCCGGCCTTGTTCCGCCATCCGGTGCCGCTGATCACCAGCGGCTCGCCGACCACCCAGGTCGTCGGCACCCAGTAGACGGCGCCGGGATCGGACGCCACCTCGTACCGGGTGCCCTCCTTGGCCGCCGTCGCGTCCAGGTCGGTCAGGGCGGCGGCGACCCGCTTCGCGGTCGGCTCCGCGGACGCCGTCGGCACCGGTTTCGCCGAGGCACTCGGTGTGGCCGACGCACTCGCGCTGGCGGTGGCGGACGGCTCGGGATCGGCTGGTGCCGAGATCTCGGCGGACGGGGTGGGTTCCGGCGTCTCGTCAGCCAGCGCCGACGATGCGAGGATGGACTGCCCCAGGCCCAGCATGGTCAGCGCCAGCGCCGCCGCGAGCCAACTCCGGGCCCGCCGAGCGGGCTTCGGGGGCGTATGCATCGACTTCCTGCTGCTCATCCGAGCGCCTTGCGAACGTCGTCGACCAGGTGGTTCATCAGCAGCGGTCCCCCGGTGGAGGTCCAGGCCGAGCCGTCGACGAGAATGATCTGCTTCTTCCGGTAGGCGTTGAGCTGGGTGAAGCCGGGCACCTGCTCGGCAGCCTGCAGCGCCTTCCGGGCGCCCTCCAGGTCGGCCGTGCCGCCGGCCTTGGGATTGCTCACGCTGGAACCGCCGAGCGTGCCGAAGAACATGTAGTCGGCGTCGATCCGCTGCAGGTTCTCCAGCGAGACCGGTTCGGTGTGACCGCGCCCGAAGGCGTCCTGGGTGGGCGGACGCCGCAGCCCCAGGTCGACCAACGCCTGCCCAGGCGGCAGTTCCTTCAAGATCAGCGCGGGGGCCGTCCCCTGCCAGCGGACGATCGAGAACGTCTTGTCGGCCATCGCACCGAGCGTCGCCTTGGTGGCCTCCACCTTGGCCCGATAGTCGGCGATCACCTGTTCGCCCTGGTCGACCATGCCCAGCGCGGCCGCGACGTTGCGGAAGTTGGTCTGCCATTCGCCGCCCGCGTAGCCGGTGTAGACGACCGGGGCGATCTGTTCGAGCGCGTCGACCACGTCTGGGTTGTTGTTGACGCTGGTGCCGTCGACCAGGATCAGGTCGGGCCGCGCCGCCCCGATCGCCTCGAAGTTGGGCTGTCCGATGCCACCCAGCAACGGCAGGTCGCCGGCCACGTCGACCAGATAGTTGGGGACGCCGGACTGACCGCGACCGGACACCGTGCCGATCGGCGTCACGCCGAGTGCCAGGACGCCGTCCAGGGTGGGTTCGCTGAGCGGCACCACCCGTTGCGGCCGCGCCGGCACCTCGACCTGCGCGCCGGTGACGTCGGTCACGGTACGGGCCTGCACCACTGTCGGGGTCGGCTCCGGGGCACCGGCACAGCCGACAACCGCGACCGCAAGCACGGTCAGCAGGCACACCACACCGACCACGCGGGCAGCGGTCGAACCGAACGTCAAGGCGCACACATCCTGGTCTACGAAAGGGATTTACCAGCTGTTAGCAAGGTAAGGCTTACCTAAATCTACAAAACATCCGATCTTCGTGCCCAGTCGCCCCGGAGGCTGAGACGTCCACGCCGCATGACGTCGACCTCGACCGCGGCGGTGGCGACGCCCCGGCCGGAACGCTAAGCGAAGCTGGTCCGCTTCGGCACCCCCGACGAGTTGGTGATCGCCTGGCAGCACGACGACGGCACGGCCGGCACCATGCAACGCAAATCCGAGGACTGACCCCGTCGCACCGGGTGCCGCCGGCGGAAGCTGTGACACCATCGGGCGATGACGCGAGACCTGGACGCGTTGCCGAAGGCGCACCTCCACCTGCATTTCACCGGGTCAATGAGCGTCTCCTCGCTGCACCAGCTCGCCGAACTGGCCCAGATCGGGCTGCATGACTCTCTGGTGGACGCCGGGGGCGTGCTGGTTCCGCGCGATCAGCGGGGCTGGTTCCGGTTCCAGCGGCTGTACGAGATGGCTCGCGACGTCGTCCGCAGCGAGGACGCGATGCGTTTCATCGTCGCCCAGGCTGCCCGCGACGACGCGGCCGAGGGTTCGCGCCGGCTCGAGCTTCAGGTCGATCCGTCCAGCTATGCGCCGCACGTGGGCGGGCTGGCCGCGGCCCTGGAGATCGTCCTGGACGAGGCCCGCCGGGCCTCCGCCGAGACCGGGGTCCAGGTGGCGATCGTGGTGGCCGCGAGCCGCGTCCGGCACCCGTTGGACGCCCGCACCATCGCCCGGCTGGCCGCCCGGCACGCCGGCGAGAACGGGGTGATCGCCTTCGGCCTGAGCAACAACGAGCGGTCCGGGGTGACCGCCGACTGGGAGCCGGCCTTCCGGATCGCCCGCAACGCGGGCCTGCCCGGCGTCCCGCACGGCGGCGAGCTGCGGGGACCCCGGCATCTGCGGCAGGTGGTGGAGCATCTGCGTCCGGCCCGGATCGGTCACGGCGTACGGAGCGCCGAGGACCCGGCGCTGCTCGACGACCTGATCGCGGCCGGAATCGCGCTGGAGGTGTGCCCGGCGTCGAATGTGCATCTCGGCATCTACCCGGAGATCGGCGACGTGCCGCTGCGCCGTCTGGTGGACGCCGGCGCCACCGTCGCGCTGGGTGCCGACGACCCGCTGCTGTTCCGCTCCCGGCTCACCGACCAGTACCGGCTGGCCCGGGAACGGCTCGGATTCAGCGATTCCGAACTGGCCGAGCTGGCCCGCGGCAGCATCCGCGCCAGCCTCGCTGCCGATGCCGACAAGGCGCGCTGGCTGGCCGAGGTGGACGACTGGCTGAACAGCCCCGAGATGTCAACGGGTGGGACTCCAGAGTAACAATCGTGGAACGCCACCTGGTTCGACTGACGGGCCGGGGTGGGTCCACAAGGCTGGGATCATGTCCACCGATGTCACCGCTGCTGCGGTCAATCTGCGTCTCGCCCTGATCGGCCTGTCTGTTCCGATGCAGGCCGAAGAGGCCACCAGCGCCCAGCTGGTCGCGCCGATCCTGGCCCGCCAGCGCGAGCTCAGCCGCCGCCTCTCCGACCGACTATGTGCCGTCGACCAGCGCATTCAGGCCTTTCTGGACGACTATCTGACCGACGTTCCGCCGACCGGCGACGACCCTGACAGCACCGGCCCGAAGTTGCCCCGGCGCACCCTGGTGCTCGATCAGCCGGGTCTGGCCAGGGCCCTGTCGCTGCCCGTCAACGGGGACTCGTTCAGTTCTCCGCTGCTGTCCAGCTACCGGCTCGCCAACGGCGTCCTGCACAACCCGGCCAACGACCGCCGGACCACCGCCGGCGTCTTCCATCTCTCAGAGGGCGGGCTGCCCATCCCGGATGACAAGAGCGCCGTCCCCAAGGCGGTGTTCGCCCGGCTGCTCACCGAGGCGTTCCGCCCGCCCCAGACCGACCTGGTACTGCCCTATCTGTCGAAGACCGACCATCCGGCGGCCTGCTTCGTATCGCTGCTGCTGCGGCCGCTGGTCTCGCCCGGCGTCCCCGGCTACGCCACCGAGCGCCGGATGGAGACCCGGTTCATCGTGCCCGGCGGCCTGGTGGCCAACCTCGACTTCGTCGAAGGCATCTTCGGCAACGGCGGCGACCCCTATCTGCCCGAGCACGACGCCTCGCTCGACCCCGGGACCTGGACCGGCACCACCGGCTGCGTGATCCTCGCCCCGCACCTGACCACGCTCACCAAGAAGAGCCTCGGCCTGCCGCACGTCGACGAGGCCACCGACCGTCAGAAGCGGGACGGCATGTGCTGGTCGAGCCCCGACGAGCGGTACAACGGCGGCCAGGCCTTCAAGGTGTGCGCGCGGGACGCCCGCGGCGTGATGGTCACGGTGATCGCCGACAACTACTTCGGGTACTGCAAGAAGGAGGTCAAGACCCAGATCTCCTACTCGGCGAACCTGTTCGGCAACGTAGAGGAAGAGCACGCCGGCGGCGCCCTGGTCTTCCCCTCCTACAACCTGGGCGGCGGCTACACCGACGAGTCCGCAAGCGACGACTACCGGCTGGAGGACGTGCTGGCCCGCAACCCGAAGCGTTTCGCCCGGCAGCCCGAGGGTCACGCGATCGACCTGGAACATCCGCAGCATGTCCTGGTGCCGGCCCGGCCCCGGTACTCGCTGAGCACCATGACGGTGTCCTGGAACACCCCGGCCGGCGAGCGCTCCATCCGGCTGCGCGCCGACAAGGTCTACTTCGGCCCCAACGGCTACCGGGTGCAGTTGGCCCAGTCGCCGTCCGACCCGAAGCACTGGGATCTGAAGGCCACCGTGGCCACGGCGACCTCGTGCCACAAGCCGTGCACCGTCTCGGGCGGCGGCAAATCGGAGATCTCCAAGGCGATCACCGACGCCTTCATCTTCGGCAACGCCTATGTCGCCGACTACGAGGCCGATCTGGAGACCGTCGAGGCGATCCTGGCCCGCGACTACTCCGACCGGTTCGCCGATCCGGCGCTGCGCGGCACCGACACCCGCGCGATCCTGTCCAACCGGCGCTCGATGGGCAGCGTGATCAAGCTGCTCACCCCGTCCGAGACCGACTTCACCGCCGAGTACAACGAATGGCTGGAGAGCATTCCGCCGCACGTGAAAGAGCTCGTCTTCGTCGTGAAGCGGTTCCATCGCCCGAAGTGGGGCAATGATTGGCGGAGCCATTTCACCGTCGGCATCATGAACGGCCGGCAGGGCAACGCGTTGCGGCTGAACGGCGAGCGGATCAACGTCAACATGCTGCGGGTCGGCTTCGACACCGACGGCTCGTGGCGCCTGTTCGGGCTGCGGCACGACTTCAACCCGGCCGTGAAGGTGCAGACCGAGGACGACATCACCGCCTCGATCGTCGGCCCGGCGCATCTGACCGGACGTCCGGGGCCGGTGGTCGGGTTGTCCCGCAAGTACGTCCAGAACTGCGAGAACCTGCTGTTCCAGCGTCCGGACGACGCCATTCACCGCGGCTACGACAAGCAGACCGAGCGCGACATCGCCGGGCCGGACAACTTCCTGTCCAATTTCGAGCCGCTGACCCGGTTCGACGCCCGCGAGATGCGGGACGAGGCGGTGGCGTTCAGCGCCTTCACCGCCCCGATGGCGCAGCTGCTGGCCCGCTTCGCCGACGAGCCGGACGACGCCAGCCCCGGCTATGTGGTGTCGTCGGCCAACCCCCGGCTGGTGAAGGGCAAGCCGTCGAAGAACCCGCGCTACCTGCAGCGGCGTCCGGACGTGACGAACGCCGCCGCCACCGCGGCCGCCGACCTGGCTATGCATCTGGCCGCCAAGCTGCCCGCCGACGCCCCACTGCCGGTGCCGGTCGACGTGGTCGCCGCCGGACGCCGCAACAACCCGCCGGACGACGGGGTGCCGCCGCTGTGCTCGTTCAACCCGCTGCACTACCTGGAGCTGCCCGAGCTGTTCATGGAGTACATCAGCTCGATGACCGGCAAGTCGCCGTCCACCACGGGCGCCGGCTCGGAAGGGGCGCTGACCAAAGGCCCGTTCAACGCGATGCCGGCGATCATCGACCTGAACGCGGCGCTGTTGTCCTACGTGCTGACCGGCTACGACGGCTGGGTGTCCTGCGCCGGCTATGTCGGCCCGAACGTCCGGGTCGATCACGACATCTCGATGCTGGTGCCCGAGCTGTTCTCCCGGATGACCGACGAGGAGCGGTCGGCGCGCAATCTGATCGCCGAGGGCCACCTGGAGCGGGTGGAGGACTTCGAGCACAACGGCCACCTGGTCCGGGCCAGCCGGCTCGGCTACCGGATGACGCAGAACTTCGCCCGCACGTACTTCGGCCGGATCTTCCTGCACCCGCATGTGGTGTTCACGCCGGAGATGCTGCGCCCCGAGCTGCAAGATCTGGACATCTACGCCCAGAGCATGGATGTGATCGTCGAGACCCACCGCCGGGTCGCGCAGGCCTACTTCGACGACGGCACCGTGTCGATGGCGATCCCGCCGCTGCGGGCGCTGCTGGAGATCATGGCGTTCGGGAAGACCGCCGACGGACACGAGCTCGACTCCCCCGAGGTGCGCGGGCTGTTCGATCGGGGGACCGTGCTGGCGTCCGATTGGTACGCGGCCCGGCTGGATTCCAAGCAGCAGTGGGCGGTCCGGCGGGCCCAGGCCGTGGTCGACCGGCTGGAGGGCTTCGCCGCCCACCCGGAGAACACCGAGGCCTGCGAGCGGCTGGACATCGCGACCCGGATCGACGCGGCGCACGCCGAGCTGGCCCGGTTCTCCAGCGACGACTACCGCGCCGCCCTGGTCGGCGCGCTGGGACGCCAGCCACTCGACTGACCCAATCCCCCGCTGGTCGAGCGTGTCGAGACTCTCGTCCGCGATTTCAGCGAAAGGGCCGCGTCGGTACCCGCTCCGACGTGGCCCGGTCGCTACATTTCGCCCTAGAAGTCGGGTTCCCCTGGGAGTGACATGAGCTACCAACTGGCGTTCTGGGCCTATCCGGACGGCCGGCGCAGCAACCGCGTGGCGGATCGGCGCACCTACCTGAAGCTGATCAAGGGCCGCCGGGTCACCGATGTGGCACCGCTGGACACCGACCGGGTGCTCGATGAGTTGGCGATCGTCTACGGCACCTGGCGGCGCACCGACACCTACCACTTCTCGCACCCCACCCACGGCTCGTTCGACGTCTGGATCGCCGGCGGCACCTTCGTGGTGCTGACCTTCCACAACGTCAAGGACCTGACCGTGATGGACCCCGCGATCCAGACCCTGGACGCCCTCGGCGTCCCGCTCTACGACCCGCAGGTCGACCGTCGCTTCCCCTGGGTCGCCCGCACCGTCTGAGCTCACTCGCCCGACGTCATCCCGTCGAACGCCGGGATCTCCGCGCCGAGCTAGGGCCGTTTCCGCCATCCAATAGCAGATTTGCTATACTTTCTCCATGAAGGGCATCGGTGCGCAGCTCGTCCGCGAAGGGCGCAAGCGTCGCGGAATAACCCAGGCTCAATTGGCGGCGCTGGCCGGAACCACGCAGTCGGCGATCGCTCGCCTCGAGTCCGGAGGCACCGCTCCCAGCCTCGACGACGTCATTCGCTACCTTCGGCTGATGGATCTCGATCTCGACCTCATGCTGGTCGAGCGCGACGAATCCGACTGGAGCCTCACCTTCCCGTTGCTCGAACTCACCCCCGAGCAACGGCTCGCCCACCACGACAGCGTCGTGCGGGGCTTCGAGGAATTGCGGGCCGCCCGTGTCACGGCATAACCAGGATTCGCCGGGCGTCCTGAGGGTTCTCGCCGAGCATGACGTCCGCTTCGTGCTGATCGGTGGTCTGGCCGCCGTCCTGCAAGGCTCGCCGTACCCCACCGAGGACGTCGACATCACACCCGAACAGACCATTCGGAATCTGGAACGGCTCTCGGCAGCGCTCACCGCGCTCGGCGCCCGGGTCTACACGCAGAGCGAGCCGGACGGCCTGCCGTTCTCTCACGACGCCGAGTCACTGGCCGGAAGCTCGGTCTGGAACCTGGTCACGAACCTCGGACGTCTCGACATCTCCTTCGTCCCCGACGGCACCACCGGCTTTGCCGATCTGACCCGCAGCGCATTGACGATCGCCATTCGGGGAACCGACGTCCGGGTCGCTGATCTCGCCGATGTCATTCGCTCCAAGCAGGCCGCGAACCGTCCGAAAGACCAGCGCGTGCTGATGACCCTGCGCGAAATCCTGGCCCACCGCAAAGCCGACTGAGCACTGCCGGTCTCCCCTCTTGCCGGTCAGGGCCGCTGCTGGCTCGCCGGCGCCGGTCGCAGCAGGTAGCAGGCGTCCGCGTAGCCGCTGCCGTTCCAGCCGTGACAAGCCAGGACGGCGTCCAGGCCGGTGGCGATCACCGGGTCCTGCGCTGGCACCGGGAGGGCCGGGGTCGCCGACCACAGCCCGTTGCGTGGGTCGTACAGGTGCCCGCCGAGCGAGATCATGCCAGCGGTGACGATCGGCAGGTTCCGCTGGTAGGCGCCGGCCTTGACCCAGAACGGGCCCGGCTCGGCGTCCGTCTCCACCTTCGTCGCCTCCTCGGTTGCCGGGTCGAACACCCAGTTCACGGACGCATCCCGCGGCCACGCTGCCCGGTCACCGACCGCGACGGGTACTGGGCGCTGCTCAATCGCCAGGCTCGTTCGGACGCCGACCACGCCGCTGGCCAGGTCGACGGTCGCGACGCCGACACCCTGGCCCTCGTCCGGCCAGGAGACCACCAGCTTCCCGCCGGCCACGACGGCTCCGTAGACGGTGCTCGACATGGCCAGGCGGGTGACGTGGGTCGCCCAGGTCGCGGCGTCCGGGTCGTAGCTGTAGAACCTCGCCCGATCGGTGCCGACGCAACTGCTGGCCGTACCGGGACAGACCGACCAGGGGTAGGCCACGACCCGGTTCCCGATCACGCCGGCGACGGACGCCGAGTCAGGAGGCGCCGGCAGTGTCCGCCAGCGGTCGGCGTCCGCGTCGTAGCCGAGGAATGCGTCGCCCTGCAGCAGATAGACGGTGTGCCCGAGGGTGACGGACGCCGGGTACGGGCCGGCCTGGCCGAACCCCTGGCGCAACGGGATGGGGGCGGCGGCGATCGGCGTCCAGCTGTCGGAGGCCGGACGATACCGGGCGCCATCGCGCAGCCGGACGTCGTCGTCAGGGCAATCGGACGCGTCGGCGCAGGGCGGCGCGGTGGTGCCACCCAGCAGCAGGAACGAGTCGTCCACCCAGGCGGTGATCGCGTCGCGGCGTCCCGGCAAGGGGTCGGACGCTGTCGGCGTCCACTCCCCGGTCGCGCCGGCGACGCCGCTGGTGACTGCCGGTGACACGGTGGGCACCCCCTGGGTGTGGTACTGCAGCAGCAGGCTGGCCAGGACGGCGACAGTGGCCAGCGCGGCACCGCTCGCCACCAGCACCCTTCGGGAGCCGGGCCGACGCACCCGGACATCGGGGACGCCGGGGGCGGCGGTCGCCGGCTCGGGCCCGATCAGGGCACGCAGTTCCGCCCGCGCCCGTGGCGACAACCCCTCCTCGGCGTCCCGCAGGGGGTCGGCCCGCCGTAGCAGTGTGGTCAGTCGCATGTCATTCACCCTTCAGCTTGTCGAATTCGATCCGGAGCGCGGTGCGAGCCCGGTGCAGCCGCACCCAGACTGCGCCGACCGAACAGCCGGCCAGGGCCGCGCATTCGGCACCGCTCAGGCCGTCCCAGTAGTGGCTGGTCAGCAGTTCGCGTTGCGCCGGCGGCAGGGCGTCCAAGGCCGCCTCGATCTGCTCGCCCCATCGCTCGTGGGGTTCGTCCAGACGCCCGAGACCGGCGTCTATCAGGCGTTTCCGGACGTCCGCCGACCGCTGCGTGGCGCGGTGATGGGCCATGGTGAGGTTCCGGGCGGTGACAAACAGCCAGGCTGAATCCGGCACCCCTGCGCCGACCCGCTCCCAGGCGATCCGGAACACCTCGGCGGTGACGTCCTCGGCGACGCCGCGGTCGCCGGTTCGGCGCAGCACGAACGCAACCAGCCGCGGATGCTCCTGGGTATACACGGCGACGAACCGCGCCCGCGTCCGGTCGTCGACCGACCGCCGCCGGCTCACCGAGCGGTCCACCGCGTCCGGACCGGCCGGCTCGACGATTGCTTCCACACCCTCTACATGTCGCTCAGCGGCGAAACCTTACGCACCCCGCCACTCACCGATCGCGCGATCCGTGACCGATGACAGGAAACGTCCACCACTTTCGGGAAATAGCCCGAAAGTCGTCATCGATCCCGAAACCAGTCACCGATCGCGCGATCGGTGACCCAGGGTGGCCGGTGGCCGGTGGCCGGTGAACCCAGGGTGGCGCGTGGCAGCTACCCAGGGTGGCCGGCGACCCCGGAAAGTGGCGGGTCGACGCTCAGACCCGCGGCGGCAGTGCGGCGGCTGTGGCCAGGGCGGCCGGGTCGTCGGCGCCGTCGATGATCGCGGTCACCGCTTGCAGCAGCGGCAGCCGGTCGATCAGGCCCTCGCGCTGCTGCACCAGGGTCAGCGCCAGGCCGGCGGCCGGGACGCCTTCGACGGTCTGCTCGGCCGCCTCCATCGCCGCCAGCGCCTCTTTGGCACCCTCGCCTCGACCGATCCGGACGCCGTACACCTTGTTCCGTCCGGACAGCCCGGTGACCTCCAGGTCGCCGACGCCGGCCAGTCCGAATGCGGTCTCCGGACGCGCACCCAGCTCGGTGGACACGATCGACATCTCCCGCACCGCCTGAGCGAAGATCGCCGACTTCAGGTTGTGATGCGGGAAGCCGGTGCCCTCTTCCAACCCGTCGGCCAGACCGAGCGCGATCGCGTAGACGTTCTTCATCGGCGCGCACACCTCGACGCCGACCTCATCGGTGGTCGGCTCGATCCGGTACACGTCGGTGGAGATCTCCCGTGCCATCCGTACCGCCGTCGCCTCGTCCAACGAGCCGTAGATGGTCGCGGTCGGCTTGCCCTGCGCCACCTCGTTGGCCTTGCACGGCCCGCCCACCCCGACGATCGGCGGCAGCGCGACACCCTTGCCGGCGGCGATGGCGCGAATGGCGTCCGGGAGAAGCTGGATCCGGCCGGACGGGTCGGTCCAGAACCCCTTCGAGGTACACAGCAGCACCGACGCCTTCGAGATCGCCCCGAGGGCCATCTCGGTGACCTTCGGCACACCGACCGATGCCACCGCGACGAACACCGCGTCGGCACCCTCCAGGGCCTCGTCCAACTGCGCGGACCGGTACAGCTTGGTGCCCGGCGCCAGCGGGACGTTGGTCCGCGGGTGCGGCTTGCCCGCCTCGCAGGCGTCCAGCAGATGATCGTCCAGCCAGGTGCCCCACAGCCGGGTCTCCCAGCCGGCCTGGGTGAGCGGGGTGGCCAGCGCCGACCCCATCGCTCCGGCACCGAGAATCGTGATGACCGCCATGGTCAGCCTTCCTTTCGTGGTTGTTGGCCGTAGGTGGCCATGTCCTTCACCGCCGACGCCATCTCCGGTGCGGACACCAGTCTGATCGGCGCGCCGGTGGCCATGGCCCGCAGGTGGATCTCGCAGATGTATTCCAGGTAAGGCAACAACGACAAGGACTTCTGCAGTGTCGCTCCGATGGTGATGGCGCCGTGGTTGGCCATCAGCGCCCCCGAACGCCCGTCGAGCGCGGCGGCCACATTGGCCGCCAGCTGGTCGGTGCCGAACAGCGCGAACGGAGCCACCCGCACCGATCCGCCGAACAACGCCGAGTAGGCGTGCGACGGCGGAATCTCGTCCACCACCACACCGAGCGCGCTCGAGGCGGGGGCGTGATTGTGGGTGATCGCACCGGCACCGGTGGCGGCGTACACGGCCAGGTGCAGCGGCAGCTCGCTGGACGGCTGCAGCGCGCCGTCCAGCACCGTCCCGGCCAGGTCGGTGACCACGACGTCCGCCGCGGTCATCGATTCGTACGCCACCCCGCTGGGCGAGATCGCCACCCGGTCGCCGACCCGGACCGACACGTTGCCGGCGGTGCCGACCACCAGCCGCTCGCGCTGCAGGAACAGGCAGCCCTCGACGATCTGTGCCCGCTCGTCCGCCATCAGCATCCGGGTCACCTCACGGCCTCAGGATGTACTTGCTGCCCACGCCGCGGGACATGTCCTCCAGCGATTCCACCAGCGCCTCCAGCGGCCGCACCTCGGTGCACAGCGTCATGCCGTCGAATTTGCCGGACGACAGCAGATGGACGGCGGTCTGCACATAGCGCGGGGTGTGGTGATAGACGCCGATCAGTTTGTATTCCAGGTAGTGCATCGCGCCGGCGTCCACCGAGAACATCGCACCCACCTTGGGGCCGCCGAACAGCACCGCGGTGCCGCCGGGACGCAGGCATTGCACGGTCTGCTCCCACACCTCGGGCAGTCCGACGGCCTCGATCGCGACGTCGGCGCCGCGTCCGTGCGGGGTGACCGCGCGGATCGCCGCGGCCTTGTCGGCGATGCTCTCACAGCCGTCCAGATTGACCGTGACGGACGCCCCGGCCGCCTCGGCCTGCGCCAGGCGTCCGGCCGACATGTCCGCCGAGATCACCGTCGCCCCGCGCAACTGAGCGAGCCGGATGTACATCTGGCCGATCGGGCCGGCGCCGTTGACCACCACGGTGTCGCCCAGCGCGATGCCGCTCTCGGCCATGCCGTGCACCACCGTCGACAGCGGCTCCAGCGGCGCGGCCGCCTCGAACGGCAGCGAGTCGGGAATCTCGTAGGTGTTCCGCTCGACGATCGCCTTCGGAATCACGATCTGCTCGGCGAAGGCGCCGTTGAGGTATTGCAGGTTCTCGCACAGCGACTCGCGTCCGATGGTGCAGGCCCAGCAAGAGCCGCACGGACAGGTGTTGGCCGCCACCACCCGCTGGCCGGGCGCGAATGTGGTGACCCCCTCGCCGACCTCGGTGACCACCCCGGCGAACTCGTGACCGAACCGGGCCGGCAGGGTGCCGGTCGGGAACAGCGTCGGGTGGCCGCGCCGGTAGCTCTTCAGATCGGTGCCGCAGGTGGCGGCCGCCTTGATCTCGACCGCGACCTCGCCGGGGCCGGGACGGCCGGGTTCGACGTCCTCCAACCGCAGGTCGCCGGGTCCGTGGAACATGTAGGCACGCACTGTGCGGCTCCTTGAGCACTCGTGCGGGAGGCGCCGAGACCGGCGCCTCCCGCGATTGTGGTTCTCAGCCGGGATGCCGCTCCATGAAGGCGTGGATGTCCTCGTTCACCTCACGCAGCGCCGGGTAGAGCTTCTTCTGGATGTCGGCCACCTCACCGTACAGCTCGTAGTTGGCCTGGTCGGGCTCGGTGGTGTCGCCGAACTGCGCCATCTTCTCGGCGTAGACGGCGATGTCCGGCTCGCCGTGGACGCCGGTCACCGACATCGCCGCCACCGCCGCACCCATGGCGGAGATCTCGTCCTCCAGGCAGGCGGTGATCGGGACGCCCATCGCGTCGGTCATGATCTGCCGCCACAGCGGGCTGCGGGTGCCGCCGCCCATCGCCCGGATCTGGGTGACCTTGGTGCCGGTATCGGCCTCCAGACCCTCCAGGCCGTTGCGCATCTCGATGCCGATCGCCTCAAGGATGGAGCGGTACATGGCCGAACGCTTGTGGATGCCGCGCCAGCCGACGACGGCACCGCGGGCGACCGGATCCCAGTGCGGGGTCTGCACGGCGTTCCAGTACGGCATCGTGATCAGGCCCAGCGAACCCACCGGCAGCGCAACCGCGCCGGCCTCCAGCTCCGGGTCGGGTGCCGCGCCAAGCGCCGGGTTGCCCAGCGCCTCCCGGAACCAGGTGGCCAGGTAGGCGCCCGAACTGACCAGCAGCTCGAAGTCGTACCAGTCCGGGATGCCCGCGGCCAACGTCCGATAGGCCTTGCCGTAGGCGTAATTGGGGCCGTGCACGCCGGCCACCACGGCCGTGCCCAGGTTGAGGTACATGGTGTCGGCGGACACCGCCGCCGCACCCACACCGGCCGCCTGGCCGTCGCCCATGCCGGCGACCAGCGGAATCGTGTGATCCAGGCCCCAGCTGTGGGCGATCGCCGGATCGACCTCGGCGATGATCTCGCCCGGCTTCTTCAGCTCGCTCATCTGGTCGCGGCGGACGCCGGCGATCTCCAGCAGACCGGGGTCGTAGTCCTGCTTGGCGATGTCGAACAGGCCGAGGGAATCGGCACAGGCCACCGAGCTCACCCATTGGCCGGTCAGCTTGAAGACCAGGTAGCCGTGGACGTCGACGACCTTGTACGCCTCGGGCAGGATCTCGGGCTGGTTCTCCTTCACCCAGGCCAGCTTGTACAGCGCCGGGGTGATGTCGGCGGGCTTGCCGGAGAGGGCATGGATCTCGGGGGTGCCGTAGCGGCGGATCTGGTCGGCGGCCCGGCCGTCCATCCAGATGATGCCGGAACGCAGCGGCACGCCATCTTCGTCGAAGGGTGCGAAGGTCTCGCGCTGATGGGTCATCGCCATGGCAGCGATCCGCTTGCGCTGCTTCTTCTTCAGCCCGGCGATCGCCGTGCCGACGGTCGCGTTGGTGGTGTTCCACCAGTCCAGGGGATCGTGCTCGTAGAAGCTGGTCCGCGGGTTGCTCAGCGGGAACTCCAGCTTGGCCTGGGACAGCACATTGCCGTTCGGGTCGACGATGATCGCCTTGGTGGACGTCGTCGAGGTATCGATCGCAATGACCAACGGGTCGCTATTGCTCATCTGGTGCTCCCTGTCCCGGCTCAACACTGAGCCGACCGTGTTCCCGGACGCCCGACGCTCGTTGTCGGGACGCCTCTGCTGGCACCAATCTAGGTGCGGGCCCGTTCCTCACGTAAGGGTGTTCTCAGCAAACCCATACTGAAAGGTTTTTCACATATCCGATGTGAAAACCCGCGGCGAACAGCCGTGGCGGCCGGCTCAGCTCGCAGCCAGCCGGAGCAGCCGTCCGCCGGGACCGTCGGTCAGCACCCAGATCGACCCGTCGGCGTCTGCGCGACCTCGCGGACGCGGTCGCAGAAATCCCATGCGTCGGCCTTGGCCGCCGTCGCGCCGATGAAGGCGTCCCCCTTCCACTGGATGAACTGGCTGCCGGAGTAGATCGTCAGGCGGCGTCCGCCTCGGCGTCGAGGTGCGCGGCGAGCGCGCGTCCGGCCTCGCGGGAGGCCTGCTCGGCCTGCTGCTGCAGGCTGTCGGCCAGCTCGACCAGACCGGCCATCGCCGGGCTGACCCGTGCCAAAGTCAGTTCCCGCTCGATCACGGTCAGGTCGGCACCCCACACCTCGCCGACGATCCGGCGCAGGTAGCCGATGCTGTGGTCCCAGCCCTCCTTCGGCGTCCCCGGCCCGTAGCCGCCGCCACGGGTGACCACCAGCACGGTCGGCGTGCCGTCCAGCAGCCGGGTGCCGGTCGGGGCACCGGCGATCGCCAGGTCGATCCAGGTCTTGACGTGCTGCGAGACGCCCCAGTTGTACAGCGGCAGGGCGAGCACCACGGCGTCGGCCGCAACCAGTTCGCCGGCGAGCTCCTTGGCCAGCGCCTGCGCGGCGACCTGTTCGGGAGTCCGGGACGCCTCGGGGGTGAAGTTGGCGCCCACCGCGGTCGCCCACACGTCGGAGGGCAGCGGATCGGCACCGATGTGCCGGGTGCGAATCGCCTCGTCGGGGCGGCCCGCGGCGAACTCGGCGACCACGAGGTCGGCCAGCGCGCTGCTGGCCGAACGCGGGCCCTGGATGCTGGCGTCGATACGGAGAAGGGTCATCGGAGCCTCCTGGTGGAACAGTGGATTTGAAGATTCAAATCCACTGTAGCCGCTACGATTTGAATGTTCAAATGAGTACCCTGTGCGCATGTCCGAGCAGACGCCGCAGGAGCCGCCGTGGCTCACCGACGATCAGCTGCGCGACTGGCAGTCGGTGGTGGCGCTGATGATGACCCTGCCGCCAGCATTGGACGCCCAGCTGAAACGCGATTCGGGCCTGAACAGCTTCGAGTACCACATCCTCGCCGGCCTCAACGATCGTCCGGGTGGAGCACTCGGGATGACCGAGTTGGCCGTCCACGCCCAGGGCTCGCCGTCGCGGCTGTCGCACGCCGTCGCGCGCCTGGAACGCGCGGGCTGGATCGAGCGGCGCAGCGGCCAGGCCCGCTGTGTGAACGCCCACATCACCCCCGCCGGACGTCGCAAGCTGGTCGAGGCGGCACCGGCACATGTGCGCGAGGTGCGCCGACTGGTCATCGACGTCCTCACACCGGAGGAATTGATCTGCCTCGGCGAGGCGGCCAGGCGGGTTGCCGGACAGGTGGCGCCGGCCTGGGTGGACGCCATCGCCCGCCGTCACGTGCCTGATTGCTGAACCCGGCACGATCGGAGGGCTCCCGTCGCCAAATCTCGCCTTCGGGCCGATTGTGCTCGCCGTAACGTCGGTTGGCTACGGTATCCCCCATGTCTGAGTCACGCGCGCCCGAGTCAGCCCCATCGCCGCTCACCCCGGCAGACGAGACGCCCGCCATCGGGCCGCACCGTCAGGGAGTCGAATTCCCGCAGACCCACCCGCTCGCGTTGGCGCCGGTGACCGCGCCTCCGCACACCGTCGACGGGTTCGTGAAGGAGTTCCTGCACGAACTGAACACCGACCTCGGCGTCGCGCTGTCCCGCTCGTCGATCAACGACCAGTACACCGCACTGGCCCACACCGTCCGCAATTACCTGACCGCCCGCTGGCTGGAGACCAGCCGCAAGCAGCGTGAGAACCACCCCAAGTCGGTGGCCTACCTGTCGGCGGAATACCTGCTGGGCCGCCAGCTGGGCAACAACCTGCTGGCCGCCAACCTCAACGACGTCGCAGAGAAGGCCCTGCACGCCTGCGGCCTCAGCCTGACCCGGCTGCGCGCCCAAGAGGTGGAGCCTGGTCTCGGCAACGGCGGCCTGGGACGCCTCGCGGCCTGCTTCATCGATTCGCTGGCCACCATGAACGTGCCCTGCATCGGCTACGGCATCCGCTATGAGTACGGCATCTTCCGGCAGACCTTCGTCGACGGCGAACAGGTCGAGCAGCCCGACTCGTGGCTGGCCCTGGGCAACCCCTGGGAGATCGCCCACCCCGAGTCGGCCGTCCAGGTCAACTTCGGCGGGCACACCGAGACCTACGACGACAACGGCGTCGAGCGGACCCGCTGGGTTCCGGCCTGGAACGTGCTCGGCGTCCCCTACAACTACATGGTTCCCGGCTACCTCAACGGCCGGGTGAACACCCTGCGGCTGTGGAGCGCGCAGGCCACCCAGGCCTTCGACCTGAACATCTTCAACGCCGGCGACTACGCCCAGGCGGTGCGCGCCCAGACCTTCGCCGAAAACATCTCCAAGGTGCTGTACCCGGAGGACTCCACCCCGCAGGGCAAGGAGCTGCGGCTGCAGCAGCAGTACTTCTTCGTCGCCTGTTCGCTGCGCGATTTCATCGACGGTCAGGGCCGCGGTTTCGACCTCCACGACCTGCCCGAGCGAGTGGTCTTCCAGCTCAACGACACCCACCCGGTGATCGCGGTGCCCGAGTTGATGCGCATTCTGATCGACGAGCGCGGCCTGGACTGGGACGAGGCCTGGGCGATCACCTCGAAGTGCTTCGCCTATACCTGTCACACCCTGCTGCCGGAAGCGCTGGAGGTGTGGTCGGTCGATCTGCTCGGACGGCTGCTGCCGCGGCATCTGGAGATCATCTACAAGATCAACGAGGAGTTCCTCGACGTGGTCCGGGAGACCTGGCCGGACGACTACCTGCGGCTGGGCCGGATGTCGATCATCGCCGAGTACCCCGACCGCGGTGTCCGGATGGCCTACTTGGCCACCGTCGCCGGCATCAAGGTCAACGGCGTCGCCGAACTGCACTCGCAGCTGCTGCGCGACAACGTGCTGAACGACTTCGCCGAGCTGTGGCCGGACAAATTCATCAACGTGACCAACGGCGTGACGCCGCGACGGTTCATGAAGCTGGCCAACCCGCACCTGTCCGACCTGATCACCGACGCGATCGGCTCGGGCTGGGTGACCGATCTGGAGCGGCTGCACGAGCTGGCGCCGCTGGCCGACGATCCGGAGTTCCGCGCGGCATTCGCGCAGGCGAAGCACACCAACAAGATCCGGCTGCGCGACCGGCTGCGGGTGCGGGACGGCATCGAGCTGCCCACCGACGCGATGCTCGACGTGATGGTGAAGCGGCTGCATGAGTACAAGCGGCAGACCCTGAAGCTGCTGCACATCGTGTCGACCTACGAGCAGATCATCTCGGGCAAGGTGAAGGCCTCGGACGTCACCGCGCGCACCTTCGTGTTCGGCGCCAAGGCCGCCCCCGGCTACCGGATGGCGAAGCAGATCATCCACCTGATCAACGCGGTCGGTTCGGTGGTGAACGACGATCCGCGGGTGCAGGGCCGGCTGAAGGTCTTCTTCCCGGCGAACTACAACGTCACCCTGGCCGAGCGGCTGATCCCGGCCGCCGACCTGAGCGAGCAGATCTCGCTGGCCGGCATGGAGGCGTCCGGCACCGGCAACATGAAATTCGCCCTGAACGGCGCGCTGACCGTCGGCACCGACGACGGCGCGAACGTCGAGATCCGGCAGTTGGTCGGCGACGACAACTTCTTCCTGTTCGGCATGTCCGAGCCCGACGTCGCCGCGCTGGGCGCCAAAGGCTACCACCCCGGCGAGTACTACGAGTCGAACCCGCAGCTGAAGGCCACCCTCGACCTGATCGCGTCCGGGCATTTCTCCGGCGGCGACCCGATGACCTTCGAGCCGGTGGTCTCCAACTTGGTGCACCACGACCGGTTCATGGCACTGGCCGACTTCGCCTCCTACATCGAGGCGCAGCAGCGCGTGGACGCCCTCTACGCCGACCCGGACGCCTGGACTCGCTCGGCGATCCTGAATGTGGCCCGCTGCGGCTACTTCTCCTCCGACCGGTCGATGAAGGACTACATCAAGCGGATCTGGGGCACCCACCCGGTGCTCTGAGCCATGAAGCGCGAGTCGAAGCACTGGTGGCGCAGGGTCGCCGGGTACCTGATCGGGACGATCCTGCCGTGGTCCCTGCTCGCACAGCTGCTCGGGACCATCGTCGTGGGCCGTTCGTCGCCGGACAGCGACACCGGCCAGTGGCTGGGCAGGATCGCGTTCCTGGTGGTGATCGTGGCGTCCGCGCTGCTCTCCAAGAACGGGCAGTCGCCCGCCCACCGGCTGCTGAGGCTGCAGGTGCTCGACCCGATGGGGGCACCGGCGTCGCAGACCCGGATGGGTTTGCGCGCCCTGGCCCATCTGGCCGACGTCGCCACCCTCGGGCTGGGGTTCCTCTGGCCGCTGTGGGACCGGGAGGGCCAGACCTTCGGCGACAAGCTCGCCGGCACGACCGTGCGGTACTCCGAACGGGCCCAAACCGGAGCCTAGACTCTCGGTCGTGCCTGTTACCCCTCGCCACGTCCGTCGTCCCCTGCTCGGTCTCGCCGTCGCCGGTGTGGTCGGCGGCCTCACGCTGACCGCCTGTACCGCCCCGGACGTCTTCGTCGAGTCGCCGCGCCCGAACTCGCCGACGGCGAGCGCACCGGCGTCGGTCAATCCGCAGACCGATCCGGCCAAGCTGGAACTGCCGCTCAGCTCGCTGCCGGGCTGGACGGCGCCCACCGCGCTGGGCGGCGGCACGTTCAGCCGTGGTTTCCAGCCGGACGGCACGGTCACCTGGCAACTGTTCAACGGCGACAACCAGCAGATCGCGAACTACACCCCGGCCGGTCCGGTGGCGTTCGGCGACCCGGCGACCTACACCAAGGTCCCCGGCGTCCTCACCTTCCGTGGCAACAACTACCGCAACGCGCCGGCCTACGGCACCGCCGACGTGACCGACAAGAAGCTGGAGATCGCCTGGACGCACGACACCGGCGACGTGGAGGCCGAGGGCTCCTACTGGGCGGGCGCCGGCTGGACCGGCCAGCCGCTGATGGTGAACTGGCCGGAGCAGACCAAGCAGGCGATGGGCCTCGACCCGGCGCAGGTGCAGGACGAGAACTTCGTCGAGGTGCTCTACCCGGTGGTCGACGGCAAGGTGTACCGGATGGATCTGGCCACCGGCAAGGACACCAAGCCGCCGATCGACACCGGCTTCGCCTTCAAGGGCACCGGCTCGGTCGATCCGCGGGGCTACCCGCTGCTCTATTCGGGGATGGGCCTGAACGAGAACGGCGACAAGACCGGTGAATGGCGGTACCGGATATTCGACCTGATCCAGAACAAGGAGGTCAACGGCTGGAGCGGCACCGACCCGTCCGGGCCGGCTCGGAAGCCGGCCGGGTGGGGTGCCTTCGACTCCTCCGCCCTGGTCAACGCGGCGTCCGACACCTTGATGGAACCGGCCGAGAACGGGCTGATCTACAAGGTGAAGCTGAACGCCACATTCGACCCGGACGCCAAGACGGTCAGCGTGAACCCGGAGTTCGTCAAGCTCAAATACGACACCGGCGATCCGAACGCCCGGTACGGCATCGAAGGTTCGGCGGCCGCCTACCGCAACTTGATCTACGCCCCCGACAACGACGGCAACATCATCTGCTGGGACGCCACCACCATGCAGGTGGTCTGGGTGTTCCCGACCGGCGACGACACCGACGCCAGCATCGTGCTGGAGGACACCCCAGACGGCCCGTTCATCTACACCGGCAACGAATACGACAAGCGTGGCGAGGCCGGCGGCAAGTCCGGCCCGGTCACCTTCCGCAAGATCGACGCGCTGACCGGCAAAGAGGTCTGGAAGTGGGAGATCGACGCCCAGTACAACGCCGTCAACGGCGGCATGATGGCCACCCCGGCGCTGGGCTTCGGTGAGGTCTCCGACCTGGTCTTCGTCACCATGGCGCGGACGGCGTCGGAGAAGCAGGGCGACCTGGTGGCGCTGGACTCCAAAACCGGCCAGGTGGTCTGGCAGCGCACCATGGGCGCCTTCTCGTGGAGTTCGCCCTTGCTGATCCAGGGCTCCGACGGCCACGTCTACGGCATCCAGGGCGACTCCGGTGGCCTGCTGCATCTGTTCGACCCGAACACCGGCAAGGACTTCTCGACGCTGCAACTGGAGAAGAACATCGAGGCCTCGCCCGCGGTCTACGGCAACATGCTGGTGGTCGGCACCTACGCCAAGAAGCTGTACGGCATCAGAATCTCCTGACGCCCGGCGGTATCAGGACCGGCCCGGACGGCTCCTGTGGGGCATTCCGTCCCGACAGGAGTCCTCCCATGGCGAAGCAGACGAAGAAGTTCGCGAAAGTCGTCCGCGACCTCGAATCGGCAATTGGAGTCGCGGTGGTCACCGGGCGTAGTGACACCGGCGAGGTGTCGCCGCTGTTCGTGGCGGTCTTCGGCACAGCGAACGGCGCCACCACCCCGTCGGTGCTGGGCAGCGGCGAGTTGGTCCAGGAACGGCTGGTGCTGGTCGACCTGGACGTCGCCGCCGCGCTCCGCGCCGGCGCCACGCCGACCTCGGTCGGCATCGCCTGGCTGACCGGCAGCACCCCGCACACCCAGGCCCGCGCGGTCGGTGCGTTCGGCCACCGCAAGGACGAGGTGACGACCCAGGCGACGATGTGGATGCTGGAGCTGGCCACCCCGAGCACGGCCCCGTTGGGCTTCGAGATGCCGCCCGATGTGAGCCCGGCCAGCGCCTGGTGCTTCTGGATGCCGTGGCTCTCGATGTGCCACAAGAACTGATGTCTGCCACCCTGCGCAGCCTGCTGGTGGTCGCCGTGGCGATCACCGCGGACCTGTTCTTCTGGGACGGCCAACAGCGGCTCGCCTCCGGGGGCGCCATCCCGCTGTGGGCGCCCGTGGTCGCCACCGCCGCAGCCCACGTCACCCTGCTGTGGCGGCGCAGCCACCCGGTGCCGGTGCTCGCCGTCCAGGTCGCGTTCGCGATGGTCACCCTGCTGGTGCCGCTGTGGCAACCGGTCGCCGGGTTGCTGGTGGCCACCTTCGCCGTCGCAGCGAACTCCCCGGCGGCCAGGGCCCGCTGGGGCTGGTTAGCGGCGGTCCCGCTGGTCACCCACTCGTTCGCGCTGTCGGCCTGGTTCGACAGCAAATGGATCGGTCTCACCCAGGGCCTGCTGCTCAACCTGGCCTCCGGGCTGGCCGTCTGGGTCGCCGGACGCCGCGCCTTGCGGCGGAGTGAGCGGCTGCGCGCCTGGCAGGCCGACCAGGAGCGGTTGCGGGCCGAGGCAGCCCACAACGAGCGGGTCGAACTGGCCCGCGAACTGCACGACGGGGTCGCGAACACCATCACCACCGTACTGGTCCAGGCGGCGTCCGCACGGGCCGCGTCCGGCGGCGATCCGGCGACGCTGCGCGGCATCGAGACCACCGCGCGGCGTGCCATGGAGGAGATCCAGGCCACCCTGCGGCTGATGCCCCGCGACCGGATGACCGCGTCCGCACCGCTGCTGGACGACCTGCCCGAGCTGCTGTCGCTGGCGTCCGAGGCCGGGCTCGACGTCACCTTCGCCGAGACCGGACGCCGCCGCGAGCTGCCGGACGCCGCCCAGACCGCCGTCTACCGGGCCATCCAGGAGGGCATCACCAACACGCTCAAATACGCGCCGTCCGGCACCCGCTGCCGGGTCATGCTGGCCTGGCACGACACCGAGCTCGAGGTCGACATCGTCGACTCGGCCGCCCGCGCCGTGGGCACACCGCCACCGCTGCCAGCCACCGGCGGACGAGGACTGGAAGGCCTGAGCGACCGGCTGCGGACCTTCGGCGGCGTTCTCGAATCGGGGGTGCACAAGGACGGTTACCGGCTCGCCGCGCGACTTCCGGTGGGCGTCCGATGATCCGGGTGGCGATCGTCGAGGACGATCCGCTGATCCGCGCCGGCGTGGCCGCGGTGCTGAACGCCCAACCCGACCTGGAGGTGGTCGGGCAGGCCGCCGACGGAGACGAGGCGGTCGCGCTGGTGTTCGACTGCCGTCCCGATGTGTTGGTGATGGACATCCGGATGCCGCGGCTGGACGGGGTGGAGGCGACCCGTGCGGTCTGCGCCGCCGACGACGCCCCGCCGGTGCTGGTGCTGACCACCTTCGACGGCGACCCGGACGTCGTCCGCGCCCTGCGCGCGGGGGCCGCCGGCTACGTGCTCAAGCGGCATCCCGACGATCTCGCCCCGTCGATTCGCCGGGTGGCCGACGGCGAGGTGTGGCTCGATCCGGCGGTGGCCGGCCAGGTGCTGGCCGCCCTGACGGCGCTGCCCACCCTGGGCGCCCCCAGCACGGTGGTCGCCGGGCTCACCGCACGGGAGCGCGAGGTGTTGGCCTTGCTGGCCGAGGGGCTGAGCAACGCCGAGCTGGCTCGGCGGCTGTTCGTCGGCGAGGGCACCATCAAGACCCACATCTCCAGGATCCTGTTCAAGACCGGTTGCCGCGACCGGGCCCAGGCCACGGCCTTGGCGTTCACCTCCGGACTGGTCGTCGTCCGCTGAAATTCGTGCCCCCTGTGTCGCGCCCGCTACCCTGAGGCGTCCGGACAGCGCTGTCGCCCGTAGCCCAACCGCACCAGGAGGGCCCAGTGACCGACGCCGCCGTGCCCGGCTTTCTCGACGAAGCCGACGACGCCCGCCTACGCCGCGACATCCGCCGGCTCGGCGAATTGCTCGGCGAGACCCTGGCCCGCCAGGAATCGCCTGAACTGGTCGACCAGATCGAAGAGATCCGGCAGCTCTCGCGCAAGGCGCTGGCCGGTGACCGGCGGGCGCAGCAGCGGCTCACCAAGCGGCTGAGCACCGCCGACCTGCCCACCGCGGTCAACCTGATCCGGGCCTTCCGGACCTATTTCCACCTGGCCAACATCGCTGAGCAGGTGGCCCGCATCCGCACTTTCGACGACCGGCCCGAGGGCACCGGCTGGCTGTCCCGCGCGGTCGAACAGGTCGCCGACGAGCTGGGCGCCCCGGCGTTGACCACGGCGCTGGCCAAGCTGCAGGTGCGGCCGGTATTCACCGCGCACCCGACCGAGGCCAGCCGGCGGACCACCCTGGTGCAGTTGCGCCAGATCGGCGACGCGCTGCTGGCCGCCCCCGAGGCGCTGACCCCGCGCACCGAGAGGGTCCGCGACCGGGAGCTGACCCGGGTGATCGAAACCCTGTGGCAGACCGACGAACTCCGGGTCGACCAGCCGACGGTCGAGGACGAGGCCCGCAACGTGCTGTTCTACGCGGGCGCGCTGATGGCCGGCGCCGTCCCTCAGCTGCTCGACGACCTGGCCGACGAGGTCGCCCAGCAGGGCGGCTACCTGCCGCTGACCGCGGCCCCGCTGGCGCTCGGCAACTGGATCGGCGGCGACCGGGACGGCAATCCCAACGTGACTCCCGAGACCACCCTGCAGGTGCTGGAGCGGCAGCATCTGGTCGGCATCGGGGTGCTGATCGCCGAGTTGGACGCCGTCATCGCCGAAGTCTCCACCTCGAGCCGGCTGCGCCGGATCAGCCCCGATCTGCAGGCCAGCCTGAAGGCCGACCTGGCGGCGCTGCCCGAGCTCGACCAGCACGTGCAGCGGATCCACGTCGAGGAGCCCTACCGGCTGAAGCTGCACTGCATCCGGCAGAAGCTGCTGAACACCCGGCGGCAGATCACCGAGGGCCTACCGCACCGTCCGGGCCATGACTACCGAGGCAGTACCCGGCTGCTGGCCGATCTGGAGCTGGTCCGCGACTCGCTGATCGCCCACCGTGCCGAGCTGCTGGCCGGCGGACGGCTCACCCGGCTGATCCGGACGGTGAGCGCCTTCGGCCTAGGCGTCGCCACGATGGACGTCCGCGAGCATTCCGAGAAGCACCATCACGCGGTCGGCCAGCTGGTCGACCGGGTCGGCGAACTGGACGTCCCCTACGCCACCTTGGACGCCGACGAGCGGTATGTGCTGCTCTGCGGGGAACTCGCCCAGCGGCGTCCGTTGGCCCCCTCCCCGCCCACCCTGGACGCCGACGGCGCCCGCACCTACGGCACCTTCGAGGCGATCCGCGAGGCCCACGCCCGGTTCGGCCCGAGCTGCATCGAGAGCTACATCGTCTCGATGACCAGGGGTGCCGACGATCTGCTGGCGGCCGTCCTGCTGGCCCGGCAGGCCCGGCTGGTCGACGTCACCGAGAACATCGCCGCGATCGGCTTCGTGCCGCTGCTGGAGACCGTCACCGAGCTGCGCACCGCCGGCGAGATCCTGGAGAAGCTGCTGGCCGACCCGTCCTACCGGGCGCTGGTCAGGCTGCGCGGCAACGTCCAAGAGGTCATGCTCGGCTACTCCGACTCCAACAAGGACGCCGGCATCGCCACCAGCCAGTGGGAGATCCACCGGGCCCAACGGGTGCTGCGCGACGTGGCAGCCAGGCACGGCATTCAGCTGCGGCTGTTCCACGGCCGGGGCGGCACCGTCGGCCGCGGCGGCGGCCCCACCCACGAGGCGATCCTGGCTCAGCCGTACGGCTCGCTCAGCGGGCAGATCAAGGTCACCGAGCAGGGCGAGGTGATCTCCGACAAGTACACCCTGCCGGCGCTCGCCCGAGAGAACCTGGAACTGACCCTGGCCGCCGTCCTCGAGGCGAGCACGCTGCATCTGACCTCCCGGCAGAGCCCCGAGCAGCTGGCCGAGTGGGACGCCACCATGCAGGCCATCTCCGATTCGGCGTTCGTCGCCTACCGGCGGCTGGTCGAGGACCCGGACCTGCCGGCCTACTTCTGGGAGTCCACCCCGGTCGACCAACTGGGTGCGCTGAAACTGGGCTCCCGGCCGTCCAAGCGTCCCGACAGCGGGACCGGCCTGGAGGGGCTGCGGGCCATTCCGTGGGTGTTCGGCTGGACCCAGTCCCGGCAGATCGTGCCCGGCTGGTTCGGCGTCGGCAGCGGGCTGGAGGCCGCGGTGGCCGCCGGGCACGGGGAACAGCTGGCCGTCATGTACGAGCAATGGCACTTCTTCCGGACGTTCATCTCCAACGTCGAGATGATGCTCACCAAGACCCGGCTGGACGTGGCCCGGCACTATGTCACCTCGCTGGTCGACCCGAAGCTGCACCATGTCTTCGACCGGATCTCCGACGAATACCGGCGAACCGTGGCGGCCGTGCTGGCGATCACCGGCGAGGACGAGCTGCTGGACAGCCAGCCGATCCTGAAGCGCACCCTGAGCGTCCGGGACGCCTATCTCGACCCGGTCAGCTACCTGCAAGTCGCGATGCTGGCCCGGCTGCGCGCCGGCGACCACGACCCACAACTGCAGCGCGCCCTCCTGCTCGCGGTGAACGGAGTCGCCGCCGGCCTGCGCAACACCGGATAGCCCACCGCTGATCGAGCGTGTCGAGGTCCCCGGTTGCGACACGCTCAACCGATGAGTGACGCGCTCAATCACCAGGGCCGGGCGGGATGATCCCCGCACCGATGAAGTAGTCCTTCAGCCCCGCGGTCAGCGGCAGCTCGTCCAGTTCCGCCGCGGTCACCCAGCGGGCATCCGCGGCGTCGTCTCCAGGGGTCAAGGTGCCGTCGATCACGGTGGCGGCGAAGTCGTGCACCTCGTACAGCCGCCCGTCGGCGGTGGGCAGCGTCACCGTCCACAGCTCGCGTCCGATCCGGACCCGGACGCCGGTCTCCTCGAATGCCTCCCGTGCCGCGGTCTCTTCCAGCGTCTCGCCCGGCTCCGCGCTCCCACCGGGGACAGACCAGCGGCCCTTCTGCGGTTCATGGCCGCGCAACACCAGCAGCACCCGGCCCTGGTCGTCGACGATCACGGCGCTCGCCGCGGGCACGATCTCCATGGCCCGCAGGCTAGCGGTGCGGCCGAGGCCGGCACCGGTCGCGAGATTACGTCCGATCCGGGCCCTCAGTGAGGCGTCCGAGGCGAAACGACCCGCACATCGGACGTAATCTGACGAGGTCCGAACGGCGCCGGCTCTAGGGCAACGCCAAGACTCGGGGAATCGTCGCCCGACAGCGTGGCGTCCCCGTCGACAACGGGTTGAGCGCGTTGGGGCCGATATTGACCGGACCATCAACTCGGGCTGGGGGAGACGCTGGCGCCACCGCCGGGATCACGCACGACCGGATGCGACCCTGCCGAGCCTCCGATCGCATGCTGGCGGTCCGGCGATGGCGGTCCGCCCGGATCCTTGCGCTGGCGCTCGGGCATGTCCGTTACGCCTGGCAACTCCTCAATCGCCGAGTGGCGATCTGGTCCTCGGCCTAGGCCTTCTGGACGTCGAGGACCTGCTCAACCTCGAAAACCTCGACCTTGCCGTGGCGCAGCTCGAACGGGATTCGGGCAGGCCCCTGGCCGCGGACTAGGGTCGGCGCTGCGCTGGATCTTGTAACCGCGTAGTACTTGGCATGCCTGGCCACTTCCCTCAACGGCATAGGCTCAGATGGCTCGGAGGGGTCGTCGTGGCGCGTCGAAAGGTGTTGGGTTCCCGTCTCGCGTGCCGATGAGGAACTGGATTTCCTGTTGGGTGAGCCCGGCGTGATCGAGTTGTCGGCCGACCGAGGCGGCAAGTTCCGGGTTCTCTGCGGGTAGTAGGTCACTGCCGGGTTCGCGGGTTTTCCAGCCTCGGCTGTTCAGTTGTCGGTAGAACTTTTGGCGTGCTTCTGCGGTTGCCTTGCCCAGACGATAGGCACGCTCGAAGATCGCTTGCATCGACACGCCCCACTCCGTCTTGAGGTCGGACAGCTTGCCGAGCGTGAGATTCGTCAGTTCCGGTGCGATGACGTGCGCAGGCATGAGGAACTCGGCGGCGAACTGGTTCGCCTGATCCTCCGCATCGAGGTCGATGTACTGGCTGTGGAGGACCAGGTGCCCGAGTTCGTGCGCGACCGTGAGGCGCTTTCGATCCGTGGGCAGCACGGCATTGAGCACGATCACCGCGTGCTCGCCTGCCCACTGCGACATTCCATCGATGCGATGGGTTCCGAAGTCCTCTTCCACGACGATGACACCTGCTGACTCGACCCAGCGGATGACGTTTCGTACCGGTCCGATCGGCATCCGCCACGCGGCGCGGACCATTGCTGCCGCCTGCGCGGGCGTGTGTTCGTCGGGATCAACCTGGATGACGTGGTTCTGTGGCCGTAGCGGGACCCTCTCCAGCAAGTAGGACGAATGCATCCGCAGCATGTTCACGCGCGCCTCGACGCGCTTCCAGTCCGAAGGCTTGGCGGTCTTCTGCCGACGCATATGAGCATCTGCAGCGATAGCACCCTGCATCCGGAACTCGTGCCGGATGAACTCCGGAGTAACCCCAAGAGCCTCACCCAGCTTCTCCACCATCTCGTCGTCAGGCTCACGCAGATTGTTCTCATACCGAGAAAGCGCGGCCTGGGTGATGCCGAGATGGTCGGCAAGTTCTTCCTGTGTGATGTCTGCGGCCCGCCGGAGAACGAGCAGAACGTCACCGACTGCGCGGCTCATGATTCCGACTCCTCCTCGGCATCGCGGACGACACCGCTGAGATCGACCTCGGGCAGATCGGGTGCGACCGGCGTCCAGGAGAAACCAGCGGGGCTGCTGGCGTTGCGGCGCAACTGGATCGCCCAAATTGGGTTGTCTTTGCCATCGCGGAAGGACGTGATCGCCTCCCCGACAATGCGCCGTTCAGAATCCCAGTAGTAGCCGAGGGCAAGGCTGAGCGGCTCAAGCCCTTCAAGAGCCACGACGTTGTTCGACCAGAACGCGCGAGACGCATCGGTCGGATACGCAGAGATGCGGTCACCGGGATGATGCCGCTTGATCCGGATGGAGTACGAGGTCCCGCTGTGCAACTCCCGTGTCGGCTCCACGTCATGGACGTGGATGCCATCCATGCTCTCGACAAGGCGGACCAACCGATCCCAGATCCGTTCATGGAGGAAGTTCGCGGTGAAGCGGGCAGTGAAGTTGGGGAACCACCCGGGCTGCCACTCCTTGAACGCGGCGAAGTCCTCCCGAGCGCCGTCGACTGCGTCGATGAAGGCCTGCACGAAGGGAGCTCCCAAGTCGGCGAGAACCCGGTCACACTCTGGGTATCCGGCTGAAATCATGCCAGAAAATATACCGCGCGGGCCTTGCGCCACCGCTCAACACGCTGCATCGGCGAGACGGATCTTCCTCCTCACCGATCGAACCCGACTCCCGCACCAGGCTCCGGACCCAAAGTGGTCAGACCGTAACTCGGCGGTTACCACGGGCGCCGGTCGCCGTAACAACGCGGGAGTGGAGTGTTCACAACGATTCGACACTCCCAGAAGGAGGCCGCCGTGGCCCACTCGAAGACGGTCGAGGGACTCTACGAGGTAGGGCCCGACCAGAAGCTCAAGGTCAAACAGCCGATCTGGAAGTCGCTGTTCTTCCAGATCGGCGTCGCGATCGTCCTGGGCATCGCCATCGGCGCCCTGTGGCCGACCATCGGAGCCCAGCTGAAGCCGATCGGCGACGGCTTCATCCGGCTGATCAAGATGGTGATCGCGCCGATCATCTTCCTGGTGATCGTGACCGGCATCGCCCATGTCGGCGATGTGAAGTCGGTCGGCCGGGTGGGGGTCAAGGCACTCGGCTACTTCCTGGCCGCGTCCACCTTCGCCCTGGCCTTCGGCATGCTGGTCGCCAACGTGGTCCGGCCCGGTGCCGGTCTGCAGATCGATCCGGCCACCCTGGACGGCTCCGCGGTCGCCGCGAAGACCGCCGGCGGTTCGATTCCGGACGCCGCCACCTTCCTGCTGCACGTCATTCCAGAGAGCGTGATCCAGGCGTTCGCCGAGAACAGCCTGCTGCAGGTGCTCTTCTTCGCCGTCTTCTTCGGCGCGGCGATGGTGGTGCTCGGCCCCGAGAAGACCAAGCCAGTGATGGACTTCCTGAGCGCCGCCCTCGACATCGTGTTCAAGATCATGGGTTGGATCATGCGGGTCTCGCCGCTCGGCGCCTTCGGAGCGATGGCGTTCATCATCGGCCAGTACGGCCTGGCCACGCTGGGCACCTACGCCATGCTGATCGCCGCCTGTTACGGCGCGGCCGTGGTCTTCATCGGCCTGCTCTTCCTGATCTCCTGGGGCTTCGCCCGGGTCCCCCTGTGGGAGTTCATCAAATTCGCCCGTTCGGAGTTCCTGCTGGCCCTGGGCACCGCGTCCACCGAGGCCGTCCTGCCCCGGATCATGACCAAGCTGACCCAGGCCGGCAACCCGCGCTCGATCGCCGGCCTGGTGGTACCGACCGGCTACTCGTTCAACCTGGACGGCGCCGCGATCTACCTGTCCATCTCGTTGCTGTTCCTGGCCCAGGCCTTCGGCATCGAGCTGTCGATGGGTCAGCAGCTAGCCGCCCTCGGTGTCCTGCTGCTGACCTCGAAGGGCATGGCGGGGGTTCCCGGCTCGTCCTTCCTGGCCCTGTCGGCGACCGCTACCGCGCTGGGCATCTTCCCGGTCGCCGGGGTGGCGCTGCTGCTCGGCGCCGACCGGCTGATGGACTCGATGCGCGTCTCGGTGAACCTTCTCGGCAACTGCGTCGCCACCTTCATCGTGTCGAAATGGGAAGGAAAGCTCGACTACGCCCAGATGCGTGCGACGTTCGCCGCCTCCGACACCGATCTCGACAGCGTCGGGGAGCCCGCACTCCAGTCGGCCTGACGAGTCCACGATGACAAGATGGGGCGAGCGGCGAGTGCCCTCGCCCCAGCGTCATCGGCACACGGACGGACCCGCATATGACATCGGACGACGGTCGCGCGAGCGCGCTGCCCCGATCCGGAGCGACGGTGGCCGAAGAGATCGTCCGGCACATCGAACGAGACATCGTCACCGGCGTCTATGCGCCCGGCGACCGGCTGCCGGCGGAACGATCGCTGGCGACCGAGCTGGCCGTCTCGCGGACCGCGCTGCGCGAGGCACTCAGCCGGCTGGAGGCGTCCGGGCTGATCGTCCGACGGCATGGCAGCGGCACCCGAGTCACCCGCGAGGTGCCGCTGAGCGCTTCGTTGGCGGCCCGCTTAGAGCGGGCCAGCGACGACTTCGAGCACTCCGCCGAGTTCCGCGAACTGGTCGAGCCCCAGCTGGCCCGGCTGGCCACCGGACGGATCACCGCCCATGAGCGGGCCGAACTGCACGCCGTTCTGGACGCCTCCGCCGCGGACGTCGACGCCGACGAATCGCTGCGGCTCGACGTGGCCTTCCACACCACGATCGCCCGTGCGTCCCGGAACCCGCTGCTCGCCTCGCTCGGCGAACTCGCCGCTACCTGGACGGTGGAGGCCCGTGTCTACTCCCACCTGGGCGGCGACGGGCGGCGCATATCGCACGCCGGGCACGTCCGGATCCTGGCCGCATTGGACGCCCGCGACCCCGACGCGGTGGCCCAGGCAATGGGCCAGCATCTGCGCGAAATTCGTGCGGTCATCGATCGGGTTCGTGGCTCGGACACCACCGCGCACTGATCCTGGCGTTTCCCTCAATTGCCTGGGGGAAGTTCCGAGGCACGCAAAATTCCTCGGGTCTCGCATTCGGAGCACGCGTTACGCAACCGTCACATCGGCGATACAAGACATACAAAATGGCCCTATAGCGTCGACTTCGTTCAAGTGGTCAGACCAACCCGCGACGAGGAGCGCTGATGACGATCGAGGAGTTCAACCGGCTCGATCCGGTGGCGGCGGCGAGTGTGCTGGCCAGCTGCGCCGAGGTCGAGAGTTGGGTGAATGCGGTGCTGGCGCACCGCCCCTTCGACTCCCGCGAGGCGTTGCTGGACAGTGCGTCAGCCGCGGCTGACGGCTGGACGCCGAGCGAGGTTGCCACCGCCCTGGCCAGCCATCCGCGGATCGGCGAGCGACCCAAGGCGAGCGCCATCGGTGCCGCCAACGCCGCGCACTCAGCCGCGGAACAGGCTGCTGTCAGCGCTGCAGGGGCAGCCGTCCATGAGGCTTTGGCAACGGGTAACGCAGCCTACGAGGAGCGCTTCGGGCGGGTCTTCCTGATCCGCGCGGCCGGCCGCTCGCCGGAGCAGATCCTGGCCGCGCTGACCGCCCGGCTCGACAACGACGACGCCACCGAGGAGGCCGTGGTGGCCCGTGAGCTGAGCGAGATCGCGCTGCTGCGGCTGGAGCAGGCGGTGACCCGATGAGCTTCGTCACCACCCATGTGCTGGACGGCTCGCGCGGCGTCCCGGCGTCCGGCGTCACCGTCACGATGACCGACGCCGACCACGCCGTGGTCGCCCAGGGTGTGACCGACGACGACGGCCGGGTGCCGTCCTTCGGCCCCGACCAGCTGCCCAGCGGTACCTACCACGTCACTTTCGGTACCGGGGACTATTTCTCCGCGGCCGGAATACCGACCTTCTATCCGAGCGTCACCATCACGGTCGCCATCGATTCCAGCGCAGCCCATTACCACGTCCCGCTGCTGCTCTCACCTTTCGCTTATTCCACCTATCGAGGGAGTTGAAGTACATGTCCGTCACCGTCAGCCTTGGCGACAACAAATACGGCAAGGCCGAGAACCGGGTCGTCAAGATCACCCGCGACACGGCTCGCCACGAGATCGAGGATCTCAACGTCACCAGTCAGTTGCGCGGCGCCAAGCTGGTCGACTCGTACCTGGTCGGCGACAACGCACTGGTGGTCGCCACCGACACCCAGAAGAACACCATCTTCGCGTTCGCCAAAGAGCACGGCATCGGGTCGCCCGAGGAGTTCCTGCTGACCCTGGGCGATCACTTCGTCTCGTCCTTCGAGTGGATCGAAGGCGGCCTGTGGCAGGCCGAGATGTACGAGTGGGAGCGCATTCAGGTCGACGGCGCTGGGCACGATCACTCCTTCGTCCGCAAGGGCCAGGCCACCCGGCTGGCCGCAGTGCAGAAGATCGACGGCAAGACCCACGTCCTGGCCGGCCTGAAGGACCTGACCGTGCTGAAGTCGACCGGCAGCGAGTTCGCCGGCTTCCCGCGGGACAAGTACACCACGCTGGTCGAGACCAATGACCGGATCATGGCGACCTCGGTCACCGGACGCTGGCGCTACCTGCCGGAAGCCGTCGAGGCCGGCATCGACTACAACGCCGTCTACGAGGGCGTTTCGGCCATCTTCATGTCCACCTTCGCCACCGTCCATTCGCTGGCTCTGCAGCAGACGCTGTGGGAGATGGGCAAGGCCGCGATCGAGGCCTACCCGGAGATCGCCGAGGTGAAGTTCGCCATGCCGAACAAGCATCACTTCGTCTACGACCTCAGCCCGTTCGGCCTGGAGAACCCCAACGAGGTGTTCTGGGCCGCCGACCGACCCTACGGCCTGATCGAGGGAACCATCATCCGCGACGGGATCACCGCCGAGCCGGACGCCTGGACCGACGTCCCGACCTTCGTCTGAGCCGCCGCTCGTACAGCACTCACCACCAGAGAGGCCCCGGCCATGATCGACACCGACACCCCAGTCAAAGAAGTAGAACTCCCCGACCTCCCGGTCGGCAGCCGTCCCGAGGACGAGAAGCTCGGCATCGGCCCCACCATCGGCTACGGCGTCCAGCACATCCTGGCGATGTTCGGCGGCGTCATCGCCGTTCCCCTGATCGTCGGCGGTGCCGCCGGTCTGGACACCGCCGAGAAGGCGCTGCTGGTCGCCTGCGGCCTGTTCGTCAGCGGCGTCTCGACGCTGCTGCAGACGTTGGGTGTCCGCTTTTTCGGCGCCCAGCTGCCGCTCGTCCAGGGCACCTCGTTCGCAGCGGTCTCGACGATCCTGGCGATCATCGGCGACCGTGCCGGCGTTGGCCTGCAGTCTGCCTACGGCGCCGTCATCGCGGCGGCCGCGATCGGCCTGATCATCACGCCGTTCTTCGCCCGGATCGTCCGGTTCTTCCCCGCTGTGGTCACCGGCTCGATCATCACCGTGATCGGCCTGTCGCTGATGCCGGTGGCCGCCGGCTGGATCACCGGCAACGCCACCATCACCGTCAACGGCGAGAGCGTCGAGAACCCGAACTTCGCCTCGCTGGCGAGCGTCGGTCTGGCCCTGTTCACCTTCGCCGTGGTGATCGTGCTCAGCAAGATCGAGGTCCTGTCCCGGATGGCGGTGCTGCTCGGTCTTGCCATCGGCACTATCGTCGCCCTGTTCACCGGCCAGACCAGCCTGGCCCCGGTGGCCAGCGCCGCTCCGTTCGCCTTCCCGCAGCCGTTCGCGTTCGGCGGGCCGATCTTCGAGATCGGTGCCATCATCTCGATGTTCATCGTGATCCTGGTGATCATGGTCGAGACCACCGCAGACCTGCTGGCGGTCGGCGAGGTCGTCGGCACCAAGGTCGACTCCCGCCGGGTCGGCGACGGCCTGCGCGCCGACATGGCCTCGTCGATGATCGCCCCGATCTTCAACTCGTTCCCGGCGACCGCGTTCGCCCAGAACGTCGGTCTGGTGGCACTGTCGGGCATCAAGAGCCGCTTCGCGGTGGCCGCCGGCGGTGGCCTGCTGATCGTTCTCGGTCTGTCCCCGATGGCTGCCGCCCTGTTCAGCATCATCCCGGGCCCGGTGCTCGGCGGTGCCGGCATCGTGCTGTTCGGCACGGTCGCCGCCTCCGGCGTCCGCACCCTGTCGAAGGTGAACTACGCCGGCAACAACAACCTGGTGATCGTGGCCGCATCGGTGGGCTTCGGCCTGATCCCGGTGGTGTCGTCCAGCTTCTGGCACAGCTTCCCGGACTGGTTCGTGACCATCTTCCACTCCGGCATCAGCTCCGCCGCGATCATGTCGGTGATCTTGAACCTGTTCTTCAACGTGTTCCTGCCGGGCACCCCCGACGAGCCCCTGGATCTGGCCGCGGCACCGGCCCTGCAGGTGCAAGAGAACGAGGCCCGCGTCCTCGAAAGCGGTGGCACCCTGGGCCCGGACTCCTACGAGCCCGACATTCACATCGACGGCACGCGCGCCAAGGAACCCTCCGAGCACTGACTCGCGCTTACCGGCCTCGAGCCGACCAGCGGGCCGCCCGATCCGGGCGGCCCGCTGGCGTATGCCTGGAGACGTACTCGGCGATCTCACTCCACCGGGGGACGCATCACCCCTGGCCGGACGGCGAGTCTTGGGTCACACGGGGATCACCCCGAAAGGGAATCAGGCATTACGCACTCGCGAAAGGAGTCGCCATGACCCTCACCAAGAACGCCCGCCGAATCGCCGCCGGAGCCCTCGCCGCCGCCGCGCTGCCGGTGGCCCTCGCCACCAGCGCCCAGGCGCACACCACGTCCGGTTGCACGGTCGAACCGCTGACGCCGACCTATGCGTACACCCAGTCCAACGGGGTCAAGGTGCTCAACTACCGCATCTCGGTGAACTGCCAGTCCGGCCGGACGGCCTACATCACCCAAGAGCGCTACGAGGAGGACGGCTTCCTGAACCCCGACGACCACGTCGGCACCAGCTACTTCTCGGCGCGAGGCGTGCAGACGCTGAACAACTACCGCACCCTGGTCGACACTGAGTCGGGCCAGGAGGAGATGTACCAGAAGATCCGGTTCTACGTCCGTAGCGACAACGGCGTGGTCTCTGCCTGGACCGGCTGGCACACCTCCGCCGTCCGCTCCTTCTACAACTGACCGGCCCACAACTGAATAGCTGTTCCCACCACGATCGCCCCGCCCACCGGCGGGGCGATCGTGCGGGTGTGGCCCGACACCCGCTCAGATCAACTCCCGCAGCGAGTCGGCCAGCTGCTCCCAGGCGTCGTGGACGTCCTCGCGCATCCTTCCCCACGAGCGGTCCGGCACGTGAGAGTGGGTAGTCCCGGAACGTCCGCGCGAACGAGCTGTGGGTGTCGACCGACCCGCTGACGGCGCTCAGGGGCCAGGCAGAGCTTCTCGTCCCAGAGGTCCAGATGATCGAGACCTCAATCCCCGACGACATCCGACAAGTCCTCGCCGAGATCCACCCAGAAATTGCGCACTAACTCGGCCCAACTCAGGTCCAGATAGCGACCGATCTGCGGCGCGGTTGAGGCATGTGAGGCGAGTCGATGCTCAAATCGGTCGCTATCTGACGAACTCAAGACGACCCGCACACCGTCCGGGGACGCGGCTCAGCGGTCCCCTGTCAGGTTCATCAGCCACTCGTAGGCCGCCATCTTGTCTCCGGTAGCGCCGCCGTTGAGGATCTCGTCCAGTTCATCGGCTCCCAAGGGAAAGTCGACTTCACCGTCTCGCTGCGCCCACAACTCCGCAAACAACGTCTGGGAACCGACCTCGGCGGCGAGCGCCCGCGTAACCGATGTCAGGCGCGCCTCCACACAGTCCTGGCCGAGCTGATAGGCACTCTCCGGGATCTCCGTGGCGTAGATCCCGTGCCGCTCCGCGTAGCGGCCCAGAGTGATGTCGTCCAGCCCATACGCACCCCCGGTGATCTCGGGCGGTTCGACGTTGCTCAGGTCGTTGATCACCAGGCCTGCCAGGTAGGCGAGAGCCGCCAGGGTGACCAGGTGGTCGGCGTAGTTGGGGTGCTCGGGATCTGGATCACCCGGAACCAGTCCAGCAGCAGCCAGGACGCCCCACGCGTGCTGAACCCACTCCGGCTGCCCCACGAGTTGATCGCTGAGCTGATTCGCGAGTTCGGGCAGATTGGTCATCTCGTCACTTCCCTTCCGCCAACCTCGGCGCCAGGCCCTCCATCTGCTCGATCACCAGCCTGATCGCCTCCGGTTGCTTGTCGGGCGGGTACTTGTACTTCACCAGCAACCGCTTCACTGACGAGCGCAGCTTTGCCCGGACATCGTCGCGCGCAGTCCAGTCGGTCTTCGCGTCACGGCGGACGATCACCCACAACTCACGTGCGATCTGGGCTAGGACGCCCTCACCTTGGACCGTGAGGGCCGATTCATTGGAGGCCAACGAATCGTAGAGGGCGAGTTCGTACGAAGTGAGCGGTGGCTTGTAGCGAGCACCGCGGTTGCCCTCGGCCATGACCTCCTTGGCAAGCTCAACAAGCTCAGCGATCACTTCGGCCGAGGTCAACTGCTGATTGGTGTAGCGGTTCATCAGTTCCTTGAGCTTCTGCGAGAACGCCCGCTGCCGCACCAAGTTGTGGCCCGCAGCACGAGCCGACTCCTCGGTGAGCAGGTCACGGAGCGCCTCGACGCCAAGATCGACAGCGGGTGCACGACGATCAGCACGTCCATCCACCGTCTGCTGGACGAGGCGCTCACCGCACTCGGCGGAGCCCACCGCGCCGCAATCGAACGCAAGGCCGCACACCCCGGCGAGGTGACCGGCGCGGCGTGATTGGCGGTCCGGCCCGAAGGGTAGGAGGGAGCCCTTCGGGCCACTCGCATGATCGAGTGCGGCCGCGAGATTACGTCCGATCAGTGCCCCCAGTGAGGCATGCGAGGCGAATCCAGCCGCACATCGGACGTAATCTGACGAAGCCCGGACGGGATCAGGACTCAGATCAGCTCCGGCAACGACTCGGCCAGCCGCTCCCAGGCGTCGTGGACGTCCTCGCCGACGATGCCGAACTGGGAGATCAGCGCCACCCGGCGATCCGCCGCGTCGTAGAGCTCCAGGGACGAGGTGGGGCCGTGCGGTCCGTGCAGCCGCAGCATCAGGCAGTGCTGCACGGCCGACGGCCGGAGTTCCAGGATCGCCTCCTCGGTGCCGACCGCCATGATCCCGGCGGCGTGCGCCACCGATTGCACGGTGTCCTGAATGGCGTGCATGGCGGCGTCGGAGAACACCGCAATGCCGAGCGGCAGGCCGACGGAGCAGGCGTGCTCGATGACATCCACGAGCACGTTCGACTCGATGTGCCAGTGCGGCAGGTAGGGCGTCCGCGCCGTCGTCCAGGTGAGCAGATCGTCCATCCGCTGCAGCTGATCCGGGACGTCGGAGCCCACCGAGGCGCTGCCCGGATAGGCGTCGAACTGCGACCCCGGCAACTGTCCGTCGAGGCGGGCCAACCCGTCGATCACCAGCCGGTCCTCCGGCAGCAGCGGATGGCAGCGGTGCACCGGACGTCCGTCCGCGCCGCACAGCCGGAGCTCCGGCATCGGGGCCTCGCCGGGCAGCGCGTGGGGCGGGTCGACCAGCATCGCGCCGGTCAGCGCCTCCGGATGCAGTCGCAGCGACACCCAGCCCGGCTCCACCTGGAACGGCCCGTCGGGCACCCCGGCGTCCGCGTACGCCGCCACCTGGGTGAGCCGGGCCACCCGGTTCTCGGTGATCGCCGCCGGATGGTCCAGCAGGGTCAGCGCGCGCAACACGTCGCCGATGCTCGCCGGCAGGCGTCGCACCGAGCATCGGTGCTCGCACCGTCCCGCGGCGCATGGCGACAGCTGCCCCTCGTCCTCGGGGGTTGCAGCGTCAGTCATCTCAGTACACGTCCCTCAGGTATCGCTTGTCTCTCTTGAGCGTGGCCAGGTACTCGGCCGCGTCGTCGTCGCCACGACCCCGTTGCCCGGCGATCAGTTCCATCAGTGCCCGGTCCACGTCGCGCGCCATCCGGGACGCGTCGCCGCAGACGTAGACGTGGCCGCCGTCCTCCAGCCAGCCGTAGAACTCGGACGCCTGCTCGCGCATCCGGGTCTGGACGTAGATCTTCTGCGCCTGGTCGCGAGAGAAGGCCAGGTCGAGCCGGGTCAGCAGCCCACTCGCCCGGTAGCTCTCGATCTCGTCGGCGTAGATGAAGTCATCGGCCCGGTGCTGGTCGCCGAAGAACAGCCAGTTCTTCCCGGACGCCCCGCGCGCTGCCCGCTCTTGCAGGAAGGCACGGAACGGGGCGATGCCGGTGCCCGGACCGATCATGATCACCGGCGCGCCGTCGTCCGCGGGCAGTCGGAAGGCCGCGTTCGGCTGCGGGAAGATGCCGAACTCGGCGTCGTCGGCCCGGTCGGCGAGGAAAGTCGAGCACACCCCGTGGTGCACCCGCGGCCCGCCATACCGGACGGCGGCGACGGTCAGGTGGATCCGGTCCGGGCTGTGCAGCGGGCTGGACGAGATGGAGTAGGCACGATGCTGCAACGGCCGGAACACCCTGGTCAGGTCGTCGAGGTCGAGGTTCACCTCGGGCAGCAGCTGCAGCAGGTCGAGGGTGTCCTTGCCCCACAGCCAGGACTCCAGCGCGTCGCGTTCGGCGCGGACGATGAGTTCGCCCAGTTCGCTGCCGGGCGCCCGTTCGGCCAGCAGCGCCAGCAGGTCCTTGGACGGGGTGGCGATCTCCCAGCCCCGGATCAACTGGTCCCGCAGGGTCGACTCGCCGACAGCGGTCTCCGGGTCGTGCCCGAGCCGCTCCAGCAGCAGCTCGACCAGCGCGGCGTCGTTGACTCCGACGACGGCCAGCGCGTCGCCGGCCTGGTAGTCGATGCCGCTGTCGCCCAGCGCGATCTCGAAGTGCCGGATCTCCTTGGCGCTGCCCGGCCCGGACAGCAGCCGGTTGGCGACCAGCCGGGTGGGGAACGGGTTCTTCCGGTTCCACCGGGAGCGTTCCCGTGCCGGCTTCGCAGTCGGTGCCGGGGTGACCGGTGCCGCACCCGCCGTGGGCGCCTCGGCCGCCAGCAGGTCGAGGACCTGCTCCATCCAGGCCGCGGCCGGCTCGTCGTAGTCGGTGTCGCAGTCCACCCGGGGCAGCATCCGGGTGGCGCCGAGCTGCTCGAAGCGCAGATCGATCAGCTTGCCGGCCTGGCAGAAGTCGTCATAGGCGGTGTCGCCGAGCGCCAGCACGGCGAAGCGGGCGTCCTCCAGCCGGGGCGCGGCCTCGCTGGAGAAGTCGTCCCAGAACAGCCCGGCGTTGTCGGGCATCTCGCCGTCGCCGTAGGTGGAGGTGATGATCAGCACCCGTTCCATCCGGGTCAGGTCGTCGAGCGAGACGTCGTCCAGCACCCGCAGGGTGGGGGCCATGCCGCGTCCCCGTGCCGCCGCGACCAAGTCTTCGGCGAGCAATTCGCTGCAACCGGTCTGGCTGCCGTAGAGGACGTCGAAGGTGAGCGTGGCGGCCGGGGACGCGCCGCCCTCGTCACGGCGGGCCGCGGCCAGGCCGGTGAGGAAGCCGTCCAGCCAGGCGCGCTGGCCAGAGTTGAACGGTGCGTCGGCGTCCACGGTGAGCTGCGCCATCATGCCGTCCGATCCAGCGATCGGACGGCGTCGGCGGCCAGATCGTCCATGGCCGCCTCTGCGAGCAGCCGGTCGAACCGGGCCCGGTCGGTGCGGGCCTCGTTCCGGGCGCGCTGGTGCAGGATCCAGCCGTAGGTGCCGGGTGCGTCCATACCGCGGACGTTCCGCAGCTCCAGCGAGCGGGTGTAGTCGCTCAGCCGGCGAGCCGAGATCAGAGTGGCCAGCTCGGCGTCGGTGAGCGGATCGAGCCGGTCGCGCAGGTACTTCATCACCTTCTGCATCACGAAGAAGTCCTCGGTGAGGATCAGCGTTCGGGCGGTGGTGTGCCCGCGCTGCTCGGCGATCTGATGGGCGATCGAGAACACCGTGTACGACGACAGCAGGCCGAACATGTCGTCGGTCTCGCCGGCCGGGACGCGTCCGTTCAGCACCGGACGTCCGTCGCGGTAGTGCCGCTTGAGCACCCGGACCTGTTCGGTCGCCACCGAGGTGGCCAGCTCGTCCAGCAGCTGCTTGCGGGTGGACGCGGCCAGGATCGCGTCGGCGTCCTGGGTGAGCAGCAGCGCCCGCGGCATGCCGCAGAAGATCTGCTCACTGGTGACTTCCCAGTCGGCGAGCAGCTGCGCCGCGAGCTTGGAGCCGGTGGCCTCGTGGTGCCAGCGGAGCAGCAGCCGGGCCGCCTCGGCGTGGAAGCCGCCGTATTCCTGGTCGGTGATGCCAAAGACCAGCAGCGAATCGTCGCTGACCCGGCTGCGCACGGTGCCGTCCGGGTCGTACTGGTAGAGGAAGCCGCCGCTCATCCCGTTGCCGAGACCCTTGCCGGCTGAGCCGAGGTTGACCACCGCGCCGTTGGTCATGTATTCGCAGCCGAAGTCGCCGATGCCCTCGACCACCGCGGTGGCGCCGGAGTTGCGGACGGCGAACCGGTCGCCCGCCTCGCCCTGCACGAAGGTCCGGCCGCCGGTGGCGCCGAACAGCGCGAAATTGCCGATCAGCACGTTGCCGCCCGGCTCAATACTGCCACCGCCGGGGGTGCGCACCACGATCCGTCCGCCGCACTGGCTCTTTCCGACACCGTCGTTGGCGGTACCGGTGTGCACCAACTCGATGCCGTCGTTGCAGAAGGCGCCGAACGACTGGCCCGCCGAGCCCTTGGTGCGGACCCGCACCGCGCCGTCGTCGAGGTAGCTGCGACCGCGCTCGTCGGTGAACACCGCCGGCAGGCCGGCCAGCGTCGCGGCGTCCAGCTCGTGGTTGAGCATCCGTTCGACGTCGACCGACAGCTGACCGCCGACCGACTTGTCGCTGTTGTGCAGCGTGCCGGCGTCCAGTTCGACGCTCGGCTCGGCACGGTCGATCAATGCGGCTCTGACCAGGTCGATCACGGCGTCGTCGACCGCGTAGCTCTTCTCCAGGTAGACCGGGTCGTCAACCCGACGCTCCGGTACCCGGGCCAGCATCGCCCGGACGTCGAGGCGCCCGACACTGGCCGGATGGTCGAGCAGCTGGGCCAGGTCGGAGCGTCCGCGGGCCTCCCGCAGCGAACGCAGGCCCAGCCTGGCCAACAGCTCCCGGACGTCGTGGGCGACGTTGAGCAGGTACTGGGCGAGCGCCCGCGGGTCACCGTCGAAGACCTCGGGGTTGGTGGTCAGCCCGGCGGGGCATTTGATGTTGCAGTTCTTCGCCATCACGCACTTGAGCATCATCAGCGCGGTGGTGCCGAACTCGAAGCTGTCGCCGCCCAGCAGCGCCGACATCAGCACATCGCGGCCGGTCTGGTGCGCGCCGGAGCAGCGCAGCACGATCTTGTCGCGCAGCCCGTTGGCCACCAGCGCCTGGTGCACCTCGGCGACGCCGATCTCGGCGGACCGGCCGGCGTACTTCAGGCTGGTCACCGCCGCCGCGCCGGTGCCGCCGGTGTTGCCGGCGACGTTGATCACGTCGGCGCCCGCCTTCGCGACGCCGACCGCGATGGTGCCGATGCCCTCGGACGACACCAGCTTGACGATCACCCGCACCCGGGCCGCCTTGCAGTCGTGGATCAGCTGCGCCAGGTCTTCGATCGAGTAGGTGTCGTGGTGCGGCGGCGGCGAGATCAGCTCGACGCCCGGCGTCCCACCGCGGGCAGCGGCGATCTCGACGGTCACCTTGGCAGCCGGCAGCTGACCGCCCTCGCCCGGCTTGGCGCCCTGGCCGATCTTGATCTCCAGCTCTTCGAGCATCGGGTCGGCCAGGTAGCCGGCCCAGATGCCGAACCGGCCGGACGCGAACTGCTTGATCCGGGAGCCGCGGATGGTGCCGTAGCGGGAGAGGTGCTCGCCGCCCTCGCCGCAGTTCGACATGCCGCCGACCATGTTGGTGCCGTGCGCGACCGCCTCGTGCGCGGTGGCGACCAGGGCGCCATGGCTCATCGCGCCGGACGCCAGCGTCCGGGTGATCTGATGGGCGGGCTGGACCTCGTGCAGCGGAATGCTCGCCGGGGCCGGGGCGAGCAGCGCCAGGAAGTCGGCCGTCCGGCCGCGCACCTGAACCTCGAGTCCGTCGGTGCCGACCCGGGTGCTCAGCACCCCGTCCGGGTCGTGACCGGTCAGGAAGTCGGTGAACGCGGCGTACCGGGCCGGGTCGCCGCCGCTGACATCGGTGAACCGGATCCGGTAACGGTCGGCGTCCAACCGTTTGGTCTCCAGCCCGCGGACCAGGATGCTGGCGTTGCCGTCGACCGAGAAGCGGGCCAGTTCGTGCTCGAAGTCGGACGCCGTGTGCAAACCCGCGACGTCCGCGGGCAGCGCCAACACGTCCCGCAAGGCGGAGGGCCGCCGGGCCCGTTCGGCCCGGGTCGCGGCCAGGAACTCGCGGTAGCCGGGGGTGATCCGGAAGGCGTCGATCTGCTCCGGTGTGAGCGCGGCCAGGCCGTTGTTGACGTACGCCTCGTCGCTGATCCCGAAGGCGCCTTCCAGCTGGTCGAGGGTGAGCCGGGCGAGAGTCGCGTCCGCCTCGGCACCGTCGTCGAAGCGCCGCGGCTCCTCGGTCATGCCCGCGAAGCCGCGCACCGCGGTGGTCCCGAACGAGTGCCCGGCACCCTCGGAGCGCTCCTTGAACAGGCCCAACAGCGGCACCTGCGACTCGGCCCCCACCACGCAGCCGCGGGCGTGCCACTGGGCTGCCGCATGCGCGATCCGGCTGAAGCCGACGCCGCCGACCGGGGCGGCCATGTGCGGGAAGCAGCGGGCCAGCACGGGATCGGAGGTGTCCAGATAGTTGGGCTCGAAGAACTCGCCGCCGATGTAACTCTCCACGGTGCACAGCCCGACCCGGCCCATGGTCTTGCCGAGCGCCTTCTCGGCGGCCTTGCGGAACCGGGCGAAGGCCCGGTCGGTCTCGGTCTGCTCGCCGGCCGGCGCCGGCGCGGACGGATACTTCTCCTCGGCCCGCAGCCGGGCGCTCAGGCTGTACACCGCGGACGCCCCGAAGCCCAAAGCCGCGGCGATGTGGTGCGAGGACGGCAGCTGACCGCTCTCGGCGACCAGCGAAACCCGTAGCCGCAGACCGTCGTCGATCAGCCGCTGGTTGACCGCCGCGATGGCCAGCAGCAGCGGCAACGGCGCCCGGGTGGTGGAGATGGCGCGGTCGGTGAGCACCGCGATCCCGCCCTCGTCCCTGGCGAACGCCGCGACCGCGTCGCACAGCTCGTCCAGGGCGTCCACCAGCGAAGCAGCGTTCCGGTCCGCGTCGGACGCGTGCGGCTCGAAGAGCAGGTCGAATCGGCGCAGCGGGGTGATCCGCTGCTCGCGCAGCTGCACCATGTCGAGGTGCCCGAGGATCGGCGAGGACACCACCAGCTGCTTGCGGTGCTGCTCGCCGCCGTCCGGCTTGGCGCCGAGGGCGACCCGCATGCTCATCCCGTCCGCCTCGCGCAACGAGTCCAGCGGCGGGTTGGTGACCTGGGCGAAGCGTTGCGAGAAGTACTTCGCCATGCCACCCTCCTGGTCGGACAGCGCGTTGATCGCGTTGCCGTAGCCCATCGCGCTGATCCGCTCGGCGCCGTCGGCGAGCATCGGGTCCATCATGAACCGGAAGCTCTCCTGGTTGAGCGAGTAGGCGACGTAGCGTCCGGCCAGGGTGAGGTCGCCGGTGTAGCCCAGGGTCGTGGTGCCGCGCTCGAAGGTCGGCGCCGGCAGGGCGGCGACGTCGACACGGGCGTCGTCCAGCAGCGCGGCGTAGTCGCGGCGGGCGGCCAGCAGTTCCAGCGCCTCGCGGGTGCGGAACGTCCGGCCCAGCCGGTGGTCGTGGTACAGCATGCCGCCGGCCTCGATCCGGCCACGGCGGGTCACCTGGCCGTCCGGGAAGCCGACCTGCCCGGCCTCCGACGACACCACCAGGTACTCGTCGGTCTCCACCGTGCGCAGCGGACGCAGGCCGAGCCGGTCGAGCCGGGCGCCGATCACGTCCCCGTCGCTGAAGATCAGCGCCGCGGGGCCGTCGTTCTTCTCCTCGTACAGCGAGAAGAACTCGAACATGTCCCGGACGTCGCGGCTGAGGGTGGCGTCGTTCTCCCAGGCCGGCGGCATCAACGACACCACGGCCTCGACCAGGTCGAGGCCGTCGTCGAACACCCGGCTCTGCAGGGTCTGGTCGAGCCGGCCGGAGTCGGACTGGCCGGGCGGCCGGACGATCCGGCGGTGCCGGGTGATCGCCAGGGTCTCGTCCGAGATCCGGTTCTTCCGGTCGGTGTTCAACTCGCCGTTGTGCGCCATCAGCCGGAACGGCTGCGCCATCGTCGGGTGCGGCTCGGTGTTGGTGGAGAACCGGGTGTGGAAGTACAGCGAACGGACGGCGTGCGCCGGGTCGCGCAGGTCGGTGAAGTAGCCGATCACCTCACCGGCGTTGAGGCGTCCCTTGAGCACCTGTGTGCGGGCACTGAGCGACAGCGGATAGAGCCCGGCCAGCGCCGGGTCGGTGTACGCCTCGGCTTCGACCTGCAGCAGGGCGGCGTTGGCGGCCCGGTCGATGCGCTCCCGCTGGTCGTCACCGTCGGTGGCGTCGGCGAGCCGGAAGACCCACTGGACGATCGGCAACTGATAGCGCAGCGCCCGCGGCCGGATCACGGTGTCGTCGACCGGCACGTCCCGGACGAGCAGCGTGGCCAGCCCGGCATCGGCCAGCGCGGCGTCGATCAGCGCGCGGGCCCGGTCCCACTGTTCGCGGTCGTCGGGCATGAAGAAGTTGCCGACGCCGAAGTGGCCGCGCTCCAGCGGCTGCCCGACCAGGGCGCTGAAGAAGTCCACCGACAGGTCGATGCTGACCCCTGCACCGTCGCCGACCCCCTCGGCGGACATGCCGCCACGGTGCGGGATCGCGCACAACGCCTGCTCGCCCAGCGCGATCACGTCATGGGTCTGGACGCCGTCCTTGCGGGTGATGAAGCCCACCCCACAGGCGCTGTGTTCTGCCGTGGGCTGGTAGAGCCCCAAGCGTTGACCCATAGCGCCTCCTGTCTGGTCATCCCGGCCATGCCGGCGAGACGCTGCGACGGTGGAGGACTCGCTTGTTCGGTGTCGCGAGGTCCGCGACACCAACGATGGTAAGCCTTACCTAAGTTGATCGGGAGGGGTCTTCCCCACTGAACAGTGCGTGAGGCGCAAGACGCGTCAAGCGGACGCAGACCTGATACCCAAGTTCACGCAGAAGTGATAACAAGGCGTGCGCAAAGATGATAGTTTCATTGTGTGTCCGCCTACCGTGAACGGATCGCCGAGCATGTCATCCGCGACTCCCTGAGCACCTTCGGGGCCGTGGTGATCGAGGGTGCCCGCGCCGTGGGAAAGACGACGCTGGGGCGACAGGTCACCGCCAGTTCGGTGCGCCTTGACTCCTCGCCGCAGCTGGCGGAACTCGCCGAGGTGTCGCCGGAAGCGGTACTGCGTGGCCCGCCCCCTCGGCTCGTCGACGAGTGGCAGCTCGCCCCGTCCCTGTGGAACGCGGTGCGCCATGAAGTCGATGAGCGAGGCACACCTGGACAGTTCGTCCTGACCGGATCGGCGACGCCGGCCGATGATGTCACGCGCCACAGCGGGGCCGGACGCTTCCGTCGCGTGACGCTCCGCCCGATGGCCTTGGCCGAGAGCGGGGAGAGCACCGCGACCGTGTCGTTGCGGGCGCTGCTCGACGGCGAGAAGGTCGCCGGGGTGGGTGGTCCGACGGTTCCCGAACTGGTGGGGTCTATGGTCCGCGGAGGTTGGCCCGCCTTGGTAACACAGCCAACGCGTTCTGCTGCGCAGTACCTCGGCGCGTACCTCGACGACATCGCCCGAGTCGATCTGCCTGGCGCGGATCTGAAGGTTGACCCTGCGCGGATGCGTGAGCTCATTCGAGCACTGGCGAGGAACGTGTCGACCGAGGCAAAGGCGACGCTGCTCGCGCGTGAGTCGGGGCTGGACGGAAACGGGCCCGCCGTCTCGGCACAGTCGGTTCGCCGCTACCTCGATGCCCTGACCCGCGTGTTCGTCGTAGAACCCCAGCCCGCCTGGACTCCGCATCTGCGCTCCTCGGTGAGGCTACGGGTCACTCCGAAGTGGCACTTCACCGACCCGTCGCTCGCCTGCGCGGCACTGGGCGCGAGCGATGAGGCACTGCTGACCGATCCGGAGACTCTCGGGCTGCTGTTCGAGTCGATGTGCGTGCGGGACCTGCGGGTCTACGGGCAGGTTCTGGATGCCTCGGTATGTCACTATCGCGATGACGCTGGCCTGGAAGTGGACGCGATCGTCGAGCTGCGTGACGGTCGTTGGGCGGCCTTCGAGATCAAACTAGGCGGAGAGCGTGCCATCGACCGCGCAGCGGGCAACCTGCGCCAACTGGCGCGCAAGGTAGCCCCGACCCGGTCCGCGCAACTCTGCTCGCTCGCCGTACTCACCGGCGGCGCCCTCAGCTACACGAGGTCTGACGGCGTCAATGTCGTGGCGCTGGGACACCTCGGCCCCTGAGGATTCCCAGAACACGCGAAGCTCATGCTGCCCGGCCACCGAGTCACTATCGCGCATGGCATTCCGGCCTTCCGAAGAGGTGCCGGGACGTCACCCGCGCATGGAGACGCCGCGTCGCCAGTAGCCCATGAAAGCGACCTGTGAACGGTCGATGCCGAGGTCGTTGACCAGGTGCCTGCGCAGCGTGGTGACCACCTTGCTTTCCCCGGCTATCCAGACATACACACCGGGGATGCCGCCGGCGGACGGAGCGTCGAGGTCGTCCTCGGAGGATGAGTAGGTCGAGGTTTCCCAGAGGTCGGGGTCGACTTCGTCGTCGGGGACGCTCTGGTGTTGTTGGGTGCCGAGGTGGTCCAGGACGGCCGGAATCAGCCTTTCGCCGTGCCCGGCGCCGTCGCGTGGTAGCCAGCTGACCAGGATGCTGGCGGGAGCGGCGATGTCGAGTATGTCGGCGCTGACGGGAACCTCCAGGAAGACGTGGCCGCGGACGTCGTCAGCGATGTCGCCGAGGATGCGGGAGATGGCGGGTACGGCGGTTTCGTCACCCGCGAGCACGACACGGTCGTCCGCTCCGGGAGCGTACTCGATGCCGCCCCAGTCGGCGCCGATGCGCGGCCCCACGACGATGAGGTTGTCGGCGGGCTTGGCCGCGGCAGCCCAACTCGCGGCCGGCCCGGTGGCCCCCGGTTCCAGATGCAGCACGAAATCCACCAACAGCCGCTTATCCCTGCCTTCGCCGCGCACTTCCCGCACCGAGTAGACGCGAATGTGGCACTGCTCACCCTCGGGTAGTTCCGCCAGGACCGAGTACCAGTTGTCGCCGGCGGCACGGAGGTCGGGAAGCGTGCCGCCGGGTGGCGGGAAGATCAACTTGATGCGCTGATCGAGGTACGGTCCGTCGACACCGAAGTCGGCGAGTTCCTCGCCGCCGAGTTCGATCCGAATGAAGTGTGGGGACAGCACCTCGGTACTCACGACGGTTGCCGTTGCCACGACTGTTTCCGGACTGCTCATGGGTTCTCCTTCGATGGTGGGTTGGTGGCCGACCGGGTGTCTCACTCCCGGTGCGGGCGGCCATCGGGCAGGACCAGGGGGGTGCCGGTGACCGGATCCTCGATGACCCGGCAGGGCAGCGAGAACACCGCCTCGACCAGCTCGGCGGTGACCACCTGATGCGGGGTTCCCTCGGCGACGATGGCGCCGTCGCGCATCGCGATGAGGTGGGAGGCGTAGCGGGCGGCGTGGTTGAGGTCGTGCAGGACGGCGACGATGGTGCGGCCCTGTGCGTTGAGATCCCGCAGAAGTTCGAGCAGATCGATTTGGTGGGCGATATCGAGGAAGGTGGTGGGTTCGTCGAGCAGCACGATGGGGGTCTGCTGGGCGAGCGCCATGGCAACCCACACCCGTTGCCGCTGGCCCCCGGAGAGTTCGTCGACGAGTCGTCCCGACAATTCGGTCACCGATGTGGCGGCCATGGCCTCATTCACGGCTGCCTCGTCCTGTCGGGTCCACTGGCGGATCAGCCTCTGGTGTGGGAAACGTCCTCGCGCGACGAGGTCGGCGACGCGGATTCCGTCCGGCGCGATGGACGTCTGTGGCAGCAGGCCGATGCGCCGGGCGGCTTCTTTCGCCGGGTAGGAGCTGATCGCTCTGCCGTCGAGCAGGACACTTCCGCTACTGGGCGTCAGCAGCCGGGACAACGCCCGCAGCAGGGTGGACTTGCCGCATGCGTTCGGGCCGACGATAACGGTGAACGACTGGTCGCGGATCGCCACCGACAAGCGTTCCGAGATGACGTTCTTGTCGTAGCCGATCGTCGCGGCGTCGACACTCAAACGTGAGGTCACAGGTGATTCCCTTCCAATCGGAGCGGATCAGGTGCGGCGGCGCGCCTCGCGGACGATGAGCCAGACCAGGAACGCGCCACCGCCGACGACGGTGACGACCCCGACGGGCATGCCGACGGGCAGCAGGTGCTGCGCCGTCACATCGGCGGTCGCGAGCATGAACGCCCCCATGAAGGCGGCCGGTGCAAGCGTGACGCCCGGGGTGCGGGCGATCCGCCGCGCCAACTGTGGGGCGGCGAGCGAAACGAACAGGATCGGTCCGGCCGCCGCCGTCACCACGGAAGTCAGCCCGACGCCGAGAACGACCGCCGCCAAACGCACCGATTCCGCCCGGGTGCCGGTAGCGCGGGCAGCATCGTCCCCGAGTTCGAGTTGCCGCAAGGAAGGTCCGAGCGCGAACAACGCCGCGAGCAGAACCGCGATGCTGAGGCTGCCCCACCCGGTCTGCTCCCAGTCGGTGCCACTCATCGAGCCGGTCCCCCAGACGGCCGCGCGAACAGCCACCTCCAGGCGAGCGTTGAGCATCAGCCAGGTGTTGACCGAAGCCAACATCGCCGAGACGGCAATGCCGACGACGATCAGCCGAAAGCCCTGCACGCCGCGTCGCCAGGCCAACAGGTAGACCACGATGGCGGTAGCGATGCCGCCGACGAAGGCGCCGCCCACCAACTGCAGGTAAGAGCCCTGAATCACCATGATCACGATGAGCGCCCCGGTGTAGGCGCCGGTGGAGAAGCCGATGATGTCGGGTGCTGCCAGCGGGTTGCGGGTCAGCGACTGGAACACCGCTCCAGACGCACCCAGCGCCGCACCGAACACCACTGCGGCGAGCGCGCGCGGCAGCCGCCACTCCTGCACGACCGTCCGCGCGAAACCGGCCGCGGGGTCGCCGGTCAGTGCCGACCAGACCTCCCCCAGACTCAGCGGGAAGTCACCGAGCATCAGTGCCCAGAGCGTGACGGCGACCGCCAGCACCGCCAGCGCCGTACACACCAGGACGCTGCGCGCACCCCAGCGCAGCGCCACACCGCCACGCCGAAATACCAGCGCCCGGTAGCCGAAGTCCGTCATAGCCCGCTCGCCTTCGCCCGTCGCACCAGCAGGATCAGGACGGGGCCGCCGACGAACGCCGAGACGATGCCGACCGGCAACTCTCCGGGGCGCACCACTATCCGGCCGATGATGTCCGAGCCGAGCACCAGCGCCGGCGCCAGGACGAGCGTGTAAGCCAGAATCCAGCGTTGATCGGGCCCGGTGAACCAGCGCGCGATGTGCGGCACGATCAAGCCGACGAACACGACCGGGCCGGAAATGGCCGTCGCCCCGCCTGCCAGCAACGTCACCGCGACGACGACCAGGACGCGGGTGCGCATCACCTGCGCACCCAACGACCGGGCGAGGTCGTCACCCAGCGCAATCGCATTGAGCGGCCCCACGGCGAGCACCGCCAGCAGCGCGCCGACGCCGAAGAACGGCATCACCGGCAACAGGACGTCCCAGCCCCGGTCGACGATGCTGCCCGCATACCAGCTCCGCATCTGGTCGAAGGTTTCCTGGTCGGCCAGCACCATGCCCGAGACGACGCCCGACAGCACTGCCGACAGTGCGACACCGGCGAGCGTCAACTGCACCGGGTCGACACCGCCACCTCCGGCCGAGCCGATGAGGTACACCAGCACCGTCACCACGAGTGCGCCCGCGAAAGCGAACCAGACGTAGCCACTGATCGACGTCACGCCGAACAGCGCGATTCCGAGGGCGACGAAGAACTCAGCCCCCGCGGCCACACCCAGAATGCCCGGATCGGCCAACGGGTTGCGGGTCAACGCCTGGATCAGTGCCCCCGCGGCGCCCAGAGCCAAGCCGACGCTGAACCCGACGGCCGTGCGCGGAATGCGCAGGTCCCAGATGACGTAGGCGTCACCCTTGCCGGTGCTGTGCAGCAGCGCGTCGATCACCGTGGTCAGTGGAATGACTTTCGAGCCGACGGCAACGCTCAGCAGGAGCACACCGAGCAGTAAGGCGCACGCGAGAACCAGTCCCGCGATGCGCCGTGCCGCCGGCGGCGTCTCGCTATTGGCCACTCTGGTTGAGCGCCGACTTCTCGAGCTGGGGCAGCACTTGACCCAGCCACCACTTGACGCTCGCAGGGGTTGGCTCCTGCACGGCGCCCCACTGTGGGCCGTAGAGGTAGACCAGCGTGCCGTTCTTGGCGGCAGGGAGTTCCGGCACCCGCGGGTCCTTCTTGAGCGAGGCCAGGAATTTGCCGTCGGGGTCCGCGTACTGGTGGGTAACGATGAAGACCACGTCGGCGTTGAGCTTGTCGATGTTCTCCATCGAGTACTTCGGCGCCTTCGCGGCGACGCTGCCATCCTTGCCGCTCGGCTGGCCCTCGCCGAGCCTCAGGCCGAGGCCGGTGATGGGGTCGTTGGCGTACTCGGTGAGCCAGAGCTGCTGGTCTTCGCGGCTCAGCACACCGAGCTGGAACGTCTTGCCCTGGAGCCCGGGCAGTTTGTCGGCCGCAGCCTTCAGAGTGGCCGCGTAGTCCGCTTCCGCGTCGCTGAGGATCTTGGGGTCGTGACCAGTGAGGGCAACGACATCGGCCAAGCTCTCCCGCCAGGTGTTCGCACCGCCCTCGTCCTGGGTGTACCGCCCGACGTAGGTGGGCGCGATCTGCGACAACTGCTTGTACTCTTTCGCGTCGCTGCCCCAGACATTGGTGAGAATCAGGTCGGGCTTCTGTGCCGCGACGGCTTCCACCGAGGTCGAGTAGTCAGCGGTGAAGAGTTTCGCGTCGAACTCGCCCTCATAGGTCAGCCACGGCATGTCGTCGAGGTCGGACGGGGCACCGCCCGTCACGACATTCTTCTCCCCCACCAGTGCGAGGTGGCCCAGAAACTCAGGGACAAGAACCACTATGCGTTGCGGCTTCTTCTCGACCGTCACCTTGCCGTAGGCGGTGTCGACGGTGACGGGAAAGGCAACGCCTTGGTTGGTGCTGCCGGGGTCCGCGGTGGCCGTCGAGGTGGCCGTCGAGCTGGAGCAGCCCGCCAGCGCGAGAGTCAGAGCGAGGAGGAGTGCGACCAGCGACGTCGGTCGCAGCGGCTTGGACATCAGGTATCACCTTTCGAGCGCGGCCGGGCCACCGTCGGGGCCCCACAGCACCTTAAGTTAGGCTTACCTAAGAGATGGCCAAGCAGACTCCCATCTGGTTGTCACCGAGCGAACGGAGTTGGCGACATCATGCTGGTGACCACGCCGTCGCCCATTCCGCGCAGCCGCAAGTACGAGCCGGATGATCTCGATGAGCCGCTGGTGATGTGGGTGCACACCGGGACCATGCAGCTCAGCACTGACGACGGCCGCCAGTTCCGGCTCGACGCCGGTTCGGGAGTATGGCTACCACCACACACACCGCACGACTTCTGGACGGACCCGGGAGCATTGGTCCTGCCGCTGTGGGGGCTTGACGCGCCACAGGGTTCCCCGGACGAGGTCGCAGGGTTCGAGGTTCCGCGGGAAGCAGCTGGGACGTTGATCGACCTCTACCCACGCCATGCCTTCGGGTACCTGCCCGGGATGACCGGCTCGCCGTTGCCACCCGAGCTGGCGAGCCAGGCTCTCGTCCCGTCAGCTCGACCGCCGATGCCGCGAGTCGGCCCAGCCCTCCGAGTGGCGACGCAACTCAGTAGTCGGCCGGGCCTCGACAAGAGTCTGGAGGAATGGGCTGCCTGGGCGTCGTGCAGCCCCAACACGCTCCGGCGGGGTTTCCTCGCCCAGACCGGAATGACCTTCGCCCGTTGGCGGCAGCTGTCCCGATTGGCACACGCAGCCGAACTCCTGGCCGCCGGGGCGCCGACCGGCTTGGCAGCGGCGGCCGTGGGTTTCGCATCACGGTGGGGATTCACCGGAGCCTTCCGCGCCCAGTACGGGCTGACGCCGCGCGAATACTCTGCTCAGCGGCCTGAGACGGTGCCCGGAGTCGGGGAGCCGGACCCGATGTTCGAGCCGACCGGCGAGGTCTGCCAGGAGAACCTGATGCTGTGGGTGCGCGCCGGCGAGCTCCGCGCAGTCTTCGACGACGAGACCTGGGTGGGCTGCGAGGGTGACGTGATCTGGCTGCCGGCGGGAGCCCTCATCGTCCGCGCACCCGAGTCGGCGGTGCCGCTCAGCGTTCTGTGTACCGAGTGTGTGCAGTTGGAGCGGCCGCGGAAGGCACGGTTCTCCCGTGCCTGGACCGACTGGCTGCTATGGGCGTCGGTGAGCACGAACACGCTGGCGCGGCCGGCCCGACATCACGGATTCCGTCCTCGACTCGAACGACCCATGCATGCCCACGTCATCGACGCCTTCGAGGCGCAGGTGGCGGTCGAGCGGGCCCGCCGTGTCCCGATGCCCGATCATGCCGCGGCGCGGGCGGCGGCGACCGCCTTCCTGCGCTCGGTGGGCAGCGCGTCCGAAGTCGAAAGTCACGAGGTGCCGGACGACGTGCGTGAAGTCTTCCGTCGCGACACCGGAATGACCTTCACCGACTGGCGTCACGCCGCTCGCATGCGGATCGCCCGAGGACTCCTGCAAGACGGCCACCCGTCAGGCGGCGTCGCCAGACGGGTCGGCTACACCAGGTCGTCGAACTTCTCCCGCGCCTTCAGCCGCTTCCACGGCATCGGCCCCCGGGAGTTCCAGCTCCTCGAAGGCCCCGAAGACCATCTGCTCGTCGGGTAGCCGGCGGAACCGGGAACTCAGCGCTTCCGGCCGGTCCCCATCATCCCGCGGGCGATCTGACCGCCCACGGTGATCACCTTGTTCCAGAAGGTCGGCGAGCTGAGCACCTTCTCCACCGCGCTCTTGGGGACCTGACGGCTGCTCGTGCCGCGCGACTGCGCCGCGGCGTCCTTCTCACGCTGCTTGGCCTCGGCTGCCGCTGCCTTCTCCTGCTCAGCCCGCTGCGCCTCGGCCGCCGCGGCGGCGGAACCCTGTTGCAGCTTGCGAGTGAGCATCTCGTAGGCGGAATCGCGATTCACCGCCTGCCCGTACTTGCCCATCATTCCCGACTGGGCGACGCCACCGGCCATCATCTGCGCATCCATCGGATCCATGGACGCCTCCGGCGCCCGCATCCGGGTCCAAGCCACCGGAGTGGGGGCGCCGTTCGGGTTCAGCACGGTGACGATCGCCTCGCCGATGCCCAAGCTCTGCAGCACCTCGGCCAGGTCGTAGCCCGAGTTCGGGTAGGTGGCCACCGTCGCCTTCAGCGCCTTGGCGTCGTTGGGGGTGTGCGCCCGCAGCTGGTGCTGCACCCGCGAACCGAGTTGAGCCAGCACGTCCTCGGGGACGTCCTTCGGGGTCTGGGTGACGAAGAAGATGCCGACGCCCTTGGAGCGGATCAGCCGCACCGTCTGGGCGATCGCCTGCAGGAACGCCTTGGACGCGTCCGCGAACAGCAGGTGCGCCTCGTCGAAGAAGAACACCAGCTTGGGCTTGTCCACATCGCCGACCTCGGGCAGGTCGTGGAACAGATCGGCCAGCAGCCACATCAGGAAGGTGGAGAAGATCGCCGGACGGTCGTTCAGATTCGGCAGTTCCAGCAGCGAGATCACGCCCTGGCCGTCCGGGGTGGTGCGCAGCAGGTCGCGGCTGTCGAACTCGGGCTCGCCGAAGAACTCCTCGCCGCCCTGGGTCTGCAGGGTGACCAGCGAGCGCAGGATCACCCCCGCGGTGGCCGACGACACCCCGCCCAGGTTCTTCAGGTCGGCCTTACCCTCCTCGGAGGTCAGGTAGGCCAGCACCGAACGGAGATCCTCCAGGTCGAGCAGCGGCAGGCCCTGGGTGTCGCAGAAGTGGAAGACCAGCCCGAGCGTCGACTCCTGGGTCTCGTTCAAGCCCAGCACCTTGCTGAGCAGGATCGGTCCGAAGGAACTGATCGTGGCCCGCAGCGGCACACCGGTGCCCTGCCCGCCGAGCGCGTAGAACTCGACCGGGCAGCCGTGCGGCTGCCAGTCCTGGCCGATCGCGGCCGTCCGGGCCAGCAGCTTGTCCGACGACTTCCCGGCCAGCGCGAGCCCGGACAGGTCACCCTTGATGTCGGCGGCGAACACCGGGACACCGGCCCGGGCGATCTGCTCGGCCATCAGCTGCAAGGTCTTGGTCTTGCCGGTGCCGGTGGCGCCGGCCACCAGGCCGTGCCGGTTCAGCATGGACAGCGAGATCCGCACCTTCGCGTCCGGAACCGGGTTTCCATCCACCAGGACGCCGAGTTCGATCGCAGGAGTGTCGAAGGTGTAGCCCTTGGCAATCGCGGCTACGTCAGGTGAGGTCGACATGACGTCACTGTAGGGGACGTCTGACGGGCACGACCCTGACGAGGTCGTCGAGGCCGGCAAAGTCGTCCGGGTTGGTCGTATAGAGGGGCAGATCGGCTGCAGCTGCGACGGAGGCGATCATCAGATCGGCGACCCGTCGCCTCGGCGTCCGGCCCACCGCGCGGACCGCGGCACTGATCCGGCCGAACATCCGGGCCTCCTCCGTATCGAACGGAATCGGGTCGAATTCATTCTCTGCCCGCTGCAAAACATCGGCGCGACGCGCACGTTCGGCACGGGCGCCGGCATCGTCGCCCTCAACCAGATGGACGCCCGCGGACAGCTCGGCGAGCGTGACGGCACTGATCGCCGCCTCGTCGGGCAATTCGCTCGGGTCGATATGCCGACGCAGCACCAGGATGTTGGTGTCGAGCAGCCCCCGCGATGCCTCACCTGGCATACGGATCGTCCAGGCCTTGGTCAATCGCGTCCTGATCGGAGCGGAACCGATCAAGATCGATGATGGGAGCCGTCCGGGACAACTCAGCGAAGCTAGCCCGCGAAACGAACCGTCGACGGCGGCGCAGGGGCACCAGTTCGCCGATCTCACGGCCATCGCGGGTCACGGTGAACGCCTGACCATGCTCGACAGCGTCCATGATCTCGCGGGACCTCAGCCGCAAATCCCGCTGGCTGACCTCGGGATGGATACTCATGAACGTCATGATAGCAAGGTGTGCTACAGGGTGCCGCATCTCCTGAAACGTCCACGGTCGAGCCGAGCCGGATAGACTGCGGCGGTGATCTTCAAGCGTGTCGGCGAGGGACGTCCCTATCCTGCGCACGGCTACGTGCAGCGGCAGTGGGCGGCGATCGCCCCGCAGCAGATCCGACTCGACCAGTTGGTGACCACCAAGCGGACGCTCGACCTGGAGCAGTTGCTCGAGGAGGATTCGACCTTCTACGGCGACCTGTTCGCCCACGTCATCCACTGGCAGGGCGAGTACTACCTGGAGGACGGTCTGCACCGCGCCCTGCGCGCCGCCTTGCAGCAGCGGCAGACCATGCACGCTCGGGTTCTGGAACTCAAATAACCTCAAGTACCCTTGGCGGGAGACCGAGCAAGGAGTTGATGGCGCGTGCGGCAGATTGCCGGGATGATCAGGACCCCGTTGACCATGCTCGTGCTCCTCGCCGTCGTGGTGGGCGGCGGCATCTGGGGTTACCAGAACGCGACCGCCCAGATTCCGCCTCGGCCGGCCGACCCGTGCGTGATGACCAACGTCGGCACGACGCTGACCCCCGACCGGGTTGTCCTGCGGGTGCTGAACGCGGGCCTGCAGGGCGGGCTGGCCAAGCGGGTCAGCGTGGCAATGCGCTCGTACGGCTTCAACATCTTGAAGGTGAACAACACCGATCAACGACTGGCCGACACGGTGATCGTGGGCAACGCCGCCGACGCTCCCGAGGTCCGTCTGGTCGCCGGGTTCTTCAAGAAGGTCACCACCCGTGGCGACGGTCGCGTCGACCATGTGGTCGACATCCTTCTCGGCGATGACTACGCCGGACGTGTCACCAAGCCGAAACTCTCGGTGCCGGTGACCAGCCCGGTCTGCCTGGCCGTCGTCCCCGGAACGAGCGCCAGCCCCTCGCCGGTGCCGTCCCCGACCAAGTCCTAGGACGAATCGGGCTGGGTGTCGCGCCAGCGGGAGAGCCGGCCGCCGCGTCCGACCTGTTTGAACCGGGTCTCCACCTGGTATCTGAATCGGGACGGCACCACGACCAGCAATTCGTCGCCGGCCCGGATCACATCGCGCGATCCGGGAGCGAACGGTTTCCCGTCCCGGATGATCAACGACACCACCGTGCTCGGCGGCAGCCGCAACTCGAACACCGTCACCCCATGCAGCTGCGAGCCGGGCGGCACTTTGATCTGCATGAAGTCGGCCTGGATCTTGTCCAGCGGGGCCACCTCGACCTCGATGTCGACGGCGTCGTCGCCGGTCGTCACACCGAGTTTGCGGGCCACCCATTCCAGGGTCGGCGCCTGCAGCGTGGTGTAGACCACGACGAACACGAAGACCAGGTCGAACAGCTCGCGGGCCTGTGTCAGGGGGGACGCCAGCGGCACCGTCGCCATGATGATCGGCACCGCGCCCCGCAGCCCGGCCCAGGACAGGAACGCCTGTTCTCGCCAGGGCATCCGGAACCACACCGAACAGACCGCCACCGACAGCGGCCGGGCGATCACGGTCAGGAACAGGCCAGCGATCACCCCGACGGTCAAGACCTGGGGTGAGAACCGCTCCGGGTGGGCCAGCAGGCCGAGCATCACGAACAGGCCGATCTGGGCGACCCAGCCGACCCCCTCGGCGAACGATTTGGTGGCGTTGCGGTGCGGCAGATCGGAGTTGCCCAGGACCATCGCGCAGATGTAGACGGCGGCAAACCCGGACACGTGCAGGGAGGCGCCGGCGCCGTCCGCCAGTAGGGCCCAGCCCATCGCCCCCAACGGGTAGAGACCGGACGCCGGCAGCGCGATCTTCTTCAAGACCCGCGCCCCGACCCAGCCGATGACCAAACCGACGACCAGGCCGCCGAGCAGTTCGAACGCGACCATCCCGAGGATCTCGACCGGACTCTCGGTGCTCTCACCGAGCGCCCACGCCGTGGCGGCGGTGACCAGCAGCACCACCGGCGCGTCGTTCAGGCCGGACTCGGCTTCGAGGACGGCGCGGAACCGACCCGGGATCGGCACCCGGCGCAGCACCGAGAACACCGCGGCCGAATCGGTGGGTGCGGTGATCGCGCCGAGCAGCAGTGCGGTGGCCAGGTCGAGCCCGAGGACGAAGTGGCTGAAGAGGGTCATCGCGACGATGGACGTCCCGACCCCGACCGTCGCCAGCAGGCCGGCCAGGGTGAGCACCGACCGGATCTCGCGCCATTTGGTGGTGAATCCGCCCTCGGCGAGGATCAGCACCAGGGCCGCGAAGCCCAGATCGTGCGCCATCTGGGCATCGTCGAAATCGACCCAGATACCGACGCCGACACCGAGGAAGAGGAAGAGCAAGAGCGACGGCAGGCCCAGCCAACTCGACAGACGGGCCGCACCGAGCGCGGCGAGCAGCACTGCGGCCCCGGCCAACAGCACCACGTCGAGGCTCAAGGGTCCACCCTTTCGTCAGGGCTACTCTATTGAGCTTCAGCCGTCGACTCGGCCGTTGTCCGGGGCCGCATTCTGAAGTTGCGCCCGCGGTGGGAAATCGGCTAAGCGAAGATCTCCCTGGCTCGTGCCGCCTCGGCGACAGCGTCCAGGTCGCCGCCGATCTGAGCGGTGACGGCGGCGGCGACCGCCCCTTCGACCAGCGGTCCGGGGCAGAACCGGACGTCGTCGCCGTCGACCATCTCCAGGACGGCGTCCACGGTCATGTCGGCCGAGCCCAGGTCGGTCAGCAACGCCACCTGATGCCCGGCCGAGGTCAGTTCCTCGACCGCTGTATAGATGGCGTCGAACGAGGTGCCGATGCCGCCGTCGTCGGTGCCGCCGGCGGCCCGGAACTCGACCTGCTTCGCCATCTGCTGGGCCAACTCGACGACGCCCTCGGCGAGCTTGGCGGAATGCGAGACGATCACGAATGCGATGCTCATCGTCGTGCTCTCAGTTCGCCGCTTCGGCAGCGTCGGCAGCGGCGCCCAACAGGTAGGCCGTGGAGGTTGCGCCCGGATCTTGATGGCCGATGGAGCGCTCACCCAGGTAGGACGCCCGGCCTTTCGTCGCCTGCATCGGGATGGTCTGCTCCGCGCCGGCGGCGGCACCGTCGGCGGCCGCGCGCAACGCCTCGGCCGGACTCTTGCCCGCCTCGGCGGCGGCCTGGGCGGCGGCGATGGCCGGCGTCCAGGCGTCCACCATGGTCTTCTCACCGGTGGTCGCCTTGCCGCGCGCCACGATGCCTTCCAAAGCGGCGGCGTAGACGCTCGCCACCGCGGCAGCGTCCAGATCGCCCTCGGCGGCCTTGGCGGCGCGCATGAATGCGGTGCCGTAGAGCGGGCCGGCGGCCCCGCCGACCTTCGACATCAGGGTCTGGGCGACCAGCTTGAACACCCCCGCCACGTCCTCCGGCGGGTTCTCATCGAGGCGCTGCACCACGAAGCCGAAGCCGCGGGCCATGTTCTCGCCATGGTCACCGTCGCCGATCGCCCGGTCGAGGTCGATCAGCTCCATCCGGCGTTCGGTCAGCAGGGCGGACGCCCGGCGCATCCAGTCCTTGGCCCACGCCACATCCAGTTGCGTCATTCAGACACCCTTCCTGAGTGCGACGGTGTTGACCGGTGCGTCCCACAGTGCGGTGAGTTCGGCGTCGAGTTTCAGCACCGTGACGGAACATCCTTGCATCTCCAGCGAGGTGATGTAGTTGCCCACCAGCGAGCGGGTGACGCTCAGCCCGGCCGCCTCCAGGCGCTCGCGGGCATGCCGGTAGACGATGTACAGCTCCGACTCGGGGGTGCCGCCCATGCCGTTGACGAACAGCAGCACCTGGTCGCCGTCCAGGTGCAGGTCGGCCAGGATCGGATCGATCAACTGATCGGTGATCGCATCGGCGGGCGCCATCGGAATCCGGTGCCGTCCGGGCTCGCCGTGGATGCCGATGCCGATCTCGATCTCGTCCTCGCCCAGGTCGAAGGACGGCTTGCCGGCGTGCGGAACGGTGCAGGCGGTCAGCGCGACACCCATCGACCGCACCTGACCGATCACTTTCTCGGCGACCGCGGTGACGGCGTCCAGGTCGTCGCCGCGCTCGGCGGCGGCACCGGCGATCTTCTCCACCAGGACGGTGCCGGCGACGCCGCGACGTCCGGCCGTCCAGGTGGAGTCCTCGACGGCGACGTCGTCGTTGACCACCACGGCCTTGACGGCGATGTCCTCCAGCTCGGCCAACTCGGCGGCGGTCTCGAAGTTGAGCACGTCGCCGGTGTAGTTCTTCACAATGTGCAGCACGCCGGCGCCGCCGTCGACCGCCTTGGTGGCCTCCAGGATCGGGTCGGGCGTCGGCGAGGTGAACACCGCGCCGGGCACCGCGGCGTCCAGCATGCCCAGGCCGACGAAGCCGGCGTGCAGCGGTTCGTGGCCCGAACCGCCGCCGGAGACCAGGCCGACCTTGCCCTTGACCGGGGCGTCCGCGCGGACCACGTAGTCGGGGTCGAGATGGACGGTGACCAGCTCGGCGTTGGCCGCGGCAAATCCTTTGAGCGTCTCGGCGACGACATCCGCCGGATCGTTGATGAGCTTCTTCATTGAGCACTCCTTGTTCGTGGAGCCCGCGGACCCCCGGCCGCGGCGCAGCGTCGCACCGACGCAGTCACCACTCTGCCCGTTGTCGGCACACCACGAAAGGGAAACCGCTACTTGCCCCAGATCGCCTTGTAGGCCTCCTGGTAGCCGGACGGATCCCAGAAGTTGTCGGCCGAGGTGTTCTCCTTGGTCGAGACGTGGATCTGCGGGACGTAGCCCGACGCATTCTCGCCGGCGAACGCCCGGTTCAGCTCGTCCACGATCTGCCAGCCCTCGGAGCGCAGCGGGGACGGCACGGTCGCGGCCTGGAAGTCGCCGTTGCGGATCCGGGTCAGCGCGGCGGCGTCGCCGTCACCCGCGCCCACATTGAGCGGGGCGGTGGCCGAGGTCCGTCCGGACTGCCGGAAGGCGGCCGTCGCGTTCTCGAAGTAGACGTCGTTGATCGCCACCGAATGGGTCCACTTGTCGCCCTGGCTGCTGAGCAGCGCGCTGGTCTCGGTGGGCATCCGGTTGGCGACGTCGGCGAGCGGGATGTTCGCATACTTGAGCACGTTGATCGACGAGCAGGTCTGCAGCTCCTTCTGGATCATCTGGCTCTTGCCCTCGGCGAACGGGATGGACGAGTCGGTGAAGATCACCACGCCGGCGTTGCCGTTGGAGCGCGCGATGATGTACTGCGCGCTGATCTTGGCGACGTCCTCGACCTTGGTGGTGACGTTCGAGAACAGCTTCGGCTCATCGCTGGGGCCGGGCGTGGCCAGCGCCTGCCAGCCGACCAGCGGGATCTTGGCGGCGTTGGCCTGGCGGACCTGGTCGGCGGTGGTCTTCGGGTCGAAGCCGCCGAGCACGATGCCGTCGGGGTTAAGGGTGAGAGCCTGGTTGAAGGCGCTCAGGATGCCGGACGGGGTGCCCTGGCCGTCGATCGTCTTCAGCGTCCAGCCGATCGCCGCGCTGGCGTCGGTCAGCCCGGCGGCGACACCAGCGACGCCGGGGTTCTGCATCGACTGCGCGACGTAGACGATGGTCTTGCCCGTGGTCGCCTTCGGCCCGGTGGTCGGGCCGTCCCAGGCCTGGTCTTTCGCGGACGCCTTGTCGACGGCGGCGGTGGCGGTGGCGACGACGTCCGGGCAACCCGAGGGTGCGGTGGCGGTGCTCTCGGCGGAGGCACGGGCCGCGTCCGAGCCGCGCTCGCACCCGGTCAGGGCAAGCGCCGCACCGAGGGCGAACGCGCAGCCGGCGACCAGCGGACGGCGGAATGGTGAAGCCATGGTGAGCCTTTCGTGCAGGTGAGCGAATCTGGTCAGGAGGCGGGCGGGACGTCGTCGGAGTCCACCGCGGGTTCGATGTCGGGTGCCGCCGAGGTGTGCGGGCCGACGGTGTCGGCGACCGGTCCGGCGTCCACGGCCTTGTTGGCGGCGATGCCGGCCAGGATCTTGCGACGGGCGCTCCAGCCGGCCAGGCCGACCGCGATCAGCAGCGTGATGCCGTTGAACAGCGGGTTGACCCAGAAGTTGGCGCCCAGCTGACCGATGCCGGCCAGGCCGATCGCCAAGGTGACCACGGCGACGATGGTGCCGCCGGCGTTGGGGCGTCCGGGCTTGATCACGGTCGAGCCGAGCAGCGCGGCGACGAACGCGGGCAGCATGTACTCCGAGCCGACCGACGGGTTGCCGATCTGCTGCTGCGAGGCGAGCAGGACGCCGGCCACGCCGACCAGGAACGAGCAGGACGCGAACGCGTACACCGAGTAGCGCTGGGTGGGCAGGCCGATCAGGTCGGCGGCGCGCTGGTTGGAGCCGAGGACGTAGAAGTAGCGGCCGAGCGGCAGCCGCTCCAGGACGATCCACAGGATCACCGCGATCACGGTGACGTACCAGGCGGCGACCGGAATGCCGATGAACTTGGAGTCGTAGAGGTCGGTGAACCCGTACGGCAGGCCTTCGCCGGTCGGCACCACACGTGCGCCGTTGGTGATGGCGCCAGTGATCGCGTAGAGCACCGAACCGGTGCCCAGGGTGGCGACGAAGGAGTCGATCCGGCCGAGTTCGACCAGCAGCCCGTTGACGACACCGACGACGGTGAGCAGCACCAGCACGATCAGGGCGGCGAGAATCCAGTCCACGCCGTTGACCACCATGGTCATCATCAGCACGTGCGCCAGGCCGAGCGCGTAGCCGATCGAGACGTCGAATTTGCCGGTGGCGATCGGAATCATGGCGCCCAGCGCCAGAATCGCCGGAATCGAGTTGGCCCCCAGGATCGCGTTCAGGTTGGTCCGGGTGAGGAAGGTGCCGGGCATCAGGATGGCGAACACGACGAACAACAGGATCGCCAGGATGAGCAGGCCGTAGGTGCCGATGAACGAGCCTCCGCCGCGGCGGCGTTTGGCCGGGCGAGCGGGCGCGGCTGGTGCTGCTGTGGTCATTGCGGTGGACTCCCTCGTCACTTGTTGGTCAACAGGTTGGCGCCGGAACTGGCGGCGGTGAGTGTGCCGACGGTGAGCTGGTCGCCGGCCAGTTCTTCGGTCATTCGGCCCTGAACGAAGACCAGCGCGCGGTGGGCGACGCTGGCCACCTCCTCGAAGTCGGTACTGACCATGACGACCGCCAGACCTTCGTTCAGGGCGTCTTCGAGCAGTCGGTAGATGTCGGCCTTGGCTCCGACGTCGACGCCGGCGGTGGGCTCTTCCAGCACGATCACTCGGCGGTTGGCCGAGAGCCAGCGGCCGACCATCACCTTCTGCTGGTTGCCGCCGGAGAGGGTGGCGATCGGCGCTTCGGGGTTGTTCGGCAGGACGCCGTAGGTCTCGGTGAGCTGCTCGCCGAGATCGGCGTCCTGCTTCGGGCTGTTCCAGGACAGGATCGACATGCCGCGCGGCCGCAGGTTGGCCAGGAAGTTCTCCCGGACGCTCATCTCGGGCGCCATCCCCTCCTCCATCCGGTTGGAGGTGACGAAGCCGACGCCGCGATCGACGGCCGCGGCCGGGGACGCCGGCGCGTAGGGTTCACCGTCCAGAGTCAGCGTGCCGCCGTGCATCGGGAAGGCGCCGCCGATGGCGCGTCCGAGCTGGACGTGGCCGGCGCCGGTCAGGCCGACCATGCTGACCACCTCACCGGCATGCACCTGGAAGCTGACCGGTCCGGCGGGGCCGGCCAGTACCCGTTCACCGGCCAGCACCACCGGACGGGTGCGGGCGTCGAAGCGGGACTGGTAGCTCTTCGGCTTGCTGCCGACGATGTCGACGATCAGGTCCTGCGGCGTCTTGTCCAAGATGGCGCCCGCGTGGATCAGCCGTCCGTCGCGGAACACCGTCACCGAGTCGGAGATGGCGAACACCTCGTCGAGCCGGTGCGAGACGTAGATCATTCCGCAGCCGCGGTCGCGCAGGTTCTTCAGCACCTCGAACAGCCGCTCCGAGTCGGCGGCGGGCAGCGAGGCGGTCGGCTCGTCGAGGACCAGGATCGGCGCGTCGGCCGACAGCGCGCGGGCGATGGCGACCAGCGAACGGTCGGCCCGGGTGAGGTCGGCGATCAGCGTCTCGGGGTCGACGTCCAACTCCACCAGGGCCAGTGCTGCCTCGGCGCGGCGACGCACCTCGCGCCAGTTGATCAGCCCGCCGCTGCGCGCGTAGGTGGTGCCGAGTGCAACGTTCTCGGCGACGCTCATCGCCTCGACCAGACCGAGATCTTGGTGGATGAACGCCATCGCACGGGTGGCCTCGGGCGAACCGAGCGGATGCCCCTGCACCCGGACGTCGCCCGCGGTCGGCGGATACAGACCGGAGAGCACCTTGATCAGCGTCGACTTGCCCGCACCGTTCTGACCCAGCAGGGCGTGGATGCTGTGCGGTTGCAGGGTGAAGTCGACTCCCTTGAGCGCCTGTGTGGCGCCGAACTGCTTGACGAGGCCCTTGATCTCGATCAGGGGAGCTTCAGTCATTGGATCCTCGACTCTGAGTGAAAACCAACATTCTGGACAGTGACCAAGATTCTGGACCACCTGAGGGCGCGAAGCAACCCCCGATGGGAGGGCGGCGATCAGAAGGCGCGGCCGGCGAGGGGGTTGCGGAAGAGGTCGGCGAGCCGGGCCAGCTCGGCCACGATGTCGGCGGTGGGCAGCTCGAGAGCACGCTCCCGGGTCAGCGTGCAGCTCACCGCCAGGCCGGCGATCTGGTCAGGCGTGCCGGGGACGGCCACCGCGTAGCAGACCTGGCCGAGGTTGGTCTCCTCTTCGTCGATCGCATAGCCCCGCTCGCGGGCGGCGTCCAGGTCGCGGAGCAGATCGGGCAGCGACTGGATGCTGCGCTCGGTGTAGCGGGGCAGCAGCTTGCCGCGGAACCGGTCCTCGACGGCCTCGGCCGGCAAGGTCGCCAGCATCGCCTTGCCGCTTGCCGTGATGGAGGCCGGAAAGCGATCTCCGAGGGTTCCGGTGGTTCGTCGGGGACGGCCGGTGGCCTCGTAGCGGGCCAGGTAGATGACCTCGGTGCCGTCGAGCAGCCCGAGCCGGGCGGCCTCCCGCGACAGGATTGGCAGCCGGCGCACCTCGGCGTAGAACTCCTCGAGATGGTCCACCGAGGCCAGATAGTCGGCCGCCAGAGCCACGAAGCGGCGTCCGAGCCGGTAGCGTCCGTCGTACCGCCGGGCCATGCCCTCGTCTTCCAGCACCGAACACAGCAACGCGGTCGTCGATTTGGCGATGCCGGTGCGGCTGGCGATGTCGGTCACGGTGAGCCCGCCCTGGCCAGCGCCCGCCAAGAGGTCCACAATGGTCATCGCCCGGGTGAGAGCCGGTACCGCACTGCGATCCATCGCAACCCTTCTTGATCATTCTGCTGGATCAGCGCCAGAGTAATGGACTACTGTGATGCTGCCAATACCCAATGAAGCCACTACCCAATGAGGGGAGCACGATGGGGCGACCGTTCCGAATTGGGGTTTCCCGCGATTTCCTCGACGGCGACCGCAATGTCTGGGGCGACATCGGCCTGGACCGGCTCGATCGTCCGGACGTCCGCTGGGAGTATCTGCCGGACGACGTCCCGACCTTCCTGCCCGAGCATCTGGCGCCCTACGACGGCGTCCTGTTCGCCGCCCCGTCGGTGACCGAGGCGTCGTTCGCGGACGGCGTGCCGCGTCCGCTGGTGCTGGCCCGGTTCGGCGTCGGCTACGACACCGTCGACCTGGCCGCCTGCACCCGCAACGCGGTCGCGGCCACCATCACCCCGGACGGCGCCCGGAAGCCGGTGGCCACCGCCACGCTGACCATGCTGCTGGCCGTGCTGCACAACCTGGTCGCCAAGGACGTCCTGGTCCGCGAGCACCGCTGGTCGGAGCGGACGAATCTGATGGGCGCCGGCCTGAACGGCCTGACCATCGGCATGTTCGGGGTGGGCAACACCGGCGGCGAGTTCCTTCGGCTGCTGGCCCCGTTCGACGTCACGCTGATCGGCCATGACCCGTTCTGCCCGCCCGAGCGGGCCGCCGCCCTCGGCGTCCGGCTGGTCGACCGGGACGAGCTGGCCGCCGCCTCGGACGCGGTGATCATCATGGCCGCGCTCACCCCGGACACCTTCCACGCCGTCGATGCCGGCTTCCTGGACGCGATGAAGCCGAGCGCGGTGCTGATCAACGTGGCCCGTGGGCCGATCCTCGACGAGGCGGCACTGATCGATGCGCTCCGTTCCGGGTCGATCCGGGCCGCGGGACTGGACGTGTTCGAGAGCGAGCCGCCGACCTCGGGCATCGAGCAGTTGCCGAACGTCACCCTGGCGCCGCACTCGATCGCCTGGACGTCGGAGATGAGCCTGGGCAATGGCAACAGTTGCGTGGACGCCCTGCTGGCCGTGGCCGCGGGTCAGGCGCCACGATTCGTGGTGAACCGTGATGTGCTGGACAGCCCGGAGTTCCGGGCACGACTGGAGGAGTGGGCATGAAGATCTGTGTGCTGGGACTGGGCAATATGGGCCTGCCGGTGGCGGTCAACCTGGCCCGTGCGGGCCATGACGTGACCGGCGCCAACATCGTCGAGGTGCCGGCCGCGTCCGAGGCGGGTGTCGCGGTGTCGACGGACGCGACGGTCGCACTCCGCGATCGCGAGGTGGTCTTCTGCCTGCTGCCCGACCTGCCCTACTTGGAGCCGATGCTGCCCGCCCTGATCGAGGGCGGGACGACGGACCTGGTGGTGATGAGCACCATCTCGCCGACCAAGGTCCGCGAGCTGGCGGAACAGCTGCGGGGTCAGGTCGACGTGATGGACGCCTGCATGTCCGGCGGCGTCGCCAAGGCCGAGGACGGCACCATGTCGATCATGTGCGGCTCGTCACCGGAGATGTTCGAGCGGCTGCGCCCGCTGCTGGACATCATCGGCGGCACGGTCGAGTTGATGGGCGAGGTCGGTGCCGGCGCGGTCGCCAAGGCCTGCAACCAGATGGTGGTCGCCGGCACCCTGGTCGCGCTCGCCGAGGCAACCATCGTCGCCAAGGACAACGGGTTGGACGCCGGCCACGTCCTGGACGTGCTGGGCGCCGGCCTGGCGGCGTCCGAACTGCTGAATCAGAAGCGCGACAAGCTGGCCGCCGAGGACTTCTCACCCAGCGGCCCGGCGAAATTCCTGGTCAAGGACCTCACCTTCGCCACCGACAGCGCCGCCGGACGCGAGCTGCCCTCGCTGAAGGTCTCGCTGGACCTGTTCACCGGACTGACCGACGCCGGGCTCGGCGACCAGGACAACAGCGTGGTGATGGAGTACCTGCGCCGCATCAGCTGAACACCGTTCAGAGGAACTGCATTGCTACTGCCGAACGACAGTTGATTCCCTACAATGGTCACCATCCACTGATCGGCGAACCCGTCCTCATTGCTTCGCCGGCCCACCCGATCGGGGGTTTAGTCGTGGTCCGTATCCTCCGTTTTCGAGCAGGGGTCACGGAGATCTAGTTGGTTGGCGAGTTGCCGTGCTGACGCGCGGATGCTCGAGCCACCCCTGGTCTCGACCGAGAACCCGGTCGAGCACCTCGCCAGCCAAGAGGACCATGCGGAACGGGTCCACCGCGCTCACACGTAGGCAATTCATTGATACGCACCAGTACACGTTTTCAGAATCCTCGTTGAAAAAGTCCCGCTCACCCTTTCGATCAATCAAACCGTAGGCAAACCCATAGTCCGAACACTTCCAGAATCGGCAACGATAGGCTGACTAACCTCTCTGCAGCTCGACGTGGACTCTCTTCGATAAGAATGCGGCAATAGACGCCGCAGCCACACTCTCCGTTCGAGTTAGCACTCACCACCCTGGATGCGGTGTTCAATAAGGCCACGCATGCTCGACGATACCTGCGGAGAGTAGAGATACTCGTAGAAATTGGCTAGCGAGAAACACTTTCGACTCCAAATTTGCTCAACTCACAAATCCTCGCTCTTCTACCTCTTCCCACCCATACGACTTGGCCAAGGACCGATCTCGAATATATCGAATCAAAACCACGATCCCAAATACCGCAAGAACCGCCAAAATCCACGCAGGCCAGCCCCAAATGGTTTGAAGCCAGCTTATAAAGATGATCACGCCGAGTGAGGTCACCACGATGATCGAACCTATGTAGAACAGTATTATTCGTCGTAAGACACCTCCTGTCTTCGGCGCACTCCGTAGCATTTCCGTACGAAACTTCGGAAGCCCCTCAGTCTCATTCTCGAGCAACACGCCTGCAAGAAAACACGCGTCGAGAAGCTTGTGATAAACCATGATGTCCAAATTCCACAGGAAGTATATACCTGATGAACCAGCGAACGCTACGATCGACATTAGTATTTCCCGAGGGAACGAGATGTACACTTCTTGAGTTGCTATAAATCCGAGCCCGGCGAACGTAGCAAGCAACCATGTCGACGCCAGTGTTCGATAGCGGCTCTCGAGGTCGTTAAAATGTCGCTCCTGAACCCCCAGCTCCACGAGAACCTCCCACGCCTCTGCGCGTCTGCGTTCCGAGGCCACATCCTCCGGATTATCGGACTGCTGACCAACCTGACTCAACCTTCTACTCCTCACTGTGCGCTAGAAAGCGTGTCGCTCCGGCACATCTCTATAAACTCCGTCAAATCCTCGATCACAGACCTTCTCCAGACAGGCGGGATGGGATCGATTCCCAGTTGACGCCGAGCCATCTGGGACAAGACCCAGAGAATCGAACGAATACCCATTTTCAAAGAACACCCCGAGTCAAGATATCGAGATCTGCTAAACACGCCAGATGATCAGAGGGATTCTCGAGTAGCCGTGAACCGAGGACTCGGATCCCCTGAGATACAAGAAGATCGTCAGATGAAAAACCCTCGTGCGTGACGCGGCCCTCCACAATACTGACAAAAGGATGCTCCGAAGGCGTCGCTAACCGTCTCCTTGCTGTATTGAAATCACCGCACAAGACACTCGGCATTTGAGCATACTGCCTCAACCCGTCGCGAACCGTTTGCCACACACGGTCAAACTTCCGATCACCAGGATCGCCATCCATCTTCTGAAACGGATAAAGATGAAGGTTACCGATGTAGAGAACTCCTGCGGGCGTCCGACAATCTACCCACATTAGGCCCTTGTCGTGAGCGATCTCGACCCGCTCACCTAGTCGCACAGTGTGTCCGGAGCCGGAGAATTTCGTCATGCTCAGAATACCGTGTGGAAATCTCGTCAAGACCGCTAATCCAGACACCCCCGACCGATAGCTAGCACGATGCAGCGGAAACACGGTGGCGTGACCAAACCGAAGCGTCACCTGAAGCTCTCCGATCAACGATCCACCCAAAGGAACCTCTTGCAGCACAAGTGCGTCGCAATTTAGGTCCTTGATGAGACCGCTTAGATCATATGGGAGCCCGTCGCTGATCGAAATAGCTTCGCGAATATTCCAACTCAGGATCCTGAACTTCATTTGAGCGTCGATCTCAATGCCTGGCGAAATAGACTGATATCTAGTGGCGTCGGCGGCGTCATCGGCGCAACTCCGAGGCGAACTGGATCCGCTCCCCGCATCACGGCCACATAGGGCTGTAGCGCGGTTGCGGGAGTTGTGACTATCAACGTCAGGGCCGAGGGCGATACAGGTTCAGATGTATGATAGGTGCCGACCGGAACCGTATAGGTTGCACCTGCCTCGTACACCGCTCTCTGAACTTCGGTGACTTCAACATTGTCTGCGATAGGCTCACGAACCGTACCCGAGGCTAACTGTTTCACAGAAAACAAGCCGTGAGCCGCTGAAGAACTCGTCGAGGAAACCCGATATTCCACGCACGCCATTGCACCCTCCAAGACGTAGCTCGTTAGTCCCCATAGGTGAGTATGCGGCTCTTCTGAAAAGCTATTTCCCGCGGGCCAATGATGCAGCCTCAATTCTCGGCCATTTCTAGTCGCCAACCTCGATTGCACAAATCCGAGAATGTGCCGATGCATCAACTCTTGCCGCGTTAGATCCTCGACGGGTACGTGCCTGAGCGCCTCGATGGCCTCATCGAAAGTGCGAGCTTCTATTGAGTCCAGCATAAAGCTCGCTAGCTCTTCAACAGTGTCCACGGGTTCCTCTTTCTACTGATCGCAGCAATGCTGAGGATACTTCCAGCTGCTCTATAAGTCGAGTCCGACGCGCCTACGAGTCGTGGCAAGCCAGCGGAACGACTAGATGATCAATTCGCAGGGTGTTGGTGACCCTCTGGCGGGGGATTTTGTTGGCGGTCCGCCAGATCGCGACGGTCGGCGCGAGGATGCGTTGCGCGGCACGAGCAGCGACCCCGGCCTCGCGCGGCCGCCGCAGGCTTCGAGGTCGAGTTGGCCCTTGGGTGTGATTGAGTGACTCGATGATCTATCGCAACCGTTTGAAGAACTGTTGCCTCGCGGCTCCCCCTCTCGCACTTGCGGGCCGGGCGGAGCAAATCGATCCCAGGACCCATTCAGCCGGTCTCGAAGTCACGACCGCTATCACCCTTATCGACGAGGATGATCTGGCAACGCCTGGTGGACCGGTCCCGCAACGGGCAGTTCCGGCGAGCAGGTAATTCAACACATCGCGTCCGTTGGCTTGGCATCGTTCACGGCCCCAGGCCAGAGCAGCCGCGCCGTGAACGCCAGGTGCAACCTGAGCCCCGCAAGAAGCGGAAACGGGACGCAGTAGCCCAGCTCGGTCCCATCCGCCAAGTCCGAGCGTTCCGCGGTCTTCGTAGGCGCGGGCATAGTCCGCCGCGGAGTCCTCCACCACCACACCATGAGCCGCCGCCGACACATTCCGAGCCAGCACGGCAGCGAGCCAGGCGATGACGCCTTCACTTCCGTGAACGCTGGCTTATAGCGCGACTTGTCGACGACGTTCGAAACTGAACACTTTCGACGGTGAAAGGTGAACACCTGAACCACGACGGAGGACTGGGCACTGGTCAGGAGGTTGGCTGCGGATGGGTGCCGAACGCACGGATCGCGGCGCGGCTAGGGATCTCGCGGACGACGGTGGTTAAGGTGGTCGCATCGGATCCGCCGCCGAAGCATATCCGGAAACGGCAGGAGACGTCGTTTGCGGTGTTCGAGACCCGTGTGCGGGTGTTGCTCATCATGCAAGATAGTTGTGACTCCTTCAGCGGCCCAGCGCACAGATTGAGGCAAATCCAAGCACGTCGCACATGCGATGACCACCACGGAGGTATCTCATGGAACTCGGCGATCGGTGCCTCCGACACAGCCATGCGCTCCTATACCGTGCCCGCCAAGAATAACTAAGACCATGGATCGACGTGCCATGCAACTCGCATGATCGCCTCTTGACTTGTCGAGTCACTTGGCCAGAACACCCCGCTCCCCGAAACACTTGCTCTGACTCAGATAGGGAGAGACGACGCTCGGATGCTTACCGCGCGCTATCTGGTCGTCGCAAAGGTCGACGGGATCATGTTCGTCTCCCCAATGTGGACCCTAGTAGAGTTAGGCCGTAAATCCGGCGACGGTGACCATTCTGCCCGACGCATCTTTGTCACGCCGAGCAGAGTGTAGACGGTTCGACGTATATGTGGACTCGCCACATATGGAAATATTGCTTGCACGCATCCCCCTCTCTTCCAGTTTTGCACGCCCGATTCCCGCGAGGTCCAAGAGCCACTTCCCCGACGGGCTTGGCGCTAATGCTGCACTGAAAAATCCCGTGGTAGACCGGATAGCCTCCGCAACCTCACCTCCCACTTCATAGTCAGCCTGTCCAATGGATGGACCCATCCATACGTGACACCGACCCAATCCGGTTCCCAGTCCTTCAAGTACATCGAGAGAGTTCTCGATCACTCCATGCACCAGGCCTTTCCAGCCCGCATGAATTAGTGCCGTGTTGCGCTCGTAGGGGTCGCAGACCACTATAGGTAGGCAATCGGCAGACGTCAGGGCGAACAGGAGTCCTGGCTGGTCAGTCACGTAGCCGTCCGCTACCTGTGCGGGATCGCCCTTGCGTATCAACTGCGACTGAGCGGTGTGACCGGTCCTCATCCACACGAATGATGCAGGAGTGAACCGACTTTCAAGAAGTGCGCGGGCTTCGTCAGCTCCGTCACCTCGAAAACTCACAACGCGTGACTGACTGTGCGAACTGCTACTAAATGCTCGAAATCCCCAACATCCATCAAATGGCGCAGATATTAGGTCAAGGTCGTCGATATAGTTCATGATTGCAGACTCCGATTCTCTGCGGCTATTCTAGCATAGAACTGCTGCGCACTTTCCGCCTGAGCCTTAGTCAGAGGGCGTGAGCGCACTTGAAAATCGGACGCGTACCTCCACAGGACGCTGTACATCGCCTGAGACCTTCGCCCCTTGCATGACGCGAAGAACTGAGGCATGGCGGAACCGTGATCGGCACGTCCGTAGACAGCAACGGATGCGATGACGCGGCGATCATCAACGAACATGGCACGAAAGATTGGCAGATCGTCCAAGCGTCGAGCCTGGTAAAGTCGCACCTCAATCGAGGCGGAGCTGGCTTGCTTGACTTGGAGGACGCGCCCGATGGAGAACCAGGCCTGCTCTTTATAGAGGTCGGGCCGCGAGCCGCGCGCACGAGCCGCCTCCGCCAGAGCAGCAGAGTCTGGATGGGCAAGTACGAGTGTGATCTTTCCACGATGCTCACGACATGAATTGGCAGCTACTTCAAATTCTGGAAGGGTGCAGAAATTGAAAGCATTCGTACCGAGCATGAACAGCGTTCGTGATACCTGATGCAATGTGCTACTGTATGTGTTCGCAGCGACCTTAGCCTGTACATGAGTGATTCCCGTACGCCAATATGAGTAGAGTTCCAAGAACATCATTGCTATGCAGATAAGGGCAGCAGCAAGTGCTGTGGCGGTGTAGCTCGTCACCTTCCAGGGATCGATAGGAGGTATCATGGCGGCAAGCGCGAATGACAAGATCATAAGCGTGGAAATCATCACTCGGCGATCGACCAGGTAACGGGCAAGGTCGCCCTGATCCAGTCTTCGAGCGGCGAGCTTCCAAAGGAGAGCTAAAATCCACAAAATCACCATCTGCAGAATCCCAGCCGCAATATTTACAATAATGGCGCGACCGTCCTCCAGCGTCCAGTTGAAGATCATTCTTTGCCGCCCGTGAATGTTCGCGAGAACTTGGCATTTCGTCTTGCGATCGTGTCCGATGATGGAACGGCGGCACAGTGACTGCGGCGGACCCTCGATGCTCGCCAAGCGATAGTCGTGGTCACGAGGTGGATCTACCTCCTGCTTGAACTGCGAACATGGAAGCAGCCTAGGACATCGGGGGCATCTTGTGCGGGATTCGGGCAACGTGTCTGACACAGGCCGGGAGATCCAAGCTGCTGGGAGCTGATTGGAGCGTCTGGTGATTCACCTATCCATCGCCGCCACGTGCCACTCCACCGCGCTCTCGTTGCAGTTCCGTTTCATGGTAGGGCACGTATGCTACTGGACATCCTTGTTCATCAGGACGAGGACGCTTATCTCTAGTCCAGACCTGCTCGAAGCCATGTCGGAGGTCGGCCTGGGTGCGCCGCGGCTATCGCATGGTGTCGGTGAAGAGGTGCTAGTGGGCGTCGTCTGAAGCTCGTCGGGGGTCACGCGGCGTTTGGTGGGCATTCTCCCGCGCAGTCGTGTCGGCGCAGGCGGGTTAGGAACTCGTTGAGGTTGGCTCGGGTGTACTTCCAGTCGAACGGTGTCGCGGTGCGGTTGTAGCGCTCCTGGAAGGCCAGGATCCGGGTGGTAAGGCCGTCGAGGTCGTCGAAGTCGACCGGGCTGATCGCTTTGCGCTGGAGGATGGAGAAGTAGATCTCGACCTGGTTGAGCCAGGAGGCGTGCACCGGCAGGTGTGCCAGCGTCGCCAACTCGCTGCAATGCGAATTTCGCCTGAGCACCCGCAAGCGAGAAGTGCCCAGTGGAGGCGACCGGGTCATAGGGCAGACTGTCTCGCTTCGCCGCGAGCACCAGTCCGGCAATGTCGTCGGCCGCCAAGGACGCGCAGCTGGTTCTGCCGCCCGAGGGCAGCGTCGAGCCGGTCGTCACGAACGAACTGGGCCGCGCCGGCGATATCCTTGCCCACATGGGCCGGCAGACTTAGGAGTGGAGATCATGGACGCCGAAATCACGCCGCCGCCGCATCAACAAAGGCTCCTGATCGGGCAGGAGTCCGGAAAGCCAGTCCGCGACGACGCGTCCGCGGTGACGCGACCGGCTGAGTGACAGCGGCACCGTGTTCTCGGGATCGAGGTCCCGGTCGTAGATGATCCGGACACATTTGCTCTGGCCGTCGAGGACGCCAAGATGTTCGGAGTTCAGCAGGATGTGCAGCTTTGTCATCGGGGGCCCCCGGCGGTGTATCGAGCCAGGATCTCCGTGGCAGCCGGCCGCTCGTCCGGCCGATCCGCCGAGCGCCGGGTGATGGTCGGGTCGAGCACCACCTCGAGTTCGAGCGCCTGGAGCACGCGCATCACCATGTTGAACGGGGCGGACAGCTTGCCGCCGGCCTCGAACTCGACCAGCCACTGGCGTCCGATGCGGGCCTCCGCGGCCAGATCAACCTGGGACAACCCTGCCTGCAGGCGTGCGGCGCGTACCGCCGCACCCAGCTCGGCGGCGTTCCGAACGGACACTGTCTCCATATGGCGACAGTGCCAAGTTGTCGCCATATAGCGACAGCGATCCCCCGCCGACTTTAGTAGCATGTAGATGCTACAATAGCCCCATGCGGACCATCACCATGACCGAGTTGAACCAACGGGTTTCCGCGGTCACCCGCGAGGTTGTCGAGACCGGCGAGGCGATCTGCGTGACGAACCGCGGCAAGGTGGTCTTGCGGTTGGTGCCGGAACCCGTCGGCTCGAGTGACCCGCTGGCGGCGCTCGTTTCTGCCGGACGGGCGACGCCGCCGCGGGCTGGTGGATCGCGGCTGACCCGGCGCGAGCCGATCCCGCTCTCCCGTCCGCTCGATGAACTCCTGGCCGACGAGCGGGACGATGACCGGTTCTGAGCCCAACCGGATCTGGTATCTCGACACGTCGGTCGTTCTGCGTATCGCGCTGGGCCATAGCCCGACCGCCACCGATTGGTTCGACCAGGGCCGCGATCGGGGTGACGCCTTCGTGACCTCACGGCTCACCGCGCTCGAGTCGCTCCGGGTGCTTCGACGAGAAGGTCTCGATCTCGGATTGGCCGATGACATTCTCGACCTGGCGACGCTGCTCGCTGTCGACGATGCGCTGCTGGCTGAGGCCGGCGCCATCCAACCGCACGTCAAGACGCTGGACGCCCTGCACCTCGCGTCGGCCGCGCGAGTAGGGGTGTACGCGGGCACGGTCGCGACCCACGATGCGACGATGATCCGCTCGGCCCGCGAGCTGGGCTTCACGGTCCACGACCCGGTGGCGGAATAGCCGAACGACCCCCGGTCTCCTCTGGTCTGAACCGAGGAAACCGGGGGTCGTGCTGGGCGGTGGCGGTGGGATTTGAACCCACGGTGGGCAGGACCCACACACGCTTTCGAGGCGTGCTCCTTAGGCCGCTCGGACACGCCACCGTCGGTGATTCTATCGGGCAGCCGACGCCCGCCGCCAAATCCGTCCGTCCGGCCGGTAGCGCATGCCGCGCAGCACCAGCGTGTAGGCCGCCGTGGCCAGCTTCAGCAACGGGTGCTCGCCGAACCGGTAGAGCCGGGCGGCACGAAGCTCGCCTGCCCGCTCGGGGTGCCGCAGTCGCCAGTAGCGCTCGGCCCGGCGGGCGTGCAGCGGGTCGGAGACGATCCGGACGACGCCGCCGGGCGCGATCAGCGGCGCCGAGTTGCCGATGTTCTCCCAGGTGCTGGTCGCCTCGTTCTCCAGGGTGATCCGGGCCGGGTCGATCCCGTGTCGCGCGATCAGGTCGGCGGCCATCACGCCGGCCTCATTGGCCCCGGTCATCACGAACCGAGTGTCCGGACGGGCGTTGCGGGCGGCCAGATCGACCCGCCAGCGTTGCAGCGGCGAGGGGCGTCCATGCTTGTCGGAGGGGTACCCGAGGACCAGCAGGGTCTCGGCGCCGGAGGTGGTCGGTGCGTCGTAGCGCTCGGCTGCGCGATGCACGGCCTCGGCGGCCAGCCAGAGGGCGAGCAGGGCGCAGGAGAGGTCTCGACACACTCGACCGACAAGACCAACGGGCGTGGTCATCGTTGTCCCTCGAAGAACTCCCGCAGTTGCGCGCCGCAGGCGTCCGCGTCGATGCCGGCGACCACCTCGACGCGATGGTTCAACCGGGGGTCGCGCACCACGTCGAACACGGACGTCACCGCGCCGGCCTTGGCGTCCCAGGCCCCGATCACCACCCGCTCGACGCGGGCCAGCACCAGGGCGCCGGCGCACATCGTGCAGGGCTCCAGGGTGACCACCAGGGTGTGCCCGTCCAGCCGCCATTCCCCTGCTGCGGCCGCCGCCCGGCGCAGCGCCAGCACCTCCGCGTGCGCGGTCGGGTCGCCGGTCAGTTCGCGCTCGTTGTGCGCCTGCGCGACCACGCGTCCCGAAGGATCGAGCAGCACCGCCCCGACCGGCACGTCACCGTGCGCAGGAGCCAGCGCGGCTTCGGCGCGGGCCTGCGCCATCGGCGCGAGCCAGCGGTTCACCTCACAGGCCGAACGCCGCCTGCACCGCCTTGCGGTACTGCGGCAGGAACTTCAGCTTCTTGGCGATCCGCTCGACCAGGGCGTCCGAGTCGTCGTCGGAGTCGCACAGCGCCTCGATCTCGAAATCGGGAATGCCGACATCGGCCAGGATGTCGAGGTCGCCGATCGGGCCGGCGTCCTCGTCGTCCTCGGGAAGTTCCGAGCCGAGGAAGTCGGCGACATCGCGGGCGATCGGCCAGTCAGCGGCCGCCAGCTCGTCCGACAACAGCACCTGCACATGCTTGCCGCGGACCCGGACGACCACGAAGAACTCCGAGGCGATCGACACCAGGCCCACGGCACCGCCGTCACCGGGAATCCGCCGCAGCTGGGTGATCAACTCGTCCAGATCGTTGGCCAACTCCAACCCGAGCGCGACGACCACGGGAAGTCCGTCCTCGCGGTAAAGCGCCACCACGAGGTCGATCTCGTCCTCGGTCGCGTCCTCGGGATAGTCGTCCTCGTCCTCGTCGTCCTCGGGGTCGGGCAGGCCATCGAGGAGTTCCACCACCGGCTCGAGGTCGTCGAGACCGGGACGGTCGTCCCCGCGGTCGGCATACTCCTCGTCGGAGGCGTCGGTGTACCGGCTCATCACCACTCCTTGTCCTGGGCCACCCATCGTTTCATGCCTGCCCGGAAGGCGCCCACTTGTGCAAAGGTTCGGGTGTGGAACTGCGCGCTCTCGACCATCCATTGGTATCGCACAAGGTGACGCTGCTGCGCAGCGTCGAAACCGGCTCTCCGGTCTTCCGCCAGCTGGTGGACGAGCTGGTCACGCTGCTCGCCTACGAGGCGACCCGCGAGGTCCGGGTGGACGACTGCGAGGTGACCACGCCGATCAGGGTCGCTAAGGGCAAGAAGCTGTCCCGGCCCCGGCCTCTGGTGGTGCCGATCCTGCGCGCCGGGCTCGGCATGCTGGATGGCATGATGCGGCTGATGCCGACCGCCGAGGTGGGCTTCGTCGGCATGGTCCGCGACGAGGAGACCCTGGAGCCATTCACCTACGCCGAGCGGCTGCCGAAGGATCTGTCCGGACGCCAGTGCTACGTGCTCGACCCCATGCTGGCCACCGGCGGCTCGCTGGCCGGTTGCGTGAAATTCCTGGTCGATCGGGGTGCCGACCACATCACCTGCATCTGCCTGCTGGCCGCGCCCGAAGGAATCGCGAAGATGCGCGAGCTGGTCGATCCGGTCGGCGTCCCGACCACCCTGGTGGTGGCCGCGGTCGACGAGCGGCTCAACGAACACGGCTACATCGTCCCCGGACTTGGCGACGCCGGCGACCGGCTCTACGGGCTCGCCCAATAGGATTGCTGCCATGTCCGGATCTTGGTTCGTCCTGGTCGCCAATTCGGGCGACGGCACCATCAGTTCATTCCGGTTGATCGACGGCCGGTTGCAGCGGGTCGCCGTCAACGGCGGCGTGCCGGGCTGTTCCACCTTCGTCGTCGACTCTCGCCGCGACCTGCTCTACGCCTCGGTGAAGGGGGACGATCCGGGCATCGCCACGCTGACCCTGGACCGCTCGTCCGGACGACTGACCCCCCGTTCCCACCTGTCGTTGCCCGACGGCGCGATGAACTATCTCTCGCTGACTCGCAACGGGTCGGCGCTGCTGGGAGCCTGCTACGGCGGCGGTTACGGCATCACCTGCGCTCTGCACGACGGCGAGGTGAGCGATCCGATCAGTCGCATCGAATATCCGAACCTGCATTCGGTGCGAGCCAGCGGCGACGGCCGATTCGCCTACTTCGTGTCGCTGGGCGCCGACCTGATCGCCCAGTACTCGATCGATCCGTGGCTCAACCTGCGGCCACTGGCACCGGCCACCGTCGCTGCTCCGGCCGGCTCCGGACCCCGGCATCTGGTGCTGAACGCCGCACAGGACGCGCTCTACGTGCTCACCGAATTCTCCGGCGAGGTGCTGCGCTATCGCCGCGACTCCTACTTCGGCACCCTGACGCCCGACGGCCGGACGACGGCGCACGACAAGTCCAAAGAGCTAGGTCACAGCGAGTTCGGGGCCGATCCGATGGCGAACCACTTCATCTGGGGCGCCGATCTGCACTTCTCCGACCCGGCCCACCTGTGGTGTTCGGAACGGACCGAGAGCACCCTGGGCGCCGTCCGGGTCGCCGCCGACGGTTCGATGACGGCACCGGAGACGTTCGTGGTCACCGAGCCGCAACCGCGCGGGTTCGCGGTCTCGCCCGACGGTCGTTACCTGGTCTGTGCCGGCGAGCGGTCCACCACGGTGTCGCTGTATCGCGTCCGCGGCTCCCAACTGGAACTGCTGGATCACGCAGAGACCGGCGCCAAGGCCAACTGGGTCTGGTTCCTGGCCGCTTGAGCTAGTGGCGCGGTGCTAGCGGGTGACTCCGCGCTGATTCACCGCGGCCGGCCGGTCGCCCCGGATTGATGCGACCATGTCGACCACCCGCCTGGTGGCCCGGACGTCGTGTGCCCGGAAGCAGACCGTGCCCAGCCAGGCCGCCACCGCGGTGGCCGCCAGGGTGCCCTCCAGCCGGTCATCGATGGGCAGGTCGAGGGTCTCGCCGACGAAGTCCTTGCGAGAGAGCGCCTGCAGCACCGGATACCCGAGGCTCGCGATCTGGGCCGTGGCACGCAGCGTGCGCAACGAGTGCCGGGTGGTCTTGCCGAAGTCGAGGGTGGGATCGATCAGGATCGCATTGCGCGGTATCCCGGCTTGTCGGGCGCGCTTCGCCCCCTCGGTCAGCACGGTGAGGACGTCCGCGACCACGTCGTCCGGGTCGTCACGGCCATCGGGGCCGTAGCGGACGCCGTCCGGATCGGTGCGCGGGGAGGCGCCGCCGGTGTGCGAGACGACGTAGCCCGCGCGGAGTTCGGCGGCGACCTGGACGAGGTCGGGATCGGTGCCCTGCCAGGTGTCGTTCACCAGGTCGATGCCGACACCGGCGCAGGCCCGGGCGACCTCGGAGCGCCAGGTGTCCAGGCTGATCAGCAGGTGCGGGTGGACATCGCGGACCGCTTGCAGGAACGGCAGCACCCGCTCGATCTCAGCGTCGGCGTCCACCCAGTCACCCTGCTGTCCAGCTCGGACGCCGCCGACGTCCACGATGTCGACGCCGTCGGCGACCATCGCGGCCACAGCGTTCAGACCCGCCTTGATGGAGGTGTAGCGGGCCGAGGAGTAAAACGAGTCCGGCGTCCGGTTGACGATCCCCATCACCGCGGGGTTGGCAGCGGTGAAGCTGTGTCCGCGCAGGGTCAGCGGGGTCGGAGGGACCAGCGGGACGGGATCGACGGTCGGCACGGGGTCAGACTGCCACTCCCCGTCAACCCCGGCCGTCGCCCTGGCCGGGTTCGTGTTCTCATGTCGAGGCTTGAGCGCATCGCCGTTGATCCGGCCGTGGTGCACGGCCGCCCATTCGTGCGCGGGACCCGCATGCGAGTGGCCGACGTGCTCAGCCTCTTGGCCGCCGGTGCCCCAGAAGCAGAGATTCTTGAGGACTACCCCTACCTGACGTCGGACGATGTCCGGGCCTGCCTGGAGTACGCGGCCGCCCAGGCGGACCACGCCATCCTGATCGCCTCGTAAACACCAACGCGTGGGGACGGTTCTTCCGCGTGCGATCTCGAACGAGAAAGACCCGTCCCTCCAACGTTCGAGCCCGCTCCGTGTCTTCTCATCTTTTTATGACGGATGCAACGCTTGCTCACCAGGTGCTAACACGCTATAATCGAACACATGATCATCACCGCGGCGCCGTTCCAGGGGACGGCTGCGGAGCGCCTGCGGCACTCGGCCGCGCTGCGCCGGCAGGCTGACGTCGAAGAGATGCGGGCACTGGCAGAGTTGGCCGCGGAACACTCGTGGACGACCACCGACGAACTCGATGTGGTCGGCGAACGGGCCGTCCGGATCGGCGCTGACGGGAGCCGGCTGGTGGGTGAGTTCCTGCCGTTGGAGGTCGCGGCGATCAAGGGCATCTCTGTCACCGCGGCGACCTGGCTGATCCGCGATGTGCTCAACCTCGAAGCCCGTCACCCGGCGCTGTGGAAGGCGGTCCGTGCTGGCGGTGTGCCGCCCTACAAGGCGTTCAAACTCGCCCAACTCGCTGCCGGCTACGAGCTCAGCCAGGAGCAGGCGCTGGCCGTCGACGATCGCCTGAAGGGCAAGATCGGCCGTATCGGCTGGGCGCGGGTGATGCGGCTGGCCCGGGGACTCATCGCGCAGGTCGCTACCGACAAGGTCGAGGCCGCCACAGCCAAGGCCCGCGCGGAACGTTTCGTCCGCAACGCCCCCGACCGCGGCCAGCCGACCGTCACCGAACTGTGGGCCCGGCTCGACACCACCGATGCGCAACAGCTGGAAGCGACCATCCAAGCCATCGCGCAATCCTTGAAGATGCTGGGTGACACCGACAGCCTCGATGTGCGCCGGTCCAAAGCCCTCGGGATCCTCGCCACCCCAGCCCGAGCCCAAGCCCTCCTCAACGGTGGGGACGATCAGCGGTACCTGCCCCGCACGAAGGTGTACCTGCACCTGACCCCCGAGATGCTCACCGGTGACACCGTGGCCCGGTGCGAAACCCTCGGGCCCGTGACGAAGTCTCAGCTGGCCGAGTTGTTCGGCACCCACCGGATCACCATCACCCCCGTCCTGCACACCGGCGACACCGAACAGGCCATCGACAGCTACGAAATCCCGAACCGAATCCGCGAAGCGGTCACCCTGCGCGACGTGTGCGAAGTATTCCCGTACTCATCCCGAGCAGCCCGGCGACTCGACCTCGACCACACCCAGCCCTACGCCCCCGGTGCGACAGCACAGACCCGGCCCGACAACCTCGGACCACTCACCAGAAGCGTCCACCGCGCCAAAACCGCCGGCCGCTGGCGACTCCGACAACCCCGAGCCGGCACCTTCTGGTGGACGTCCCCCGCCGGCCAGCGCTACCGGATCAGCCCCAAGGGCACCGACGACCTCCACGACTGGTCACCCCTCGAACGAAAGGTGACCTGGCTACTCGACAACGGCTAAAAGCTGCGGGAACTCCGGACGTCCCGCCACGGGCATGCAACTCCGCGCCGTCTATGGAGCTGCAGATGACCACCAGTTTGTCGATACGGAGAACGTGCCTCTACAACGTCGGAACCGGAGCCTTCCGTCACCTCTCCCAGCACACAGTGGTCTTCCCACCACCGACACGACCCAGCACGCCCGCGAGACCGAGCAGGTAGCCCGACGGCTCGCCGGCGTCGGCCAGTACGGCCTCATTCGGTGTTGGCTCGCCGACCCCAAGTGGGGAGCCCTCGGACCGCGGATTGCGTGGCCGCGGTCGTGACGATCGATCCGACACCCGGCGACGGCCGACGATGGCAGTTGTCGGGAGAACTGGCGTGGGCCGCCCGGCGGTGAACTACGCCGACGGGTGCGTCATATCCCCCGGCACCACCCAGGCGTCGAACTCATCGCCGGTCAGATCACCGGACGCCAGCGCGGCCTCGCGCAGGGTGATGCCCTGCTTGTGCGCCGTCTTCGCCATCGCGGCGGCCTTGTCGTAGCCGATGTGCCGGTTCAGGGCGGTCACCACCATCAGGTTCGAGGCCAGGTTGGCGGAGATCCGCTCCCGGTTCGGCTCGATGCCCTCGGCGCAATGTTCGCGGAAGGAGCGGCAGCCATCGGCGAGCAGCCGGATCGATTCCAGCACCGCGTGCGCCATCACCGGCTTGTAGACGTTGAGCTGGAAGTTGCCCTGACTACCGGCGAAGCCGACCGTCACATCGTTTCCGAAGACCCGTGTCGCGACCATGGTGATCGCCTCGCACTGGGTCGGGTTGACCTTGCCCGGCATGATCGACGAGCCCGGCTCGTTCTCCGGAATGATCAGTTCGCCGATCCCGTTGCGCGGCCCGGACGCGTACCAACGCACGTCGTTGGCGATCTTCATCAGCGCCCCGGCCAGCACCCGCAGCGCCCCGCTCACGCCGACCAGCGCATCGTGCGCCGACAGCGCCGCGAACAGGTTGTCGGCCTGGGTGAACTCGAGCCCGGTCTCGTCCGAGATCCGCTTCGCGGCCAAGGCACCAAAATCGGGATGCGCGTTCAGCCCGGTCCCCACCGCGGTGCCGCCGATCGCCAACCCACGGGCCCGGACGTCCGCCTCGCGCACGCCGTCCAACGCGAAGTCGATCTGCGCCACCCAACTGCCGATCACCTGACCGAGCCGGATCGGGGTGGCGTCCTGCAGGTGGGTCCGGCCGACCATGATCACGTCCTCGAACTGGGACGCCTTCGCCGCCAGCACGTCGCGAAGCTCGGTCACCGGCGCATACAGCCGCTCGTTGAGCTCGCACACCACGGCGATGTGCATCGCGGTCGGGAAGGTGTCGTTCGAGGACTGGCCGCGGTTCACGTGATCGTTGGGGTGCACCGGCTTCTTCGTCCCCATCTCGCCGCCGGCCAGTTCGATCGCGCGGTTCGAGATCACCTCATTGGCGTTCATGTTCGACTGCGTCCCCGAGCCGGTCTGGAACACCACCAGCGGGAAATGATCGTCCAGCGTGCCGGCGATCACCTCGTCGGCTGCCTTCACGATCAGCTCGGCGAGATCGGACGGCAGCTGGTCCAGTTCGGCATTCGCCTCGGCCGCGGCCTTCTTCAGCACACCCAGCGCCCGGATCATCGGACGTCCCCAGACGAAGGTGTCCCGGCCGATGTCGAAGTTGCCCAGGCTGCGCTGCGTCTGCGCCCCCCAGTAGCGGTCGGCGGCGACCTCGATGGTGCCCATGCTGTCGGATTCGATGCGCGTGCTCATGGTGCTGAGAATAGGGTGCCGGCATGCCCGACCGAGCCAAGGGCGGCGAAAGCCACCCGTTCGGGTACGGACGCGAGGCGTACGTCTGGTCGATGTTCGCCGCGTTCGGCCTGTTCACGGTCGGCTCGGTGGTGTCGATCGCCCACGGCGTCCAGCAACTGGGCGCGTCCGACACCGGGCACGAGAGCTACCTGATCGGGTACATCGTGCTCGCCGTGTCGTTCGCGCTGGAGGGCACCTCATTCCTGCAGGCCCTACGGCAGGCCCGCGGCGAAGCCGGACGGGACCGGCTGGAGGCCCACCCGATGATCGAACGTGCCCTGCTGACTCTGCCCGCACCGGGTGCCGAGCCGCTCCGTCCGGAGGCTACGGCGCGAGCCCCGCGACCGCGGGCTTGAAGCCCAGCCGTCGGTTCTCGCAACATCCCGGACGGCACACGTCGTACCACGGCCCCTCGGCGGTGACCGCGCCCCGCTGGGCGGCCGGACGTCCCTCGATCCGCTCGGCGACCAGGTCGGCCAGGGCGTCCACGAAGGCCGGGTGGACGCCGGGGGTCGGCGTCCGACGCACCCACAGGCCGGCTTCGGTGGCGGTCTCGACGGCTTCGGTGTCCAGGTCCCACATCACTTCCATGTGATCGCTGACAAAGCCCAGGGGCACCAGGATCACGCCCCGCCGGCCCTGCAGTTCCTGAATCGCGTCGTTGACGTCCGGCTCCAGCCAGGGCTGACTGGGCGGGCCCGACCGGGACTGGTACACCAGCTGCCAGGCCACCTCGGGTGCCGCCTGCGCCATCACGTAGCCGGCGACCGAACGGTGCTGGGCCGGGTAGGAGCCGCCGACGCCGGAGAGCTCGGCGTCCAGTGTGGGAATCGAATGGGTGCAGAACAGCACCTCGATCTCACTACGGCCGATGCCGTCCGCCTCGGCGGCGGCGATCGCGTCCCGGACGCCTTCGACGAACGGCGCGACGAAGCCCGGATGGTTGAAGAACGGCCGGACCTTGTCGATCGCCACCGTCCCGGCCAGGCCGGAGTCCTCCAGCGCGTCGGCCCAGTCCTCGCGGTACTGCCGGCACGACGAATACGACGAGTAGGCGCTGGTCGGAATCGCCAGCAGCCGGGTGAAGCCGCGCTGGAACGCCTCGGCGATCGCGTCGTTCAGATACGGCGTCCAGTTGCGGTTGCCCCAGATCACCGGCAACGGCAGTCCGCGCTGCGCCAGCCGATCCTCCAGCGCGCTGCGCAACTCACGGTTGTGGTCGTTGATCGGCGACACCCCGCCGAAGTGCCGGTAGTGGTGCGCCACCTCCTCCAGGCGCTCATCGGGAATCCCGCGTCCGCGTGTCACGTTGCGCAGGAACGGAATCACGTCGTCCTGACCCTCGGGACCACCGAACCCCGACAGCAGCACCGCGTCGTAGCGGGTCGGCACCTCTACATGCTCGATGCCGCCGGACGCCTCGGGGGTCGCGCTCGGCACCAGCGCACCAGGATCGAGATGAACGCCGGTGGCCGGCGCCGGCTTCACGCCCAGCGTGCTTCTCATGCCAGCACCTCGGCGACCTCGGCGACGCCGATCCGGCGTCCGGTGAAGAACGGCACCTCTTCGCGGACGTGCAGCCGCGCACGGGTGGCGCGCAGCTCACGCATCATGTCGACCAGGTCGGTCAACTCGTCCGATTCCAGCGGCAACAGCCACTCGTAGTCGTTGAGCGCGAACGCCGACACCGTATTGGCGATCACCGACCGGAAGGCCGCACCCTTGCGGCCGTGCTCGGCCAGCATGGCCTTGCGTTCGTCGTCGGGCAGCACATACCAGTCGTAGGAGCGGACGAACGGGTAGACGCACAGCCAGCCGCGCGGCTCGACGCCACGCAGGAACCCAGGCACGTGCGCCTTGTTGAACTCGGCGTCCCGGTGCACGCCCATCGCCGACCAGGTCAGCGCGAGCGGCGCCAGTTCACGGGTGCGCCGCAACCGGCGGACGGCGGCCTGCAAGCCCTCCGCAGTGGGTCCATGCAGCCAGAGCATCAGGTCGGCGTCGCCGCGCATCGCACTCACGTCGTACAGGCCCCGCACCACGACGTCCCCGGCCTCGACGGCGGCGATCGCGTCCGCCAATGCCTCGGTGCCGGCCGCGCCCTGACCGATCTGGGCCTGCGCGGTCAGCGGATCTCGCCGTAGCACCGTCCAGACAGTGAATCCGGTCGGACCCTGCTCACTCATCACGACTCCTTGTTCCCTTGCATCAACGTTCCCTGCATCAACGTTCCCTGCATCAATCGGACGGCTTCCGCCCGGGCGTGCGGCACGACGCTGGCCAGCCCTACTCCGCTGATTCCGGCCCCGACCATGCCGAGACCGTCGATTCGCTGTTCAGTCAACCATTCTCGCGCCTGTGTCAGGCCCGGTGTTCCAGGAGGCAGGATCGACCATTCCGTACGGCGGACGGCGGACGGCTCGGGCAGCGGTCGCCCCAGCAGCACCTCGGCGTCGCGGCGGGCCAGCCTGGCCAGCGCGCCGGCGTCCAGACCGGACGACGCGGGGGGCTGGCCGCGGCGTCCGTACGACAGCCGCAGGACATCCCGACCACCGGCGGCTTCCCGTAGCCAGGCCCATTTCGCGGTCGAATGGGTGAGCGCCTTAGCGGCCACCCCCGGCACCTTCGCCCCGACCAGGACGCCGGTGCCGCGCGGCTCGTCGCCGGCCAGTCCCGTGGCGTCCAACACCAGGGTGACCACGTCGATCCGGGTGGTCGGCAGCACGACCGGCCCCCCGAGCAGCCGCATCGCCGCGTCGAGCGGCACGGCGAGCACGACGAGGTCGGCGTCCAACTTGCGCCCGGCCGTCGTCACCCGCCAACCGCCCGGACGCCGGCTCAGCCCGGTGACCGGTTCGGCGCAGTCCAGATCGGCGCCGGCGGCCCGCGCGGACGACGCCAGCAGATCAGCCAGGGTGTGCATGCCGCCGCGCAAGCCGTGCACCGCACCCCCCTCGGGTGCTTTGGCGGCGACCTCGGCGACCGCCGTCCGCAGCGGGGTCCCGGACGCCACCGCGGCCGCCAGGCCGGGAGCCAGGTCGGCCAGGGTCACGTCGTCCGGCGCCGCCGAGTAGACGCCGCCGACCAGCGGGGTGACCAGGTCGTCGAGCACCCGTTCGCCGTAGCCGGCCCGGGCCAGGTCGGCCAACGTGCCGGACGCCTCGCGCGCCGCCGGCAGTTCGCCCACCACCGCGCGGACGTCGTCGGCATCCGGATCGGCGGGCAGGCCGAACACCAGCCGCCGGGGAATCGGGTAGGCACCGGACGCGGCCTGCAGCCAGGCCCCGCCCGGACGCGGCGTGGTGATCAGGTCGGCGGCGCCGAGGTCAGTCACCAGCCGCTCCACCGCGCCACCGCGTACCGAATAGCCTTCGGCGCCGACGTCGAGCGCCAGCCCGTCGACGACGACTCGGTCGAGCAGTCCGCCCGGCCGGTCGCCGGCCTCGAGCACGGTGACCTCACACCCGGCCCGGGCCAGCTCCCAGGCCGCCACCAATCCGCCGGCCCCCGCGCCGACCACGACCGCCGACTTCATCGGCTATGCACGTGGTCGACGATGCGGGTGAGCACCTCGGGATCGGTGCCGGGTGGCACCCCGTGCCCGAGGTTGAAGACGTGACCGGGCGCCGACTCGCCGCGCCGCAGCACGTCGTCGACGGCGTCCCGGAGCACCGGCCACGGCGCGCCGAGCAACGCCGGATCGAGATTGCCCTGCACCGACGGCCGGGACGGCATCCGCGACCAGGCCTGATCCAGCGGGGTGCGCCAATCGACGCCGATGCAGTCGACGTCCAGGTCGAGGACGCCGTACAGCTCGCCGGCGCCGACCGCGAAGTGCACCAGCGGCACCCGGCGTCCGGTCTCGTCGACCAGGTCACGGACGGCATCGAAGGTGATCGCGGACGCCGGCGCGACGTGCGCGGCGTAGGTGGCGGCCGGCAGCGACCCGGCCCACGAGTCGAACAGCTGCACCGCCGAGGCGCCGGCCAGCACCTGAGCGCGCAGGAATCGTCCGGACAGGTCGGCGCACCAGCCCAGCAGGCGCGCCCAGGCGTCCGGATGCCGATGGATCATCGCCCGCGCCGCCAGATGGTCCTTGCTGGGACGTCCGGCGACCAGATAGGCGGCCAGCGTGAACGGCGCCCCGGCGAACCCGATCAGCGGATCGCGGGCGCCCTGCAGCAGCCGCAGCCCGGCGACCGTCGTGCGCACGGCGGTCCGGATCGGGTCCAGCGCCTGCTCCAACGCCGCCGCCGGATGACCGGCGATCAGGGCGTCCACCGCCTCCGGTGTGTCGGTCGGCGCCGGGAAGACCGGGCCGACACCGGGCTCGATCTCGACCGGAACCCCGGCGAGTTTCAACGGCACCACGATGTCGGAGAAGAAGATGGCGGCGTCCACCCCGTGCCGGCGCACCGGCTGCAGGGTGATCTCGGCGGCCAGTTCGGGGTTGAGGCAGGCGTCCAACATGCGCCGGCCGACCCGCAGCTCGCGGTATTCGGGCAGCGACCGACCGGCCTGCCGCATGAACCAGACCGGGGTCATCGCGGGTCGCTCGCCGCGGTAAGCGGCCACCAGCCACGAGGACGCCGTATCGGTATTGAGCGGATGGGTCGCCGGCAGCACGGTCGTCGTCACCTTCAGCACCCTATTAGGGTCGGCGGGTCTATGCTGGCGCGGTGCTGTTGTGCCTGACCGCGAGCCACCGCACCCACGATTTCGCCGCATTGGAGCAATTGACCGGGGGTTCGGGACCGGAACTCGTCGAGAGTCTGCTGGCCGCCGACGGGGTCGCCGGCTCCATCGTGCTGAGCACCTGCAACCGCTTCGAGATCTATCTGGACGCCGCCCCGTCCGCCCTGGCCGCGGTCGACCAGCGTCGCGGACCGCTCGTCCTGCTGCGCGGCGAAGAGGCGGCCCGGCATCTGTTCGCGGTGACCACCGGCCTGGAATCGGTGGTGGTCGGGGAACCCGAGATCGCCGGTCAGGTGCGGCGCGCGCTGAACCATGCCGAGAGCACCGGCTCGGCCACCCCGATCCTGCAGCGGGTGTTCGCCGACGCGCTCGCCACCCGGCGGGCGGTGCGCGAGCGCACCGGGCTCGGCTCGGCGCGTCCGTCGCTGATCCGGCTGGCGCTCGACCTCTCCTCGCACCGGATCTCCGACTGGCCGGGCACCAAGGTGCTGCTGGTCGGCACCGGCCGCTATGCGACGTCCTGCCTCGAGGCGCTGCGCGACCGAGGTGTGAGCGCGATCACCGTCTGGTCGCCGTCCGGACGCGGCCAGGACTTCGGACCCCGGCACGGACTGGCCCAGGCCCGCGGCCACGGGGTCGCCGCCGCCGCAAGCCGCGCCGACGTGATCGTCTGCTGCACCACCAGCACCGACCTGGTCGTCGGCCCCGAGCTGCTGCAGGGCGAATGCCCGGTCACCGCCCATGCCGCCGCCCAGTGCCCGATCGGGCATCCGGACGCCGGCGAGCGCCGCCGGGTGATCATCGATCTGGGCCTGCCCCGCAACGTCGACCCGCGCGTCATCGATCTGCCCGGCGTCGAGCTTCTCGACCTAGAGGCGATCAAGCTGCACGCGCCGCTGCAGCACCTCGCGGTGGCCGGCGACGCCGAGGCGTTGGTCCGCCAGGCCGCCGCCGCCCACGCCGAGGACGCCGGACCGATCGGGCCGGCGGTCGCCGCCCTGCGCGCCCATGTCAGCGACGCGCTGGAGGCCGAGTTGGCACGGGTCCGCCGCCGCTACGACGCGGAGGTGGCCGAGAAGACCGAAGCCGCGCTGCGGCATTTCGCCGGCGTGCTGCTGCACGGGCCCTCGGTCCGGGCCCGCGAACTGGCCAGTTCCGGACGCCGCGACGAGTTCCTGGACGGCCTGCACGCCGTGTTCGGAATCGAGCGTCCGGCCTGACGATCAGCGCTGCGGAAGGTTCTTCGTCCAGCCCTTGGTGAGTTCGCGGGCAGCGACCCAGCCGGCGTACAGACCGTCGGCTTCGTCCCGGCTCATCGACGGTTCGAAGACGCGCTCCACTGCCCACATGCCCGACAGCTCCTCGAGTGAGCCGTAGACCCCGGTGGACAGCCCGGCCAGCAGCATGGCGCCGAAGATGGTCGCCTCGTGGTTCTTCGGCCGGATCACCGGAATGCCCAGGATGTCGGCCTGCAGCTGGCACAGCAGGTTGTTCTTCACCGCGCCACCGTCGACGCGCAACTCCGGGATGGCCACCTGACCGCCGCTGGTCGCCGCCTCCACCATGTCGCGGGTCTGGTAGACCATCGACTCGACCGCCGCCCGAATGATGTGCAGCCGGGTGGTGGCGTTGCTGATGCCGATGATCGCGGCCCGCGCATAGGGGTCCCAGGTGGGCGCCGACAGACCGGTGAAGGCCGGCACCAGATAGACGCCGTCGGTGCTCTGCACCTGCCCCGCGTACCACTCTGAGTCGGGCGCGGCGTGGATCAGTTGCAGGTCGTCGCGCAACCACTGCATGGTCTTGCCCTGGGCGAACAACACGCCCTCGATCTCGTAGGCGGTGGTGCCCTGCACCGTCCAGCCGACGCTGGGCGTCAGCCCGGCGATCCGTTGCGGCTCCGTGCCGCAGTTGATGTTGAGCACGCCGGCAGTGCCATAGGTCATCTTGCACTGACCTGGCTCGAACGCCGCCTGGCCGAACAGTCCGGCCTGCTGATCGCCGAGATCGGAACCGATCGGGATGGGTGCGCCGAAGCTCGCCTCCAGATCGCCCAAGTGCGCGTCGCTGGGCAGGATCGTGGCCAGCATGCTGCGCGGAATGCCGTAATGGGCAAGCAGCTCGTCGTCCCAGTCCAGCGTCTTGAGGTTCATCATCATCGTCCGCGAACCATTGGAGACGTCGGTGACGAACGACTCGCGGCCGGTCATATTCCACATCAGCCAGGTGTCGATGGTGCCGGCAAGCAGTTCGCCGCGTTCGGCCCGGCCCTGGGCGCCGGCCACGTGGTCGAGAATCCAGCGGATCTTGGACGCCGAATAATAGGCGTCCGGAATGAGGCCGGTGCGCTCCTCGATGAGGTCGCCGATGCCGTCCGCCACCCACTTCTCCACCACCTCGGTGGTCTGCCGGGACGCCCACACGATGGCGTTGTAGATCGGCTCGCCCGTCGACTTCTCCCACACCAAGGCGGTCTCGCGCTGGTTGGTGATGCCCGCCGCGGCGATGTCGGCCGGGGTCACCTCGGCCGAGCGGAGCGCCGCCCGCATCACCTCGAGCTGGGCGGCGAGAATCTGCTTGGGATCATGTTCGATCCATCCCGGACGCGGATAGTGCTGCGTGAGTTCCTGCTGCCCGAAGCCGACGACGGCACCGGCCTCGTCGATCACGAACGAGCGCACGCTCGTCGTCCCGGAGTCGATCCCGAGGATGTACTTGGTCATGGCTCCCCTTCACATCGGTGTGGTTGGGTTGATGGGTCCCGCTCACCATAGAAAGGGTTCACTGCACAGGTCAACCCTTGAACATACTTGTCTATACCTGTACCCTCCGAGGTCCCATCGGAAGGAGCCCCATGCTGGACCACCTCGATCTGTCCGCCGTCCGAGCCGTGGCAGTCGATGTCGACGGGACGCTGGCCGGCCCTGATTCCCGCGTGTCGGATCGGACCATCCGTGCCCTGCGGGCGGTGAGCGCGCTCGATCTGCCGGTGATCCTGCTCACCGGCCGCACCCGGCGCAACGCGATGGAGATCTCTCGACAAGCGGACCTGCCGCATCTGGCGGTGGCCTGCAACGGGGCGCTGGTCTTCGACCCGGTCACCGACGAGGATCTGCTTGTCACCCCGATGTCGCAGGCCGACAAGCAGACCTTTCGGGAGCTCGCCGAGGACCTCGGAATGGACCTCACCTGGTGGACCAGGAACCAGATGTACGTGGCGTCCGAGGGCCCGATGCGCGACACGATCCGCGTCCTCAACGGCGAGGAGGCTGAGATCGGCGACCTGGCCGACCTCGACGGCACCGTCGTGCTGAAGATGATGGCGTGGGCGTCCAGCGACCGTATGGACGAGGTCACCGGCGAGATCCATCGCCGGCTGCCCGGCAGCCAGCGGTCGATGGACGACATCGTCGAGGCCGTGGACCAGGACTCCACCAAGTGGCATGCCCTGGAATGGGTGCTGCGGCGCTACGACATCGCCCCGGACGACGTGCTCGGCGCGGGCGACGGCGGCAACGACGTCGGCTGGCTGAGCCGGATCGGCTTCCCGGTCGCGATGGGCAACGCCCGGCCCGAGGTGCTTCAGGTGGCCCGCGGGGTGGCGCCGTCCAACGCCGACGACGGCGCCGCACATCTGCTGGAACGACTGGCCGCGGCGCACGGGGCCTGAGATGGCTGCCCGCGCGATCCTGGCCGAGGTGGCCCGCGAAGGCGACTACCTGCTGGCCAGCTACGCCCTGGAGTTGCCCGCCGACGTCGACCCCTGGACGCGGATCGCCCGGTTCGCGGTCGGCCAGACCACCGGCACCTGGGTCGAGGTGCCCGGACTGACCCCTGAACTGCGCGAGCGGCACGAGGGCCGTGTCGTCCAGGTGCTGCCGATGCCGCCCGCCGACACCACCACCCACGCCGACGGCGGCCCGGTCGGCTACCTGGCCACCATCGCCTTCCCGACGATCAACTTCGGTGCCTCGCTGCCGCAGCTGCTGAACGCGCTGATCGGCAACGACGCCTCCACGTCTCTGGAGGCGAAGCTGGTCGACCTGCAACTGCCCGGCGAGCTGGAGCAGGCCTTCGGCGGGCCACGGTTCGGGGTCGCCGGGCTGCGTGAACTCACCGCGGTCGCCGACCGTCCGCTGCTGCTCAACATGCTCAAGCCGTGCACCGGGCTGCCGCCCGAGGTGGCCGCCGAGATCTTCGAAGCCACCGCGCGCGGCGGGATCGACCTGATCAAGGACGACGAGCTGATGGGCAACACCGACTATTCGACGGTGCTGCGCCGGGTGGAGCTGTTCACCGCGGCCGCGGAGCGCGCGTATGCGGCGACCGGGGTGCGGACCATCTACCTGCCGAACATCACCGACCGTCCGGACCGGATGCTGGCCACCGCGAAGCGGGCCGTGGACGCCGGCGCCCGGGCCCTGATGGTGGCCTACACCACCGCCGGGCTGGGTGCGGTGGAGATGCTGGCCGACGAGGTCGGGGTGCCGATCCTGGGTCACTTCGCCGGCGCCGCCCCGCTCTACGAGGGCCCGCGCACCGGGATGAGCGCACCGCTGGCGACCGGCCTGCTCCCGCGGCTGGCCGGCGCCGACCTGGCATTGCTGGTGTCGCCCTACGGCGGTTACCCGATCTCACGGCTGCAGTACCTGCGCACCGCGCAGCAGCTGTCGTTGCCCCGTCCGCACCTCAAGCCGACCTTCCCGGTGGTCGGTGGCGGCGTCCACCCCGGCACCGTGCAGCGCTTCATGGACGAACTCGGCCACGACATCGTCCTCGGCGTCGGTGGCGCCATCCAGGGCCACCCGGACGGCGCCGCCGCCGGCGTCCGAGCCCTCCGGCAAGCCGTCGATGCCGCCCTGGCCGGCATCCCCGCTAGCGAGGCCGCGAACGAGCACAAGGAGCTGGCGACCGCGCTCCAGCTCTGGGGGACGCTGTAGCCCTAGTCCGCCGACCCGGCGATGCGCTCCAGGGAGGCGAGGCCGATCACGCCGCGGTCGTCGCGGACGTCGTCACCGGCCAGGACGGTTGCCGGGGAGCCGGGCTCACCGAGGTTCTCGACGACCACGACGGCGTCCGGGAAGGGGTCGTCGCGGGTGAAGTGGCTGACCGTGACGATGTGCGCGATGCCTGCGGCGGCGGCGGCCTTGGCGCCGCTCTCGGAGTCCTCCACCACCACGGCATCGGCGGCCGAGATGCCGAGCTGGTCGAGGGCGTACAGGTAGATGTCGGGGGCCGGCTTCTTGGCCGGGACGACGTCGCCGCCGAAGATGCCGGCCAGCCGGTCGCGGGTGGCCTGACCGAAGACGGCGACCGCGACGGCCTCGACGCTGGGCACCGCGGAGGTGGACGCGATCGCGACCTGCCAGCCGGCGTCCAGGGCCTCCTCGACCAGCCGCTTGATGCCGGGACGGCCGGGGATCCGGCCGCTGTTGACGATGTCCTGGTAGTCGCCGCTCTTCTGCTTGTGCACCTGGGCGAGCAGGGCATCCAGGTCGTCCGAACCGGGCAGCTCGATCTCAGGATGCTGCGACAGGTAATGCCGCATCCGCTCCTTGCCGCCGCCCACCTTGAGCAGGTCGGCGTACTCGTCCTCGGACCAGCGGAACGGGTAGCCGAGTTCGTCGAAGGTCTGGTTGAAGGCGACCAGGTGGCCGTCCTTCTCGGTGTCGGCCAGGACGCCGTCGCAGTCCAGGATCAATGCGTGCTCGCTCACCGGGAGACGTCCTTGCCGCTCGAGTGGAAGATGTCGGCGAAGCTGACGAACAGCTCCTTGGAGGCGGCGATCATCGGTTCGAAGAGCTTCACCGGCTCCCATTTGTTGCTGGCCTCGCACTGCTTCAGGTACTCCAGCGCGGTCTTCATGTAGGCGTGCTTCAGGGCGGTGGAGATGTTGATCTTGGTCACCCCGGCAGCGATGAACTCGTCGAACTCGGCGTTGCTGAGGCCGGTGCCGCCGTGCAGCACCACCGGAATGTCGTGCAGCGCCAGGATCTGCCGCACCCGCTCGGGCAACAGCACAGGTTGCGCGGTGTACATGCCGTGCGCGGTGCCCAGCTGCGGCGCCATCAGGTCGGTGCCGGTCTCCTTGGCCACCTCGACCAGCTGCTCGACGGTGTAGGAGTGCCGCGACTCGTCCGAGCCGACGCCGTCCTCGACGCCGATGATGTTCTCGATCTCGCTCTCCACAGTGACCCCGGCGGCGTGCGCCTCGGCGACCACCTCGGCGGTCTCTTTGCGGGCCTGCTCCAGGTCACGATCGGACGCGTCGAACAGCACCGACGACCAGCCCTGCCGGATCGCCAGGCTGATCACCTCGCGGTCGGGGCAGTGGTCCAGATGCAGCGAGACGCCGACCGAGGCGTTCTCGGCGGCCTCCTTGGCCGCGAAGTGCAGGACGCCGGCGCCCGCCGACTTCACCGTCTTCACCGAGGTCTGCAGGATGACCGGCGAGCCCACCGAATCGGCCGCCTCGACGACCGCCTTGATGGTCAGCGGGTCGACGATGTTGATCGCGGGAACGGCATAGCCCCTGCCCTTGGCGGCGGTCACCAGGTCCAGCGTGTTGACGAACGGCATGAGGCTTCTCCCATGGACGACTACATGTATGTACAACTATAGACAACTTGGCCCGAGGCTGACCAGCCCTCGGCGCGCCCGATGATTCAGCCGAGTGCCGAGCCGCCCACCTCGAAGACGACCTTGCGACCGCGTCCGACCAGCTCCAGGCCGGTCTCCCACTCCTCCAGCGGAAGCACTTCCGAAATGAACGATTCGGCGTCGACCCGGCCGTCGGCCAGCAGCCGCAGGGCGGTGCGATAGCTCTGTGCGTTCTTGCCTCGTGACCCGATCAGCTCCAGCTCACGGTTGACCAGCAGATCGAAGTCGACGCCGACCTCGCCGTGGTAGAGCGCGACCAGGACCAGCCGTCCGCCGCGCCGCAACAGCGGCTGCAGGTCCCGCGGCCAGCTGTTGGCCGCCGAGCACTCGAAGGCGGCGTCGGCGCCGTAGCCGTCGGTGAGCCCGTTGACGAAGCCGGCCAGGTCGGTGTTGTCGACGTCGACCACGTGACTGGCGATGCCGCGGTCCAGCGCGCCGGCCAGGGCGGCGGCGTGCCGGGAGCGTCCGATCAGCACCGTGGTGGCGCCGACACCGGTGGCGACCGCGCTGGTCAGCGCACCGATCGCGCCTGGACCGGTGACCAGCACCAGCTGCCCGGCCAGCGACGGGCTGCGCTCGATCACCGCATGGACGGCGATCGACAGCGGCTCGGTGAGCGCGGCCGAGAGCAGCGCGACGCCGTCCGGCAGCTTGTGAACGGCCAACTCGGGCATCACCAGGCTGTCGGCCAGGGCGCCGTCGGCGGTGGTGCCGATGCCCTTGCGATAGGGGCAGCGTTGGAACTGCTCGGCCCGGCAGTACAGGCAGGTGCCGCACAGGTAGGCGTCCGTTTCGAAGGTGACCCGGTCGCCGACCGCCAGATCACCACGGAGATCCGGCCCCAGCCCGGCGATCACCCCGGACGCCTCGTGGCCCAAGGTGCGCGGGATCAGTCCGCCGTAGCGCCCGTCGAGTGCGGCCCGGTCGGTGCCGCACACCCCGGCGTAGGCGACGTCGATCAACACCTGTCCGGGGCCGGGCTCGGGACGGGGCACCTCGCGCAACTCGATGTTGCCGGGACCGGGGGCGCATTTCACCAGGGCTCGCACCCGCATTTCGTACCACGGTCCCGCATGCCCGTCCACCGCTAGACATGTCTATACAACCATGGCTAGCATCGATGCCCCATCGGAAGAAGGGACGATGCCGCGCATGACCGACCTCGACGCGTTCGCGCGGCGATGTTCCGCCGGCGCACTGACCCGGCTGGCCACCGGACCGGCCGCCCTGGACGACCTTCCGGCGTTGGCGCGCCGGCTGGCCGCTCCCGGCGAATGGGTGCTGCTCTCCGACGACACCGCCAAGACCGCCGCCGGCGTCGACCTGCTGTCCTGGGTGGCCGGACTGATCGGCGAAGCCCGGCTGGTCACGGTCGGCGACCACGCTCCGGTGACGCTCGACGAGGCCACGGTCGAGGCGGCGGTCGCCGAGGTCGGGACGCCGGGCCTGGTGGTCAGCGTCGGCTCGGGCACGATCACCGACCTGGGCAAGGTGGTGGCGGCGCGTTCCGGCGCGCCGCTGCTCGCGGTGCAGACCGCGGCGTCGGTGAACGGCTACTCCGACCCGCTCAGCGTGCTGGTGATCGGCGGCGCGAAGCGCACCAAGCCGTCCACCTGGCCTACTGCGCTGGTGATCGACGATCGGGCGATCCGCGCCGCCCCGCCGCGACTCACCCGTGCCGGCGTCGGCGATGCGATCGCGATCTGGTCGGCGCCGGCGGACTGGTACCTGGCCTGCCGGCTGGGGCTGGACGGGCCGTTCGACGACGCCGTCGTCCGTCCGGTGCTGGACGCCGTCGAGCAGCTCGCCGACCCCGATCCGGAGGTGGCCCAACGGGCGCTGGTGGACGGCCTCACCCTCGGCGGCTTGGTGATCGGCATCGCCGACTCCACCGCGCCGCTGTCCGGGTCGGAACATCTGGTCAGCCACGTCCTCGACATGACGGCGATGGCGCGCGGCACCGAGCACGATCTGCACGGCGCCCAGGTGGGCGCCGCCACCGTGCTGTGCACCGCGTTGTGGCAGGAGGTGCGGGCCAGCTGCCGGGTGTTCGACCTGCGCTGGTCCGAGCTGAGCTACCCCGACGATCTGGCTGAGCGGGTGCTGGGCACGTGGGCCGAGCTCGACCCGTCCGGACGGCTCGGGCAGGAGTGTCTGAGCGCCGTCCAGGGCAAGGTCGCAGCCTGGGACGCCGCCGACAAGACCGCCTGCGACAAGGGCCGCGGCGAACTGCTGGAGACTCTGTTCGGCTATGTCGGCGACCCGGCCCGTAGCGCGGCAACGCTGCGGCACTGGGGCGCCGCCGTCCGATTCGGCGAGTTGACTCCGGCGGTCGACCGCGAGCAGCTGGCCTGGACGCTGTCGGCGCTGCCCTACATGCGCGACCGGCTCACCCTGCCCGACCTGCTGGTGATGTCGGGCGAATGGACGCCGGAACTGATCGAACGGGTGCTGGACCGGGCTGAGGCTAGCGCTTCCTCGAACCGGTGAGGTCGTAGTCGAATTCCAGCCGGATCCGGTCGCCGCGGAATTTGATCCGGGTGTATTCGAAGAGCCGGTGCGAGGAGTCCCTGATTCGCTGTTCGAGCAGCAGCAGCGGGATGCCGCGGCGCACCCGCAGCGCGCTCAGCTCTGCCGGCGACGGGTTCAGCGACTCCAGGGTCTCGTGCACGTAGGCCATGTCGAGGCCGTAGTCGCGGGCCAGCACCTGGCAGAGCTGCTTTTCGGCGAGGTCATGATCGAGCAGCCCCGGCGCCAGCGGCATCGGCACATACGACTTGTGCAGGCTGATCGGGGTGTCGCCGGCGTAGCGCAGCCGCTCCACCATCGACAGCGGGGTGCCCAACGGAACATCGAGTTCGCGGGCGAGGCGGGCGTCCGCCTCGAGTTCGCCGGAACTGACCATCTCGGTGCGGGTCGAGTAGCCCTGCTGCTCCAGCTGCTCACGGACGCCGTGGTACGACGGCGAGCGGGTGGCGATCTTCGGCTGCGCGACGAAGGTGCCCTTGCCATGCACCCGGAACACCAGGCCCTCGTCGACCAGCTTGCCGAGCACCTGCCGGATGGTCATCCGACTGATCGAATAGATCTGGTTGAGCTCGTTCTCGGACGGGATGCGCTGCTCCGGTTGCCACTCACCACTGAGGATCTTGTTGCGTAGCTCTTCGGTGAGTTGCAGGTAGAGAGGTACGGCCGAGTTCCGGTTCAGGGTGGTGGTCACGCAGCACTCCTCGGGGCATCGGAACGACCATGCAACTTGGCTGTACATGTATGATCATGTCCTGTAGCTTGTCACCTGAGCTTACCTCACCCGTAGTCACCGCATGGATGCGGGCATACGCGTCCCAAGGAGGCAACGAAGCATGCCGACGATCGAGCCCCTGAAACCCTCGGCCGGCTGGTACCAGTTCAGCGCTGTGGAATCCGACTGGGACGCCGTCGACCCAGCCCAGCTGGAGACCATGACGGTGCAGATGCACCTGATCCGGGCCTTCGAGGAGCAGGTGCTCGAGCTGGCCGGCCAGAAGCTGATCAACGGTCCGGCGCACTCCTCGATCGGGCAGGAGGCCGGCGCAGTCGGATCGGCGCTTCCGCTCACCACCGCCGACCAGATCAACGGCTCGCACCGCGGCCACCACCAGTTCCTGGCCAAGGCGCTCAACGCCGTGGCACCCGACGGGTTCCGGCTGGGCGCCGATTGGACGCCGGACGTGGTCACCGTGCTGTACCGGACGCTGGCCGAGATCGCCGGGTTGTCCGACGGCTACTGCCACGGCCGGGGCGGCTCGATGCACCTGCAGTGGAAAGAGATCGGGGCGATGGGCACCAACGCCATCGTCGGCGGCGCCGTCCCGTTCGCCACCGGGTTCGCCAAGGCCCACCAGTTGGCCGGCACCGACGCGGTCGCCGTCACCTACTTCGGCGACGGCGCCAGCAACATCGGCTCCACCTTGGAGGCCTTGAACATCGCCGCCGCCTGGAAGCTGCCGATCGTCTTCTTCATCGAGAACAACCACTATGCGGTCTCCACCACCGATGAGGAGTCCACCGCCGATGCGCGGCTCTCCGTCCGCGGCCTCGGCTTCGGGATTCCCAGCTGGCGGGTCGACGGCCAGGACGCGCTGGCGGTGAAGCTGGTGATGGACGAGGTGCTCGCCCACGTCCGCACCGGCCAGGGCCCGGCCGTGGTCGAGGCCGACACCTACCGCTACTTCCACCAGAACGGCCCCTTCCCGGGCAGCGCCTTCGGCTATCGCAGCAAGGAGGAGGAGGCCAGCTGGCGCGACCGCGACCCGCTGCAAATGGCCGAGCGGCACCTGGAGCGGCTCGACATCGCCGACCGCGAACAACTGGACGCGCTGCGCCGCGCCTGCAAGCAGTTGATGCGTGAGCTGGCCGGCCGGATCGCCGAGCCGGACCCGGCCGGACGGCCTGGGCAGCTGCGGATCCGGCCCGAACTGTGGCCCCCGGCGTCCTTCATCGACGTCGGCATCCGCGGCGACTGGCCGGACGTCGACCCGGCCCGTGTGCGGACCGGACTGGACTTCACCGCCGACGAACTGACCACCGCCCGGTTCGTCGACGTGATCGCCGCGGCGATGCATCGCCGGATGGAGACCGACGACCGGGTGCTGGTGCTCGGCGAAGACGTCCACAAGCTCAACGGCGGCTCCCGCGGCGCGACCAAGGGGCTGCCGCAGGACTTCCCCGGACGGGTGCTGGGCACCCCGATCGCCGAAGCCGGCTTCACCGGGCTGGGCGGTGGCATCGCGCTGGACGGCCGGTTCTACCCGGTGGTCGAGCTGATGTACGCCGATTTCATCTGGGTGGCGGCCGACCAGATCTTCAACCAGATCGGCCGGGCCCGGCACATGTTCGGCGGCGACCACGACATGGCCATGCTGATGCGGCTGAAGATCGGCACCACAACGGGTTACGGCTCGCAGCATTCGATGGATCCAGCCGGCGTGCTGTCCACCTCGGTGGGCTGGCGGATCATCGCGCCGTCCACCGCCGTCGACTACGTCGGCCTGCTGAACGCCGCGATGCTGACCGGCGACCCGGTGGCGGTGCTCGAACACGACGCCGACCTGTACAAGCTGGAAGGGCCGGCCCCGACCGACCTCGACTACGTGCTGCCGTTCGGCAAGGCGGCGGTGCGCCGCGAAGGCTCCGAGGTCACCCTGATCAGCTACCTGTCGATGGTGCAGCGCTGCCTGGACGCCGTCGAACAGTCCGGCGTCGACGGCGAGGTCATCGACTTGCGCTGGCTCGACCGGGCCAGCCTCGACTGGGACACCATCACCGAATCGGTGCGGAAGACCAACCGGGTGGTGATCGTCGAGCAGGGCGCCCAGGGCACTTCGTACGGCGGCTGGCTGGCCGGCGAGATCGGACGCCGCTTGTTCGACTGGCTGGACGCCCCGGTGCTGCGCGTGCAGGGCGGCGAGGCAGCGCCGAGCATCTCCAAGGCGCTGGAGACCGCCGCCAACGCCAACACCGACGACATCGTCGCCACCCTCGACGAACTGAAGGGATGACCATGGCCTCCTTCCTTCGCATGCCCGGTGTCTCGGCCGACGCCGACACCGCACTGCTGGAGAGCTGGTCGGTCGCCGCCGGAGACACCGTGTCTCGCGGCACCGCGCTGGCCACCGTGGAGACCGACAAGGCGTTGGTCGAGATCGAGGCCGAGAACGACGCGGTCGTGCACACCCTGCTGGCCGAGGGCGGCAGCACCGTCGCCGTCGGCGACCCGATCGCGGTGCTCTCCGAGCCCGGCGAGGATCCGGCGGCGGCCGCTGCCCTGGTCGCCCAGCTGGGCGGTGCGATGGCCGGCGACATGCCGGCACCCGAGCCGGAGACTCCGAAGGCTCCGGCTCCGGCTCCGGCCCGGCGCACCGGTGAACGCATCTTCTCCAGTCCGCTCGCCCGCCGACTCGCCAAGGAGTACGGCCTGGAACTGGCCGACATTCCGGGCACCGGCCCCGCCCACCGGATCACCAAGAAAGATGTGGAAGCGGCCCGCGCCGGGGCCGTTCGCCGCTCCACACCGCCCGAACCCACCCCCACAGTCACCACCGCCGAGGTCACCCGGATTCCGCACACCCGACTGCGGCGGACGATCGCCAACCGGCTGCAGGCGTCCAAGCAGACCGCGCCGCACTTCTACCTGACCCGCGAGCTCGATCTCGGCCCGTTGCTGGCGCTGCGCGCCGAGGTGAACGCCGCGGCCGAGCGCCGGGTGTCGGTCAACGACCTGCTGGTGAAGGCGGCCGGACTCGCCCTGCAGCAGGTGCCGGAGGCCAACGTCAGCTGGAGCGACGACGATCTGCTGCAATACGCCGGCAGCGATGTCGCGGTGGCGGTGGCCAGCGAGCGGGGCCTGGTCACCCCGGTGATCCGGGGCGTCGAGAAGCTGGGCATCACCGCGGTCGCGGCGGCGATCGCCGACGCCGCGACCCGTGCCGGCGACGGCCGGCTGCAGCAGCACGAACTCGAGGGCGGGTCGCTGACCGTCAGCAATCTGGGCATGTTCGGCATCGACGACTTCGCCGCGATCCTGAACCCGCCGCAGAGCACCATCCTGGCGATCGGCACAGCCAAGCCCCGGCCGTGGGTGGGCGAGTCGGGTCAACTGACGGTCGCCACCACCTGCCGGATGACCGCGTCCTTCGACCATCGCGCCATCGACGGTGCACTGGGCGCGCGGTATCTGCAGGCCCTGGCCACGCTGATCGCGCACCCGATCCGGCTGTTGCTCTGAGGGCTTAGGGTCCGGCCTGATGCCGGCATCACCGGCCTGGCCGCTGCACATACGGCGTGGGAGCTGACCGCCCTGATGTCGATCGACGACCGACACTAGACTCCCGGATGTGACCGCGCCGACCGTCCCCGAACGCACCGGGACCCCCGACGGCATCCGGATGCTCTACGCCGGAGCTGCCATCGTGGCGTGCCTAGCCGGCGTCTATTTCATCCGCGACGTGATTTCGCCGGTCTTCCTGGCCATGACATTGGTGCTCACCGCCCGTCCGCTGGTGCTCTGGCTGAACGCCCGTCGGGTGCCGAAGTTCGCCAGTGCGCTGATCGGCATGCTCGTCGTGCTGCTGGTGCTGTTCGCGATCCTGTTCGCGGTCGCCGTCGCGCTGGTCCAGTTCGTCGGTGCGATGCCCGCCTACGCCGACCAGTTCAATGCGCTGTACACCCAGGCGTCGGCACAAATGATGGCCTGGGGAGTGAGCCAGGAGACCATCACCCAATGGGTCACCACCTTCGACTACACCCGACTACTTGGCTACGTCTCGGGAGTGATGGGCCAGGTCGGATTCTGGGTGACTTTCCTGGGTTCGCTGATCCTTTTCGTGGCGTTCGTCTCGATCGATCTGACCGACACCACCGAAAGCGGCACGAAACTCGTCCAGGTGCGGCCCCACCTGGCCGCCGCCCTGCTCGACTTCTCCTGGCGAGTGCGCAAGTACTGGATCGTCAACACGATCTTCGGCCTGGGTGTCGCCGTGATCAACATGGGCATCCTGACCTGGCTGCAGATTCCGCTGGTGGTGACCTGGGGAATTCTCGCCTTCGTCACCGCCTATATTCCTAACATCGGCTTCATCATCGGCATGGTGCCACCGGCGCTGATGGCGCTGCTGGCCCGCGATCTGCAGACCATGGTGATCATGGTGATCGCCTATGTGGTGGTGAATTTCATCGCCTCGATGGTGATTCAGCCGAAGGTGACCGGTGACGCGGTCGGTCTGAACATCACCACGACGTTCATCTCGCTGGTGTTCTGGGCGCTCATCATCGGCCCGCTCGGCGCCATTCTTGCCGTGCCGCTGACCCTGTTCTGCAAAGGCATCTTCTTCGATTCCGACCCCCGGTCGCGCTGGCTGTCGATCTTCCTCGGCGGCAAACTGGACGCGATCCCGTCCGTCAGCACGGAGAGTCCGGACCCCGAACCGGAACCTGAACCGGTCGCGGAAGAGCCGGAGCCGCCGCCCGAAGAAGAGCCCGAAACTAGCGGCTGACAAGTATCAACGCCGGGCGGCGGTGCTCTGAATGCTCAAACGCGAGTGTTCGAGACAGGAGCCGCCGTGAGCGACGACACCAACGCGACCCGGACCGCCAAACGGTTCGCCTTCCTGGTCCATCCCCGCGCCGACGTGGCGACCGATATGGGGCGGGTGTGGCGTCCGTTGGGGCAGATCCCGTCGGCCGCCTGGGATTGGGGCCTGCGCAGGCTGCCGGTCCCACCGCAGCTGCTGGCCACCGTCCGCCGTCGCGACACGGAGCCGTCGTCGGGTCCGGAAGGCTGGGTGCTGGTGGTTCCGGTCGGCGCCCGGCAGCTGCTCACCGAAGACCGCCGATGGACGGTGAGCAAGATCGAGCAGGGCATCGACCGGGCGCAGGAGCTCGGCGCCGAGATCGTCGGACTGGGTGCGCTGACCGCACCGGTGACCGGTGCCGGACGCCTGCTGCGGCCGCGTCCGGGCATCACGATGACCACGGGCAACGCGTTCACCGCGCACCTGACCGTGGAGGGATTGCGCCGGCTGCTGCCCGCCGCACCCGGTTCGCACATCGCCATCGTCGGCGCCACCGGCAGCGTCGGTTCGTGCGTCGTCCGGCTGCTGGCCGACGAGCCGCTGGGCTCGACACTGACCTTGATCGCCCGCGGCGAGCAGCGGCTGACCAGCCTGGCCGCGAGCCTGAACGATCGCGGCACCGGCCTCGAGGTGCGCACCTCGACCTCGTTGGACGCCGTCCGCGACGCCGATCTGGTGCTGCTGCTCACCTCGGCCGCGGACGCCGTGATCGGCTCGCAGCACCTCAAGCGCGGCGCGGTGGTGCTGGACGACACCCAGCCCCGCAACACCGATCCGCGGCTGCTGGTCGAGCGTCCCGACGTCCTGGTGATCGACGGCGGGGTGGCGGCCATTCCCGGCATCGACCTGCGCGGTGACATCGGACTGCCGCGCGGCCTGTCCTACGCCTGCCTGTGCGAGACGATGCTGATGGCCTTCGACGGCCAGCACGAGTCGGCGTTGGGCGAGGCCAGCGTCGACTGTCAATGGCCATTGGGACTTCCCTGTGGGCGGTCACGTGATCTCCTTGTGGGTGGTCACGTGATGTCCTTGTTGGTGGCCAGCTGATCTCCCTGCCGGGGTTAGGTCAGGGGCATCACTCCTTTG
>NZ_JASGEF010000041.1:0-94804 GCF_047606665.1 Micropruina sp. | reverse complement strand
TCAGCGTAGACTTCATTCCACACTTGGATACCAAACGCCCAACGAAGTCCTCTACGGCAACAACACCAACCCAACAGCCGCCTAGAAAACAACCAACAAGCAAGTCCGGAAAAAACCCGGCAGCCCAATGTCAGCCGTGACACCAAGAGCCGATTCGACACACATACCCAAGTCCTTCCATCAGAGTGAAACCACTCCAACGGACCAGACCAACGTCCCCAACAACGTCCCCCACAACTGTGGAAACAACATCCGCAACCCACAGCCGCAGCACAAACCACCTAGCCAAACATATATCCCTCAACGTCCCCCAGGTCCCGAACGGCGAACCTCCCGAACGGCGACAGAGGCTGTCAGAGCACACCGATCCGCACCTCAACACACTCGACTGGCTGCCTGCGCCGGCAGGTAGCGACGTCCGATCTCAGCGCCACGACGAGTGGGGACGCCGGTAGCGCGAGGCTCAACGACGGTCTATATTCGAACATCTGTTCCAGTCAGGAGGATCTGGATGTCTGCCACCACCACGCACGAAGATGACCCGCAGGTCGTGTCAGTCAGGAGGCTCCCCTCCGCCCAGGGGACGCCTTCCACACGCCCGAAGTGGGAGGTCAGCTACGGAAGCGAGACCCAGGGTTGGACGGTCATCGGCTGGATCGAGGAAGAACTGCTAGGTCGCGGCCGCACTCGGTTCTACTTTGCAGTAGGAATTCATCCTGAGACCGGAAAGCACTACCGCTTGGAAGGCCACCCGAACTTTGACAACCGCGTGAATACTGTCGCCGACTTTCATATCGACCCCATGACAAGCAGCCAGCATCTAGGAGCAAGCAATCCCTACCCTTAGCCACTTCCGAACCGGCCTGTGATGCGAGAAGTGTCCATGTTGGCGGCCGCTCGATCATGATGAACGTCAGGGCGCCGGCGGACGGTGGACTGCTCGTCCGAGTCGACGCCGACAAGATCAGCGACGACACCCAACTGGCCATCCGGCTGGGGATTGCAACAGAGCACAATCGTGCGATCATGTGCAGCGAGTTCCACAGGTTCCGAAGGAATACCCTTGATGTGCGACATAGGGTTAGACGGCCGATCTTGGACTTCGGGGGAACTCGGCCGCTTCCTATTGAATATGCACTCCGAAACCTCGCGCTCTTGACCAACACATCTTACGGCGTTCGCACCACAGCCTTGCCGTGTAATCCGGAGGCCATCTACAACCGTCCCCGCAGCGCGATGTCCTCGTCATCCCAGACCGTCACATCGTGGGTAGCGCCGTGGGAGTAGCGCCAGCGATCAAGGAGCACAGGCGTTACGTGGGGCCCCGGATTTCTAATGTGCTGTCGCACCTGGTCGCGGTCGCCGCCTAGGATCCGCTGCCGCGCCTGAGCGAGGCCAAGGACAGGGTCGAACCGAAGTCGCACATCGACCACGCGCGGCGTTCGCATGACCGCGGCCTCGACCCACGGTGTCACGGGCGTGCTCAGTAGCACCAGTTCACTGACCGAGGCGCCATTGAGAACGGCTCGTGCTGCAACTTCACCCCCGTAACTGTGTGCGAATACCGACTGCACCCCGTGAGGCGCGACATCGTAAGTCCAGTCGCAGAAATCGTTAGCCGCCTGAATCCGTTGCCTTCTGCTGAGCGCTCCACTCCAACTGAACTTGGCACCCCGGCTATATAGGTTCGGTCGATGATTACGGAGGATAAAATCGTGAAAGAGGCTCCGCGGCCGCCACCAGTCGCCCTTCCACCCCCAGGTGCCGTGAATTATCGTCGATACAGTCAATGGGCCGGGTGTCACCTGTTGCACAGGCTGCACGATTCCGTTCTGAGGCCGGTCGATATTCCCGTGCGGCTCAAAAGCAGCCATGGCGAGTGACACCGTGATTGGGTCGCTAGATCGCCGCGCCCAGTGCAAACGCCAAACCACAAGATGTAGCGCCAGATACGGATCGACGTAAAGATCGCCGAACCGTCGGACAACCTCATTCCACAGCCCTGGGTCCCATACCACACGCGGTTCGTCTTCCATCAGGATCGGGGCACTGTTGATGTCCGGTGAGAACCATCGGTCTCCTAGCCCCAGCTTCCTCAGCCGAGGTTCGAGATCATTGAGGCGGTTCACCGAGCGCCACCACCGCGGGTCACGCGGCCGCCGACCAACACGCACTTGTTCAAGCCGGCGCCATAGCGCGGCCGCCGCTGCTGCCGACTCACGCTCAAGCGAACTACCAAGAACAGCGATCAGGAATCGCAAAGCGTCCCGAGGAGCGCCGCCTTCGTTAAGGAACCGCTGATTAATTCGGGTCTGGTCTGGCGGGGCTGGGTGTGGTGGGACCGATGGTGGGGTTCTGGTGTGCGGGGTCGTCGTGTTGGCGCGGCTGATTCGTGCTGTGGCTAGGTAAAATACGGTTATGAGTGAGGTGTGGCAGCCGAGTTTCACTGACGTCGAGTACGCCCAGCGGCGGCGAGTGACGCGACGGGAGAAGTTCTTGACCATGATGGATGAGGTGATCCCGTGGCAGGAGTGGGTCGAGTTGATCCGGCCGCACTACCACGACAAGAAGCGAGGCCGGCCGGCGATACCGATCGAGACGATGCTGCGGATGTATCTGTTGCAGGTGTGGTTCAACCTGTCCGATGAGGGGGTCGAGGACCAGATCAACGATTCCTACGCGATGCGGCAGTTCATGCGGCTCGACTTCACCGTGGCACAGGTGCCGGACGCCACGACCCTGTTGCACTTTCGGCACTTGCTCGAGACCCACGAACTCGGTGCAGCCATGTTTCAGGCGCTGAACCGGTTGTTCGACTCGAACGGGTGGATCATGCGGGGCGGGACCGTAGTGGATGCCACCCTGATCGCGGCCCCGTCCTCCACCAAGAACCAGACAGGGACGCGTGATCCCCAGATGCATCAGACCCGCAAGGGTAACCAGTGGTACTTCGGGATGAAGCCCACATCGGTGTCGATGCCGGCACCGGCTACGTTCACTCGTTGAGCGTGACGGCAGCGAACGTGGCCGATGTCGAACAGGCCGCATCCCTGATCCGTGACGATGATGAGGTCGGATATGCCGATGCTGGCTACCGCGGTGTCGAGAAACGGCCTGAGATCATCGAGGACGAACACCTGTCCACGGTCGAGTTCCGGGTCGGGATCAGCAAGGGCCGACTGAACGGCATGCATCCGATCGATCGGCGCATCGAGTCCCGGAAAGCCTCGATCCGGGCCAAGGTCGAGCATCCGTTCCTGATCCTGAAACGCGATTTCGCCTTCACCAAGACCCGCTACCGCGGCCTGGCCAAGAACCTGAACCGGCTCCACATCGCGTTCGCGTCAGCGAACCTGCTCATGCGAGCCCGCGCCATCGCCCTCCAAACCAGCTAACCCCGGGCGGCAGCCTGCCCACAACCAGCCAACCGGCCCCCACCAGGACCGATCAGAACACCAAACACACACACCCCGAACCCAGCCCCGCCGCCTTCTGGCGCAGTCCCACCAGAAACAGCCATAAATCAGCGCTTCCTTAAGTGCGCTCCATGCCCGAAGCCTGAGATTATCCTCATCGGGGGCCAGGCGGAACTGTCCGAACATCTCGCGACCCGCTTCGTTTCGCCACCGTTGCTCGGTCGAGATCACGCGATCGGAGAATCCCAGTGATCGGAATTCGTCTCTCAGTGGTGCGATCGCACCACCGTCGTCGGTAAACCTAGTCGACAGCATCGCAACTCGACAGACATTCGCGCCCTCGAAGTCAGCGGACTCGTTAACGGTCTCTGGGCGCGCGGAGACCTCAAACGCCTCATCGCCATACGTTGGCTCAGACTCAGTCATGGTCGCTCCTAGACAATAGGATAGCTGCGAGTCCACGGAGGTGCATCAGCCGAGAGGCTCGGTTACTCTTCGTCCGAGGACTCGCCTTGCGGGGCACTTGGGGACACAGTAGCGGGGCCGAGTCCTCGCGAGGGTCACCAGAAGATAGTTGAGACCCTCCGCATCAACTTAGCAATAGATCTAGAGCAGCCGCAAGTGCTATCAGGAATCAGCCGACTCACCGAGACCACGCTGACCTTCGATAAGACCATCTTGTCGTCAATCACTGAGGCCTTTTCAGGGATCGTCCGGAGTTGGACCAATATTCGGGTGACGCGAAGCGCCTGCCACTCCAGCTTCCCGCAGTGGGCGCGTCAGCAAGGAGCGACTGGGTCGTGCGCATCTGTTCCGCTGAGAATCGCACCCCTGCCACCCTTTGAGCGTGCTCCATCAAGGCCGAGTCCGAGGTACGCATAAAGGATCGGAATGACCTTTGCAGAAGGCGCAGTCTCCAGCGTTTCACCACGTCGAGCCCTGCGCGGCCGATGACCCGAACAAACGCGGCCAGATCTAGTGACATGGCCGCCCCGCCCGAGGAGTCCAACGCTGCTCCGAATAGTTGAGGCATCGCACTTCCGATGAGAGCGCTGTCCATTTCGTATTTGGCAAGATCGTTTGATAGGAGCGTCCACGACTCCACCCACTGCGCGCGATGTCTAAGCTTTCGAATCGGCGGCACCGATTGGTCCGATAAGATGGATCGAAGATCCCGCATCTTGTCTCTGAGCTGCGAGTATTCGTCTCGCAATTCTACGGCGCGATCGAGCGATTGTACGATATCGGTGCTTCTGGACAGTACAGTGAGAGCCAACGGAGGTAGGGGGAGAGTGGAGAATCCACGTTCAGGCCAACGAGATAACCCTCGCAAGGCGGTGTATCCCTCCTCCAGCGTGCGGTAGCGCGCAAACAGATTCGCGACATCATTTATCCCTACCGTTGCAGATGCTTCCTTATAGAGGCCTCGCTGTCGCACCAACGGAAGAACGCCCAATCCGGTTTCGCGCTCTGCACCGAGCAGCCGACCGACCTCGTGATACGCATCAGACTCCGTGCTGTGCGTGATCCGAGGCCCGCGAGCCCAGTCAGATTGGAGGCCATGTCCGATCGAGATACTCCGGCTCGCCTGAAGGTGACGGACAACGCCAGCTGAAGCAAGCCTCTCCAGCAATGGCACCCCAGGACCGTTGACCGACGGTATGTGGCCCACAGCCACGAGTTCGTCGCAAAGCACGATGCTCTCGATCAGGCTACAAAAATCGAGGAGCTCCACCGGCGTTGGCCACTGCGCCAGATCACCGACGGTCTTGACGAGCCCAGACGCGTCGATCAGCACTGCACTCAGAAGTGGACTAGGGATGTATTCAGGCAGCGACGGACTTGCGCGACGTTGCGCGAACCCAGTTAGTGGACGCGCCTGACGCTGAAGCGGTTCAGGCTCGCCGCCAGGGGGTTCCATGACCATCTTCCGCCTCCTGTGCGCGTCGACTGAGGGTCGACTAAGAGACTATCTCTACCGGCGTCGCGCGAAGGCGATCTCAGGTGAAAGGGCGCCTGTTGAGCAGCTCGTCGTCGGGGCCGATATAGAGCAACTGAGGGTGCTGCTTGGGCCGGGTGGCACCGACATGAGTGGCGGTCGCCCGGAACCAGTCAAGATAGGTCGCGGGCCGTTCGCCTTGCCAGGCGACCTCAAGCGCCTGGCTGAATATCCCCCGAGAGCCACTACCGACCCGTGCAGGTTCACTTGCCGCAGTCTCGAAAGGCATCGAAGCTGCGAGCGAGAGCCGAGAAGGACCTTTGCTGGCGTCACTGTTGATGTGCTCGTCCGACCGGCCGCCCATGATGCCGATGGTGTGGCTGCTGCAGGTATCTGCGAACACGATGACGTTGGCGTCGGGTCGCATCGTAGCCCAGAGCCCTGCGAAATCGTCGTCAACGATGGGTTGGTCGGCCGCGGCGAACACCTCGTCGAAGCCATCTGCCTCGTCTGGCCGATCGGGATTGTCCCGGACTTGGAACCCGTGCCCGACCAGCACCAGTACCAGAGTGTCGCCTGCCCGGGCGTCGCCAGCCAGGTGGGCCAGGTGGGAGAGGAGCGCCTTCCGTGTCGTGTCGTGCCGCCGCGTTCTAGCGCCTGCAAAGACAAGGCGATCACTGGGGACCTCTTCGTAGAGGAGGCCGGTGTAGAAGTCGACGTCACCGTCGACCCCGGCGGCCGTTCCGAAGGCGAACCGCTCTCCCCGGAACCGGAATGGATCAGGCGCCGCTACACCCACGACGCAGGCAAGATACCGGCCCACAGAACCTCCCCTAGCCATGTGGCGATGAGCTAGTCGACGGAGCCGGGCTCGTAGTCGGTGTAGGCGAGGAACCGGTCGCTGTTGGCGTGCTTGACGCTGCGGGATCGGGGAGCATACTCGACGAGGTTGGCGCGAGGAGCGAGGCCAGAACTAGCAGCAGTCCGACTGCGAAGGCCGCTGTGGTTCCGCGGAGACGCCGCAGCGGCTCAATGAAGTTGACCAACTCGGCGAGTGTGCCACGGATCTTGCCGGGTTGGGCTGTGGCTCGGAGCCGGCCGCGGGTCTCCAAGGCGGCAAGGTAGGCACCGATGGCGAGGATGAAGATCCCCGCGAACGCTGTCATCACCCGCACGAGGCTTGCAGTACGGCTCGCCACATGCGTCGTTGGGTCCAGCGGTGGCACTGAAGAAGGGGCGGCACCGGTCGGGACGGGCAGCGGGTTGCTGAGCGGGAGCAGGCTGCCGCTGATTTGCCATCCCGCTGCTCCGATAGCTACTAGAACCAGCACCAGAACGCCGCCGGCCACGAGGGAGAAGCGTGGGTCGTACTCTCCGACCGCAACCTCACTCACCCCATCGGCCGGCGACTCGTCAAGCCCATTGGGGGCGTCGGGCGGCTTGCCTAGCGTGATCGGCGGTGCACTCGTGTCCAGACCGTCGACCTTGGCCCTCAGGGTGATCTCTTTGCCATATTTCCCGTCCGGGCTGAACGTCCGGCTGGGCAAGCTGGTGGTGTCGTCTTCTATTCCTGCTCCGGTGGTCCACGCCTTGCCGTCTAGAAACCATCCCGGTGCGGTTACCTTCGCTGCGTCGCTGTCCGGCTTCGCCCTCAGCGTTACACGGACGCCGCCAGCTACTTGGTAGATCCCATCGATTGGCTCTTGCGGGTCGTCACCGACGAGTACCTTGAGCGCGAGTGCCATGGCGGAAGTATGGCGGCACGGGTAGGCCCGCGACAGGAGTGAAATTGCTTAGACGCCAATCGTGGCGTCAGAGGATCGGAGCATCGGCGGAGCCGCGCCAAAGATTGCCTGGCATCCACGGGGTGCGCTGGGCTGCTTCCCATGATCGCCAGGACTGCACGCCATGAGCAACGCCGGCGAAAGCAGGTCCACACAGAGCCCTGCAGACGCCTTAGCCGGCGCGGGTCCCGGGTGCTAGCCAGCCGTGGGCGAGGAGGAGTTCGATGGTGTGGTCGTCGAGTTCGAGGGGTCCGTCGTTGTCGTTCTGGCGGAGGATGGCACCGCCGATGCGTTGGCTCTCGTCGTGGCGTCCGCGGGCTGCGACGACGGCTGCCAGGTCGACTCGGGGGCGGTCTTCGTCGGGGGCTGCTTTGGCGGCGATTCTGGCGGCTTGTTCCGCGGCGTCGAGTTCGCCCGCGGCGAGGGCCATGGTGGTGGCGAGGTGGGCGACGTCGACGATGCCGACGAGGAGGTGTTGGTCGTCGCGGTTGTCGGCGAGCCAGATTCCGCCCGTGGCGCGTAGCCCGGTGTAGGGGGTGCCGGTGACGAGGTTGAGCGCGGCGAGGTAGTCGGCCAGTCCGTCGGGTCCGCGTGTTTGGCCGCGGATGCGGAGGCGCCGGAACAGGTCCGCGTCGTGGAGCAGGTTGGTGAGCCGGTAGGTGCGGTCTCCGTTGGGGTCGAGGCGGGTGGCGTCGGGGAGGAACGGGTCGTGGGTGGCGGGGTAGGTCCCGAGCCATTTGCGGACGGTGCTGAGGTTGCGGCGGAGTAGGTCGGGTGTCGTGGCGAGCGCGTCGCATAGTTCGTGGGTGGTGGCCCCGTGGTGTCGGGTCGCGAGGTAGGCGACGATCTCGGTGTAGTAGGCCTTCCGTTTGTTGCCGGCGTGCGGGTCGCCGCCGCGTCCGACCCTTACTCGGACGGGGCCGAGGACGGCGAGTCTGGGCCGGTCGCTGCTGTTGGCGTGCCAGGCGGCCAGGTCGTCATCCAGGGTCGGGTCTGTGTTGATCTGCTCGCGGGTTGCGGGTGGGATGACCGGTGCGAGGGTCGCGAGGTCTTGTGGTGTGGTGGCCGCGACGGTGAGCAGGGTGTTGTCGGGTTGGGGAAGGTTGCTGTCGTGGTGGTTGGTGCAGCCGTCCGAGGGCCGCTGTTCGGTGAGGTGATGGTGGAGCCGGCCGGCGGCGTCGGTGATCGATTCGTTGTCGCCGTCTGGGGCGGGGACTGGGACGTTGTCGTGTTGGTCGGCGGCTTTGAGTAGTTGGACGCAGCCGAGGGCTTCGTCGGCGGTGATGCCGGTCGGGAATAGGTCGAGACCGAGTGCGGGCACGCGGACGCGGCCGTTCGTGTCGGCGTTCATTGACAGCCCGCCGTCTGTTGTGTCGGTTGGGCCGAGGAAGGTGATGGTGGTGCCGGTGCGTCCTGGCTTGTCGTGGATGAGGCGGGCGACGGCGCTGAGCCCGTCGGCGGCGTCCGCGGGCGCGAAGACGGCGCAACCTGGTAGGTATTCGTTGTCCTGCCGCATGCGGGCTGTGGGTAGGTGCGACGCCGGATCGTCCGCGGTGGCTTTGAGGATGCCGGTTGATGCGCGCAGCACGCTCGCGGCCGCTTCATCGATGTTGGTGTGGACGCGGATGTGGGCGGGGTGGAGTCCGTCGAGTTCACCGAACACGCCGACCAGGTCGATTTGCCAGATGTCTTGGGCCCAGGGGCTGGTGGCGAGTTCGGCGGCCCAGTAGCGGGCCAGGTCGGCGGCGAAGGTGGGGTCGCCGGTGATGGTGGTGGTGCCGAAGGCTTCGAGGTTGACCAGCCAGCAGTGGCCGTTCTGGTCGGTGCCGAGGGTGACCAGGTGGGGCCATGGCGACGGCCCGCCGTCGTGGCTCGTCCCGATCGCGTCCAGGTCGGTGGCGGTGTCGAGCTGCCAGGTGCGGGTGTCGCTCTTCTGCCACGGGGCGGGGAGTTGGCCTGGTTCGGCCAGGTGGACGATCAGGTGGCCGTCGGTGACTTCGAGTGCTTGAACGGCGGGCAGACGGTCTCCGGTGGCGATGATGGTCTCGGCGGTGCGGCGCAGGGCGTCGTCGACGACCGTGATCAGGTGGGCGATGGGTGCGCCGGCGTGGCGCAGGGTCTTCTCCACCGGGATGGTGTCCGCCGGTGGCGGGGCGATCATGAACCCGGGCCGGCGATGGTGGCTTTGCAGCGCGCGCCGCCGCCGTAACGCCAGCCACATGGTTCCGGCCAGAATTCCGCCCGCCCCGGCCAGGCCGGTGAGCAGCCAGACGGGCCAGCCTTCGTCAGCATCCGCGACGGGCGCATCCGGGTTGCTGACAGTCGAGCCGTTCGGGCCCGGCGCCGTCGGAGCAGCATGGGACGGCGCAGCGGTCGTGGGTTGCGGGGTCGGCTGCGTGGACGGCGTGGCAGGGGTGATGGTGCCGGCTCCGACGGTGGGTTTGGGTGTGGTGGACCGGGTGCGGTGGTCGGGTGTCTGGTGGTGATCCTCTCTATCGGGCTTCCGGTCGGTCGTGGTTGTGGGTGTGCTGGGCAGGTTGAGTGTCCAGCCGATGTCGATGACGTCCGGATCGGTCAGCCGGTGTCCGCCTGGTTGGCGGATGTCGCGGGAGGCTCGGAAGATTTCCGGGTAGCGGTGCGCGTCACCGAGTTTGTCCAGGGCGATCCCGCTCAACGTGTCGCCTTTGCGGACCGTGTAGTGCTGGGGGCCTCGGGTCGTGTGGCCCGGCTGTGGGGTGTGTGGGTGCGCGCTCGCGGCAGCGGGTGGCGGCGGCACGGGGTCGGCGGTCGCGACAGGGATGGTGGGCAGCTGGCCGCCGGTGGTGAGGAACAGTGCAGCTACCGCGGTGACCAGGCTCCGCGCGAGCGCCTGCGGGATGCCGAGTCCGCGGAGGTTCGGCGCTCGAACGTGCCGGATCCGGGCGACGAGTTCCAGCACGATACTGGTCACCAGTATTGCCCAGGTGATCCAGCCGGCCAGTTTGAACAGGGCCAGGAACAGGGTGCCGTCATCGGGCCGCAGGAGCGCTCGCCAGACACCGGAAACGGTCCACTCGATGTGCAGGGTGCCGATGTCGCGGACGGCCCACAGCAGCAGCGGCATGCCGACCATCAACGCAAGGAGGGCGACCAGTGCCGCGATACCGGCGAGGATACGGCGCAGCGTCATCCCGGTCGAGACGCGTTGGGTCATCGCGCGTGGTGGTGTTGGTTTGGTCATCGTTCTGTCCCGTCCTGGGCGCGGACCAGGCGTCCCGTCGCGGTACCGGTCACTGTCAACGCTCCGAAGCTGAGCGAGCTGAGGAATACCGGCGTGTAGCGGGCGGTGGTCGTGACGGTGATCCGGACACCACCGGTGATCGTGACGGTGCCGGTCATGCCAGCCTCCGCGATCGCGTGTTGCGCGGCGGTCGTGGCGGCGGCGGCCTCAATCGTGGAGGTGGGGCGTCCGCCCATCAGGGTGGCCGGGTCGACCCGTTGCCCGGCGACGCGGACGGCGTGCGCGGCGATGTCGGCTGCTTGTTGTTTGGCACGGATCTGGCCGGTGAGATCGACCGAGATGCCCACGATCAGCAGGAAAGCGACAGCGGACGACAGCGCCCACAAGGTGACCGAGCCACGCTCATCGTCACGCCGCTCCCCCGGCTTGGTCAGGGCATTGGCCCGGTGTTGGGTCCGGCGGGTGGTCATGGTTGTCTCCCGCGGTAGGAGTCGATCGGCGACTGCATGGTGGCCGTCACGGTGACGCCCGGAAGTCCTGGGAGTCCCAGGGTGGACACGCGGCAGGTGACGGTGACCGACACCGACGCCGGGGTGCCGACTGGAGCGGCGAACCCGCGCAGGTCCATTTCGATATTGCGGTCGGGGCACGCGACTTGCTGGTCCAGGGCTTGATGGGCGGCGGCGAGTGCTGACTTCTTGGCAGTGGGTGCGGTGCGGGCCAGAGAGGCGGTGCGGGCGGTGTCGGTGGCGATCGCTTGGACCGTCTGGCGTGCGAGCGCGATCTGACCGCCGGCCATGACCAACAGGAGCAGCAGGATCATGACGGGTATCACGATGACTGCCTCGATAGCCGCGGAGCCCCGCTCACCCGGTGCCACGGTGTGACGTGCGGCATGCCGTGCAGAGGTGGTCATGTGATTCGCTCCTTGGGCAGGGTGATCGTTTGGTCGGCTTGCATCGTCCAGCCGGGAATCAGCGACAAGGTGGTGCCGGTGACCCGCACGGTCACGGTGGTCGGGGTCATGGTGCAGACGATGTGTGGGTTGCTGAGGGCGTCCCGCACGCTCGCTGCGAACGCGGTTGCCGCCTGCCGGCAGGCTTGTTGGGTGCCGTTCTCGGCTGCCGCGGCGCGGGCACCGACGCTGGCCATGGACGAGGCTGCGGTGCGGCCGTAGAAGTAGAGACCGATCTGAAGGGTGGCGAACAGCAGACCGAACAGGACCGGCAGGAGCACGACGGCCTGGATGGTCGCCGAGCCCCGCTCGTGTCGTTGCCGGTTCCTGTTCGTCATGGGTCGGCGTTACTGCAGCAGGCCGATCTTGCTGTTGATGAGGTTGGTAATGGCATAGGTCGCGAGAGAGACCACAGCGATGACCAGGAGCGTCCAGAGCAGGTTCTCCAGGGTGACGCTGCCCCGCTCATCGCGCCGGGAGGTTTCCGGCCACCGGCCGATGACGGTGAGTACCGCGACAATGTGGGCGGCGATGGTGCGGCTGAGTTGGGTCATGATCGGTTCCTTCCAGGATGGGATCTTTTAGGACGCCAGGAGGCGCATGATCGGTGGGACGAGCAGGATCGTGACGAACACGATCGCTGGGAGACTGGCCGGGATGAACATGCGTTCCCCAGTCGCGTTCGCTTCGGCTTGGTCGGCGGCGAGGAGAGCGTTGCGGCTCGCTTCGGCTTTGGCGCGCAGCGAGTCGTAGACCTGGGCGCCTTCCTCACCGCACAGCCGCATGATGTCGGCGAGGTCATCAAGATCGGTGACCGCGAGCTGGTTCGCCAGGTCGTGGAGAGCGTCCCAGGGTTGTTGCCCGGAGAACCGGGACCGGGCCAGCGCCTCACTGATCCGGCGGAACGGCCAGCTATCGCCGATCTCGGCGGCCAGTTCCATTGCTTGCCGTGACCCTGAGCCGCCGCCGCGGCGCTCCAGGGCGACGAGATCGGTATAGGCGGCGAGGGCACGGGCGATCTCGGTCCGGGCTTTGGCGGCGTCGCGGCGGACGTCCAGGTCGGGCACGAACCAGGCAACGACGGCGGCAGCGAGGGTGCCGGCGACCGGGACCGCCGCAGGCATCGGCACGCTCAGGGAGAACAGCCAACACAGCAGCGGCAACCCGACCAGGGCGACAGCGGCAAAGGTCAGCTTGTCGCCGTAGAAAGAAGCAGGCGTCTTCCGCAACACCGCCAGGTCTTTCGTCGGCACCGTGATCCAGGCCAGCGGGAGCCGGCGGATCGCCCACCGCCCGACCCGCTCCCCCGCGGTGCCGATGGTTCCGCCGCTTACCGGCACCGGACTCGCCGGCAGCGTCCGGTGCGGTGCGAGCCGGTCGAGTGCTGCGACCAGATCGGGTTGGGCCGGGGAAGCCCACCACCAGAAAGTCGCGACCCCTGCCATCACCAGCATTCCTGCCAGCACCGAACCCACCAGGATCGTCATCGCCGCACCACCCCCAGGAACCGGGCCGGCGGCGGCGACTGGGCCGCCTTCTTGAGCCAGACCAGCGAGGCTGCGTAGCAGGCGAGCAGCACGACCAGGATCACCTGGCCCAGCGGCGTCCGGTACGGCTCCAAGAACGAGCCCGTCAACGCCAACACGGTGAGAGCGCCGGCCGACAGCACAGTGACCAGCCGGGCGATCGTGCGCGGTTTGGCCCGGTCGGCCTCGATCTGGCGGCGGGCCTTCACATCGGCCGCGGCCGACTCGGCCAGCCCCGTCAGCATGCCCGCCAACCCCGGGCCGCGCTTGCGCGCACCAAGAGTCAGCGCAGCGGCAACGAGGTCGCCGGTAGCGTCGTCCAGATCGTCCGCGAACGCCCGAAGCGCGGCGTCGGTCGGCCACCGGCTCCGCAGCCGGGCCACCAAACCAGCCACCTCAGGCCGGACCATGTCCGGGCATGACCGGAGACTCGCGATCAGCGCTTGTTCGAGTCCTTGGCCGGCGACCAGCACACCGGACAGGTTCCGGGTCCACTCCGCGATCCCGTCCAGCTTCTCGATCCGGACGGTGTCGGTCGGGGCAGCCAGCAGCACCGGCAACCCCAACACGGCGACGGGAAAGACGACGATCGCGATCACCCACCCGGTCAGCCACGCCACGACCACACCCGCAACCAGCGCCACCCCAGTTGCCCAACGGCGTGCCGGCGAGATCGTCGCCCACCGGCGCCGCCACACCGCCGACCGGCGAGCGGACCGTTTCGTCTCCGTAACCGGGACGGGTCGCAGACCGACGACGATGCCAAGGATCCCGCCGGCGATCATCGCGCCCGCGACCGCGGCCAGCACGCCGGTCATGACCGCCGCCTCGGGTAAGCGTCGGCCTCAGCCAGGAACGCGGCATGGTCGAAGCCGTGATCGATCAGGTCGTCCAGGACATCCTGCTTCGGTGGCGTGTCCGCGACACCGATCGCGCGCGGCAGCGGCCGAAACACCGAGGTCAGGCTGTAATACCGTCCGGCCTCGCCCGGTTCGACCGCCAGAACCTCCGCGACCCGGCGAACCTTCCGGGTAGGACCCTCCGCCGTTCGGTCAAGGTCACAACGCATCTGGACGATGAAATCGACCGTGTCCGCCAGCTTGGTCGCCGCCAACTCCAAGGTGACATGCGGACCGGCCTCCATCGCACAGGTGATCAGTTTCCGCATCGTCCCCGACGCGTCCGCGGCATGCGTGGTGGACAGGCTGCCCGCCCCCGACTCCATCAGCTTGACCATCGACCACACTTCCGCGCCCCGGACCTCGCCCAAGATCTGACGGGCAAGGGTGAACCGGAAACTGTCGATCACCTGATCCGCGATGCGCCGCTCACCCCACGACCGGCCATCGGACGCGGTCTCACCCGACCCCGGCCGCTCCTCCCAAGCGGTGACAATCCGATGCTGGTCCGCCAACTCGTGCAGAAACAGCTCGTGTTCGGTTTCGAATGTGCCCAGCACCTCCCACGGGTCGATCTCGGCACACAGCGCCCGCACCAACGTCGTCTTCCCATCACCCTGCCCACCAGACACCACGATCGAGCGGCGTGCCTTCACCGCCGCCGCCAAGAAGCTCGCCATCACCGGCGACACCGTGTGCCAATCCACCAAATCAGCCAGGGTCACCTGCCGGACTCGGTGCCGCCGGATCACCACCGACGGACGCGCCGTGTCCTGCGCGGCCGCAAGCCGGGAACCATCATCCAAACGCAAATGCAACGCCGGATGCGACGGGCTGAACGGCCGCGGATTCTCCGCGCGCGCCGCCACGAAACTCAAGAACTCGAGCAGTTCCTCGTCGCTGTCAGCCACCGGCTCCGCCTCCGTCAGCGAGCCGTCCGCGTGCTCGACGACCACCCGGTCATGGCCGGTGATCATCACGTTCTCCACCGAGTCGTCATCCAGCAAAGGCTGCAACCGGCCCAGCCGGAACAACGCGTCAAACACGGCATCCGCCAACGCCGCCGTATCGGCCAGCGAGCGGGCATGACCCCGGTCAGCGATCGACGCAGCATCCGCAGCATCAAGAAGCCGGCCAATGATCCTCCGGCCGACAGCTTCCTGCTCCGCCCGGCTGATACCCGGCTGCTCACCCACAATGTCGGTCAACGCCGCCGACGCCTCCACTCGCAACCGGGCCACCTCCGCCCAATCAACCCGACCCAAACCGGGGTGTGGTCCGTCCCCCGGATGGGCCGGCGGCCGGGAGCTTGGGCCTTCGACCGTCTCGTTCGCGGTCAGGGTTCTGCGGTAAGCGGTGCGCAGATCTTCCACCGACACCGGTGCCGGCCCTGGGGGAGACGCCGGCTGAAGCTGGAAGGTCGACCGCACCCTGCCTGGCAATTTCTGCCCGTTGCTGCGGTCGGCGGCGAACAGTGGCAGATTCATCGGATCGCGCGACTTGTCGTTCATCGAGAGCGCCTCCCTCCCGTGGCGGCCATGTCCGGCAACCGGGCAGGCGCCTGCTCCACGGCCAGGGACCGGATCGCTTCGATCGCGGCCTCAACCGACCGCACATAGCCGGACCCCGCGAACGCCGCGGTTGCCGCCCGCGCGCCTCCGCGCCACCACGGCGGCACCGGCACCTCGTCGCCCTGCGAGAACACCCGCGCCAGCACCGGATCCCGGTCAATACCCGCCAGCACCGGCACCCCCAGCGCCCGGCGAACCTCGCCCGCTCCGTACGGCACGCCCGGGCCCACCAGCAACACCCGAACCAGATGCCCAGGACTCTCCTCGGCCGCCAACGACGCCGCCCACGACCGGTTCGCCGCCAACGACGGCAGATCACTCCCCATCACCAACAGGCAGACGTCCGAACTATCCGCCAGCGGCTGCGGCCAGCCATACGCACCCAACCGGCCCGCATCAACAATCACATCGGTCGCCGCCGCACCGTCCACATCACTCAACGCCTCCACCAGCGACGGCCACAACGAGGCCAAACCGGCCGCCTGCTCATGGGACCTGGTCCCAACAAGCACCGACGCCTGCGTACCCGGCACCGGCAACAGCAGCCGCGGCAACGCCTCCGCCACCACATCAGCCCGCTGAGCCACCACCAGTTCGATCAACCCCGGATGATCCACCTGCCCCCGGAAATAGCCAGCCAGGATCCCCGAGCCGCCCTTCGGATCCGCCTCCACCACAATCACCGGACGCGGCCACCGCACCCCGAGCGCGACAGCGGTCGTCGTCACCCCCGGAGCACCCGAGGCCGACATCAACGTCACCATCATCAGCGCACCCGCGCATCCAACACGATCGCCACCCGGCCAATCGCGGCCCGATCAGCGACCCGCGCCGCGAGCGTGTACGGCACCACGACATCCACTACCACCGTGACCCCGTCCGGCCCCGGCAGCGAGACCCCATGAACCACAGCCTCCACCGACGCCGGCTTCTCCGCAGGCTGGCCCTGGTCAGGGCTCGTCTCCACCAACCGCACCCGATCACCCGGCCGCAACGGCTCCGCCGGCAACCGGCCCACACCCACAGCGACACCAATGATCGTCTGCCCCACCCCAGGGATCACATCCGGCCCCACCTGATCAGGACTGAGCAGCGTGCCCGGCCCCAAATCACGCACCGCGCGCTGCCCGACCAACCCCTGCAAATCAGCTGCCGGCACCACCCGCAACGACGGGTCCACCACCACCCGCGCCACCACCAAATCATCGGCCGCGATCAACTCGCCCCGATCCACCGCTGCCCGGACCGCGACCACCTCCGTCGACGTGCTCGACAGCGTCCACATCGCAAGCCCCAACAGGCCGCCCAACACGACCAGGGCAACCGACCAGATCACCATCGAAGGCCGCCGCCTCAGCCTGACCGGGGAACCCTGCCCCGCAAGCCCATCCGCCGGTGGCGGTGCCACCGGACGCTGTGTGGTTGTCGCACTCATCAGATACCTCCCTTGGGGGCGATGAGGTCTCAAGTAGTCGGGAGCCTTCTACTCCCGCGGGTTCAACCGGTGATGATCACCTGGAGCTCCCCGATCTCCAACGGACGAGTCGCGGTCAGCGATAACCGAATCGCCCCCGACTGGCCGTAACCAGACCACCGCGCAACCCAATGCGCAGTAGCCCTCACCACGAAATGACCCTGCCTCGAATACACATAGCCGCACGTCGGGGACTGCTTCACACCCATCCCGTCAAACCACTCCGTGCCACGATTCCGGCAACGCACAACATCACCGTTACCCATGTCCCACTCGATCAGTTCGACCTTCGCCGTAAGGCTGATCCCGCCCGCGCTGATCGTCGCCGGACCATACGTCGTCCGCGCCGGATCCTGCACCCACAACCAGTTCGGCACCCCCACAAACCCCATCGAGCCCTGTCGCTTCGGCGTCAAACCAATCGTGATCGGCCGCAACTGCAACCGAGCAAGCAACGTCCGGGCCATCACCTCCACGTTCACCCGCGGCGGCGACCACACCCACATCAACGTCCCGTCCTCCAAGCACGACGACCGCGCCCACCCCGGCTCCGGACGATCCGCTACAGGCAAATCCGCCAACGCCGTACCCGGCAACGCAACCACACTCCCACCCCGGAACGACGAACAAGCCGGATACTTCGGCTTCTCACCGTCCCGCGAACCATCCTTCGACGGAGGAGTCGAAGGATCGGGCACAATTTCCTGGTGGTACTGCACTTCGCACGTGTCCGTCGTTTCGTTGCAATGAGCGCCGTCTGCCCATGCCGTTCGAGGAACCACAAATAGCAGTCCCAGCAAGAGGATCACGACCCATGCCCTAGCCATGGCAGGAATCCCCCGCGGGCCCCGAGAGTCCAAAGATCCGGAACTGAGGCTCACCATCGGCTTTGACAACCTGGTACTGGCGCAGATTGAACTCGGGGATCCGGTAACCCAGCGTGGCCTGATCGACGGCGTTGCCGTCCTTGTCGACGGCTTTGATAGCCCGCTGGTCGTAGCAACGCGTGACAACGATCTCTACCGCGTCACCGTGGTCAGCGGTCCCAGTCACGTTCGTCCAGATCGGTGAGACCGAGCCCGCGTACCGGAAACCGCGCTTCTTCAGGTCGAGGTAGCTCCCCACGTTCGCTTTGACGACGTCTCGTCCAGCCACTTTGGTCAGCAGCGCCGTCATCTGCTTCTCAGTGAACGCGGCCGGATTGTTCTCGATCCGCTGAGTCGCAGCCTTGTACGCGTCCACGGCGGCAACCGCGTCCCGCTCCACAGCCGACCACACCTGCGTCGGGGGCGGGGTCGGCGTTGGCGTGGCTGAACCCACGGTCGGGGAATGGGAGGCAGCGGGACCAGAGGGGCTGGGAGAACCAGCAGGGGTGCACGCCGACAGCAGGACGGCGACCGCACTCGCGGCCACGACGAGCGGCGCTCGTGACACCATGGCGTCTCCTTCCTACCTACCTCCCTAGGTCAGGAACAGTGGAGATTGGGACGCCCCCGCAGCCTCAAACTTCTTCAGCAATTTGCTCTTCACGCTACGTCTGATCCCTTTACTTGGCTACCCCTAAGTTCGAACTCATCGCGTCATCCCTTGCCAGAGGAAGGTTGCGGAGAGCCAGCTCCGCCGCGGATCGCCACCGACGAGTGCCCGGTTCTCTGCTCGGCATGTCCCAAACCCAGGTCTAGATCGGCCTAGGGAAGCACAGACTTCACTGGCCAGAGGAGGACCCGTGACCACCACGATCAACGGCGCGCAGCTGCTGAGCATCGCCCAGGCCGCCGAGATCCTCGGCCTGAGCACCAAGACCATCCGCCGGCGCATCGCCACCGGCGACCTGCCCGCCTACCGCAGCAGGCGAATGATCCGCGTGAAGACCGCTGACCTTGATCGGCTGTTTCACAAGATCCCTTCCGCACGGGATTGACTGACGCCGACTCAGTGACCGTCTTCGACAAGGCGGCAACAATCGCACGGTCCCGATCGGCGTGGCGCGCGATGGTGCATCGCCACACTTGGGTGTGGCGTGGCCGTGCGGGCCATCAACTCAGCCAGCGTGGCCCTGGTCTGCGCCACAAGGACGGCGCCTGTGTGGCGCAGATCGTGAACCTGAGGTCTGGCCGCCCAGACGCGGTACACGCCTGGTGAAACCTCTAGCCGAATGCCCGGGTGAATGTGCCTCCACGTCGGTGAGGCGAACAATAACCCGGTCCCGAGCGGTCCCGTGTGATCCTCGAGGTGCTTCCTCACATCGCTGCGATCAGGTGCAGAGAGAGGTACGTGCGCCCCACGGCTCCCTCGGCAGTGTTGGGGGCAGTCACAACCACCAACGTAGACCCCGATGGGCACGGATCACGGCCTCTTGCGTCGGGCAAGGTAGTCGCGACGCTCTTCACATGAACTGCACCGACGCCGGTTAGTCCGGGCTGACTGGATTTGCATCCCGGCGCTTACTGCCGGCTCCCTTTCGGGAAGCCTAGGATGCATGAGAGATGCACTGAGCGATTTGTCGCTCTCAACCACCCTCCCATCAGGGTAGATAACCCGTCGGGCTGACAGGATTTGAACCTGCGACCCCTAGACCCCCAGTCTAGTGCGCTACCAAGCTGCGCCACAGCCCGCTCTTCTGTTGTCGAGGCCTGGCGACCCCGCCGGATCACACTACACGGTGCGACCCGTGGCACTCAAAAGCAGTCCTGCGTTGGTCCGCGTGGCTGTCGGCGCCCGCCCGTAGACTGCTGCCTGTGACCAACCCCACTCCCCTGCTTCGACCCAGTCCGATGGACATCTCCGGGCTGTTCTCCAGCTCGTTCGAGGCTCTCAAGCGGCGCTTCGGGCTGTTCATCCTGCTGTCGCTCACCCCGTCGCTGCTGATGCTGGCGGTCTTCCTGTCCGCCGCTCTGATCGGCGGTAGCGCGGCGCTCACCCGCAACCAGAGTGCGATCGTCACCGCCTTGATCGTCGTCGCGGCGATCGTGGCGGTCGGCGGGCTGATCATCATGCTCGCGCAACTCAAGATGTACGGAATGATGACGCAGGGCGCCTACGAGATCGCGCAGGGCCAGCGTCCCGACTTCAAGGGGTTGCTGGTCCGCACCGCCGGCTTCCTGCCTCGGCTGGTCCCGGTCATCGCGATCTTCGCCGGCATCGTCATCGCCATCTACCTGGTGTTGATCGCGTTGCTGTGGACGGTGTTCGGCAGCCTGTCCAGTCAGGACGCCTCCGCGGCAGTCGCCGGCTTCTTCGGTGTGATGCTGCTGCTGATCTTCGTCGGCATTCCTCTGTCGATCGTGCTGTGGACCAGGCTGCTCTACCTGGTGCCCGCCGTCGTGATCGAGCAGCGCAGCGGCATGGACGCCCTGCGGCGCTCGTGGCGGCTCACCAAGGGCTGCTTCTGGCGCACCTTCGGGTACGCGATCGTGCCTCAACTCGCGGTGTCCATGGTGATGTGGGTGCTGAGCACCTTCACCCAGTTCGCGGGCGGTCTGATGGGTGGCGTGACACCCCAGAACCCCAGTCCGGCGGAAGCGCTCGCCTACCTGCTGGGCCTCATTCCGCTGCTCACCGTGTCTACCGTGCTGCAGTTGATCGTGCAGCTCTTCACGTCGCCGTTCATTCAGACCTACTACACCTACATGTTCATCGATCAGGTGCGGCGCGACGAGATGCCGCAGTACCGACCGGGCACGTCCGGCTACAGCCAGGGCGGCTACGGGGCGTCCGGTCCCCACCAGCCCGGATACGGCCAGCCGCCGCATCCGGATCAGCCGGGGGCTGGGACGTCGTATCCTGGTCAGCCTTATCCGGGTCCGCTGCCGGAATACCCGCCGCAGCAGTATCCGCCGCAGGCCGGCGAGCCCGGTCCGTCCCAGAATCAGTGGCCCGGACAGCGCTAGCGCCATCCGTCGCGGGCCGCGCGTGACGAGCCGGCCGACTGGCCGATCACGCTCGACCGCGAGCTTACTTCTTGCGCTTCTCCCGCGCCCGCACCTCGATGTGCACAGGGGTCCCGGCGAAGCCGAACTCCTCGCGCAGCCGGCGCCGCAGGAACCGGACGTAGCCCGGATCGAGTTGCCCCGAGGTGAACAGCGCGAACGTCGGCGGCGCGGTGTGGGCCTGTGTACCGAACAGGATCCGCGATTGCTTGCCGCCTCGCACCGGATGCGGATGGGCTGCCGTGATCCGGCCCAGGAAGGCGTTCAGCTTGCCGGTCGAGACTCGGGTTTCCCAACCTTCCAGCGCGGTTTCGATGGCCTTCGAGAGCCGGTCCACGCCACGTCCGGTGAGAGCGGAGATGTTCACCGACGGCGCCCAGCCGAATGCCTGGACGTCCTGCTCGATCTCGCGGTTCAGGTAACGGCGGCGTTCCTCATCGGTCAGATCCCACTTGTTGTAGGCGATGACCAGGGCCTTGCCGGCCTCTTCGGCCATGGTGATCACCCGCAGATCCTGGTCGGCGATCGGCTCGGAGGCATCGACCACCACCACGCACACCTCGGCCCGCTCGATCGCGGACGCCGTACGCAGCGACGCGTAGTACTCGTGGCCGGACGCCTCCTTCACCCGCCGCCGGATGCCGGCGGTGTCGATGAACCGGTAGACGATGCCGGCCACCTCGACCAGTTCGTCGACCGGATCGACGGTGGTGCCGGCGACGTTGTCGACCACCGAGCGCTGCTGGTGGGCGAGCTTGTTCAGCAGCGACGACTTGCCGACGTTCGGACGTCCCACGATCGCGACCCGGCGCGGACCGCCGATCTCCGCCTCGGTCTCCCGCGGTGCACTCGGCAGGGCCTCCATCAGGGCGTCGAGCAGGTCGCCGGAGCCGCGTCCGTGCAGCGCCGAGACCGGGTGCGGCTCCCCCAGCCCGAGATTCCACATCATCGCCGCCTCGGCCTCGTTGCGGGCGTCGTCCACTTTGTTGGCGGCCAGCACGACCGGCTTGCGACTACGTCGAAGAACGCCGACCACCGCCTCGTCGACGTCCTGGATGCCGACCGCGGCGTCCACCACGAACAGCACCGCATCGGCGGCCGCGATCGCCAGCTCGGCCTGCTCGGCGATCTGCGCGGCCAGCCCCTTGGCGTCCGGAGCCCACCCGCCGGTGTCGACGATGACGAACTCGCGACCGTTCCAGGTCGCGTCGTACGACACCCGGTCACGGGTCACCCCCGGCACGTCCTGGACGACCGCCTCGCGGCGTCCGATGATCCGGTTGACCAGCATCGACTTGCCGACATTGGGACGTCCGACGACGGCCACCACCGGCTTGATCAGCTCCTGCTCCGGCTCACTCACCGCCGGCCTCCGTTCCGGCTCGGGCCTGTTCGGCCAGGTCGACGACCGCGTCGATCACCTGCTCCAGGGACAGCAGGCTGCCATCGAGGCTGACCACGCCGTCCGCGGCGGTGGTGAAGTTCACCAGGGTGGAGTCGTCGGCGTCGCGGCGCAGAATCTGGTCGCGCAGCGCGGCGTCGTCGATCTGGCCGCCATGATCGAGCTTGCGGCGGGCCATCCGGATCTCCGGATCGGCGCTGAGCAGCAGCCGGACGTCGGCGTCCGGCGCGACGACGGTGGTGATGTCGCGGCCCTCGGCCACGATGCCGTTCGGGGCGGCCTCGACTATCGCGCGCTGCCGGGCGACCAGGTTCTCTCGGCAGGCCGGGATCACCGCGACGGTGGAGACGTTGCTGGAGATCCGTTGCGACCGGATCTCCTCGGTGACGTCGCGGCCGTTCACCCGCACCCACTGGTCGGCCGGATCGGTAGAGATCTCGATGTCGGCCGCCACGACGGCTTCGGTCACGGCGTCCGGATCGGAGCCTTCGACGCCGGAATCCAGATAGGCCACGGTGACCGCCCGGTACATGGCGCCGGTGTCCAGGTAGGCCAGGCCCAGGCGGGTGGCGACGCCGCGGGCGGTGCTCGACTTGCCGGAGCCGCTGGCCCCGTCGATCGCGATCACAAGCGGTTTCGTCATGGTTCTCCTCATTGCAGGTAGCGCATCACAAGGTGTAGCGCAGGGTCCAGCCGGCGGCTGTCATGGCCTCTTCGACGGCGGCGCGGGCCTTCTTCGCCACGCCGACCGCCAGATAGCCGATCTCGCGCTCCGGGTCGTGGTCGATCCGGACGTCTTCGACGTTGACGCCGGCGGCCTCGATGTCGGCGAACAGCCGGGCCAGCGCGCCAGGGGCGTCCGGGATGGCGACCACGACCTGGGCATAGTCAGAAGGCGCCGCGCCATGCTTGCCCGGCAGCGCGCGGACGCCGCGGCGTCCGTCGGTCAGGAAGCGGCGCAGCGCACTGGGATCCCCCCAGGAGTCGAGCAGCTCGGTCAGGGATTCGGAGATCGCCTCCAGCTCGGCCCGGACGGCGTCCGAGTTCGCGGCGATGATCTGGGTCCACATCTTCGGGTCGGATTCGGCGATCCTGGTGACGTCACGCAGCCCCTGCCCGGCCAGCTTCAGATGCTCGTCCGGCACCTCGTTGAGCCGTCCGGCGGTCAGCGTGCTGATCAGCTGGGGCAGGTGCGACACCTGGGCCACCGCCTCGTCGTGATGGGTGGCGCCCATCGTCACGATCCGGGCACTGCACAACCGAGCCAGATGCTGAACGGCGAGCACCGCCTTGGCCCGCGACGTGTCGTGCGGCGTGATCACCCAGGTGCGATCGACGAACAGATCCGGACGCGAGGTCAGCGGCCCCACATGTTGCGAACCGGCCATCGGGTGCGAGCCGACGTAACGTTCCAGCGCGATGCCGCGCTGGCGCAGGTCGGCCAGCACGGTGCCCTTCACCGAGCCCACATCGGTGACGGTGGCCTTCGCGTAGGTGGCCAGCGCGTCGGCAATCACGTCGGCGAGCGAGCCCGGCGGCACCGCGACCACCACCAGGCGGACGGCGGACGACTCGACCGGCTCGGTCGTGCCGCAGCCACGCGATGCTGCTACCCGGGCATGGGACGACACAGCATCGATCAGATGGACCTCGACGCCGGCCTCGACCAGGGCGGCACCGACCGACGCCCCGACCAGCCCGGTTCCGATCACCACCGCTGGAGTCAGGGTTGGTTCGTTCACTGGCCGCCCTTCTGCACGAAGGAGCGCACATACTCCTCGGCATCGCTCTCGAGCACCGAATCGATCTCGTCGAGCAAGGCGTCGTAGTCCACCACCAGCTTGGTGGCGGCCGGGGTCACCTCGACCTGCGGCTCATCGACGCGCGCGGTACCGCGCTGACGCTGGATGCGCTCGGCCATGGCTCCTCCTGTTCGACGAGACAGCCTATCGCGCGCCGGGCAGCACGCCCGCCCCGTCCTCATCAGGTGCAGCTAAGCCGGTTCCCCGGCGAAGCATTCTGAAATCGACCCCAGAGTGGACGCCCCTCGTCACCCCGACACGGGGTTGACTACGGAAACGGGTCAGGTGGGGCCCCTACTGTGGGGTCGATTTCAGACCGGTGCCCAAGTTCCTCCGTCCCCGCGGGCCACGGGGACGGTTCACCTGATCGCCCGCGTAAGGTCGTCTCTTTCCGCGTCCGAACCGATCCGTCGTTCTAGAGTGGTGCCCGTGCCGACGGACGAACTCCCACCCCGTACCCTCACTCTCACCGTGCTGATGACGCCGGAGACCGCAAACTTCGCCGGCAATGTGCACGGCGGCCATCTGCTGAAGGTCCTCGACCAGGTCGCCTACTCCTGCGCCAGCCGATTCGCCCGGCACTACTGCGTCACGGCGTCCGTCGATCGGGTGTGGTTTCGCCGCGCGGTGCATGTCGGCGAGCTGGTCACCTTTCTAGCGTCCGTCAACTACACCGGACGGTCGTCCATCGAAGTCGGGATCCGGGTCGAGGCCGAAGACATCCTGACCGGCGTACGCCGGCACACCACCAGCTGCTACTTCGTGATGGTCGCCCTGGACGAAAATGGCAAGGCGATGCCTGTTCCCCAGTTCGAGCCGGTCACCGACCTCGAGAAGGCGCGCTGGGCGAATGCCGAACAGCGCCGGGCCTTTCGGCTGGCAGGACGCTCCGACCAGTAGCCGGCGTCTGCGCTGCGCGACTCGGCATGGAGAGTTCGCTCCTGGTGACCGAGGGAACCGTCCCCAGTGACCCAGTGACCGGGAGAACCGTCCCCGGACGTTTGAAATTCGAACGCCGAAGAACCGTCCCCGCGGTTCAGAGGGCCGCGATGAACCGGTCGAGGTTGCCGGCTCGTTCGAGGTCGACCGCGGTTGCACCGAGCGGGTCGGTGAGGCTGAGTCGGCGGCGTCCGTGCGGGGTTTGGAGCAGGATCCATGACCAGTCGATGCCCAACACGTCGGAGGTCCGCTCTGCGACCAGGCGGCCGCGCAGGTGGGCACGGGTGTCGGTGGGCGGGCCAGCGATGGCTTGCTCGATCTCGGCGTCCGTGGTCAGCCGAGGCATTCGTCCGGCTCGCACCAGGGCCGCGTAGGGGCTGACCCGATCATCCAGATCGGCCCAGGCCAGATCGAGTTGCGCCAGTCGCGGATGGTCCCACCCCACGTCATCGCGGACTCTAAAGCTCTCCATCAGGGTAAGTTTCGCGACCCATTCCAGTTCGGTACACATCATTGGGTTCTCTGCCAACCTGTCAAGGGTTCGTCCCCAGAGCTGGAGCACCTCAGAGTCCGCAGAACCCGCAGCCTCCACCTGAGATCGATACTCCTGCTGGACCTCGACCGCGGTCCGCCACCTGCCGTCGGCCAACTCCAAGGGCGTGGCGCATCGCAGATCACGACTGATGGTGCGAACGGCGCCCAACGGGTCGGCCAGCATCGGCGGACGCAGTGCTCCCGCGTCGATCGCCTCGACCACGGCGGACGCCGTCCCCAGCTTGAGCAGGGTCGCGGTCTCCGAGCGATTGGCGTCCCCGGCGATGACGTGCAGCCGGCGCCACCGGTGCCGGTCGGCATGCGGTTCGTCACGGGTGTTCACCAGCGGACGCCGGATCGTCGTCTCCAGACCGGTGATCGCCTCGAAGAAGTCGGCACGCTGGGACAGCTGAAAGCCGGCCGCCTCGCTCGCCCGGCCGATCCCGACCCGTCCGGCACCGGTGAATACCAGTCTGGTCACCACGTAGGCCAGGAAGCCCTCCACAACCTGCGGCCATGGCGTCGCACGGTTCAGTAGGTAGTTCTCGTGATAGCCGTACGAGGCACCCTTGCCGTCGGTGTTGTTCTTGAACACCCGCACCGGTGTGCCGATCCGCTCTCCTGCCGCCACCGCTGCCCGCGCCACGATGGCGTCCCCCGCCAGGTCGGCGAGCAACGCCGCCCGCGGGGTGGTCACCTCGGGCGTCGAATACTCCGGATGCGCGTGATCGACGTACAGCCGGGCTCCGTTGCCGAGGAAGCGGTTGTGGGCGTCCTCGATCGGGATCGGATCGTCGGGATCGGGACGCGCGAGCGTGGCCGGCCCCGCATGCGCATCGACCACCGCCGCGGCCAGCGCCGTCGGGTGTAGATCGTGACGTTTCGGCGCGAGGATGCCGTACTCGGTCTCGGCACCCAGCAGCGGCATGCCCCTCATCGTAGGGTTGGGTCGTGAAGTCATGGACGGCGTTGGCCCTCGATCTGCTCGTGGTGGTGGTCTTCGCGGCCGTCGGACGCCTGTCGCACGCCGAGGGCGCGGACGCCGTAGCCATCGCTCTCACGGCCTGGCCGTTCGTGGTCGGTCTGGTGGGCACGACCGTCGCCTTGCTCGGAATGAAGCGGCCCACCGAGCAACTCCTCAACGGGGTGATCGTCTGGCTCGGCACCCTGGTCTTCGGCATGTGGATCCGCGCCGGCTCGGGTGCCGGCGTCCAGCCCAGCTTCGCGATCGTCGCTGGCATCTTCCTCGTTGTCACCATGCTCGGTTGGCGCCTCATCGCCCGGGTCCGCCTGCGGCGGAGCGCACCCTCACACCGCTGAACAACCCGCTCTCAGGACCACGACTGCCCCAAACAACCCCATTGACAAGGGTTCGACAAACCTCTCTACGCGGTTCCGGTTCCCGGCGAGGTGCCGCGTTCGAGTGCTCGCATTCCCATCCGATCGGACGCCGTGGCGTCCGGCAGGCCAATGGCACTGCAGTACAGCGGAATCTCGCGCTCGATGTCGACTCCGGCCAGCGTCGCCAGTTCGTCGTCGTAGAAGCCGCCCAGGTTCACGGCTCCCAGTCCGAGCCCGGCGGCGGCCAGGTTCAGGTTCTGCATCAGGTGGCCAGCCTCGAACAACCCGTAGCGATAGCCGCGGTCGCCGTACTTGCTGAGGCTCCGGCCGCCGGCGAAGCTGAGCACGCAGATCAGCGCCGCCTCGGCCACCCACGGCTGGCCCATGAACAGGTAGGTGAGGAAGGCCGGCGGCAGCTCGACGGCACGGACCAGCTCGAGCCCGTGACTGGCCGGGACGTAGTGGTGCACCCCGGCGGCGATCCCGTCGACGGCGCGCACCAGCAGGGTGATCTCCAGCGGATACAGTCCGCCGCCGGACGGCACCGGACGGTCGAGCATGATCGGTCCGCTCCGGTTCTCGATGCCGTAGCCGGCGGCCAGCAACGTCGACAACGTCCCCAACGGCACCGCGTCGACACGGAATCTCCGACAGGACACCCGCGCCCGCATCGCGTCCGCCAGTCCGATGTCGAGCCCCATCGGGGCCGGCAGCGGCGTCCAGGGCAGGCCGCCGTCCTCGCGTCCGGGGACGACCGGCGGCGATTCGCCGCCTGACGAGGCGTTGAACAGCCAGCGCGCGGTGGCCCGGTGATATGTCCAGGCTGCCGGGGTGTCGTCGGCGAAGGCGAAGTCACGCATCTCAGGCCAGCGGATGAGGGTCGGGGTTGAGGTCCGCGCGGCCGGCCGGCCGGTCGCGCCACCCCCACCGGTACGGAGCGGCGAACAGCCGCGGATGACCGAGCCGGGCCTGGTCGGCGCCGAAATGGATCGGCTGGAAGCCGGGCACGATGCCGCGCACCACCCGGACGCCGAGCTCGGCGACGTCCGGCGGGGTGACGTCCACGATCAGCACGTCGCCGGCGACCGCGGCGAGGGACGCCACCAGGTCGTCCAGGGTGCTTCCGCAGGTGGGCGGCGTCACCCAGTCGATGGCATCGGACGTCCGCAGGTGCGCCATCCGCCCGCTCGCGACGGCGTCGGAGTAGAGCAGATCGTGATCTTCCAGTTCGACCACCAGGGACGGGTCGTCGACCAGCCGGGCACGATGTTGTCGGACGTCGGGGTCCTGCAGCCGGGCGCGCAGCGCCGGACGGACCTGACCCACCTCCAGCACCGCCGAACGGGCGGCCCGGATCGGGTCCTGGGACGCCCCGAGCCCGACCACCGCCGCGGGTTCGTCGCCCCAGCCGACCGCCATCGCGACGAAGGCGGTGCCGTCGGTGGGCAGCAGATGCAGGTCGATCCGGACGCCGCGTCTGCGGTACAAGGCGGCCACCGCCGCCGCGTCGGCGTCCGGAATGGTGCGCGCATCGTAGGGCTGGGTCGCCAGCCGGTGCGCCCAGGCGATGCAGAAGGCGTCCCGCTCGATCACCTCCAGCAGCGCCTGTTCGGCCGCGAATTCCACGGTCGGCCCGGCGGCGAATCCGTTCGAGGTCGGTGCGAACAGCAGCTGGCGCCGAGGCCACCTGCTGCCGTGCAGGGTCACCGCCTGGAACGGCACCCAGACCTCGCCGCCGTCGACCAGCGACCGCCCCGGCACCCAGTCCAACGGCAACTCGTCGTGGTAGCGGGCATGGCCTAGCCGGGCGGCGTCCTCGGGGGCGAAGAGGACCAGGTCGTGGGGGTCGAGACTCGCGCCGGGCAGCTCGCCACGGGGGCAGCGGATGGCCCGTTCCGGCGTCCAGGTCAACGAGGCGTAGCGTTCCAGCGCCTCGCCGAGAGCCCCGCCGCGGGCCGCGAGCTGGGTCATGCCCTTGCCGGAACAGGTGATGAAGGCGTCCTCACCCTGTCCGTAGAGCACGTTCGCCAGCTGCGCCCGCACGATGAACGGCTGCCGGGGTTCCTGGACCGGTTTCGGCACCACATCCAGGTAGCGGATCAGCCCACACAGCTCGCTGACCGTGCGGGCCGCGATCTCGTCGAAGTCGGTGACCGGGTCAGCGGGTTCCGCCGGCGCCACCGGCGGCGGGGCTTTTTTTCGGCAGGCCGGGCAGTCCGGACGCGGTATCACCGGATGCCGCGTGGTGGTGCCCTTCAGCTGGTCGACGACCATGACGGTGCCGGGCAGTTCGGTGGGCAACGCCGATGTGGTCAGCGCGATCGCCTCGCGGACGGCGATCGCCCAGGCCGTGTCCCGCAGGCCGGGCAGCAGCGGCCGGCCCAGCGTGGCACGGGTGCGGTCCAGCGATTCCTCGCGGGCCATGGCGACCTCGAAGTCGTCCGAGCAGGCCAGGGCACGCATCCGCCAGCACAGATAGCAGGGGCCCTCACCGGGCAACACCAGCGGGCCGAGCGAGCCGTACGAACCCTCAAGTGCGATGAACAGCGCGGGTGTGCCGGCGTCCAGGCAGGCCCGGTTGACCCAGGCGCGGACGGCCGTCCAGCCCGGGTCGACGGCGCAAACCACCAGGTCACGGCCGGCCACCCACGCACCCAGATCGTCGGAACGCACCTGCTCGGGCAGGACGCGCTCGACGGTTCCGATCGCGGCCTCGCCCGCGAGCGTCGCCAGCCCCGCGCCGTCGGCTTCGTCGGCGATCAGCAACAGCCGGACGCCGGCCAGCCGGCGGGCCAACGCGGCGCGCGTCGCGACGTCCGTGCTCAGCAGACTCAGCCACGCCGGCTCCGGATCGGGACTGCTCTCGGTCACCATCCCGGCCTCGATCAGCCGGTCGACCAGCCGGGACACCTCGGACGCCGGCAGGTCACCGAGCGCGGTCAGCAGCGTCTCGCGGTCCGGGTGGGGCGCCAGGGCAGGGAGCAGTCGATCGCGGACGGCGACCGCGACGCCACCGTCGAGCCGGAGCATCCCGGCCGGGCTGGCCAGGATCAGGTCGGCACCCTGATCGAAGACCTCCAACCCGGCGGCGGTCGCCAGCCGCCGGGTCGGGGTGTCGGTGTCCACCTGTGCTCAGCCGCCGAGCCCGCCGAAGCGCTGCAGCCCGCCGCCCGCGATCGGCCCCTGGTTGCACGGTCCGCAGGTGCATTCGAAGATGCACGGCACCCAACAGCTGCGGGTCACGGCACAGACCGAGCTGCTGCACAGCCGGGGCCGGAAGCAGTCGTTGATGCCGCAGAAGTCGCCGAAGTCGGCGGCAGCTGCCGACACCTTCCGGAAAGCGGCCAGCTCTTCCTCGGTGAACTGCGGCGCGGCGCCGCCGGCAACCTGCTTCTCCAGGCTTTCGAGTCGGCCCTTGAGTTCGTCGAACTCTTCTTGACTAGGCATGATGCCTCCAATCGTCGGTGCGGCGCGACCGCGTAGCCGCGTCCATGGCGGATGAGCCGTTGCCACGTTCAGCCTGCGCTTCACCGCCGGCACCGGCAAGGTGGAAGAACTGCGTACGCCTTTGACGTATCCGGCTGCTGCCGTGCGTCCGGTTGACCACCTCGTCGCGGCCCTACAGGATCGGGAGGTAACCCAAGCGCACGACAGGAGACACGGCGGACATGCAACAGGTGAAGGGCGTCATCGCTCGCAGCAAGGGCGCACCGGTGGAACTGGTCACGGTCAACGTGCCCGACCCCGGACCGGGCGAGGCGGTGGTGGCGATCCAGGCCTGCGGCGTCTGCCACACCGACCTGCACTATCGCGAGGGCGGCATCGGCAACGACTACCCCTACCTGCTGGGCCACGAGGCCGCCGGCATCGTGGAGTCCGTCGGACCCGAGGTGCACGATCTGGCCCCGGGTGACTACGTGATCCTGAACTGGCGTGCGGTCTGCGGCGCCTGCCGGGCGTGCCTGCGCGGGCGTCCCTGGTACTGCTTCGCCACCCACAACGCCACGCAGAAGATGACCCTGGAGGACGGCACCGAGCTGTCCCCCGCGCTCGGCATCGGCGCCTTCATCGACAAGACCCTGGTGGCTGCCGGGCAGTGCACCAAGGTCGATCCGGACGCCCGCCCGGCGGCCGCCGGACTGCTCGGCTGCGGCGTGATGGCCGGCCTGGGTGCCGCGCTGAACACCGGCAACGTGTCCCGTGGCGACTCGGTTGCCGTGATCGGCTGCGGCGGGGTTGGCGCGGCCGCGATCGCCGGTGCCCGGCTGGCCGGCGCGGCCCGGATCATCGCGGTCGACCTGGACGACCGCAAGCTCGCCACCGCGATCCAACTGGGCGCCACACACACCGTGAACAGCTCCACCACCGATGCGGTGGCGGCGATTCAGGAGTTGACCGGAGGGTTCGGGGCCGATGTCGTGATCGACGCAGTGGGACGTCCGGAGACCTGGAAGCAGGCCTTCTACGGACGCGACCTGGCCGGCACCGTGGTGCTGGTCGGCGTCCCCACCCCCGAGATGCAGCTGGAGTTGCCGCTGCTGGACGTGTTCGGACGCGGTGGCGCGCTGAAGTCGTCCTGGTACGGCGATTGCCTGCCCAGCCGCGACTTCCCGATGCTGATCGACCTCTACCTGCAGGGCCGGCTGCCGCTCGACGCCTTTGTCAGCGAAGAGATCGGCATCGACGGCGTCGACGCGGCGTTCGACACGATGCATGGTGGCAACGTGCTGCGTTCGGTGGTGGTGTTCTGATGTCGGCGCGGATCGATCACGCCGTCACGTCGGGCACGTTCTCGCTGGACGGCGAGACCTTCGACGTCGACAACAACGTGTGGATCGTCGGGGATGGCAGGGAGTGCATCGTGATCGATGCCCCGCACGACCCGTTGGCGATCGTGAAACTGATCGACGGACGCCGGGTCAAGGCGATCGTCTGCACCCACGCCCATGACGACCACGTCCGCTACGCCCCGATGCTGGGACGGGTCACCCAGGCGCCGGTGCTGCTGCATCCCGCCGATCTGGTGCTGTGGGGCCTCACCCACGCTCAGACTCCCGACGGCACCCTGACCGACGGCCAGCGGCTGAGCGTCGCGGGCACCGAGATCCAGGTGTTGCACACCCCCGGCCATGCGCCGGGTGCGGTCTGCCTCTACCTGCCGGAACTCGATGTGGTGTTCACCGGCGACACCCTGTTCCACGGCGGCCCCGGCGCCACCGGTCGCAGCTACAGCGATCGCGACACCCTGGTGGCGTCCATTCGGGTGAAGCTGTTCGCGTTGCCCGACGACACCGTGGTGAAGACCGGGCACGGGGAGGACACCACGATCGGTGCCGAAAAGGCGGAACTCGGCAGGTGAGGGACGGCACATGGGCTTCTCGCTGATCCTCCTCGCGTTGGACGGTGACGACGCGGCGGACGCGGATCGGGAGGGCCTGCGCAGCTTCCTGGACGCCCGCGGGCTGCACGCGCCGACAGGTTCCGAACCGGACGGGCTCATCGACACCGCGGGCGAGCCGCTCACCTTCGACGGGCATTGGACCGATCTGCACCTCGACCCGCCTCGCGGTCGTCATCCAATCCGATCGATTCGCAAGCAGTGTGGTCACTGTCGCCATGACGTCGACGAGTGCCAGTCACGCCATCCATCGGCCGGAGATCGACGTGGGCGGCATGACCACGCGGATTCTCACGGATCAGATCTTCTCCATCGATCCGGGACGGTTTTGCTCCGGTAAAAGAAGAGCGGGCCGCTACTTCTTGACCGTGGCGGTGGCCGCCGGGGTCTTGCTGACGGTCAGGTATGGGGGACGGACGGAATCGGCGGATAGGAGGCCGTTCAACCGACTTCCCATCCGCCGAGAATCCGTCCTCAGCCTCGATCCACGATGGCCGCGATCGAGCCTCAGTACTGCATGCCCATGGCTTGGCGCACCTCGGCCAGGGTGGCGTCCGCGATCTCATTCGCGCGGGCGTTGCCTTCACGCAGGACGTCGAGCAGATAGCCCTGATCGGCAACCAATTCGGCGCGCCGGGCGCGGATCGGGGCGAAGAAGGAGTTGACCGCTTCGGTCACCACCCGCTTCAGGCCGCCGCCGCCGCCGTCGCCGATCTCGTCCGCGATCGCGACCGGGTCGCCACCGGTGCACAGCGCGGCCAGCATCACCAGGTTCGAGACCTCCGGACGGTTCGCCGGATCGTAGGCGATGTGCCGGTCGGAATCGGTGACCGCCTTCTTGATCAGCCGGGCGGTGGTGTCGGCGTCCATGCCGAGCTCGATGACGTTGCCCTTGGTCTTGCTCATCTTGGTGCCGTCCAGACCCAGCACGGTCGGCGCCTTGGACAGCAACGCCTCGGCCTGCGGGAACACCGGTACGGCCGGGTTGGCCCGTCCGTAGCGTTCGTCGAAACGGCGGGCGACGACCCGCGTCTGCTCCAGGTGAGGCAGCTGGTCCTTGCCGACCGGCACCAGGTTCGCCTTGCAGAACAGGATGTCGGCGGCCTGATGCACCGGATAGGTGAGCAGCAGCCCCGACATCGGCCGGTCCCCGGTCGCCTCCAGTTCGGCCTTGACGGTCGGGTTGCGGCGCAGTTCGGCGTCCGTGACCAGAGAGAGGAAAGGCAGCATCAGCTGGTTCAGCGCCGGCACCGCCGAATGGGCGTAAATGGTGCTGCGGGTCGGGTCGATGCCGATCGCGAGGTAGTCGGCGACCATGCCGAGAGCCCGCTCCCGGATCGGGCCGGTGCCATCGCGGTCGGTGATCACCTGGTAGTCGGCGATCAGGACGATGGTCTCCACGCCGGCGTCCTGCAGCCGGACGCGGTTGGCCAGCGAACCGAAGTAGTGCCCGATGTGCAGCGCCCCGGTGGGCCGGTCGCCGGTCATGATCCGGAACTTGGACGGGTCGGCGGCGATCTCGCGTTCGATCGCGGCACTGCGGGCCTCGGTGCGGCGCAGCGAGGCATCGGAGGTGGACGCAGCGAGGTCTTCGCCGGCGTCGTCGAGCAGGGCGTCAGTCATCGTCAATCACTCGTTCGTTCGTCGTCCGGACATGCAAAAGGCCGTCACAGCGTGACGGCCCAGGGTCAGTTCGTTCCAGCCGTCAGGAGCGGCGCCAGTCAGCGGTTCGGAACACAAGGCCGACCCTATCACCGACGTCCGGCTGTCATCCCCGACGGAATGGCGCTCTTCGTCGCTCTGGCCTCGACTCAGGTCTCCGACAAGCCACCCTCTTACAGCTGGCCGCCGCGGGCTCGGATGCGGCGCACCAGTTCGGTGTACACCGCCGGGTCCGTGGTCTCGCAGGCCAGCGGATTGTTCACCTTGCCCAGGCCATGATGATCGGACGAGCCGAGGGTCAGCAGCCCCAGCCGCTCGGCCAGCGCCCGCAGCCGCACCCGCGTGTCCGCGTCATGATCGGGATGGTCGACCTCGATGCCCTCCAGGCGGTACTCCATGGCCAGCTCGGACAGCATCGCCGGGGTCAGTTCCCTGTCGCGTCCGCGGCCCCACGGATGCGCGATCACCGGGACGCCGCCGGCACGCCGGATCAGCTCGACGCCACGCCGCAGCTGACAGGAGTACCGGTTGGCGTAGGCCGGGCCGCCCTCGTACAGGAACCGGTCGAAGGCCTCCTGCCGGTCCTTCACATACCCCTTCGCGACCATGGCGTCGGCGACGTGCGGACGCCCCAGCGACGGGCTGGCGCCGACCTGCTCGGCGATCTCGGTCTCCGTCAGCGGCATGCCCAACTCGGCGAGCTTCGTGAGCATCTCGGGCAGCCGGCCCGAGCGTCCGACCCGGACCCGGGCCAGTTCGTCCAGCAGCTCCTCGAAATGCGGATTACACCCGTACCCGAGCAGATGGACGCTGGCACCCTCGAGTTGGCAGGACATCTCGATCCCCGGCAGCACCACGACGCCGACCGCCTCGGCGGCCAGCCGTGCCTCGCGCAGCCCGTCGAAGGTGTCGTGGTCGGTCAGGCCAAGGACGTCCAGGCCGGCCTCTGCCGCCTTGCGCACCAGCTGGGTGGGCGTGTCGGTGCCGTCGGAGACGCTGGAATGAGTGTGCAGGTCGATCCGCATGCGGCCATCCTGCCGCACCCGGCGCCGCTGCCCCGCCGGCGCCCAGACCGTCGGGTGCGCCCGTCGAGACCCCGACCGAGTGCTAAGGGGCCCCTCGACAAGCTCGACCAACGAACCCAGGGAGCGCCGTAGGTCTCCCGCCGAGGCCTCGACCGGCGACCTCAGGCGGGCAGCAGCGACCGCACCAGTCGGACGCCGACGCTGACCCGCGCGATGTCCGGCTCTTCGCAGATCGTCGTCAGGGTCGCCACCTTGTCGGGGACGCCGGGCGTCCGCTCCAGCCACTCGTCGACCTGCTCTGCGGCCGGCCGGGACGGATCGACCAGCACCGCCGAGGTGAGCGCCCCGTGCACACCGAGCAGATCGTCGCGCAGCGCGGCCCGCGCCATCGTCTCCCAGCGATCGTGCTGCGGCAGCGCGACCACGGTGTCGTGCAGCTGGTCCAGCCCGAGCCGGTCGGCGAGACCGAAGGCGACCTCGGCGACCGTCATCACCGGCGCCTGCCTGGCCTGCGCGATCTCGACGATCGCCAGCGCGAAATGCGAATAGGCGTCCTGAGCGACCTCTTCGGCGAGCCGCTGCGGCACCCCCTGGGCCGTCATCCGCTCCACCTGCCGGGCCGCGTTCGTGGCCTGTCGCGGCGTCAGCAACGACCCCAGACCGGCCCGCACCTCGCGGACGCCGTCGGTGAACTGCGCGGTGGCTGCGACGATATCGAGCGGCGCCCGGCGGCTGGCCAGCAGCCAGCGGGTGGCCCGCTCCACCATTCGGCGCAACGACACCCGCAGCTCGGTGACCACCGAGGCGCCCAGGTCGCTGGCACCGCGCAGATCGACCTCGGACTTGCCGACCTGGTAGATCGACCGCGCCGCCAGCTGGGCCCGGATCACCTCGGTGATCGCCGCATTGGTCTCGTTGTGCAGCCGGTAGAAGGCGGTGATGCCCTGGGAATCGACGAACCGGTTCACCGCCACCGAGGTGATGATCTCCCGTGCCAGCCGATGCCGGGGCATGTCGGCGGCGTAGCGGGCCTGCAGCTCCTTCGGGAAGTACTGGATCAGCCGGTCGGCCAGATACGGATCGTCGGGCAGATCCGAGGCCAGCACCTGATCGGCCAGATAGATCTTGGTCCAGGCCAGCAGGGTGGCCAGTTCGGGACGGGTCAGCCCGCGTCCGGATTCGCGGCGCTGATCGAGCTGGCGAGCCGTCGGCAGGAACTCGATCTGCCGATCCAGATAGCCGGCCTCCTCCAGGGTGTGCATCCAGCCCTCGTAGGCGCTGGTCAGCTCGGCGCCGCGGTACATCGAGTTGGCCAGGGCCAGGTTCTGGGCCACGTTGTGGCTGAGCACCAGCTCGGCCACCTCGTCGGTCATGGACGCCAGCAGCTCGTTGCGCTGATCGAGGCTGAGACTGCCGGCGGCCACCTCGGGAGCCAGCAGGATCTTGATGTTCACCTCGTGGTCGGAGGTGTCCACGCCGGCGGAGTTGTCGATGGCGTCGGTGTTGATCCGGCCCCCGCCCAGCGCATACTCGACCCGCGCCAGCTGCGTCCAGCCCAGGTTGCCGCCCTCGCCGACGCAGAGCGCGCGGACGTCGGTGCCGTTCACCCGCAGCGCGTCGTTGGCCTTGTCACCGACCTCGGCATGGGTCTCGCCGGTCGCCTTCACGTAGGTGCCGACCCCGCCGTTCCAGAGCAGGTCGACCGGCGCCTTGAGGATGGCGCTGATCAGGTCGGACGGGGTGAGCGCCGTGACGCCGGCGTCCAGACCGAGCGCCCCACGCACCTCGGCGGTGATCGGGATCGACTTCAGGGTGCGGGCGTACACCCCGCCGCCGGCCGAGATCAGCGTCCGGTCGTAGTCCGCCCAGGACGACCGGGGCAGCCCCGCCAGCCGCTCGCGTTCGGCGAAGCTGCGGGCGGCGTCCGGGGTCGGGTCGAGGAAGATGTGCAGGTGGTTGAAGGCGGCCACCAGCCGGGTGTGCCGGCTGCGCAGCATGCCGTTGCCGAAGACGTCCCCGGACATGTCGCCGATGCCGACGCAGGTGAAGTCCTCGTTCTGGCAGTCGCGGCCCATCTCGACGAAGTGCCGCTTCACCGACTCCCAGGCGCCGCGGGCGGTGATGCCCATCGCCTTGTGGTCGTAGCCGGCCGAGCCGCCGGACGCGAACGCGTCGCCCAGCCAGAAGCCGCGGTCCAGCGAGATCCGATTGGCGTTGTCCGAGAAGGTGGCGGTGCCCTTGTCGGCGGCCACCACCAGGTAGGGGTCGTCGCCGTCCCAGCGGACCATGTCGGCCGGCGGCACCACCTCGCCGGCCACGATGTTGTCGGTCACGGTGAGCAGGGACGCGATGAAGACCTCGTAGCAGGCCACGCCTTCGGCCATCCACGCGGCCCGATCGACGCTCGGGTCGGGCAGCGACTGCGGTACGAACCCGCCCTTGGCGCCCGAGGGGACGATCACGCTGTTCTTCACCATTTGCGCCTTGACCAGGCCCAACACCTCGGTGCGGAAGTCCTCGCGGCGGTCCGACCAGCGCAGCCCGCCGCGGGCGACGCTGCCGAACCGCAGATGGACGCCCTGAACCCGCGGGGCGTAGACGAAGATCTCGTACATCGGACGCGGCTCCGGCAGCAGCGCCAGCTCGCGCGGATGCACTTTGAAGGCGTGCGCCGGGGCGTCCGACTGGAACGCGTTGGTGCGGATCATCGCCCGCAGCACCGACAGGAACATCCGCAGAATCCGGTCGGCGTCCAGGCTGGCCACCTCGGCCAGCTGCCGTTCGATGGCGGCGAACGCCTCGTCCACCGCGGCGGCGCGGGCGTCGAAATCGGCGAACTCCGCGGCCGGGTCGAATTTGGTCCGGAAGGCGCCGACCAGCCCCGCCGCGATCGCCGGATTGTCGTTGAGCGTAGCCGCAACATACGGCTGGCTGTAGGGAATGCCGGCCTGCACCAGGTAGCGCGAGATGGCCCGCAGCCAGGCGATCTCCTGCCAGGTCAGCCCGCCGGTCATCACCAGCCGGTTGAACTTGCCCGACTCGGCCCGGCCCCGGTAGGTGGCGTCGAAGGTGTCGATGAACCGGGTCTGCAGTTCCGGCGTCCAGGCGGAGGCGTCCATCGCGCCGGCCAGCTTCAGGCCGAAGTCGTACAGGTACACCGTCCGGCCGCGCAGCTCGAACTCGAACGGACGCTCGTCCAGCACCTCGACGCCGAGCACGGAGAGGTGTGGCATCGCGTCGGCCAGCGACATCTGCCGGTAGGCGAGCACCTTGAACCGGACGTCGGCGGCATCGTTGGGCCACAGCGGCCGGTAGACATCGTAGGCGAGGTCGTCGTCGCCGGTGAGCCGATTGGCCAGCTGCAGATCGACGACGCCGACGGCGGCCGGGTACTCCTCTTTGTAGGCCTCGCTGAACTCGACGCCGCGGGACTCGCTGGCCAGGTCGCGCGCGGCGGCCTCGAAGTCGTCGTCCCAGCTGCGGACGACGTCCTCGATCCGCTGCTGCAGCGCGGCCACGTCGATGTCGTCGGTCAGCCGGTCGTCGTCCGGTCGCTTCACGACGAAGAACAGCCTGGCCAGCACCGACTCCGAGGCCCGCGCCTCGTGCTCGAGCGACTCCCCGCCCAAGGTGTCGACCAGGATCCGCTGGATCGCCTCGCGGACCTTCGTGGTGTAGCGGTCACGGGGCAGAAAGACCAGCACCGAGATGAACCGGCCGTAGGCGCTGGGGCGCACGAACACGCGGACCACCCGTCGGTCCTTGAACTGGGCCTCCTGCGCGATCACCGGGAAGAGCTCCTCGGCGCTGGCCTGGAACAGCTCGTCGCGCGGGTAGGTGTCGATCACCTGGCGAATGGCGGAGCCGCCGTGGCTGTGCGGGGCGAAGCCGCACAGGTCGAGCAGCTTCTGCGCCTTGCCGGCCAGCATCGGGATCTCCCACACGCTCTCCACGTAGGCGGTGGCCGCCAGCAGCCCCAGGAACCGCCGTTCCCCGGTCAGCCGTCCGGTGGCGTCGTACAGCCGGACGCCGACGTAGTCGAGATAGGCGGGGCGGTGCACCGGGGAGCGCCGGGAGTCCTTGGTGAGCACCAGCAGCCGGCGGTCGCCGGGCAGCGGATCGGCCTGGAACTCGTCCCGGCCGTCACCGCCGGTCAGAATGCCGAGGCCGGTGCCCGGCACCGGCTGGTAGCCGTCGGCCTTGGTGTAATGCGACTCGCGGTAGCCGAGCAGCACGAAATTGTCCTGGTTCAGCCACTGCAACAGGTCGGTGACCTCACGCACCTCGTGCGGGCTGACCGGCTGGGGACGGTTGTTGAGCAGGTCGATCGTCTCGGTGAGCCGATGCTCCATGGCATGCCAGTCGTCGACCGCCGCCCGCACCGATTCCAGGCCGGACGTCACCGCGGCGGTGAGCGCGTCGGCCAGTTCGTCGGCGGCCTGGCCCAGCGGTGGGAAGACCTCGACGCAGATCCACGACTCGGCGATCGTCCGCGGGTCTTTGTCGGCGATCCCGGCCAGGGCCGCGTCGGCGTCCCGCAGCGTCTCGTACTGCGGATGGAACAGTGACCTGATGCTCCAGTCGCCGCGGGTGATGTCCATGCTGACCGTGTCGACCAGGAACGGGCGGTCGTCGGTGACGATCAGGATCACGGTGGAGGCGCCCGGTTGTTCCGGCAGCCGCACCCGCACCCGCGATTCGCCTGGTTGGCGGCGCTGGCCGAGGCGCAGGTGCTCGATGATCAGGTCTGCCACGTGGCCCGGATCGAGGTCGATCAGCTCCCCGTCCGGGAGGTGCCGGACGTAGTGCTCGGCGAACCCGGACGGCAACTCGACCTCCGGCGAATGTTTCAGCATCCCGGACAGTTCACCGAGCAATTTACGGATCCAGTCCGATCTGGACGGATTTGTTGTGGCCATTTCGCCTCCTTGCGAACCGACACCAACGCGCTGGCTCCACACTGTAGTGCCCTTGCGCCGCCCCGTCTCATCGCCATGCGCGGCGGTGGGCGCCCGGCTCGCCGTCCTGCGGCAGAATGACCCGCATGCAGATTCAGGCCCGCAACGATTTCGCCGCGGACACCCTCACCACCCATGCCATGCTCACCGACCCGGCCTACCTCGCCAAGGTCTGCGAGGCGTCCGGCGACCTCGACTACCGGGTCGACGGGGTGCCCGAGCACGCCGCCGTGGAACGGACGATGGAGTCCCCGTCCGCGGTACGCAGCCTGCTCGGCGACCGGCTCACCCTGCTCCAGGACATTCGTTGGGACGCCGCCGGTGCCGACGGCGCCCGCACGGGCCGGCTCGAGCTGACCGTCAAGGGCATGCCGGCCCGCGCCCAGCTCAGCATCGATCTGCGCCCCGGCGGCCGCGGCACCCTGGTCGACTTCACCGGCGACTTCACCATCAAGGTGCCGCTGGTCGGGCGGTCCCTGGAGTCCAAGGCGGTCCCCGCGCTGACCGCCGGATTCGACGTCCAGCAGCAGGTCGGCGACGACTGGCTGGCCGGACGCCGCTAGCCCAGGCTTGACCTTGACGCTACGTCAACCCTCACACTCGTGGGGTGGCAACCACGACGACTCTGCCGCTCTACCTGACCGCGACGGCCACCTCGCTGTTCGGCAACTCCGCAATCTCGATCGTGCTGCCCTGGCTGGTGCTGGAGCGCACCGGCGATCCGGCGATGGCCGGCACCGTGGCCGCGGCGAGCGCGCTGCCCGGCGCCATCGCCGCGTTCGCCGGCGGACACCTGATCGACAAGGTGGGACGCCGCCGGATGTCGGTGCTGTCCGATATCGGCTCGGCACTGGCGGTGGCCGCGCTGGCCGTCGTGGACGCCGCGGTCGGCCTGAACGTGGCCTGGTTCATCGCGCTGGGAATCCTCGGCGCACTCTTCGACGTGCCCGGCATGACGGCACGGGAGACTCTGCTGGCGAACGTCTCGCAGACGTCCGGGGTCGGGCTCGACAAGGTGGCGGCCTCGCGCGGCATGCTGTTCGGCCTGTCCTTCCTGGCCGGACCGGCGGTGGCCGGCTGGTTGCTGACGGTGCTGCCGTCGATCCAGGTGGTGTGGATCACCGCGGCCTGTTCGGCGCTCGCCGCGCTGGCGATCGGCGTGATGCCGCTGCTGCCCAGTGAGGTCGCGGCGTCCGAGGACGATTCGCCGCTGGCCGGATTCACCCACATCCGGCAGAGCCGTCCGCTGTTCACCCTGCTGCTGATCAGCCTGGGCTCGATGGTACTGGTCGCCCCGCTGCTCAGCGTCGTGTTGCCCGCCCACTTCGTGACCCTGGCCGCGCCGGGGCTGCTGGGACTGAGCCTGTCGGCGTACGCGGTCGGCACCATGGCCGGCTCGGGCATCTACGGCTGGGCCTTCGGCGGACGCCGCTGGGCGGCCTGGGTGGTGGCCAACCTGCTCTACGTGGTGTCGGCGGTGCTGATCGCTCCCCTGCAGGGATTCTGGCTGGTCGCCGCCGGCATGGTGGCGGCCGGGTTGGGCTCGGGGTTGCTGCAGCCGATCAGCACAGTGGTGCTCACCGAGCATGTTCCGGACGCCTTGCGCGGCCGGGTCTTCGGCGCCTACTCCGCCCTCGCCATGGTCGCCAGTCCGCTCGGGTTGGGCCTGATGGCGATGATTCTGGCCGGGGCAGATCTGCGCGCCGGGGCCTGGGTGCTGGCGGCGGGCTGGGTCGTGGTCGGCATCTATGCCCTGGTCGCACCGGGATTGAAGGGCTACATCCAGCCGCGACAGGAGGATGCTCATGCTGACCATCGGACAACTGGCTGACTACGTCGGCGTCACCCCACGAGCGATCCGGCACTACCACGCGCTGGGCCTGCTGGCCGAGCCGGAGCGATCGGCGTCCGGCTACCGCAGCTACGACGCCCAAGCGGTGGTGGAGCTGCATCGCATCAAGGTGCTGGCCGACGCCGGCGTCCCGCTGTCACGGGTGGGTGAGCTGACCGATGCCGAACCGGACGCCTTCCGCGACGCGGCCGCGCAGATCGACGCCGACCTGCAGACCCGGATCGCCGAACTGGAGGCGACCCGGCAGGCGCTGCAGCGGCTCGCCGTCCGGGGTGAACCGTTCCTGCCGCCGCAGGTGATCCGGATGCACCACGAGATGCGCTCCCTCGGCGTCTCGGAGCGCACCCTGCAGATGGAGCGGGACGCCTGGCTGCTGATTGAGGTGCTGTTTCCCGACCTGGTCACCACCTGGCTCGACACCCAGCAGGCGATGCTGGACGATCCCGGCTACCGGGACCTCTACCTGCGCACCGATCAGGCCTTCGACTACCCGCCTGACGATCCGCGGATCGAGGAGCTGGCCCAGGCCACCGTCGAGTGGGTGACGACCCACCGTCCGCCGCCCGATCCGTCCGAATGGAAGGACGACGACTCGCTCGCCCAGCAGCTGGTGGTCAGCTACCGCCGCGACTACTCCCCCGGCTGGCGACGTCTGATGGAACGCATGGCCGAACTGGTGCAGGACTGCACCTGAGTGACCAAGAGAACCGTCCCCGGTGACCATGGGGACGGTTCTCTTGGTCACCAGCTGGCTGGCACACCGCCGACCGAATCCGGTCTCGACGGCTCGACCACCGGACCCGCGACAGGCACTACGCAATTCAACCCACTAGACGAACCGCCGTGCGGACAACAGAATCGAGCGCCAGCGCGCCTGCCTCGTGCCCACGTCCAGACCTTTGAGGTGAACCATGCCGTACTTCGTCATCGAACGCTCCTACGCCGAGGCGGTCACGCTCCCGGTCGACGCGACGCTCCTGAACGAGATCAACGATGAGGAGGACGTCCGCTGGCTCTTCTCCTATCTGTCGCTGGACCGGATGAAGACCTACTGCCTCTACGAGGCGCCCTCGAGCGAGGCGATTCGCAAGGCGGCCGAGCGGGCCGGCGTCCCGGCCGACGTGATCACCGAGGTCTCGGGCCGGGTGATGGCCGGCACTGGTCAGCTGGCCGGGGTCGAGTAGCAGGTCACCGCACTACTCGCCGGTGCCGAGCAGTCCGGCGTCGCGGGCGTACCGGACGGCCTGCGATCGGTTCCGGCTGCCGGTCTTCGACAAGATGTTGCGGACGTGGTTGGCGGCGGTGTGCTGGCTGATCACCAGTCGGGTGGCGATGCCGTGGTTGCTCAGGCCCTCGTCCAGCAGCCGCAGGATCTCGATCTCCCGCGCGGTCAGACCGTCGGAGCGCCCCTTGCCCGGCGTGGTCTCGTCCAGCACCGCCAGCACCCGTGTCCAGCCTTGCGGTGTCGCCGTGGCCCGGACCTGTTCGGCCAGTGCGGACGCCTCCCGTGAGCGGGCGTCCCGTTCCCGTAGCCAGCGGACGGTCGCCGCACGGGTGTGCGCGATGTAGAGCGCGGCGTCGAATCTCTCCTCGAGTTCCAGCGCGGCCCCGAACAGCGAGCCTGGGTCGCCGATCTCAAGGGCCGCGTCGACCTGCGCCAGGTACCGGTCGGCCGCCCCGAACGATGTCACGAAGTAGCCCACCGTCAGATTCATGCCGGTGTATTCGGCCAGCCACGGGCGAAGCCGGCGCAGGGCCGACTTGTCGTCCAGCAAGAGTGCGGCCTCGGTCATCAACGCCAGGCTCCCCGGCCATTCGGCCGACTCGTGCGCACTCGGGCGATCGTGTTCCAGCAGCCAGGAGAGCAGCCGACGGGTCGGGTTCACCATGCGAAGTTCGGTGTACAGGCTGAGCAGTCCGGGCGCCCAGAATCCGTGCGGCGACTCGTCCCCGGTGATCACCGCCCGCGCCACCCCCAGGTCGCCGCGTTCCCGTTTGATCATGTAGAGCTGTTGCGCGGGCACATTCGACTCGGCGTCGGCACGGAACTCGGCCTCGGCAGCGGACGCCCGCCGCGACGCGGCCTTCGCCCGATCGAGATCGCCCGCGATGAAATGGCGGATATAGCTCTGGCATTCCTGCCAGAACTGCCAGAAGGCGCCGAATTGTTCGGCTGCCGCGGCGAGCGCCTGGTCGGCTTCGTCCAAGACCTGACGATCGCCGAGAACATAGGCGGCCGCGGCGCAGAAATGGGGACCGGCGTGGAGGTCATCTCCCAACAGCACCGCATGCTGACGGCCCAGCTGCCAGAACTCCCGCGCCGTCGCATAGGCCCGTGGCAGCGAGCCCGGACGCAGGCTGGGCACGTAGGCGCGGCGAAGGACGCGGAGCAAGAGTTCGACATCGCCCTGCTCTCGCGCCTGCGCCGTCGCGGTGGCCGCGATCCGGGCCGCTTCATCCGGCCTGCCCGCCATCGAGGTGGCCCGCGCCAATGCCGCCAGCGCCACGATGCGTTCGGCATCCGACTCTCGTCCCGATGCCGATTCCAGCACCGCCGAAAGGAGTCGGACGGCATCGACGCCGGGCAATCCGGGACGCCAACTCGCCTCCTCGAATTCAATGGCGGCGCGAAGCCGGTGTCGAGCGGAGACAGCCGACTCACAGATTTCGCGCGCCAGTTCACGGGCCTGTACGAAATGAGCCGCCAGGCGCCAATTCCGGGCCGCGGACACGATCAGCTCGGCATGTCTCTCCGCCGTGTCGCTGAGGTCGGCCGCGTCTTCATACCGGCGGGCGGCATCTTCGTAGGCCCGCTGCGACGAGGCCAGTTCCGCCGCCCGTGCCGTGTATTCCACGGCCTGCTGCCGGTAGCCGAGTGAGATGGCCTGGGTGTAATGATGGGCCAGTCGTTGGACGAGCCGGTCCGGCGGTGGCGTGAGGCGGTCAAGCGATTCGGCGGCGCGGGCGTGCAGCACCGGCAGATCGGACGCCGGAATCCGATCGAGCAGCGCCTGCCGGGCGATGGCGTGGGTGAACCGAAGCGATCCGCCACGACCCCGGACCCATTCGATGAGACCGGCACCGGACGCGCGTTCGAGGCTGCCGACAATCACCGACGCCGGCTGGCCGGTGCAGGCGACGAGTTCGTCCAGCACGACGTCCATGCCGAGGATCGCGGCCGCTTCGAGGATCTGTCGGTCGTCCGGCCGGATCGATCCCAGCCGGGTCCTGAACAGGTCGTTGACCGTCTCGGGCAGCACGACCGCGTCCGAGTCGCCGGCCCCGGCCACCTGCCGCCAGGCTTCCCGGAGCAGGAACGGGTTGCCGCCGGTCAGGAAGCTCAGGCGTCGCGCGATCTCCGATCGGCCGGACGTGGCCGCCGGCTGGCGCGCCGCCACGTATTCGGCCACCTGGTCCGGCGTGAGTGGCGACAGTCCGATCCTGCGGACGCACTCGAATCTGCTCAGTTCGGCGAGGACGTCGTCGGCCAGGGACGACCGGTCGGGCGCCGTGTTACGGGAGCCGGCCAGGATCAGTACCCGGCTGGCGGCGAGTCCCGCGATCAGTCGCGGGAGCAGTCTCAGCATGGTCCGGTCCGCCCAGTGCAGATCGTCGAGGACCAGCACGATCGGGTGCACCTGTGCGGCGTCCCGCAGCAGCTGGACGATGGCGGCGGCGAGCCTGGACGCGGCGTCCCCGCCCGGACCGTTCGTCGGGAGCCCAGCGCTGTGGACGGCCTCGGGGTTCGGGTCGAGCGCCTCGCGGATCAGTCGGCGCGAATGGTCGGTGGCGGCGTCCGGACCGGTCAGGTCGAGCAGTTGGGCGAGAGGTGCGCCCAGCGGCTCCAGCGGAGCGCCGTATTCGGCGACGCAGGAACCCACGAACACCGCAGCTCCGAGCTCCCGCAGGCGCACGGACGACTCCGCGATCAGCCGCGTCTTGCCGATGCCCGGCGCTCCCTCGAGAAAGATTCCGCGCACGGTTCCCCGCACCACGTCGGAGAAGGCGGCGAGAACGCTCTGCAACTCGGAATCCCGCCCGACGAAGGGCGGTTGGTTCGAGATCGCCCACCCCGCCGGGAGCGTAGGCGCGTTCCATTCCCGCATGCCGCCCACCGTAGGACCTGCCCGATTCGGCGTCGAGAGGATTCGGTTCCCGCGTCGGGAAATGACCATTTCTGGTCATGTGCCCGCGGGTGGCTGCCCCTAGCCTCGTATTCACCACAGCAATAGCCCGCCGAAGGGCGCAACGACAAGGAGAAGTGGCCATGCCCAAATTCGTAATCGAACGCACCGTGCCGGGCGCGGGACAGATGTCGGCCGATCAGCTTCGGGAGGCCGCGCGTGGCTCGAACGACGTGATCGCCGCCATGTCACCACGGGTCAGCTGGCAGCAGAGCTACGTCACCGACGACAAGATCTTCTGCGTCTACGTGGCGGACAACGAGGAAAGTGTCCGCGAACACGCCCGTCGCGCAGGCGTCCCCTGCGACGTCATGCACCGGGTCTCCGCGGTGATCGATCCGGCCACCGGCGAGTGATCGTCCCTTGGCGGGCGCCCGCACTTCTCTGACGCAGGCCCCGACCACGACGCCTGCGGTAACGCACATTGCCTGTGTTCCTACGCAGGCGATGTGCCTTACCGCAGGCGTTGTGGTGGGACCTACCGCGACAAGACCCGCCTCCGTGGCCTCGGAATACCGCTGTCCCGCGTCACGAACGCGGATCCGGCGCAGGTACGTCCTCGGGCAACCACTCGGGAGCACGGGCACCCCAGCCGGCGGCGACCGCCTCGGCCGTGTCGCGCCAGGCGGCGATAACCGTGAGCAAACGCTGAGGCTGCCCCACCGAGAACGAGCCGCGGGCCACCGCCACGATCTCGGCCGCACACTCGTCGCGATCGACCTCGTTGAGCAGACCGATCCACGGAAAGTACCGGACGAAACGATCGGCGATCGGGCCGTCCTCGAGGGACGCCGCTATCAGCTGCGCCGCTACCCCCAGCAACTCCTGCTGCTGGACGGCCCGCTCCTGGGTGGTGAGCACGAGTGACTCCCCATCTCGCCGCGTCACCACGATCGGGCCCTCCTCGGCTGCGGCAAACACCTCGGCGGGGTGGCGCGACAATTCCGACGACCGCACCGTCCGGGGCTCAAGGGTTGGCGTGCTCATGAACGCCATACTACTTCAGAACATGATCGGAAGTAGCTGAAGGACAGGTCGCCTGCGGTAAGGCACATCGCCTGCGTTGCAACGCAGGCGATGTGCCTTACCGCAGGCGTTGTGGTGGAGACGACGTCCGAAGGTATGGTGATCGGTATGGCGACGATGCAGAAGATCACCGTGACGGTGCCGACGGAGTGGGTGGCATCGATCCGCGGACTGGTGTCCGAGGGCAAGGCGGACAGCGTGTCGGGTTTCGTCCAGCACGCGATCGAGGTGGCCCTCGACGATGTGGCCGGTTGGGGTGCGATGCTCGCCCACGCGCTGCAAGAGACCGGGGGCGACATGACGCCGGAGGAACGCGCCTGGGCAGACCGCGTCCTGGGCGTCGCCGAGGCCGAGCCGGGCAGCGCGGCGTGAGCAATCGCGGGGTGACGCTCGATGCAGGTCCGCTGATCCACCTCGATCGCAACGACCGCAAGGTCATCGTCCTATTGGCGCGTGCGGACGAGTTGAGCCAGCCGGTGATCGTCCCCGGCACTGCCCTCGCTCAGGCGATCCGCGATCCGGCGCGGCAGGCCCGGCTCGCCCGACTGTTGCGGCAGCCGCGAACCCAGGTGGTGCCGCTCGACCGGGTGGACGCGACTCATGTCGGCAGGCTGCTGGCGGCCAGCGGCACGAACGACATCGCCGACGCACACGTCGTCGTCTGTGCTCGTCGTTCGCAAACCCGCGTGGTCACCAGCGACCCCGGCGACCTCCAGCAACTCGACCCCGCCCTCGATCTGGTCGTGGTGTAGGGCGGTGCGCTCGATGCACCGTTCCACGACCAATTCCTTTCGATGGCCTGAGGACCGCAGCCTCACGGAACCATCACGGCAAAAGCGGCCTCCAAGGCAAAGCCGCATTACTCGAGCTACGGGCCATGACATCGTCGCTGGAACACATCGCATTCGACATGTGACAGGCTTCGCCCATGGCGGACGACCGAGATCGTGGGCGCGGGTTGTTCACATTGCCCGTTGCGACTGCGGCCGTGGCGGCAGCCTTCTCACTTGCCACGAACCTCGTGTCCGCGCTGGTCGCGCCCGAGTGGCTGGCGGCCAACGCGCTCTGGCTATGGCTGCTGTTCGGCGGACTCTTCGTGGCGACCATCGTGTTGGTCGTTCTGCAGCTCCGGAGTTCCGCACGACAGGCGCAGCAAGACGCGGAGGAGCGCCGCGCGAGCGTCGTCAACGACCTGCCGCTGGACATTCCTCGGGACGTCGCTGCCAGCAAGTCGCCCTCTGCTCTGCTCAATGTGGATCGTTGCGTGTGCGAATTCCGTGGGCGCGACGCAGAAACGAAGCGGCTGAAGGAGTGGTGCACGTCGCCCGACGAACCGTCGTTCTTCGTGCTCACCGGGGCGTCCTTGGTCGGCAAGACTCGTCTGACGATCCACGCCGCGGAACGGCTCTCCGGCACGTGGCGAACCAGCAGGCTTCAACCCGGAGCGGGCGCCGGCGCAGTCGGCCGGATCCTCGCGGTACCGGGGAAGCATCTGGTCGTCGTCGAACTGGGCGAGGCGCGCGACGGAGTGATCGAATTTCTCGATGAGGTAGTCACCCGCGGGTCCAGCCGGCTGCGGGTGATCCTCGTTGCACGCAACTACGAGTGGGTGCTGCGGCGGACGGGCGGGGTCTCCGAACTCACCGCCGAGGTGATCAAATCCGGCGCACGACTCGAGTTGCGACCGCAGGGCACCACCGGCGACCTCACCCGGTGGGCCACAAAAGCGTCCTCAGCCTTCGCTGGACTCCTTCGCGATCATCCTGCGCGGAAGACCCGGCCGCTGAAATTCGCCGAGGGCACGCCGATCGGCGTGGTTCACGCCTATGCGCTGGCCCACGTGCTCACCACGGAGATGCCGGCGCCCGAAGAGGCCTCGACCGGAGTTTTCACCGTTCTCGCTGAGCAAGAGATGCGACATTGGGACGCACTTCCGCAGACTCCGCCCGGCAGTGACCTTCCGCGCCGATGCGTCGCCGCCGTATGGTTGCTCGGCGCCCGCGACCGCAACTCGATCCATAAGGCCCTCCGGCAAGTCCCGGAACTGCACGACGCATCGGCGGAACGGATCCGGCAGGTCTCCGATTGGCTGCTCGGCACCTACCCCGGCACCGGGCCGCATGCCCTCGCCCTGCCTCTGGAGGCACTGACCCACGCCGTGGCAGTGCCGCCGCTCATTGAGGACGCTGCGCTCTGCTATGCCCTGGTGCGTGATCTCGACCTTCTCGACCTGGTGGGAGCCGCCTCCCGGCTGCTAAGTGCCGCCGAACGATATGCCGAGGCACTTACGCGTGCGGAGAACCTGCTGGCCCAGGATGACAAACCAATCGATGCCGATGCACTCCGCATAGTCGTCATTCGGGCGCCCGCGAGCCGATTGACGGACGAGCTCCTCGCCGAGGTCCTGACCCGGAATCCTCCAGACCGACGCGCGATCGACGAGATCCTGACCGAATTGGACAAACTCGACCTGCCGCACGCGTCCCTCGTTGCCAACCAGCTTCTGGTCCAGTACCGGTACGAGGACCATGCAGACGAACATCAGCTTGCGATAGCGATCGGTAGTCTGGGAGATTCCTGGACCGACCTCGGCGACTATCAGCGTGCGTCTGGCTGTCGACAGCGGGTCGTTGACCTCTACCGAGTGCTTGTGAAAGAAGCTTCCGGCCACCATACCGCCGATCTCGCTGAAGCCTTGAGAAGTCTTGGCAGCACGCTGTGGAGCCTGGGTCGATACGACGAAGCACTCACCCACCACGAAGAAGCACTCCACCTCTACCGCGACCTCGCCCACACCAACCCCACCAAACACACCGACAACCTCGCCAGGGCCCTGAGAAGCCTCGGCAACACGCTGTGGAGCCTGGGTCGATACGACGAAGCACTCACCCACGACGAAGAAGCCCTCCACCTCTACCGCGACCTCGCCCACACCAACCCCACCAGGTACACGAACGACCTCGCCTCGGGCCTGGGAAACCTCGGCGGCACGCTGTGGAGCCTGGGTCGATACGACGAAGCACTCACCCACCACGAAGAAGCCCTCCACCTCTACCGCGACCTCGCCCACACCAACCCCGCCAGGTACACGAGCGACCTCGCCAGTGCCCTGGAAAACCTCGGCGGCACGCTGCGGGACCTGGGTCGATACGACGAAGCACTCACCCACCACGAAGAAGCACTCCACCTCTACCGCGACCTCGCCCACACCAACCCCACCAGGTACACGAACGACCTCGCCTCGGGCCTGGGAAACCTCGGCGGCACGCTGTGGAGCCTGGGCCGCTACGACCAAGCACTCACCCACGCAGAAGAAGCACTCCACCTCTACCGCGACCTCGCCCACACCAACCCCACCAGGTACGCGAACGACCTCGCACAGGCGCGCCAAAACCTGATGACCTCGCTCCGGGCACTCGGTCGAGAAGATGAGTTCGTCCGCTACGACCTACAGGACTCAGCGAATTCGACCGGCGGAGCTTCAGAGTGAAAGCGGGACTCGGTGCCCGACAATCGCCAATTTGGTTTCGACCGGCTCAGCCAGCCCACCGCTGATCGAGCTTGTCGAGATCCCTAGTTTCGTGATTTCGACAAGCTCGACCAGCGGATGAACTCACTGCATGTGCGGGTAGCCGGTGGTCACCGGCGGCACCAGGGTCTCCTTGATGGCGCGCGGACTGGTCCAGCGCATCAGGTTCCACATCGAGCCGGCCTTGTCGTTGGTGCCGGACGCCCGCGCCCCGCCGAACGGCTGCTGGCCGACGACCGCGCCGGTTGGCTTGTCGTTGATGTAGAAGTTGCCGGCGGTGTACCGCAGCCGGTTCTGGGCGAGTTCGATCGCCGTCCGGTCGGTGGCCAGGATCGAGCCGGTCAGCGCGTAGGCGGACGCCGTGTCGACCAGGTCGAGCACCTTGTCGTAGTCGGCGTCGTCATAGACGTAGATGCCGAGCAGCGGACCGAAGTACTCGGTGACGAAGATGTCCTGCTTGGGGTTGTCCGACACCGCCAGGGTCGGGCGGACGAACCAGCCCTCGCTGCGGTCGTAGCTGCCACCGGCGACGATCTCGGCGTCCGAGCTGGCCTTGACCGCGTCGATCGCGCCGGCCAGCTTGTCGAAGGCCCGCTCGTCGATCAGCGCGGAGGTGAAGTTGCTGAAGTCGCGGACGTCGCCCACCTTGAGCGCCTCGGTCTGGCCGATCAGGTCGTCCGACAGCGCCTTCCACAGCGACCGCGGCAGGTAGGCGCGGGACGCCGCCGAGCACTTCTGCCCGGAGTACTCGAAGGCGCCGCGGATCAACGCGGTGGTGACGATCGCAGGGTCGGCGCTGGGGTGGACGAGGATGAAGTCCTTGCCGCCGGTCTCGCCCACGATCCGCGGGTACGAGCGGTAGTTGGCGATGTTGTTGCCGACCTGCGACCACAGCCCCTGGAAGACCCGGGTCGAGCCGGTGAAATGGATGCCGGCCAGATCGGGGTGGGCCAGCGCGATGTCGGAGACCTCCTTGCCGTGCCCCGGCACCAGGTTGATCACGCCGTCCGGCAGGCCGGCCGCGCGCAGCACGTCGACCAGCACCTCGGCGGCGAACATCTGGGTGAGCGCCGGCTTCCACAGCACCGGGTTGCCCATCAGCGCGGCCGAGGTGGGCAGGTTGCCGGCGATCGCGGTGAAGTTGAACGGGGTGATCGCGTAGACGAAGCCCTCCAGCGGGCGGTAGTCCATCCGGTTCCAGACGCCCGGGCTGCTGATCGGCTGGTTGGCGTAGATCTGCTGGGCGAAGTGGGTGTTGAACCGCAGGAAGTCGATCAGCTCGCACGCGGAATCGATCTCGGCCTGCTGCACCGTCTTGCCCTGACCGAGCATGGTGGCGGCGTTGATCCAGGCCCGGAACGGTCCGGCGATCAGGTCGGCGGCGCGCAGGAAGATCGCGGCCCGCTGGTCGAACGGCATGTCGGCCCAGTCGCGCGCCACCGCCATGGCGCCGGCGATGGCCTGCTCGGTGTCGGCGTGGCTGGCCTGCTGGATGTGGCCGAGGATGTGCGCGTGATCGGACGGCATCCGCACCTCGTAGCGGCCCTCACCGCGTCCGGGACGCCGCTCGGAACCGAAGGTTCCGGTGAACTCCACGGGTTCGGCGTCGGCAAGCTGGGTCAGCGCGGCCTCGAGTTCGGCACGCTCGTCACTACCGGGGGCGTAGCCCTTGACCGGCTCGTTGACCGGAACGGGGACAGAGGTGATGGCATCCATTGCTCGAGCCTAGTGCAGAACCTCGCACCGCGACAGCGGGCATTCCACCGAGAATCGAGGAACGGACGAGAGATTCTACGGTTACTTGACTTGATGCAACGATTTCTGCGGCGCACCGGAACATAGGACGCCAAACGCGCGCCGGAGGCCGGTCAGCCGGCCTTCGCTGCCGCCTCTCGCCGTCTCTTGGCAGCCTCCACGGACGCCCGCAGCGCCGCCACCAGATCGACCACGTCGGCCTGCTGCGGAGCCTCCTCGGCTGCCTCCGGGGCCGGCGTGCCGGCCAGCTTGGCCTCGACGACCGCCTCCAACGCCTCGCGGTAGACGTCGGCGAACTGGCTCGGGTCGAAGTCCCCGGTGAGTTGGTCGATGAACATCCGGGCCATCTCGACCTCGGCGTCGGACACCTTCACGTCATCGGACGGCGCGGCGAACTCGCCGTCGCGCAACTCGTCGGGCCACAGCATGGTGTGCATCAGCAGCAGGTCGTCCTTGGCCCGGATCAGCGCCAGCGACTCCCGCGAGCGCAACGCCACCTTCACCAGCGCGGCCTTCCCGGCGTCCGCCAAGGCCCGGCGCAGCAGCACGTACGGCTTGGCGCCCGGCCCGTCCGGCTCAAGGAAATAGGTGCGTTCGAAGTAGGTCGGGTCGACCTCTTCGGTGTCGACGAACTGGACGACCTCGACCGCCTTCGTGGTGGGCAGCGGCAGGTTCTCGAAGTCCTCGGACTCCAGGATCACCATCCGTCCGTCGCCGGTCTCGTAGCCCTTGGCGATCTCGGTGTACGGGATCTCCTTGCCGCAGACCTCACAGACCCGCTTGTACTTGATCCGTCCGCCGTCGGCCGGATGCACCTGCCGGAAGGACAGGTCCTTGGTCTCGGTGGCGCCGTACACCTTGATCGGGATGGTGATCAGCCCGAACGAGATCGCGCCCTTCCAGATGGACCGTGGCATGACCGCCTCCTAGGACTGCCGCTGTGGACCTCCCTAGCGTGCCGCATTCCCCCGAAGTCACACCAGCACGTCAAGCGTCATCCCGGCGAACGCCGGGAGCTCACGACCGACCTCCAGCCACCAGAGATCCCGGATCGAGTCCGGGACGACGCGCGGCCACTTCGGTCATCGGAGCTCGCGTGGCTCGCCCGCGACCAGCGACTGCCACTCCGTCGGCCCATGCCACAGCAACTCGTTGTCGGCGAGGAACTCGGCCACCGCTGGATCGTCCCACGCTGTGTCCAAGGCACGCCCGCCGACACGATCGGCCAACGCCTCCGCGGACACTGGGGACTCATCCGCGAAAAGGGCAGTGACCGCATCGAAGCCTAGGACGCCGACAGCAACCTCGCCGAACTCGGCTCCGGACACCGGGGTGGCGGCGGCCTCGGCGACCGCGACCAGGCGCCGTCCGCCGCGCAGCAGGGCGTCCAGCCCCGCGATGTGCAACGCGGTGTGTTCGGCGTCCTCGTCGTCGGCGAGCGAGAACCCGAATGCGGCACGCAGCGAGGGTGTCACCGCGTAGGCGGCCGCCGGACGATGGCGTCCGCTTTCGGCCCAGGTGGCGAGTTCGGCGGTGGTCAGCGGGACGAAGACCAGCATCATCGGACCCCGCGGAGCAGCACGCCGAGTTCGTCGGCGACATCGCGGGCGAAGGTCGGCAGCGGACCGACCGCGTTGGCCGCGAAGCTGACCCGTCCGTCGAGGCTGCTGACGCCGATCGTGATCGCCTGCTCGTCGATGGTGGACGCGAAGGCGTGCAGTGCTCGTGCCCGACGCTCACCCAGCCAACGCGGGGTGGACGGTCCCGGCACGTTGGCGATCAGCACCTCGTGGGGGCGTCCGCCGCTGACCGTCGCGGCCGCGACCGCGTGGGTACTGGGCGGCGGGAATCCGGCCAGCTCGGTCAGTTCGGCGGCCGGCACCAGACGGTCAGAGTCGATCCGGGCCTGGGTCAGGGTGGCGATCGCGGTCAGCCGCTCGGCGGCGGTGATGGTGGTCGCCGGCAGCTGCATGAACTGCGGCGCGACCAGGCAGCCGAGCGCGCTGGTGCCGTCGTCGCCGACGGCCAGCGGGATCAGCGCGACCGGGTCGTGCAGCAGCCGGTCGTTCGCTATCTGCCAGCCCCGGACGCCGGCCGTGGCCAGCGCCACGATCACATCGTGCACCGCACAGCTGGCACCCTTCGCCACCTTCTTCAGCTCGGCGAGCGGGCATTCGACGGCCGCCACCTGCCGGGCTGCCGGTGCCGTCGTCACTTGCCGGACGCCGTACTCGGCCAGTCCGCCGAGCCCGGCCGCGACGTCCTGCAATGCCTGCAGCGGATCGTTGAGGTTGCGCAGCAGCCCGGACAGGCCGGGCGCGTCGTCGCTGGACGGCTGCCAGTCGGGCACCTCGCCGGCGATCGGGGTGGGCTGCTCGTCGAGCAGTTCGTGCAGCAGGTGGACGTTGTCGGCGCCGTCGATCAGCGCAGGATGGGCACGGACCGACAGCGCCCAAGCGCCACCGGGCAGGTCGGTCAGAATCGTCGCGTCCCACAATGGGTGCAACCGGTCGAGCGGGGACGCCAACTGGCCGGCCAGCCACGATTCGATGGTGGTCCCGGCCGGGAGCGCGGTGGTCCGCAGGTGGCCCGCGAGGTTGAAGCCTCGATCGTCGATCCAGGACTGCAACCCGGTGCCGGCGAGCTTCTGCCGGAACCGTGGGGCGTACCCGATGCGCTGCCCGATCAGCCGGGTGATCTCGGACGCCGGAAGCGGCGGCCCGTCCAGCACCAGCAGGCTCAGTTGATGCCACCGCTGCGCCGGCTGGTCACGGGCCAGCAGCAGCGCCTCCGCCCTGGTCACGGGTGCCGCCACGGTTGCTCCTTCTCGTCGCCGGGTCATGGTCAGCGTAGTGCCGCGCCCCAGTACTCCGGCGCGCTCGACGGCTGGCCGGCACCGGTCTCCGCACCCCGCCGCCGGTCTCCCGCCCGCGCTGGGCCAAAGGACGTCCACGTGGCGATCCCGGCGAGCCGAACCAAGGGTCGGGCCGTGCAAGAATCGGCTGGTGCGCAGCTTGCTCTCGGTGGTGGCATTCGTCTTGGTACTCAGCGGATGTGCCGGCGGGCCACCGGCATCGAGCAGCCCGGCGGCTTCGGCGTCCGGATCGTCCACTCCGGTGACCACCCCCTCGTCGAGTCCCTCGCCGACCGTCGCCAGCAGCACACCTACCCCGGATGTGCGGACGATCACGATCGAGTTGGCCAACGGCAAGGTGTCGCCGAGCGGTGCCCGCGTCGACCTGGCGAAGGGCGACGCGTTCGTTCTCGACATCACTTCGGACCGCGATGACGAGGTCCACGTGCACGGCTTCGACAAGGAGATCGAGGTGTCGGCGGGCCAGCACCTGACGGTGCCGATGGTTGCCGACCGCACCGGCCGCTACGAGGTGGAGTCGCACCATCCCGAGATGCTGATCGTGGTGCTGCAGATCCGGTGAGACTGCCGCTGCACGGCCTCGGTTCGCGGCAGGACCTGCCGCTGCCGTTCGAGTTCGTCCTGCTGGGGGCCGCGCTGGCTCTGGTGGTGTCGTTCGCCGTGTTGGTGGCCGCTTGGCGCCGTCCCCGCTACACCGCGGCGCGCGGTGTCCCGCTGCCCGGAATGACCCGGCTGGTGGACGCCCCCGTCGCGCGTGCCGGCGTCCGGCTCGTCACCTTGGCGCTGTACGCCTGGATGGCGATGGCCCTCTGGTTCGGGCAGGACCGGGTGACCAATCCGGTGTTCGGGTTCGTCTTCGTGTGGCTGTGGGTGGGTTTGGTGCCTGTCTCGCTGCTGTTCGGGCCGGTGTGGCGCCGGGCCAATCCGCTGCGCACGCTGGCCCGGCTCGTGGCGCCCCGCGGGCCGCTGCGTCCGCTGCGGGAGAAGACCTGGCGCCGGATCGGCGTCCTGCCGGGGGTGCTGACGCTATTCGGTTTGGCCTGGCTGGAACTCGTCCAGCCCGACAACAACACGCTGACCGTGCTGCGCTGGTGGACGCTGGCCTGGCTGGTGATCGTGCTCGGCGGTGCGGTGCTGTTCGGCGAACGATGGGTGGCGGCGTCCGACCCGTTCGAGGTGTTCGCCGAACGGGTCGCCACCCTGTCGCCCTGGCAACGGATCGACGACGTCCTTCACCTCGTCGACCCGCTACGGCATGCGGCGACCGCCCCGACGCCGCGCGGGACGGCCTGGGTGAGCTGCGCCCTGCTCGGCATCACCGCCTACGACAGCTTCACCAACACCACCGGCTGGGTGGGCTGGGTGCAGTCGTCCACGCTGCCCCGCGAGTTGTGGGGTACCGCCGGACTGCTCGCCATGACACTGCTGGTGGCCGGGACGTTCGCCGTGGCGGCGCGCGCGACCGCCGTCGGCTGGACGAACACCGCCGCGGCCAGCCTGGTGCCGATCGTGATCGGGTATTCCGTCGCGCACTATCTGAGCCTGCTGGTGCTGGAGGGGCAACGCACCGCGATTCTGGCGTCCGACCCGCTCGGCCTGGGCTGGAACGTGTTCGGCACCGCCGAACTGGGCGTGAACACCGGCATCTTCGACTACCCCGAAGTGGTCGCCGTCATTCAGCTGGCGGCGATCGTGATCGGGCACCTGCTCGGCGTGCTGCTCGCCCACGACCTGTCGCTCGCCGCCCTGAAGGGACGCCGGGTGATCCTCGGCCAGCTGCCGATGCTCATTCTGATGGTCGGCTACACCTGCGCCGGACTGCTGCTGCTGTTCTCGCCCTGAGCTGCCCGGCAGAACCCTCGAAGAGCCGCTCAGCCGCGGCGTCCGTGGCACATCTTGTACTTCTTGCCCGAACCGCAGGGGCAGGGCGCGTTGCGTCCGACACCGGCGTAGGGGTCCTCGTCGTCGTCGTCGCGGCTGCTCACGGCCTCGCCGGTCTCGGAGGGGGCCGAGTACGCCATCGGACGCTGCTGCCGCTCCCCGAGCCCCTTGGCCTGGACGACCGGACGGGCCTTGGGCTCCTCGGCAGCCTTCGGTTCGGCCTCGGCCTGGTCGGCCGCCTCGGCTTCGTCCGTGGTCACCGAGGCGATCAGCTCGTCGAGCACCTCGGCCGACATCGGGACGCCGGCCGCGTCGGTCTGCAGGCCGACCGTCGGCGGCTGCTGCACCTTGACCTCGAGGTTGAACAGGAAGCCGACGACCTCTTCCATGAAGGCTTCCATCATGGCGTTGAACATGTCGCCGCCCTCGCGCTGGTACTCGACCAGCGGGTCGCGTTGCGCCATCGCCCGCAGCCCGATGCCCTCGCGCAGATAGTCCATCTCGTAGAGGTGCTCACGCCACTTGCGGTCGAGCACAGTGAGCAGCACCTGGCGCTCCAGTTCGCGCATGGTGTCTTCGCCGAGTTCGGCTTCGCGCCGGTCGTAGGCGGCTTGGGCGTCGGCCTTGAAGTCCTCGACGAGCTCGTCGGCGGTCATCTCGACGCCCTCGTATTCGGCGAGGTCCAGGCCGACCGGGTACAGGGTGCCCATCTGGGTCCAGAGCTGCTCCAGGTCCCATTCCTCGACGAAGCCCTCGGTGGCGCCGCGGACGTACTGCTCGACCACCGAGTCGACGGTGCCGCGCAGCTGCGTCTCGACGTCCGCGCCCTCCAGCACCCGGCGCCGGTCGCCGTAGATGGCATGCCGCTGCCGGTTCATCACGTCGTCGTACTTGAGCACGTTCTTGCGCATCTCGAAGTTCTGCGCCTCGACCTGCTCCTGGGCCTGCTGGATCGAGCTGCTGACCCGCTTGTTCTCGATCGGGACGTCGTCGGGCACCTTCAGCGCGACCATCACCCAGTTGATGATGTCGGACTTGAACAGCCGCATCAGGTCGTCCTCAAGGCTGAGGTAGAACCGGCTCTCGCCGGGGTCGCCCTGGCGTCCGGAACGACCGCGCAGCTGGTTGTCGATCCGGCGCGACTCGTGCCGCTCGGAGCCGATCACGTACAGGCCGCCGAGTTCGACCACCTCGTCGTGCTCGGTGGCGACCTGCTCTTCGATCTCCCCGATCACCTTCGCCCACTCGACCTCGTACTCGTCGGCGTGGGTGACCGGGTCGAGGCCCTTCTCGCGCAGCACCGCGTCGGCCATGAACTCGGGGTTGCCGCCGAGGATGATGTCGGTGCCTCGTCCGGCCATGTTGGTGGCGACGGTGACCGCACCCTTGCGTCCGGCCAGGGCGATGATCGCCGCCTCACGGGCGTGGTTCTTCGCGTTCAGCACCTCGTGCTTGACCCCGGCCTTGGTGAGCAGCTTGGACAGTGCCTCCGACTTGGCCACCGACGCGGTGCCGATCAGGATCGGCTGACCCTTCTCGTGCCGCTCGACCACGTCGTCGACGATGGCGGCGAATTTTGCCGCCTCGGTGCGGTAGATCAGGTCCTTGGCGTCGACTCGGATCATCGGCTTGTTGGTCTCGATGGGCAGCACGCCGAGGCCGTAGATCTTCTGGAATTCGCTCTCCTCGGTCTTCGCCGTGCCGGTCATGCCGGCAAGCTTGTCGTACATCCGGAAGTAGTTCTGCAGGGTGATCGTGGCGAGGGTCTGGTACTCGTCCTTGATCTCGACCTTCTCCTTGGCCTCGAGCGCCTGGTGCAGACCCTCGTTGTAGCGGCGTCCGATCAGGGTGCGGCCGGTGTGCTCGTCGACGATCAGCACCTCGCCGTCGAGAATGACGTAGTCCTTGTCCTTCTTGAACAGCTCTTTGGCCTTGATGGCGTTGTTCAGGTACGAGATGAGCGGCGTGTTGGCGCTCTCGTAGAGGTTCTCGATGCCGAGCCGGTTCTCCACCTCGGTGATTCCGCCTTCGAGAATGGACACGGTGCGCTTCTTCTCGTCCACCTCGTAATGGGTGTCGCGGACCAGCCGCTCGGCGATCTTGGCGAACTCCGGATACCACTGGTGATTGTCCTCGGCCGGCCCGGAGATGATCAGCGGCGTCCGGGCTTCATCGACCAGAATCGAGTCGACCTCGTCCACGATCGCGTAATGGTGGCCGCGCTGCACGCAGTCGTCCAGGGACAGCGCCATGTTGTCGCGCAGATAGTCGAACCCGAATTCGTTGTTGGTCCCGTAGGTGATGTCGGCGGCGTACTGGCGGCGCCGTTCGGCGGGCGTCATATGCGCCAAGATGACGCCGACCTCGAGACCCAGGAAGTGATGGACACGGCCCATCTGCTCGGACTGGTACTTGGCGAGGTAGTCGTTGACCGTGACGATGTGGACGCCCTTGCCGGTCAGCGCGTTCAGGTACGACGGCATCAGCGCGACGATGGTCTTGCCCTCGCCGGTCTTCATCTCGGCGATGTTCGCCCGGTGCAGCGCCACGCCACCCATCATCTGGACGTCGTAGGGCCGCTTGCCGAGCACCCGCCGGGTCGCCTCGCGGACGGTGGCGAACGCCTCGGGCAGGATCGCGTCGAGGCTCTCGCCGTTCTCCAGCCGCTTGCGGAACTCGTCGGTCTGGCCGCGAAGCTCCTCGTCGCTCATCGCTTCGAAGTCGGGTTCGATCATGGCCACCTGATCGGCAACCCGGCGCAACTCTCTGAGCTTGCGCCCGTCGCCCATATGCAGCAGCTTGTCGAGAACACCCACGGTGGATTCACCACTTCCCGGTCGATGACAGTCCCGCGCCATCCTAGCCTCGATCCACCGATGGGCGCCGGTGGCTCGGTCACGGCGGGCAGGCGTCCGAGCGACCCGGTGGCCGGTGGATCGAAGGGGACGGTTCCCGGCGTCCCACCGGTTCGGCTGCCGACACGGACCGACGGTCCGGCTCACCGTGAGATGAGCCGGACCGCCTGTGCACCGCTGGGTCTCGATTCGCTATCTGACGACGAGGAACAGCAGGGACGCCATCGCGAAGCCGACCACCGACAGCACCGTCTCCAGCATCGTCCAGGTCTGCAGGGTCTGCTTGACCGTCATGTTGAAGTACTTCGCAATGATCCAGAAGCCGCCGTCGTTGACGTGGCTGGCGATGATCGAACCGGCCGAGATCGCCATCACGATCAGCGCCAGCTGCGGCTGCGAGTACTCGCCGCTGGTCAGCACCGGCGCCAGGATGCCGCCGGTGGTGACGATCGCCACCGTCGCGGAACCCTGCGCGATCCGCATGCCGCAGGCGATCACGTAGGCCGACACGATCAGCGGCAGACCGGCCGCCGACAGCGTGCCGGCCACCGCCTTGCCGACGCCGGTCGCGGCCAGCACGGCACCGAAGAAGGCACCAGCACCGACCACCAGCAGGATCATGCCGACCGGCTTCAGCGACGATCCGCTCAGCTCGCCCAGCTCTTCGGCGGTCATGCCCTGCCGGAATCCCAGCAGCCACATCGCCATCAGCACCGCCACGGTGAGCGCGATGCCGGGGTTGCCGAAGAAGATCAGGATGTCGCGCAGCGCACCCTCGGGGGCGAAGATGTTTCCGAAAGTGCCGCCGAGGATCAGGATCATCGGCAGGCCGATGACGAACAGCACCACACCGATGCCCGGCTCGTGGCCCTTGGCCTCTTCGGCCTCGGGGACGATCCGGTCCTCGGGCACCGCCACGACGACCCGCTTGCCGATCCAGGTGCCCCAGACGATGCCGCCGACGAACCAGGCCGGGATGCCGCAGGCCAGGCCCATGATGATGATCCAGCCCAGCTCGACGTGGAACAGGCCGGCCGCCGCGACCGGGCCCGGGTGCGGCGGCAGGAAGGCGTGCGTGATCGACAGACCCGCCAGCAACGGCAGCGTGTACAGCACCAGCGAACGGCCACCGCGGACGGCGGCGACGTAGATCAGCGGCGCCAGCACGAAGATGCCGATGTCGAAGAACACCGGAATGCCGAGCACGAAGCCGGTGACACCCATGGCGAGCGGGGTGCCCTTCTCGCCGAAGATCGACACCAGTTTCCCGAGCAGAACCTCGGCACCGCCGGAGCGTTCCAGGATCGCGCCCAGCACCGTGCCGAGACCGATGATCAACGTGATGTGGCCGAGGATGCCGGCGAACCCCTTCTCGATCAGGGCGTCCGAGCTCTTGATCGGGGTGCCGACCAGGTCGGGAATGCTCACCCCGCCGGCCAGCGCCACCACGACGCCGATGCCGACGAGTGCGATGAAGGGTTCGACCTTCAGCTTGATGATCAGGAAGAGCAGGAGTGCGATGCCGAGGCCGGCCAGCGTCAGCAAACCGGCCGTGTCGTGGCGTAGCCAGTCGAGGAAGGCGTCCATGGTTTCTCCATTCAATGGTTGGGGTGACCGGGCCGGGTCAGCGCTGCTGGGCCGGCCGGACATCGGGGTGGGCTCAGCCGTCTACGCGTGCCGTCCCCTTCGCAGTACGACGCAGGGCACGCCCCGCGCGGGCACCGGTCGGAGCGCCGTCCGCGATCGCGGCGACACCGTTGACGAATACGTAATGGACGCCGGCAGCGGGCTGCCGCGGTTCCGGGAAGGTCGCCGTGTCGGCGATCGTGTCGGGGTCGAAGAGCACCAGGTCGGCGGCGTAGCCGTCGCGGACCAGGCCGCGATCGACCAGCTTGAGCCGTGCGGCGGGACGTCCGGTGAGGTGGTTGACGGTCTCTTCCAGGCTCATCAGACCCAGTTCGCGGCAGTAGTGACCGAGGTAGCGCGGGAAGGTGCCCCAGGCCCGCGGGTGTGGCTTGCCGCCGACCAGCAACCCGTCGCTGCCGCCGGTGTGCACCGGATGCACCATGATCGCCCGGACGTTCTCCTCGTGGCCGACGTGCTGCAGGATGCCGGTGCCGCACCGGTCACGCAGAAGGATGTCGACGAAGGTGTCGAACGGCTCGGCCCCCCGTTCGGCGGCGATCTGCTCGACGGTCTTCCCGACGATGTCGGCCAGCTCCGGGTTCTGGACGCCGCTGATCTCCAGCGTCTCCCATTCGGCAATCACGCCGTGGCAGCCGTCCGAGCCGTCCACTTCGAGGGCTTGCCGGATCCGGGCCAGCGTCTCCGGGTTCTGCAGCCGCTCCAGGGTGGCGTCGATGCCGCCGGACGCGCTCCAGCTGGGCAGCACGGCGGCCAGCGTGGTGGCGCCCGGCAAGTAGGGGTAGGTGTCCAGGGTGATGTCGACCCCTTCGGCACGAGCCGCGTCGATCAGCGCCAGGAGCTCCCCGGCCCGGCCCTTGTTGACCCCGAAATTCATCGTGGCGTGGGCCAGATGCAGCGGGCAGCTGGTGGCCCGGCTGAGCTCGATCATCTCGGCGTAGGCCTCCAGCGCACCCTTGCCGTAGGAACGCTGGTGCGGGTCGTAGAAACCGCCCAGCTCACCGACGGTGGTCAGCAATGCCTCGAGCTCGGCGGTGTCGGCGTACATGCCGGGGGTGTAGGTGAGGCCGGACGACATGCCGATGGCACCCTCTTCCATGCTGTCGCGGATCACCTGCTGTTGCCGCGCGATCTCCTCGGGGGTGGCCGGCCGGTCGTCGAAGCCGACCACCAGGGCGCGCAGGGTGCCCTGCGGGATCAGGTAGGCGGCGTTGGTCGCGATCCGGTTGCCGTCGGCGTCCGGACGGTCCAGCCGGTCGAGGTACTCCCCCACGCTCCGCCAGTCCCAGTCGAAGTCGTCGGGGTTGGAGTTCCAGCCGGCGATCTGCTGGCGGACGCCGTCCAGCGTCCGGTCGTCGACCGGAGCGTAGGAAAGGCCGTCCTGGCCGAGCAGTTCGGTGGTGACGCCTTGGCTGAGCTTGGCGTAGTGGTCGGGGTTGACCAGCAGCTGCAGGTCGGAGTGGGCATGCATGTCGATGAAGCCGGGGCTGAGCACGAGTCCGGTGCCGTCGATCGAGGTTCCGGACGCGGTCAGCGATCCGGGGTCGGCGATCCGGGCGATCCGGCCGTCGGCGATCTCGACATCGGCTTGGTAGCGGGGGTCTCCGGTGCCGTCCACGACGGTGACGTTGCTGATCAGGGTGGTCATCGGGTCTCCTCAGAAGAACGTGCGGACGGTGCCGACGACGGTCGGGTTGGCAGGGTCAGCGGTGCCGTCGAGCACCGGCATCAGGGTCCACTTGTCCAGCGCGGTGCACGGGTGCGACAGGCCGAGCCGCACCACCTCTCCGGGCTGCACCTCGAGCTCCTCCGGGTAGCGCAGGAACGCGTGCTGGTCGTTCACCGCGGTGATCGCCGCGCCGGGCAGCGGCCGCAGCGGCTCGCCGAGCCCCTGCCCGACGCCCAGCGGTACCGGCAGGCCCTCGTCGAACGGCAGATCGCGCTTGCCGCCCTCCAGGATGGCCAGTCCCGGCTCGGTGCGCGAGACCACCCGCGCCCAGAACTGCATCGCCGAGACGAAGGCGGTATCGGCGTCCGGGTCGGTGCGGGAGAACGGTGAGATGCCGCGGTAGAAGCCGTCGTCGTGAATCACGTAGGCGCCGCTGCGCAGGATCACCGCGACGCCGGGTGCCGTGCACGGCCCGAGAATCTCGACCACATCGTCGAAGTAGGCGCTGCCGCCGGCGGTCAGGATCACCTCGTCGGTGTCATAGCCCTTGTCGGCGGCAAGTGTCTCGTGCAGTCGGCGGAAGTCGTTCAGGTAGGCCCGGACAGGGGCGAGGCCGGCGTCGTCCCAGGCATGCGAGAGCGCGCCCTCGTAGCCGCTGACGCCAGCCAGTCGTAGCCGTGGCGCGGTCCGGACGGCGCGGGCGACCTCAAGGGCAGCGTCCACACCGCGGGCTCCGGTGCGTCCCCCGTGCCCGCCGATCTCGACCAGCACCTCCAGCGGTCCGGCGTCCGCCGCGGCGAGAATGCGCTGCAGTCGTTCGACTCCGGCCACCGAATCGACCCAGGAGACGATCCGGGCACCGGACGCCACCTCGCCGGCCACCCAGGCGATGGCCTGCGGATCGGTCAGGCTGTTGGCCAGCATCAGCACCTCGACGCCGAACCTCCGGGCCACCCGCAGTTGTGCGGCGTTGGCCAGCGTGATTCCCCAGGCACCGGCGGCGAGCTGGTCGGCCCAGAGTGCGGGCGCCATCGTGGTCTTGCCGTGCGGCGCGAGCCGGACCCCGTGCGCGGCGCACCAGCGGGCCATCTTCGCCACATTGCCGCGCAACGCCGCGGCGTCCAGGGTCAGCAACGGGGTCTGCAGGTCGGACAGCCGCAGCGATCCGGAGCCGAACTCGTCGGCCGTCCGGCCGTGCATGGCCGCGGGAACGGCCTTGTGCCGCCAATCGAGCAGCTCGGCACCGAGATCGTCGACCGCCTTCGTGTCGATTCCGAGCCGGCAGGATTGACCCTCGCCCATTACTGCTACACCCTTCTCCCAGGCCGTCCTGACAAGGGCGGACCTCAGGTTGCACATTTTGCAACATTGATTGCATTTTTGGCCTGCCCATGTTTAGCATTGGGTTTTCCTCACCGTCAATAGACGTGCAGGCAAGCGATGCCCGAAACCTAGGCCGAGCGGAGTCTCGATGAGTCAGAGCGTGCGACGCGCCCTCGACCTGCTTGGCCGGTTGGCGTTCGGACCCGCATCGCTGGACGACCTGGCCCAGGACGCACCGGTGCACAAGACGACGGTGATGCGGCTATTGCAGTCATTGGAGGAGAAGAATTTCGTGGTGCGCGACTCGCAGCGGCGGTACACGCTGGGGCCGAAGTTCTTCGAGCTGTCGGCGTTGGCGTTGGAGCAGCGCGATATCCGGACGATCGCCCGGCCGCACCTGCAGCAGCTCGCCGCACGCACCGGGCACACCGTCCACCTGGCGGCCTTCGAGGGACCCGAAGTGGTCTACCTGGACAAGATCGAGTCGCGTCAGCCGGTCCGGATGTACTCCCGGATCGGCTTGACCGCGGCCCTCCACGCCGCCGCCGTGGGAAAGGTGCTGCTGGCCGGTCTGTCGCAGGAGCAACGGGCGAGCGTGGTCGCCGGCCTGACCCTGCGTCCGCTGACCCCGCGGACGATCACCGACCCGGCCCGGCTGCTCGCCGAACTGGACGCCACCGCCACGCAAGGCTGGGCCGTCGACCTCGCCGAGCACGAGGAGTTCGTGCATTGCGCCGCCGTCGGGGTGCGCGACGCTCGCGGTCACATCGTGGCCGCGGCGTCCTGCTCGGTACCGTCGGTGCTGCTCGAGGGCGGCCGCGACATTCACGACCTGCTTCCCGATATCACCACCTGCGCCGAGGCCATTTCCGCCGACCTCGGCTGGGTTCCCGTCGAAATTCCCGTCGAAAGGACGCCATCATGACCAAGGAGATCGTCTTCACCACCGATGCCCCCGCGCCGGCCCACGTCTTCTCCCAGGGGGTGAAGAAGGGCGGGCTGTTCCAGGTCTCCGGCCAGGGGCCGATGGATCCGGTGACGAACACCTACATCGGCGAGGGCGACGTCAAGGTGCAGACCCGGCGGACGCTGGAGAACGTGAAGGCGATCCTGGCCGCCGGTGGCGCGTCGGTCGACGACGTCATCATGTTCCGGGTCTACCTGACCAAGCGCGAGGACTTCCCGGCGATGAACGAGGTGTACGGCGACTTCGTCGCTGAGAACTGCCCCAGCGGCAAGCTGCCCGGTCGCACCACGGTCTTCGTAGACCTGCCGCACGAGGTGATGCTGGTCGAGATCGACGCCCTCGCTGTCACCGACTGACCATCGCGCCGCCGCACGTCATCCCGGCGACCAGTTCACGTCATCCCGGCGAACGCCGGGATCTCACCCAACACCGACCGCCAGCCACCGAGAGATCCCGGATCAAGTCCGGGATGACGGGATGACGGATCAGTGTCACGCCGAGGAAAGTTCAGCAGACCGCGGCCAGATCGCGAGCCAATGTGCCGCGGTCGGCGACCGCGACGGCGTCCAGCCCCAGCCACTCCCCCATCAGCCGGAGTTCGTCGCGGAGCCGGGACGCCACTTCGGATCGTCGCGGCTCGGCGTCAGGTTCGAGCCAGGCCGACTGCACCTGTAGCACGCCACGAGACCGCTCAGCCTTCAGATCGACGCGTGCCACCAACTCGTCGTCGGCCAGGAACAGATACACGTAATACCCGTAGTCGCGCTGGGCGGCCGGGGTGTAGATGCCGATCCGGTAGTGGACGCCGAACAGCTCCCAGACTCGTGGCCGGTGGTGCACCAGGGTGTCGAAGGGCGCGATCAGCGCCTGCCCGGCGAGTCGTCGTGGACGTCGGGCGCCCGCGGCCAGCCAGAACTGTTGCGGCAGTCCGGCGACCCCCACCGGCTCGAGGACGCCTGACGCCTCCAGCCTGGTGACGGACGCCCGTGCTGCCGGCCCGCGCAGATAGAAGTAGTCGGTCAAGGCCTTCAGGTCGGCGATGCCGAGAGCATTCGCGGAGCGGGTCACCAGAGTGTCGTAGGACTCGTCGTCGGTCGGATCGGGCTGGTCCAGCACCGCCGCCGGCACGACCCGCTCGGCCAGGTCGTAGCACCGTTCGAACGCGGAGTTGCGGCTGGCCACCGCCACTGTGCCGCTGTCGAACAGGTATTCGAGCACGTGTTTGGCCTCGGACCAGTTCCAGCCCCATTGGTCCTTACGGCGTTCCTCGGCGTTCTCGATCTGCCGCGCGGACAGCGGTCCGCCCTGTGCGACATCGGCAAGCACCCGCTCCAGCAGGTCTGGTTTGGTGTCCAGAATCCGGCCCAAGGCGTCCCGTTCGCGGCCGGCACGGCGGCGCATCGCCATCCGGAACGCAGGCTGCAGGCTGACGTCGATGAGGCAGGCGGCATGCCCCCAGTACTCGAACAGTCGCCGCGGCGCGCGTTCGGACGCCCGGTCGAGCAAAGCCGGGTCGTAGTCGCCGAGCCGACTGAACAGCGGCATGTAGTGCGCCCGGACCGCCACGTTCACCGAGTCGATCTGAAACTGCGCCACCCGGTCGATCACCTGCTGGACGTGCCGCAGGGTCACCGCGCCGGACGGCCGCGGGCGTCCGAACCCTTGGGCGGCCAGCGCGATCCGGCGGGCCTGAGCGATGCTGAAGATCGGCATGGGCCGCATGCTAATGAGTCCCACCGACAGAATTTCCGAGCCAACTCCGGTTCAGCTCAGGAACAGGCCTCGGAAACGGCGTTTCAGGCGACGCTTGCCTTGATGATCCGGAAGGCGTTCTTGGGCACTCCGGTGCCGTCGCCGTACCTGCCGTCGTGTCCCTCGGCGGCCATCGCCTTGATCACCTTCAGCGAGGCCTCGTCGATCCGTCCGAAGACGGTGTAGTCGGGGTTCAGCGGGACATCCTCGAAGACGATGAAGAACTGCGAGCCATTGGTGTTGGTGCCGGCACCAGAGTTCGCCATCGCCACGGTCCCCGCCGGATAGCCGGCCCCGTCGATCTCGTCGTCGAAGCGGTAGCCGGGGCCGCCGCTTCCGGTGCCGGTCGGGTCCCCACACTGGACCATCGCCAGGCTGGACGCGTCCCCCAGCCGATGGCAGCCGGTGTCGTCGAAGAAGCCCTGTTTGGCCAGCGACTCCATCGAGTTAAGCGTGCACGGCGTCCGGGCGCGGTCACCGGTGATCGTCACCGTGCCGCCGGTCATGGTCAAGGTGATCGTCGCCGTCCCGACCGTGGACGCCGTGGTCGGCGGAGGGTTCACCGGCTTGTCGGGCGTCCCTGAGGCGGGGTACGAACAGGACGCCGTCCCCGGCTCGGGAGATGCCGGCGCGGTCGGCGCGGTGCCGGTCGAACAGCCGGCGAACAGCAGGGCGCCGCAGACGATCATGGGGGCTGGTCGGATCACCCGCCCGAGTCTGCCACAGCCGGCTGGGCGACCGGTTGAGCAGCGCAGTCGCGTCTAGGCTGACGGCATGGTCCGCCTCACGAAAATCTACACCCGCACCGGCGACGCCGGGCAGACCCGGCTCTCGGACAACTCGGTCGCCGCCAAGAGCGATCTGCGCGTCGAGGCCTACGGACAGGTGGACGAGGCGAACGCCGTCCTCGGTGTGGCGACCGCTCGCGGCGATCTGCCGGACGATCTGAACGCGGCGCTCCGGCTGATCCAGAACGAACTGTTCGACCTCGGGGCCGACCTCTCCACTCCGCTTGCCGAGAACCCGCCATGGGAGCCGCTGCGAATCGTCGGAACCAGCATCGACCGCCTGGAGCGATGGTGCGACGAGTACTCCGCGAAGGTCGGTCCACTGAACTCGTTCATCCTGCCGGGCGGCACCCAGACCGCGGCCCAGCTGCACGTGGCCCGCACCATCGTCCGGCGCGCGGAGCGGACCGCCTGGCGGGCGGCGCAGGAGTACGGCCTGGACGTCGAGGGCGGGCTGAACACGCTGGCCCTCACCTATCTGAACCGGCTCTCCGACCTGTTGTTCCTGGCCTCGCGGGTGGCGAACGCCGACGTCGGCGACGTCCTCTGGGTGCCGGGCACCGATCGGACGCCGGTCGAGCCCCGCGCCGCCGAGCGTCGCCGTAAAGCCGTCGAAGGGAACCATTGACTCGCCACATCAGGATCAGGTGAGACGAAAGGACCGTCCCGGTGACCAAGACTGCCTTTGTAGAGATCCCGGCGTCCCCCGGGATGACGAGGACAACCTCGACCAACGAGTAGCCGGCAGTGACGCAAACCAGGAAGCGGAGTGGGTCGCACCCCAACCACAGAAAAGGTCTCGACACGCTCGACCAACGGAGGTCGGGTATCGGCGAGAAGATCAGTGGGGGGACGCCGGGGAACGCCGATAGCGCATGCCGGGCGGGGAGGCGTCCAGCCAGCTGAGCAGCCCGGTCAGGGAATCGGGTGCCATCGCGAGTTCCACCTGCTCGGCGGGGCCGTGCAGGCTGACGATCCGCTGGCCCTCCAGCAGCCAGGCGACCTCGTCGGCCTCCGGGAGGCGTTGCTCACCGGCGCGGATCTCGTCCCGCTCGAACCGACGGCGCGGCCACAACGACAGCGAGAATGCCGGGAACCATTGCAGTTCGTGCTCCCGATAACGCGCGACTCCGAGCACCCAGTGAGTGCCCGGAGTCCGCGTGGGTGGGTGGTAGCTACAGGCGAAGCTGCCGCCAGCGCGTGACAGCCAGCGGCGGCGGAGCCAGATCCAGCCGATGACGACCGACAAGGCGAGGAGCGCGATGATCAGCACTACTTCGACCGTGCCGATCACGTTCATCCTCGTACCCTCCCCGTACGTGGCCGATCAGGCGCTTTGTGCCTTCTTGGCCGCCGCGATCTGAGCGCGCGCCCTGGCGAAGTGCTGGCGGGTTTCCTCGCTGTTGTCGCCGTCGTTCATCTTCTTCCAGGCCTCGCGACGCTCACGTTCCGCCTCGTCCAGCAGAATCTCGTGGGCAAGCCGTCCGTACTGGCTCAGAATCGCGACCCGGTTCTCCGCGACCGAGATGAAGCCGCCGTCGACCGCGATCACCTCGCGCCGGCCGTCCACGGTGAGCACCTCGGCAGCCGAGGGTTCCAGCAGCGCCAGCAGCGGCTCATGGTTGGCCATGATGCCGATGTCGCCCTCGACGGTGCGGGCGATCACCGACAGTGCCTCGCCCTCCCACACACGATGATCGGCCGCCACTACCTCGACGAACAGGACGTCGCCTTCGGCCACGATCAGCCTTCCTTCTGGATGCGGTCCCAGTTCTCCATCACCATGTCCATGCCGCCCACGTTGAAGAAGGCCTGCTCGGCGACATGATCGACCTCGCCGTCGCAGATCATCCGGAACGACTCGATGGTGTCGGCCAACGGAACGGTGGAACCGGGGACGTTGGTGAACTTGGTTGCCATGTAGGTGTTCTGGCTGAGGAACTGCTGAATCCGGCGGGCCCGGCCCACCAGGATCTTGTCCTCTTCGGAGAGCTCGTCCACACCGAGGATGGCGATGATGTCCTGCAATTCCTTGTTGCGCTGCAGGATCTGCTTCACCCGTGTCGCTGTGTCGTAGTGCTCCTGGCCCACGAACTGCGGGTCGAGGATGCGGCTGGACGAGGTCAGCGGATCGACCGCCGGGTACAGACCACGCGAGGCGACCTCGCGGGAGAGCTCGGTGGTGGCGTCCAGATGGGCGAAGGTGGTCGCCGGAGCCGGGTCGGTGTAGTCGTCGGCGGGCACGTAGATCGCCTGCATCGAGGTGATCGAGTGGCCGCGGGTCGAGGTGATCCGTTCCTGCAGCTGACCCATCTCGTCGGCCAGGTTCGGCTGGTAGCCCACCGCGGACGGCATCCGGCCGAGCAGGGTGGAGACCTCGGAGCCGGCCTGGGTGAACCGGAAGATGTTGTCGATGAACAGCAGCACGTCCTGGTTCTGCACATCGCGGAAGTACTCCGCCATGGTCAGCGCCGACAGCGCCACCCGCAGTCGGGTGCCCGGCGGCTCGTCCATCTGACCGAAGACCAGGGCGGTGTCCTTCATGACGCCGGCCTCGATCATCTCGTGGATCAGGTCGTTGCCCTCACGGGTGCGCTCGCCCACGCCGGCGAACACCGAGGTGCCGCCGAAGTTGTGCGCGATGCGGTAGATCATCTCCTGGATGAGCACCGTCTTGCCCACGCCGGCACCACCGAACAGGCCGATCTTGCCACCCTTGACGTAGGGGGTGAGCAGGTCGAGCACCTTGATGCCGGTCTCCAGCATCTCGGTCTTCGGCTCCAGCTGATCGAACCGGGGCGCCCCCCGGTGGATCGGCCAGCGCTCGGTGATCTCGATGCCGGACGGGTCCTCGTTGAGGCAGGTGCCGGTCACGTCCCAGACCCGGCCCTTGGTGACGTCGCCCACCGGCACCGAGATCGGACGCCCCGTGTCGACCGCGCGAGCACCGCGGCGCATGCCGTCGGTCGGCTTCAGCGAAATCGCCCGGACCATGTTGTCGCCGACGTGCAGGGCGACCTCGGCGTAGATGGTGCGGGTCTGCTCGCCGGCCTCGATCTCGACCAGCAGAGCGTTGTTGATGTCGGGCATCGCGTCGGCCGGGAACTCCACGTCCACGACCGGGCCGATCACCCGCGCCACCCGGCCGACGACGCCCTCGGCGCCTTCGGTGGCGGTGTTGCTGTCCAGTGTCACGGTCATTGATCCACTCTCGTCTCGTGCCCTAGTCCTGGGCGGCCGCATCGGCCAGCGCGCCCGCGCCGCCGACGATTTCACTGATTTCCTGGGTGATCTCCGCCTGACGGGCCTGGTTGGCCTGGCGGGTCAGGCTCTCGATGAGCTGTTTGGCGTTGTCGGTCGCCGACTTCATCGCCCGCTGCTGGCTGGCCAGCTGGGACGCCGCCGACTGCAGCAGGTAGAACCACACCCGGCTGCGGACGTACATCGGCAGCAGCGCGTCGAGCACCGTCTCGGGGTCTGGCTCGAACTCGTACAGCGGCAGGATCTCGCCCTCGGCAGGCTCGTGCACGCCCTCGACGATCTCCAGCGGGAGCAGGCGCCGGGCCCGGACCTCCTGGTTGATCATCGAGTTCATCCGGGTGTAGACGCCGTAGATCGCGTCCACGCCGCCCTCTTCGTAGGGGGTCAGGAAGTCGGCGATCAGGGCGTCCGCGATGTCTTGGGCGTGATGGAAGGTCGGGGCGTCCGAGAAGCCTTCCCACGACCGCCGGATCGGCAGGTTGCGGAAGTTCATGTACGCGATGCCCTTGCGGCCCACCGCGTACCGGACGACCTCGGTGCCCTCGCGTTCCAGCCGCTCCCGCAGCCGGGCGGCGGTCTTGATCGCGTTGGTCGAGTAGGCGCCGTTCATGCCCCGGTCGGACGTGATCACCAGCATCGCGACCCGCCGGTCCTTGACGGCCGGCTCGGTCAACGGGTGCTTGTCGTGGGAGTAGGTCGCCACCGCGGACACGGCCCGGATCAACTCGGTGATGAAGGGCTCACCCTCCTGTGCCTTGCGCTGCGCCTTGATGATCCGCGACGCGGCGATCAACTCCATCGCTCGGGTGATCTTCTGAGTGGCTGCGACCGACTTCCGTCGTTGTCGCAGCTCACGCAAGCTCGCAGCCATCGATCAGTCCTTCTGGGTCTCGATGGTCTCCACGCCGATGTCCGAGTCGCTCAGCGGTCGGTGACCGCGCTCTTCGGCGACCACGGCCCGCTCGTCCTGAGCGTGGAACTGGCCCTTGAAGTCAGCGATGGCCTTGGCCACCGCGTTGGCGGTGTCGTCGTCCCACTTGCCCGTCTCGGCGATCGTGGTCAGGATCTCGGTGCGGCGACGGAGATAGTCCATCAGTTCGCCCTCGAAGCGCAGGATCTCGTTCACCGGGATGTCGTCGAAGTGACCGTTGGTGCCGGCCCACACGCTGACCACCTGCTCGGCCACCGGAAACGGGCTGTACTGCGGCTGCCGGAGCAACTCGGTGAGCCGGGCACCCCGCTCCAGCTGGCGGCGCGACGCCGCGTCCAGGTCGGAGGCGAACATCGCGAACGCCTGCATGTCGCGGTACTGGGCCAGGCCGATCTTCAGCGTGCCGGAAACCTGCTTCATCGCCTTGACCTGCGCGTCGCCGCCGACGCGGGACACCGAGATGCCGACGTCGATGGCCGGACGCTGGTTGGCGTTGAACAGGTCGGACTGCAGGAAGATCTGGCCGTCGGTGATCGAGATCACGTTGGTCGGAATGTAGGCCGAGACATCGTTGGCCTTGGTCTCGATCACCGGCAGACCGGTCATCGAGCCGGCGCCCAACTCGTCGGAGAGCTTGGCGCAGCGCTCCAGCAGGCGGGAGTGCAAGTAGAAGACGTCGCCGGGGTAGGCTTCGCGGCCCGGCGGACGACGCAGCAGCAGCGACATGGCGCGGTAGGCCTCGGCCTGCTTGGTCAGGTCGTCGAAGACGATCAGGACGTGCTTGCCGTTGTACATCCAGTGCTGGCCGATGGCCGAGCCGGTGTACGGGGCGATGTATTTGAAGCCGGCCGGGTCGGACGCCGGGGCGTGCACGATCGTGGTGTACTCCATCGCGCCGGCCTCTTGCAGGACGCTCCGCAGCGCCGCGATCGTGGAACCCTTCTGGCCGATCGCCACGTAGATGCAGCGCACCTGCTTGGTCGGATCGCCGGTGTCCCAGAACGCCTTCTGGTTGATGATGGTGTCGATCGCGATCGCGGTCTTGCCGGTCTTGCGGTCGCCGATGATCAGCTGGCGCTGGCCGCGGCCGATCGGGGTCATCGAGTCGATCGCCTTGATGCCGGTCTGCAGCGGCTCCTTGACGCTCTGCCGCTCCATCACGCCGGCCGCCTGCAACTCCAGCGGACGGTTGCCCTCCAGATCGGTGATCTCGCCCAGGCCGTCGATCGGGTTGCCCATGGCGTCCACGACCCGGCCGAGGTAGCCGTCGCCGACCGGCACCGACAGGATCTCGCCGGTGCGCCGCACCGTCTGGCCCTCTTCGATGCCCTCGGAGTCGCCGAGCACGACGACGCCGATCTCGCGGACGTCGAGGTTCAGCGCGATGCCGCGGGTGCCGTTCTCGAACTCGAGCAGCTCGTTGGCCATCGCCGAAGGCAGGCCTTCGACCTTGGCGATGCCGTCGCCGGAGACGGCGACGGTGCCGAGCTCCTCACGGGCGGCGGTCTCGGTGGAGAAGCTGGACACAAACTTCTCCAGGGCCTCCCGGATCTCGTCGGGACGAATAGTCAGTTCCGCCATTATTGGATCCTTGTCCTGTCTTCGTTCGAGTGGATGTTCGTTCAGCCGAGCTGACGGCGGGCATCTTCCAGGCGGCCCGCCACTGTGCCTTCGATGATCTCGTCGCCGACGGTCACCCGCACGCCGCCGATCACGGCCGGATCGACCAGGACCTGCAAGCTCACCTCACGGCCGAGCTGCCTGGTCAGCGCCGCAGCCAGCCGTCCCTGCTGTTCGTCGGACAGCGGACGAGCCACCACCACACGCGCGAGCGCCCGCTCACGCAGCGCGGCGGCCAGTGTCAGGTAGCTGTCGACGGTGAGCTCGAAGCTGCGGGAACGGGCCGCCACGGCACGCCTGGCCAACTTCGTCGTGGCCGCCTCGACGCGGGATTCGATCAGGTCGGCGACCAGCTGTTGCCGCGCCGCCAGCGGGGCGCTGCGATCGCTGATCGCGCTGCGCAACCCGGAGTCCGCGCTGACCAGCCGCTCGAACCTGAACAACTCGTCTTCGACCGCGTCCAGCGTGCCGGCGGCCTGCGCCACGGTGAGCACAGCGCGTACCCCCTGCCGCTCGAGTGCCGCGGCGAGCCCGGAGGGGCTCGCCCAGCGCAGCCCGACGGCAGCCCGGACGACTTCGCGGGTGGCCACCCCGAGCCGCTCGGCGAAGAGCGCGTCGAGCAAGGCGCCGCGTTCTGCGTCGCCCGCACCGGGATCGGTCAGCGCGCGCCGCAGGGCCGGCTGCCGGTCGAGCAGGTCGACGACCGCGAACAGCTCGTCGGCGAGTTCCGGGGTGACCTGGACGGAGTCGAGCAACCTGTCCAGCTCACCCAGCCGGGCCTCGTGCGTGCTGCTCATACCCGCTCCGCGTCGTTCGCCTCGAGGTCGGCCAGGAAGCGGTCGACGGTGCGCCGGGCCCGCTCGTCGTCGGTCAACGACTCGCCGACGATCTTGCCTGCAAGGTCGGTGGCCAGCGAACCGATCGCGCCGCGCAGCTGTTCGACGGCTTGGACACGCTCGGCCTCGATCTGGGCCTTGGCCTGCTCGACCAGCCGGGCGGATTCCTGCTGTGCGTCGGCACGCATCTCGGCGAGGATCTGCGCACCTTGGGCCTTGGCCTCCTCGCGGATCCGGCTGGCCTCTTCCCGTGCCCCGGCGAGCTGCTCGCGGTACTGAGCGAGCGCCGCCGCGGCCTCGTTCTGGGCCGCCTCGGCCTTCTCGATGCCGCCCTGGATGGCTTGGGCGCGGGCTTCGTAGGTCTGCTCGAATTTGGGCACCACGAGCTTCGCCACGCCGTACCACACCGCGAGGAACAGCAGGATCCCCGCGATGAACTCGGGCAGCGCCGGAGCCAGCGGCCCCAAGCTGATTTCGAGGGTCATCGCGGCGGCCTCAGCCGAGCACGAACGCCAGCGCGATACCGATGATGGCCAGCGCCTCGACGACGGCGAAGCCGAGCCATGCGGTGCCCATCAGCGCGCCACGGGCCTCGGGCTGGCGCGCGGTGCCGTTGATGACCGCTGCGAAGATCAGTCCGACGCCGACGCCAGGGCCGACCGCGGCGAGGCCGTAACCGACCATGTTCAGAGATCCGGAGATGTCCAGAAGGGTGAGCATCGATGGTCCTTTCGGATGGGTTTTCTGTTTCGTTGGAACGTGTCGGTCAGTGCTCTTCGGCCAGTGCCGAGGAGATGTATTGGGCGGCCAAGACGGTGAAGATGTAGGCCTGCAGGCAGGCGACGAACATCTCGAGGCCAAAGATCGCGCCGCTGAGCAGCCAGGAGGCGGCGCCGGCGACGACCAGGCCGGCCTGCGCGGTCTCCACCAGCATGGTGCCGCCGACCACGAAGACGATGACCAGCAGGTGGCCGGCGAACAGGTTGGCGAAGAGTCGCAGGGCCAGCGTGACCGGCCGGACGACGAAGTTCGACAGGAACTCCAGCGGGATCAGGATCGGCCACATCGGCCACGGCACACCAGGAGGCAGCGACATCCGGCGGACATAGCCGAAGAAGCCCCACTTCTTGATGCCGACGGCGTTGTACATGATCCACACGATCAGCGCCAGGGCATACGGGAACCCGATGCTGGAGAAGGTGGGCAACATGAAGACGAAGAACTGACCGAACAGGTTGTTGATCAGAATGAACGTGAACAGCGCCAGCAGGAACGGCAGGAACCGCCGGTACTCGTGGCCGAGCACGTCGCGAGCGATTCCGTTGCGCACCAGGTTGTACAGCGACTCTCCGGCGAACTGCCGCTTACCCGGCACGGTCGAATGCCGGCGCGCCAGCCACATCCAGAGCGCGACCACCAGCACTGCCCCGAGCACTGCCTGGAAGAGGTGGTTGTCGATCCAGTCGACGCCGGCGCCTGGGAAAAGCGGGCGTGGGTCGAAACTGTGTACCCCCGGAGGCCAGTGGCTCTCGTCGCCACCGCCCTCGAGGGGGAGGATCAGGCTGAGCCGCCCCATCGCACCTCCACTTCCGTCGTCATGCCGTTCGTCCGTAGCGCTTATGTATCAGGTAGACGCCACCAGCGGCACCGAGAACGATGCCGACCGGAAGGGCGAATGATGTGCCGAGCCAGTGATCGATCAGCCAGCCGACACCGCCATAGAGCAGCACTCCGCTGAGGAGGTAACTGACACACCGCAGCCCCTCATCGAGACCGCGGCGCTCTTCCATGACTCGCGTGAGCCTAGCAGTTGAGGGAGGGCCCGGCCACCCAAACGGATTAATCGTGCGTGTCGTCGGTTTGATCGAAAACCGGGATCCGCAGCCTGGTGAACGCCCGAATTTCGGCGGCCAGCCAGCCGACCACGACGGCGACGGTGGCGCCGGCGACCGCGATCCGATCCATCGCCGCGAGCAGCTCCGGCCGGGCGGACGCGACGACCAGGCCGATGCCGGGAACACCGACCCGTGCGGCGTAGGAGATCAGCCAGGCGACCATCATCTGCTGGGGCGGGGCGTCCGCCGTCCCGACCTGGATCAACTGACCCAGCCCCATGAACGCGAGCGTGGTCACCGCGGCGATCAGCGCGCTCAACCCGGACGCCGGTCCGCGCCAGATCAGGGCTGCGGCGACGGTCACGACCGCCAGCACCGTCCCGCCCAGCGCGCCGGCGCGCAGCAGCGTCCGAGCCCGTGCGGCGTTGGCGGAGAGCTTCCGTTCAGGTGCCACGGCGCACCGGCTTCCAGGTCAACCAGGCGGCCAGAGCGACGCCCGCCAGCAGTGCGGCGACCGCCCAGGCCTCCGATGTGCTGCCGACCACCACCGCGCCGAAGGCGAGCAGCGCCGTCCACAGCCAGAGCAGGGCCACCGCCCGGCGGTGGCTGTGCCCCAGTTCGAGCATCCGGTGGTGCAGGTGCTGCTTGTCGGCCTGGAACCACAGCCGGCCCGCGATGGTGCGCCGGACGTAGGCCAGGATCAGGTCGCCCAGCGGCAGCGCCATGGTGGCGATCGGCAGGATCAGCGGCAGGTAGGCGTTGATCGCCAGCCCGGAGCCCTCGATGGCGATCTGGGACGGGTCGATCTGACCGGTGAGGCTGATCACCGAGGTGGCCATCAGGAAGCCGAGCAGCATCGAACCGGAGTCGCCCATGAACATCCGGGCCGAGTGCACGTTATAAGGCAGGAAACCCAGACACACCCCGACGGTCACCACGGTGACCAGGCTGGCGGTGGTGGCCCGGACCAGCTCCTGCTCGTAGCTCAACCAGTAGGCGTAGCTGAAGAAGGCCAGCGAACCGATCGCGACCACGCCAGCGGCCAGGCCGTCCAAGCCGTCGATCAGGTTGATCGCGTTCACGCAGAAGAAGATCACCACGACGGTGAGGATGATCGAGGTGGCGTCGTCCAAGCTGAAGATGGTGCCGGGCAGCGGAATCCAGTACATCTTGACCCCGTTGAGCACCACGATGCCGGCGGCGAGGATCTGACCCGCCATCTTGGCCAACGCGTTCAACTCGAATTTGTCGTCGATGGCGCCGACCGCGCAGATCACCAGCGAGCCGAGGAAGACCGCGCGGGTGTCATGCGAGACCAGGTCGAAGCGGCCCAGCCAGGGCAGCTGACTCGCCACCAGGAAGGCCGCGGCGACACCGCAGAGCATCGCGATGCCGCCGAAGTAGGGAATCGGCCGGGTGTGCACGTCGCGGTCGCGGACCAGCGCCACCGCGTTGTACCGGAAGGCGAGCCGCCGGCACAGCCCGGCCAGCAGATAGGTGACGCCCGCGGCGATCAGCAGAACCAGGGCGTATTCACGCATCGTCTTTATCGTCGCCGAACAGACCGGGGACGGCCTGCGCCATCTGCTCGCGGGTCAGCCGCCCCTCGCGCAGGATGCGGGGCTCGCCGGTCAGGTCGACGATGGTGGACGGCACCGGCGCGCCGGCCGGGCCGGCGTCCAGATAGACCGCGACCTGGTCGCCCAGCTGCTCGACGGCCTCGTCCACGGTCATCGCGGCCGGCCGTCCGCTGACGTTGGCGCTGGAGACCGCGAGCGGCCCGGTGTGCCGCAGCAGCGCCCTGGTGAAGTCGTGGTCGGGTACCCGGACGGCGATGGTGTTGCCGCGGTCGCCCAGATCGAGCCGCAGGTCGGGGTGTGCGGTGACCACCACGGTGAGCGCTCCGGGCCAGAACGCCTTGGCCAGTCCCAGCCCTTCGCGGGTCAGCCCGGTGGCCAGCGAGCGCAGCATGGACGGCTCGGCGATCAGCACCGGCGGCGGCATGTCGCGACCGCGCTGCTTGGCGTCCAGCAGGCCCTGGACGGCGGCCGCGTCGAAGGCGTTGGCGCCGATGCCGTAGACGGTGTCGGTCGGCAGCACGATGCACGCGCCGGCGGTGATCGCGGCCTCGGCGACGGCGAGGGCCTGGTCGGCCTGAGTGGCACAGTCGAAGCGCTGCGGGTCGTTCACGAGGCTCATCCTGCCACCGTCGCAGCGCGGCGGGCCGTCACGAACCGTGGGCGGTCGGTGAGATCGCGGTGGTCGCGGACCTGGTCGAAGCCGCCATGGCCGACGAACACGGCCGGCGCGGAGGCGTCCTGCACCTCGGCGTGTTCGGCGCAGACCCAGCCGCCGGGCCGCAACAGCCTGGCCGCGACCCGTGCCAGCACCCGCATCGCGTCCAGACCGTCGGCGCCGGAGAACAGGGCCAGGGCCGGTTCGTGCTCGCGCACCTCGGCCGGAATGCCGTCGTAGGCCTCCAGCGGGACGTAGGGCGGGTTGGCGATCACCAGGTCGACGGCGCCGTCCAGTTCGGGCAGGGCCTCGGCCATGTCGGCCTGGATCAACGCGACGTCGGTGCCGGCCAGGTTGCGCGCGGCGTAGGCCACGGCGTCCTCGCTGAGCTCGACGGCGTATTGCCGGGCGCTCGGGAACTCGTCGGCGAGGGCCAGCGAGATGGCGCCGGAGCCGGCGCACAGCTCGACCACGACCGGCGACTCCCCCCGTTCGGCCAGCCGCTCCAGCGCCCAGCCGGTCATCACTTCGGTCTCCGGACGCGGGATGAACACGCCGGGCCCGACCGCCACCTCGACGTGCCGAAACGGCGCGGTCCCGGTCAGGTACTGGACGGGGATGCCGGCCTCGCGGCGTCCGAGCAGTTCCTCGAACCGGGTCGCGGCGTCCGGATCGATCTCGCCGAGGGTGAGCAGCCGTGAGGTGGGGACGCCGAGGGCATGGGCGAGCAGCAGCCGGGCGTCGGCGTCCGGGAGCCGGAGCGTCGCGGCCCGCAGCAGGCCGGACGCCGTGGTCACCCGATGCCTTCGAGGCGTTCGGCCAGGTCGGCGGCCTGCAGCGCCTCGATCACGCCGCCCAGGTTGCCGGCCAGCACCGAGTCGAGGTTGTAGGCCTTGTAGCCGATCCGATGGTCGGCGATCCGGTTCTCGCCGAAGTTGTAGGTGCGGATCCGTTCGGAGCGGTCGACGGTGCGCACCTGCGAGCGGCGGGCGGCGGACGCCTCGGCCGCGGCCGCCTCTTCGGCGGCGGCCACCAGCCGGGCCCGCAGCATGCGCATCGCGGACTCCTTGTTCTGCAGCTGGGAGCGCTCGTTCTGGCAGCTGACCACGATGCCGGTCGGCAGATGGGTGATCCGGACCGCCGAGTCGGTGGTGTTGACGCCCTGGCCACCAGGCCCGGAGCTGCGGTAGACGTCGATCCGCAGATCGTCGGGGTCGATGTCGACCTCGGTCTCTTCGGCCTCCGGCATCACCAGGACGCCGGCCGCCGAGGTGTGCACCCGGCCCTGTGTCTCGGTGACCGGCACCCGCTGCACCCGGTGCACCCCGCCCTCGAACTTCAGCACCCCGTAGGGGAAGTTGTTCGGATCGCTGCCCCGCGCCTTGATCGCCAGGGTGATCGATTTGAACCCGCCCAGGTCGGTCTCCTGGCTGTCCAGCACCTCGACCGCCCAGCCGCGCGATTCGGCGTAGCGGCTGTACATCCGAAACAGGTCGGCGGCGAACAGCGCCGACTCGTCGCCGCCTTCGCCGGATTTGATCTCCATCAGCGCGTCGGAGGAGTCGTGCGGGTCGCGGGGCGCGAGCAGCCGGGTCAGCCGTTCGGTGACCTCGGCCAGCTGTTCGCTCAGACTCTCGGCCTCGTCGGCGAAGGACGCGTCGTCGGCGGCCAGCTCGCGGGCGACCGCCAGGTCGTCGCTGAGCCGGTCGTAGGCGTCCAGGCCCTTCACGATCGGGATCAGCTCGGCGTAGCGGCGTCCGGTCTTGCGGGCCAGCGCCAGATCGGCGTGGGTCGCCGGATCGGCGAGCCGCTGTTCCAGCTCGGCGAACTCGGCCCGCAGGCCCTCGGTTGCCTCGAACATCTGGTGTCTCTCAGGGACGACGCAGCGCCGGAGCCCGATGGGCCCCGGCGCTGCCGTGGATCACTTGCCGGCCGGCTTCTTGGCGTAGCGGCGCTCGAACCGGGCCACGCGGCCGCCGGTGTCGAGGATCTTCTGCTTGCCGGTGTAGAACGGGTGGCAGGCCGCGCACACTTCGGCGTGGATGACGCCGTTCTTGGCGGTACTGCGCGTGGTGAAGGTGTTGCCACAGGTGCAGGTCACCTCGGTCACCTTGTAGTCGGGATGGATTCCCTGCTTCATGATCTGAGCTCCTTGTTCTGTACCGGGTCGCCCGACTGGGAAGTGGGGCTGGATGAACCCCATGGCGTGAACCGGCAACGACCGTCCATTGTGCCGGATCGGCCCGGATTTGGGCAAAACGCCACCGGTGCTGCGATCGATGTGGCACGCCGATCCCCGGCCTTCCGGGACGGCGGCGAGCAAGCCCGGATTCGGGCCACCTCACCGCCGACGATCCGCTGCTGAGCCTGCTGGTCGACGTCCGCGAGCTCGGGTCGGCCATCTGGGTTCAGGTCCTGGTGAGTTCCTCCGGCAGAGGTTCGGCATGGACCACCTGCAACCCGCTGACCGCCCTGGTCAGGCAGACATAGAGGCGGCGCAGGCCGGTGACCCGGTCGGGCTCGGCAGCGACGATCGCGGACGGCTCGGCCAGGATCACCTGGTCGAATTCGAGGCCTTTCGCGAGGCTGGCCGGCACCAGGTCGAGGCGCTGGTCGAAGTCGCCGGAATCGGCGCCCATCACGGCGTATCCGAGGCCGGCGGCGCGAAGGGCGTCCGTAACCGCCGCCACCTGGTCGTCGGCCACGATCAGCCCGACGGTTCCTTCCCGTTCCAGGGCGGTTCGGACGGCGTCCAGCAGTGCCGGCGTCTCACCGGCGACGATCCGGAAGTCTCCGGCGGAGCGGCGCACCGAATGGGGTGGGGCCAGTGACGGCGCGATGCTCGGCAGCAGCCCGGCCGCATATTCGATCACCGAGCGCGGCACCCGGAAGCCGGCAACCAGCTCAGCGACGGTGCTCTCGGGCTTGCCGAGATGGCGCAGCGAGTCGGCCCAGCTGGTGGTGGCGTAGGCGGTGGTCGCCTGGGCCAGGTCGCCGAGCACGGTCAGCGAACCGGTGCTGACCCGCCGGCCCAGCGCCCGGAGCGCCATCGCGGAATGATCCTGCGCCTCGTCCACGATCAGGTGGCCCAGGCTGGGCGTCCGGTTGAGCAGGTCGGCGACCTCGTCGATCAGCACCAGGTCGGCCAGGCTCGGACGCCACGCGGCGGCCGTCCGAGGCGTCCGGACGCCGCGGCCGCGAGGCAGCTGGATCAGCTCCTGCTCGTCGGCGTCGAGCAGTTCTGCGGCATGCCGGGCCAGGAACTCGGGATCGCTGACCAGGCGAAACACCAGCTTGACCGGGTCCAGTGCGGGCCAATGGGCGTCCACGTAGGCCTTCACCGAACGCGACCGGGCGACCGCGTTCTGCACCCGGTCGTCCGGCGACTCCCCCGATGCCTCCATCCGCAGCAGCACCTGATGTGCCAGCCGCTGGCCGAGCATCTCGCGTCCGGCCGCATACCGGACGCCGCGTCCCCGCAGCTCGTCGATCACCGCGGCGCAGCGATGCGCGGGAATCCGCCACTGCGCCGAGCCGCGCGGCACCACCAGGGTCTCGGTGGGCTCGACGATGGACTCCCAGACCGATCGGCGGAGCACTTCGGCCATCCGCGGGTCGCCCTTCAGCACCGCCACCGGCGCCGGATCGTCGCCCGCGACGGGTCGTCCGGACGACCGGGTGACCAGGGATTCCAGGGTCTCCTGGACGGCGTCGATCTCGCCCAGGGCCGGCAGCACGTCGGCGATGTAGGACAGGAAGGACGCGTTCGGGCCGACCACCATCACCCCGCTGCGGCTGAGCTGGTCGCGGTGGGCGTAGAGCAGATAGGCGGCGCGGTGCAGGCCGACCGCGGTCTTGCCGGTGCCGGGCGCTCCTTGCACCACCACCGACTGTTCCAGCGGAGCGCGGACGATCAGGTCCTGCTCGGGTTGGATGGTGGCAACGATGTCGCGCATTGGGCCGGTGCGGGGTCGTTCGATCTCCGATTCCAGGATGTCGGAGTGCCCGAACGGCTCGTCGCCGTCGCCGGCGCCGGCCAGTTGTTCGTCCTCGTGAGCGGTGATCCGGCCGTGCTGGAAGCCGAACCGGCGGCGCAGCGCGACCCCCATCGGCTCGGTCCGGCTGGCCCGGTAGAACGGCAGCGACACCGGCGCGCGCCAGTCGTACACCATCGGCTCGCTTCCCATCTCGCGGGTGACGTGCAGGCGTCCGATCCAGCAGTTCTCGTTCTCGTCTCCACCAGCGTCAGTGCGGTAGTCGATGCGTCCGAAGAACAGCGGGGTGTCTGGATCGTCGCGCAGCGCCATCATCCGCCGGTAGAGAGCCTGCTTCAGGTACTCCCCCGACAGCCGGTCACCGGCCAGTGCCTCCAGGGACGCGGTGTGCTCGCGCATCGCGCGCAGCGCGGCCCGGGCATCGTCCAGATGGGTGCGTGCCTCGGACAACGCATCAGGTGTGGGCATGGCACGACCTCCGGGCTGTGAGCGGCCGATCAGCTTAACTCAGCACCGCTTCGAACCCGCACTGGGCCCTCCCCAATCAGTTCAGCCCTGCCGTATACGGGAGGGCTGAACTGATTGGGGAGGGCCGAGTCGGGCGAACCGGTATCAGACGGCCCCAAGTTCCGTCCTCCCATCGAACCGTCAGGGGTCGACCGATGTGGCCCCGGGACCGACCCTGGTCGTCCGCCGCAACCGGAAGGCGACGATCGAGTGGGCCAACCGGCTGCAGGGCACCATCCCGTTGACCGGGGTGAGCACCTCCACGCTGCCGGACGTCCAACTTCCCGGCTACCGGGACGCCGACGGCCAGCCGCGGCCGGGCTGCCAACCGCTGGACGGCGTGGCCACGCTGCCGCCCTGGATGGTGGTGCACCTGCACGGTGCCCTGACGAACGGCTGGAACGACGGCTATTCGACCCAGGCGATCGGCCCCGGCTCGTCGCAATGGTCGGAGTACCCGAACCGGCAGGAGGCGACCGCGCTCTGGTACCACGACCATGCGATGGACATCACCCGGCTCAACGTCCACGCCGGACTCGCCGGGATGTACCTGATCCGCGACGACAACGAGGACGCCCTCGGCCTGCCCCGCGGCCGGCGCGAGGTTCCGCTGGTGCTGCGGGACGTCAACCTGGACACCGATCCGGCGACCGGCGCACTGAACGGCGGGCTGCTGTACAAGGTGGGCCGGATCGGCACCACCGAGCTGCCGGTGTCCGGCCCGTTCACCATGGTCAACGGGGTGATCTGGCCGCACCTGGAGGTGGACGCCGCCTGGTACCGCTTCCGGCTGCTGAACGCGTCCAACTCGCGGCTGTACACGCTGAAGCTGGTCGACTCCGACGGCAACGACCACAGTTCGGCCATGCGCATCATCGGTACCGACGGCGGCCTGCTGCCCAAGCCCGCGCCGGTGCCGGACGCCGGGCTGCCGATGCACTGCTCGGAACGGTTCGACGTGCTGATCGACTTCAGCGCCTTGCGCGGCAAGCGCGTCCGGCTGACCAACGCCGGCGCCGGCCCGGCGTCCGCCGTCGCGCACTGCATGGAGTTCCGGGTGCGTTCGCACAGCGCGTCCGACCACTTCAGCCTGCCGAGCACGCTCAACCCCCACTACGCCCGGTACGCCCATGACGGCGTCCAGTCGGGCGAACAGCCGACCCTGGTCATCCCGGCCAAGCACGGGCATGTCACCATCGCGCTTGTCCCGCCCGGGACGGCCGGCGACGCGCACGCGGCGTTCTGGGAGCTCGCGGCGGTACCCGACGCCGAGGTGCCCGCGGTGATGGAGCCGGGAATGATCCAGATCGTGGACGCCGGGGGCACCCTGCGCACCTTCCGCAAGGTGGCCCAGCTGTTCCACGACCACAACACGATCTTCCTCAACAGTGGCGAGTTCGCGATCTGGAACTTCATCCACCTCGGTGGGCCGGCGCATCCGATGCACATTCACATGACCGAGTTCCAGACCTTGTTCCGGCGCTCGATCGACGTGGCTGGACACTGGAACCAGACCGACGGCAAGACCGACAGCCCGATCGTCACCGACCCGGCCACCCACGACCTGGAACCCTGGGAGCTCGGGATGAAGGACACCTTCGTGATCAAGCCCGGCACCTGGCAGGCGGTGGCCGGCAACTTCACCGGAGCCCACGGCGCCTTCATGTATCACTGCCACATCCTCGATCACGAGGACATGGGCATGATGCGTCCGTTCATGGTCCGTCCGCCCGAGGTGGCGGCACTGGACATGCACACCGGGCACCAGCACTAACCGCCCGCCCATCACCGGGGCCTCCGGCGACGAGGCCCTCCCTAACTAGTTCTGCCCTCCCACATGTGGGAGGGCAGAACTAGTTAGGGAGGGGTTTACCGAGTCTTGACTAGGGACGACGGGACGCCACCGGTCAGTTCTGGGACGGCGTGGTCCGGGTGACCTGGATCAGGAACTCGCGGTTCGACTCGGTCTTGCGCATCCGGGAGAGCAGGGTCTCCAGGGCGGCCTGCGGGTCGAGGCTGGACAGCACCCGGCGCAGCTTCCAGATGATCTGCAGCTCTTCGCGGGTGAACAGCATCTCTTCGCGCCGGGTACCGGACGCCGCGACGTCGATCGCCGGGAAGACCCGCTTGTCGGCCAGGTCGCGACGCAGCCGCAGTTCCATGTTGCCGGTGCCCTTGAACTCCTCGAAGATCACCTCGTCCATCTTCGAGCCGGTCTCGATCAGCGCGGTGGCCAGGATGGTCAGCGAGCCGCCGTCCTCGATGTTCCGGGCGGCACCGAAGAACTTCTTCGGCGGGTACAGCGCGGCCGAGTCGACACCGCCGGACAGGATGCGTCCGGACGCCGGCGCGGCCAGGTTGTAGGCGCGGCCGAGCCGGGTGATGCCGTCGAGCAGGATCACCACATCCTTGCCGAGTTCGACCAGCCGCTTGGCCCGCTCGATCGCCAGCTCGGCGATCGTGGTGTGGTCGTCGGCCGGACGGTCGAAGGTGGACGCGATCACCTCGCCCTTGACCGAACGCTGGAAGTCGGTGACCTCTTCGGGACGCTCGTCGACCAGCACCACCATCAGGTGCACCTCGGGGTTGTTGGTGGTGATGGCGTTGGCGATCGCCTGCATGATCAGCGTCTTGCCGGCTTTCGGCGGCGACACGATCAGACCACGCTGGCCCTTGCCGACCGGCGACACCAGGTCGATGATCCGGCCGGTCATGCCGACCGCGGACGTCTCCAGCTTGAGCCGCTCCTGCGGGTACAGCGGGGTCAGCTTGCCGAATTCGGGCCGATCGCGGGACTTCTCCGGCGCTTCCAGGTTCACCGTGTCGATCCGCACCAGCGGGTTGAACTTCTCTTTGCGCTCGCCTTCGCGCGGCTGTCGGATCGCTCCGGTGACAATGTCGCCCTTGCGCAGCCCGTACTTGCGGACCATCGACAGCGACACGTAGGCGTCATTGGGGCCGGGCAGGTAACCGGAGGTGCGGACGAACGCGTAGTTGTCCAGCACATCGAGAATGCCGTTCACATTGACCAGGACGTCGTCCTCGCCGACCGCGGTGTCCACTTCGAGACCGGCCATCGAATTCGACTGGCCGCCCCGGTTGTTGCGGCGGTTCTGCCGGTCGCGATTGCGCCGGCGCCGCGAGCGGCGTCCGTTGCCGAAATCGTCGTCGTCGCGGACCTGCTGGCGCTCCAGCTGCTGCGGACGCGAATCGAGCGTGGGCTCGGCGGCCTCGGTAACGTTCGCACCGGCCTGCTCGCCGGACGCCGCATCACCGGCGTCGGCATTGTTGCGGTTGCGCCGGCGGCGTCCCCGCTCACCTTGGAGGGCCTCCAGTCGGGCGGCCACCTCGTCGCCGGTGTCGCCACCGGCTGGCTCCTTGGCACCGGACTGCGAGCCGGACGCCTGCGGCGCCTCGGCCGGAACAAGGGCTGCCTGCGCGGCGTCGGCCTTGGCGGTATGGGTGTTCGCCGCGGGCGCCTCGGACGAGGTCGTGGCGCGCTCCGGGTGGCGTTCGGGCTTGTCGGACGCCCCAGCGCCGGACGTCTCGGCGCCGGACGTCTCGGCACCGGACGTCTCGGCGCCGGAGGTCTCGGCACCGGACCTCTCGGCGCGGGCCGCGACAGGTGCCTTCGCCGTCGCGGGCGCACCACCCTGGGCGCTCCGGATGGCGTCGATCAGCTGGCTCTTGCGCATCGCACCGGTCCCCTTGAGGCCGAGCGAGGCACCCAGCTGCTTCAACTCCGGAAGCAGCATGGCGGTGAGCCCCTTGTTCTTGGCCGGGGCGGTGACTTCGATCGTGTCGGTCACGTAAGTCCTTTCGGGGACATCCGTACGGGTGTGGGTCAACGTCGCACGGACAGCAATGTGAGGAGTGTGACAACTCCGGGTCAGATCACGGACGTGTTCATCTGCGCAGGGCCATTGATGAGGGGAGTCCTCGACGAATCTGGATCGTCGCGCCCGATCTGGTGGGGCGACGGCTGAAAACTACAGCGCGTGTTCACTGTAGCACTGCCGCTCTCGAATACTGACAACGGCCCCCGCGCGTCGAGTATTCCAGTGGTTAGGTCGGCTAGACCGATACCGCGTCCCGCAACTGGGTCTGCGCCCGGCGCCGCTCCCTACCCCATGGGGTGAAGGCGGCGACCACACAGCCGATCACGATGGCGACGCCGAGATAGACCCCGAAATTGTCGACCAGCATCTGCAGCGGCGTGTAGCTCAGTTCGACGTTGTTGTCGCCCGGCAGCAGCTTGAACGGGGCGAACGCCGTCCACAGCGCATAGAACAGTCCGGCGGTTCTCAGGTAGCCGGGCAGCCGGCGGTTGCGCAGCAGCTCTATGCCGAACGGCACGATCCACACGTAGTGATGCGACCAGGAGATCGGGGACGCCAACAGGCTGGTCAGGCCGGCCAGGCACAGCGCCAGCGGCACCTCGCCGGCCCGGTGCATCAGCACCGCGGCCAGCACTCCGATCAGGGCGACCAGGGCGGCGAGGATCAGGCCGCCGCGGCTCGCCTCGCCCAGCATCCGCGTCCACACCCCCAGCACGGACTGGTTGGTCTTGAACACGATCCCGGTGTTCAGCCCGGAGTCGCCGGACAGCAGCCGCCCCCAGTAGGTGAGCGAGGGGCCCCACAGCACCACGAAGCCGATCAGGGTGCAGACCAGGAAGGTGACGAAGCTGACGATGCCGGCCTTCCGCTTGCCGGCGAAGAAGTTGTAGACCGCGACCACGGCCGGGGTCAGTTTGACCGCGGTCGCCACCCCGGTCAGCCAGCCTTCGGGCAGCAGCCGGCGTCGGAACACGGTCGGGCCGGGCATCGAGTCGAGCACGGCGGCGGTCACCAGGAAGACCGCGACCTGGCCGAAGCCGAGCGTTTCGCGGACCGGTTCGACCAGCCAGGTGATCGCGGTGGCCGCCGCGCTGAGCCGCCATCCGGTCAGGCCGAGCCGGTACAACATCGCCATCAGGCAGGCGGCGTTCAGGGTCAGCCAGGCGATCTGCGCGACCGCCGCCGGGACGGCCCCGAACGGTACCGCCAGCAGTGCGGGGAACGGCGGGTAGATCCACGGCAGCCAGGCCTTGACGTTGTAGAAGTCCTGGCCGTGCAGCACCAGGTCGCCGGTACGCCGATAGACGTCCAGGTCGATCATCGCCGGCGCCCACGGATCGACGGTGCCCCCCGGAATCGTGGTCGCCCCCGCGAACAGCGCAGCCAGCAGCGGCGCCACGGCGAGCAGCAGGACGTAGCCGATCCGGGAAGGGCTTTTCACGGGCGCAAGTTAACCACCCGCCGCCGACACAACCGTGTCCCCCTGAAGATCGTGTCGTCGGTCGTGCCCATCGCCCCTTGTCGCTACGGTGCGTACCAGGATCAACAGCCGAGGGACGAAGTATGGCGAAGCGTCGGCATCTCGTGGTGGTTCTGCCGGGGATCGGCGGGACCAGATTGGTGGAGCCAGCAGATCCCAGCAGGGTGGTCTGGGACGCCGGCTTCCCCGATGTGGGTAACCTGCTGGTCCGGCCGGGTCTGCGCAGCGTCGATCGCTACCCCGAGCTCCGACCGATGGGGCTGATCAAGTCCAAGAAGCTGTTCGGAATCTGGACGAAGATTCCCGGCTATGAGGCCCTGCTGCAAAGGCTCGCCGCACTGCCCGATGTGATTCTGGACGACGGCACGACCCCCACTCCGCGGCTGGACGCGAACGTGGTGGCGATCGGCTACGACTTCCGGATCGGCGTGGCCAAAGGGGCCGAGTATCTGCACGCCCAGCTGATGCCCCGCCTGGAAGCCCTGTGGCCGAAGCCCGACGATCGGCGGGGACGGATCATCTTCGTCGCCCATTCGATGGGTGGGCTGGTCGCCCGGCATTGGCTGGCCCAGGACGGGCACACGGAGCTGTGCCGCGAACTGATCACGCTGGGCACGCCGCACCGGGGCGCCCCGAAGGCGCTCGACATTCTGGCGAACGGCATCCCGGTGCTCGGTGCGCATTTGATCAAGGGTCCGGTACGGAGGTTGCTGCGCTCGTGGCAGGGCGTCTACGACCTGCTGCCGACGGAGGCCGAGGTGCACGATCGAGTCAGCGATCGTTGGCTGACCGTGCAGGCGTTGCCGTTGGCCTGGAATCAGGGCATGGCCACGGCCGCCGGCGAGTTGCATCGCTCGCTGACGTCCGCCTGGAGCGCGCTGCCGGCCGAGATCCGGCCGTCGGTGCAGCCGCGGATCGGGGTGGGCCACGGCACCCAGCGTGCGTGCAGCTGGGACGGCAAGCGCGTCCGGGTCACCAAGGACGCGCCGGCACGTCCCGGTTTGGGCAAGTGGGCGATCGAGTTGGGTGACGGGACGGTGCCGATGCTGTCCGGCCTGCCGCCAGAGATGATTCAGCCGCCGACCGGGCTGAGCGCCGCGATGCGGCACGGCCAGATCATCGATCTCCCCGAGGTGATCGACCGGCTGCAGGACGCCGAAAACTATCCAGTGGTGCATCCGATCGAGGGCGTCGGGGTGAAGCTGTCACTGGGCGTCGATCTGGAGGAGCTCTCGCTGACCGGGCAGCCGACGCCGCTCGCGGCCACCGTGCGCGGCGCCGACATGGCCGGCAACCCCGGACGCTGCGTCGCGACGGCGATCACGGACGACGGGACCGGCCGATCTGCCGTGGAACTGAGTTGGGATTCCGCCGACGGCCGGTTCGTCGGAGAGTTGCCGGCGCTGTTCGCCGGCGGCTACCAGGTCAGGGTCGACTGGGAGGCGGAGGATCTGCTGCACAGCGAGGCGTCCCTGGAAGTGCTCAATCCGGAGTTGGTGATCGCATGACCAGCACACCGTGGGCGCCGCCGTTCCGGCTGACCGAGCCGCAGGAACTCGCGCGCTACGCGTCCCCGGACGACCTCCGCAGGCTGGCGAAGCTGCCGCAGAACCTGCCCGCGCAGCGGCGGCTGGCGGTGATCTGGGAGGTGTTGCACAGGCACCAGATCCTGTACGCGCCGGCCCGCGAAGGCACCAATGCCGATGGCCAGCTGATCCGGTCGCCCGACGAGGTGCTGGACACTCCGGGCAGCGGCACCTGCCTCGATGTGGCGCTGGTGCTGGCCACCGCCTGCCGCAACGCCGACTTGCCGGCGGCGATCGTCTTACTGGAGCCGGCGGACGGCCGTGGCGCCCATCACGCGGTGGTGCTGACCTCATGTACCGGAGCCTGGCCGGTCGGCAGCGGCAGCGAGGTCTGGACGGACCTGCCGGAAGGCTTCTGGGATCACGTCCGTGAGGACGCCGATCAACCCGGCCGCGATCTGCTGCTTCTCGATCCGATCGGACTGACCGGTGCCCTCGGCTCGGTGAAAGTGCGCGGTGCCGACGCGGACCTGGCCACCGCCGCCAGCAATGGCCGGGCCTATCTGAGCGGCGAAGGCTGGCGGGTGTCGTCGGTGGTGCCGATCGTCCCCCAAGCGGACGGCTACCGGTCCATTCAGCCGAGCGTCCTGCCGTTGCGGAAGATCTACGACAGCCTGGACAACGCACCCACCCCGCTGCAGAGCTTGCGACCGGAATACCGGCTGACCGCATTCCAATCCCGGCACGAACTGACCATCGTGTGTGACCTGTGCGACCGTGCCCTCGCCTCCGGCTTGGACCAGGTAGCGGTGATCCACGGTGTCGGCGGCGCCGGCAAGAACCGTCTGGCGCTCGAAGTCGCCGAACGGATGCGAATCCAGGGCTGGTACGCCGGGGTGCTGACCGACGAACGATCGGAGGAGAGCTGGTCTTGGCTCTCGGCCGTTCGTATTCCGCTCCTTGTCGTCGTCGACTACGCGGACGGACGCCTCGCCGATGTCAAGCGTCTGTTCCGGCAGCTTCGGGATCGGCGAGGATCGCCGGCCGTGGTTGTGCTGACCGCCCGGTCCATAGCCGGTGGCTGGCTCGAAAAGGTGCAGCGTTACTGGAGTCGAATGGCTTTCCGGTTGCCCCCGAAGCGGTCGGCCTTCCGGCTCTGCTGGAGAATCCGGTCCGCATCTACCGCGCCACTCTCACCGGGCTCGGCGCCACCATCACGATGCCACCAGAGTACGGCTACCAGCCGCGCACCACGCTCGATCTAGTCCTGCTCGCCTGGTTGAGCGGGCGCAAGGATGAGTCCGCCAAGCCACCAGCCTCGCAGGAAGAGCTGTATCGACGAGTGCTGTGGCACGAGGTCGACTACTGGGAAAAGGCTTACATAAACACCCATGGCACGACTGATCAAGGCGAGAGTGTTCCTAACCGCGAATTGCTCGGGCAAGCCGGAGCCATCGCGACACTGGCGCAGCCATCGAGCCTGGACGTACTGACCGACTTGCTGCGCGCCATCCCGCTGTTGAATGAGGACGCCCACTGGCGAGACGAGGTGGCCCGCTCGATCAAGGTCGTGCTGCAATCCCACAGCGGCGAGCCAATGGCGATCCGTCCCGACCCGGTGGCCGACTTCCACCTGATCACCACCTTCGCCGAGCATCAGGAATTGCTCACCGCCAGCCTGTCAGGCCTCACCGGCGACAAAGAGCTGGAGCGGGTCTTCTTCGTACTGAGTCGGGCCGGTCAATACAACCACGAGGCCGCCATTGGGCTCGTCGAGCATCTGATCCGCGCGAGGCAGCCGCTCTGGCGACCAGCCCTGAATATCGCCAAGCTCGCCCCCGGGGCCGTTCGCGACACCCTGGAACGACTGGCGCAGGCCGAGGATTGCCCGCTGCCCCTCGACGAGGTTCCCAAGCGATTCCACTCGACAACTTGGGCGCCTATCGGCTCGGCCTGCTGGTGGATCGGCGACGGCTTAGCACGATGCGGAACCCCGTTGCCGTGACCCGCTCGGCTCACGAAGTCGGAAGCAGTCTCTCGGGCGGCGAAACCGAGGGACTCGCGGCTCATGCGGCCCTGCTCGACCGGGTGAGCCATCGCCATGGGCTAGCCGGTGACCGAGATGCTGCGCTGGCCGCTATCGAAGAAGCCGCCAGCCACTACCAGGCACTCGCCCACCACAACCCGGCCACCTTCACTCCAGACCGGGCTCACAACGATCTGTGGAGCCAGAAGTCCAGCGACTACTCCTACGTGCGGCACCATCGCCACCGCCGGCACTCCTCGCTGAGATCGCCGGGGAGCGTCGGGTCTACAGATGAGCCCCCGTAATGGCATCAGGCGCGTCTGCACCGGCGTAGAGGTCCAAGCCTTCGCCGGTGGCTTGATCGATCACCCGGGTGTAGCGATCGAACACCTTTGGTGTCACTCCTGCCTTTACGTGCTGTTGAATGTACGGTTCCTCCACGGTAACCAGCCATACGCATCTGTCCGGGTCAACGATCTGCTGTCCTTCAGGGATGTCGGCCCCTGCGGCCTTGACTGTGGCCTGGTAGGGCAGGAGAACAGCTGCGGCGTTCGCTTCGGCGGGGGGCTCCCAACCCATTGAACGGGCCTTGGAATAGCTCGAGGTGGCCGTGCGCGCGGCAGCAACCGCGCTATCGGCGTCTGCGAGGGCCACCGGGCCGGCGTGACTGTTCGAGGCGGGGTTGTCCGCAATCATCTCTTTGATGGAATCCGATGCATCTGAGCCGATGGTTACAGCCGCATTTTCGCTGCACGGCGACGAACTCACCGCCGGAGCAACGATCTCGATGGTGCCGGTGGTGTCACCGAGCGGACGCACGGTCGTGCTTGCGGTAGACACGGGTTCGGCAGTTTCAGCGGGGCGAGCCTGGATCGAGGCGCAACCGGCAGTGACGGCACTGGCGGTTGCGATGATCAGGCAGGCTAGTGAGACGCGCATCTTGTTCATTCGATGCTCCATTTCCATGCGGAACTTTTGGGAGATGAGCCGTTGAGTCCAGAATCAACCATCTTTGTTTCGGTGGCAGGATCAGCCTTCGAGCCCGAGGATTTGATCCCTTGCACATACATCGTGAACTTGCTAGCTGTGGCCGATTTCGCAAAGACTTCCCCACCCACATCCAAGCAGGCGGTGGTCCAGAAGCCCACCTTGGGTGTCGTCCAGAGCACACCATCAAAGTAGACGTTCCACTTGTTGGTTGTGGCGTTGCGAGAGATTTGGTATTCGTCGGTTGTCGAAGAATTCTGGCTCACTTTTCCGAAGTCATGCTCCGCATAGCTGCCGGACGTCTTCTGATAGGCAGCGAAAGCGTAGTATCCGACAGCATCAGGCACGGCGAAGTAGCCTTGGGTGAGACCTGTCTCCACCCAGGCATCGGCTGCGGCGGTTGGGCTAGCCCACATCTCGCTGTCCACGAAGTAATCGTTTGCGTCGCTCGCGGTGGGCGCCTTCATCGCCGATCGTCCCCACGTGCCGTACATCCCATAGAAGGTCTTCCCCGTTCCTCGAAGGATCGAGTTATGACTACAGCCGGGTGTACCCTTGTTCAGGGTGCACATAGAAGGTCTTCCCCGTTCCTCGAAGGATCGAGTAGCAGTGATCGCTGGTACAGGTGACGCTCGCCGACGCAGTAGCGGGCGTCAACGCGATACTACCCAAGACTGTCAGACAGCCAAGCATCGCTGTACATAAAAGCCGTGACGCGTTCCTCATAACGAGCTCCCCGCGGGTGGGTACTTCTACTGAGGTCAGAATCCACCGGCGAGGACTCCGGTGTCAATGGGGCCGCTGAGGCAGCCTGTCCCGGACAGCGGCCCCGATCCGGCCTTGGCAGCGATTGGCTCAGAGCGCCCCGCGCATCAGCTGGTCAGGAGATTCAGCAGCCGGGTCGACAGCTCGATGGTCAATCTCCTCCGGCAGCGGCAGGCGTCTTGGTCGTCAGGCCCAGTGAGACCTCGATGACAATTCTTGCCACCGCTCGCCGCGGTGCCAGGCGACGTGTCCGCGCCAAGGGTGTCACAGCTGTCGAGGAAGCGCGCCGCCACATCGAGGATGCCTTAGCCCGGATCCACCGATGAGAGCGGTGGGGTGAGCGCGTCGTGAAGTGAGAATGCCCTTGCGGGGCGGAGGATTGGAGTTCTTCAGGCAACAATCCGGCCGCGACGCGAAGGGCATCTCGTAGGTGCGACTCTCTGACACTCTTGGTCGGACGTCGGTGGCGTTCGATGATCCGAATCTCGTGTCGCCAGCGGGCCTGGTTCCGGTGCTCGCGTTGGCCGATCGCGCGGGCCTGCGCGATCTGGCCGAGGAGCACCTCACGGTGCCGACCGACAAGGGCGCAAACCCCGGTCTGAAGGTGGCCTCGCTGGTCGGCGGGATGGTCGCTGGGGCGGACTCGATCGATGACATGGCGTTGCTGCGGCACGGCGGGATGGGCCGCCTCTTCGCCCGGGTGTACGCCCCCTCGACACGGGGATCGTTCCTGCGCTCGTTCACCTTCGGCCATGTCCGCCAGCTCGACGCGATTGCATCGAGGTTCCTGATCGCTCTGTCCGGGATCGCCCGGCTGCTGGGCGCAGTCGCCACTGCCACCACCGGCGACGACGAGGCGGGGTTCGCGGTGTGACGGAACCCAGCCTGACCTGGCCAAATAATCGACCCTCGGCTTAGTGATTTCCTCGGCATAATCGGAATTAAGCCGAATTCGGCCTAATTCCGACCGCGGCAGCAACTACACATCCGCTGAATACGCGGATGTTCTCGAGCAACTCGGTCTCCGACGTTCCGTTGGCCGGACCGGAAGCTGTTACGACAACGCGCTCGCCGAATCGACGAACGG
>NZ_JASGEF010000040.1:0-49717 GCF_047606665.1 Micropruina sp. | reverse complement strand
TGCCCGGCGGGATGAGCTGCGGCCCCCAGATCTTGTGGGCGTACTGGACGTACGGCGCAAGATTTGGGGGCCGCAGATCGCCCGTCCGGGTGCGCCGCAGCCGGGACATGATTGATCAGCGGTTCCCTAACTGACCAGTGGCCAGGCAGCGGCGACCAGGATCACACCGAGGACGCCGCCGAGAGTGGTCAGTGTCGTCCAGGTCTTCAGGCCGTCGCCCACCGACAGGCCGGCGAGCTTCACGACGATCCAGTACCCGGCATCGTTGATGTGCGAGACGGCCAACGCGCCGGCACCCATCGCCAGGCAGACCAGGGCCAGCTGATTCGGGTTGTAGTGCGCCGCGGCGATCAGCGGGGAGATCACCCCGGCGGTGGTCACCAGGGCGACCGTCGCCGATCCCTGCACGGCCCGGAGCAGCACAGTGAACAGGAAGGCAAGCACCAGGATCGGCAATCCGGTGGCCTGCAGCACGTTGGCCACCGCATCGCCGATGTGGGTCGCCACCAGCACCTTGCCGAACACGCCGCCCGCACCGGCGATCAGGATCACCATGGCGACCGGCGGGATCGCCGAGCCCATCACGTCACCGACGTCCTGCAGGCTCCAGCCGCGCCGGATGCCGAGCAGGTACCCGCACAGCAGCGCATCGAGTAGCAGCGCGACCAGCGGAGCACCCAGCACGACCAGCACCGAGCGGACGACGTTGCCCTCGGCGAGGAAGCTGGTCGCCAGCGTGCCCAGCAGGATCAGCGCGATCGGCAGGATGATCAGCGACGCGATCATCGCGAAACTAGGGGCCGGACCCGCCGGCAGCCGGCGAGTGAGGACGTCGACCGACGCCAGCTCTTCGGCCGCGCTCAAGCCACTGTGCTCACCGCCCGCGGCGTCCAGGTGATGACCCGACGGGCTGCCGGCGTGCGCCGACTCCGGGTTTTTCACCCAGTCGACGATGTCCTCGTTGGTGACGTCGATGCCGTACACCTCGGCCCGGACGTCATCGCTCATCGGATAGATCTTCTTGTTCATCCGGTTGGCGACCAGGTAGCTGACGAACGTCACGACGGCGGTCAGCGGAAGACCCCACATCAAGATCCGGCCGATGTCGGCGCCGAAGATGCCCGCGATGGCCACGGGTCCCGGGTGCGGTGGCAGGAAGGCGTGCACCACCAGCATCGCCGAGCACATCGGCAGAGCGTAGAGCAGCAGGGGCTTCTTCGCGGCCTTGGCGACACCGTAGGCCAGCGGCATCAGGATGATCACTCCGACCTCGAAGAAGACCGGGATGCCGAGCAGGAAGCCGGCGGCGGTGAGCGCCAGCGGTGTCCGGCGGCTGCCGAATTTCTCCATCAGTGTGGCGGCCAGCGCCTGCGCGCCACCGGAGAGTTCGATGATCCGGCCGACCATCGCGCCGAGGGCGATGATGATCGCGATGTGACCCAGCACCGAGCCCATACCACTCTCGATCGTCGTGACCAGGTCCTTCGGCGGCACCCCGGCCACCAGAGCGACCAGGATGCTCACCAACATCAACGCGACGAACGGGTGGAATTTGAGCTTCAGCACCAGTGACAGCAGCAGCGCGACACCGGCCGCCGCGATCAGCAGCAGAACGGTGGGGCTCATCCCTGCTGCTCCCTGCGCGTCGGCGCGATCACCTTGATCACCGAGGAGTCGTCCATCGCCGCCTGGCCTGCGGCCTGAGCGATCAGGAACAGCCCTTCGGCCGCGGCGGCGATCGGGGTAGCCAAGCCGGCCGAGCGGGCGGCACCGTTGACGATGCCCATGTCCTTGGTGAAGATGTCGATCCTGCTGCGCACCTCGGCCCCCGCCTCGTCGTAGGCCTGCAGCATCCGCGGTCCGCGATCACCCAGCATGAACGAGGCTGCCGCACCGGCCCCGAGCGTCTCCAGCGCCAGCGCCGGGTCGAGGCCGAGGGCGTCGGCCAGGGCCAGCGCCTCCGCGCCCGCTGCGATGTGAACGCCGCAGAGCAACTGGTTGACGGTCTTCATGGCCTGGCCGTCGCCCGGCTTGTCGCCGACCCTGACCAGGGTCGAGGACAGCTGTTCCAGGACGCCGAGCGCGGCCGCGTAGGCTTGGTCGGTTGCCCCGACGGTGATCAGCAGATCACCGTTGCCGGCCCGCACCGGGCCGCCGGAGATCGGCGCATCGACCAGGTGCCGGCCGTCGGCGGCCAGCCGGTCGGCGACCTCGCGGACGGCGTCGATGCCGACGGTCGAGGTGAGTAGGATCGTCGACCCGGCGGCGAGGACGGGCGCGACGCCGTTCGGACCGTAGAGGGCGTCCTCGAGTTGCGCCTTGTTGCGTACTGCGAGCAGCACGACGTCGGCCCCGGTGGCCGCCTCGGGTGCGGACGCCGAGGCGTCCACCCCGGCCCGCTGACCCAGCGCGAGCCGCTCGGGATTGATGTCGAAGCCGCGGACGGAGTACTTCTCGGCCAGCCGGGTCGCCATGGGCAGACCCATGGCACCGAGGCCGAGGACGGCGATGACGGGATTGTTCATGTCGGTTCCTCGTTTCAGTCGGAGAGTTTGTCGGCCACGTCGGCCAGGGACTGGTCGTCGCCGACGTTGCCGGCGAAGACGATGTACGGAATGCCCTGTGCGGGCCCCATGATCGGCTCCCAGAGCGAGACGATCCCGGGAAGCATCGGACCGCGCACGATCGCCCGGCCGATCTCCAGTCCGCGAGCCGCCACGTCGGAGGACGTGATGCCGCCCTTGGCGATGACGAATCGCGGCGGGGTGCGGTCGAGCACGGTGCGGACGACCTGGACGACGGCGTCCGACACCACACGTGCGATCCGCAGCGAGTCGTCGCCGTCGGCGCCCTTGACCAGCGTTCTGCTGGTCCGGATGACGGCATTCCCCCTGGTCAGCGCGTCGCTGACGGCGTCGACGATCTCGGCCAGGTGGGCGTCCCTGCCGTCGGTGAGCACAGTGGCGACGTCGATCTCGAACTCGGCGGGCGCCCGCCGGGCGCGCAGGGCGTCCAGTTGCCGGGTAGTCAGCCCGACATGCGATCCGACCACGATCAGGCCGCCGTTGGCGGACTCGGCCGGACGGATCGCGGCCACGTCGGCGGCGGTCAGCGGTTCGAGCACCGGCTGGCCGATCATCGCTCGGACGAAGGGCGGGCCGACCCGGAACACGAAGCGTTTGCCGCGCTCCTGCGCCTGGAGCACCGCGAGCGCGAGGGCGCGCAAGTCGGCCTCGTCGACGATGTCGACCACCACCGGACGCCCGTCGCTGAGACCCACCAGGGTCTCGACCGCGTCGTCGGAGGCCGAACGGAGCTCGGCCAGCGTGATCGCCGCAACCTGGTCGGACGGGATCCGTCCGCCGGTCTTCTCCGCGACCCAATCGCGCAGGTCGGAGCTGGCGTAGCCGAAGGTGGCGTCGCGCGCGAACTCGGTCTCCCCCACCGGCACGTAGCCGCTGGCGTCGCTGCCGGCGTAGTGCACCGAGTTCACCGTGATCCGGCCGGCATCGCCGAACGCCGGCACCACCACGACCCCGTCGATCACGATGCCGTGCTCGGCCATCGTCGCCCGAATGGTGTCCGGCTCCAGCGGGAAGTGCCCCCGCAGGGTCGAGTCACCGCGAGAGACGACGTCCACCTCGATGCCCAGCCGACGCGCCGCCTCGATCGCCGCCGAGACCACCTCGACGTTGCACCGGGCGGCCGCCACGGGGTCGAGCGAGCGCGAGTTGGTCATCACGTAGACCGCCGCTGCGCCGGTGCCCAATGCCCACTCCAGGTCGTCGGCCGTCCACGAGTTGAGGACCGGCAGCTCGGCGACCGACTGGGTGCCGGTCGGGTCGTCGTCGAGCACGACCAGCGGGCGCGCCTGCTCCTCGCGGGCCTGCCGGACATCCTGCGGACCGATCGGACGCTCCGGCGGAAGGCCGGCTAGTAATTCGTCCCTTGAAATCATCCACACCTCCATTGTGTGATCCATCAGACCTCTGAGGTCTGAGGTTATATACGATAGCAGCAGTCCTCAGAGGACTTCAAGGGTTGGCAGCACGCCGCCGAAAATTCCACACGGTGCAGTTCCAGGGCCATGGCTAACCCGCAGAACCCTCACCGAGACTGGTTGGCTGCGCGCACTCAGGCCGTGGGCGTGGGCTCCTCGGCCGGACGGAAGTAGGTCCGGGTATCGGCCGCGGTCTGCCGCATATGCGACCGCATTGCCTTGCGCGCCGCCGGCGGATCGCGCCGCTCCAACGCCGCCAGCACGTTGCCGTGCTCGTGAATGGCGTGCTCGCGCATCTGCGGGACGGCGGACGTCTCGCGCCGCCCCTCGACAAGCGCGCGGCCCAGCGGCTGCATGGTGGCGGCGATGAACGGGTTGTCGCAACCGTCCAGGATCAGCTGATGAAAGGCGAGGTCGGCGGCGATCACCCGCGGCACATCGGTGACGGCGTGCGCGGCGATCATCTCATCGAGGTGCGCGCGCAGTTGCGCCAACTGCTCGTCGGTGACCACCCGTGCGAAGTGCTCCGCGGCACCGATCTCGATGTAGCCGCGCACCTCGACGAGCTGGAGCAGGACGTCCATTGGGCTGCCGCGGTTCACCCGCATCAGCGCCTCGATCGAGATCCATTTCTCCACCGGATTCACGAAGGTGCCGCGCCCCTGCACCGCGTTCAGCACCCGCTGGGCAGCCAGGGTCTTGACCGCCTCACGGACGGTGAGCCTGCTGGCTCCGGCCTGCTCGGCCAGCTCGTCCTCGCCCGGCAGCCGGCCGCCGATGGCGAACCGCCCGGTCTCGATGGCGGCCAGGATGAACTCGACGATCTCCTCGACCCGGCTGCGCAACGGACGCCCCTTCCCTCAGACCTCTGAGCAATCGGCACCCTACCAGCCGCCCCCGATCCTCCGCCCGCTCCGGCCCTGGAGTCCCGCATCTACCGGGTAGGCCGCAGGGCATCGGACATTGGTGGCGAGCGGGTGGTCAGACGTCCTCAATGCGCGACTTCCAGAACACCCGCGGCTCGTTGAACATCGCACCGCGGATCCACCAGGTCAGTTCGATCAGCGCGGCGCCGATCAGTCCGGAGATCAGACCGGTAGTCATCGCCAAGGCGTCGCTCACGTCCAGCATGAACAGCGACTGGGTGAACGGCCAACTGAAGATCAGCAGATAGGCCAGCCCGGAAACCAGCACCAGCGCCACCTTCCACCATTGATAGGGACGCGCCACGACGGCCAGCACCCAGGTGGCAGCGACGATCACGCAGGCCAGGGTCGCCGTGGTCGCCTGGCGCATCGCGACGACGTCCGTGCCAGACTCGGGCAGCACCAGCAGGTACGTGACGAACGTGGCCACCGCGACGATGACGCCGGCCGGTACCCCCAGCCGCAGCACGCGTTCCACGAAACCCGGACGGGCCCGCTCGTTGTTCGGCGCCAGCGACAGCAGGAAGGCCGGAATGCCGATGGTGAACCAGCCGGTGATGGTGACGTGGATCGGCAGATATGGAAACGGCACCCGCCACAGCACCACGAACAGGGCCAGCAACGCCGAGTAGATGGTCTTGGTGAGGAACAGGTTCGCGACCCGTTCGATGTTGCCGATCACCCGGCGTCCCTCCGCCACCACGTGCGGCAGGGTGGCGAACCGGTCGTCCAGCAACACGATCTTGGCCACCGCCCGCGTCGCTGCCGAGCCGGACCCCATCGCCACGCCCAGGTCGGCGTCCTTCAGCGCCAGGACGTCGTTGACGCCGTCCCCGGTCATCGCGACGGTGTGCCCGTGCTGCTGCAGGGCGCCCACCATGGCCCGCTTCTGGTGGGGGGTGACGCGTCCGAACACATCGGTGTGCTCGACGGCGTCGGCGAACGCCTGCGGGTCGGCGGGCAGCATCCGGGCGTCGACAGCGTGGTCGGAGACCACGCCGAGCGAGCGGGTGACGGCGCCGACCGATGCCGCGTTGTCGCCTGAGATCACCTTCAGCCCGACGCCCTGGTCGGCGAAGAAGGCCAGGGTGTCGGCGGCGTCCGGACGAATCCGCTGGTTGAGCACGACCAAGGCCTTCGGGCTGACCGCCCCGGGGGCGCCCGGATCGTCGACGGGGAGCTCGGCGGTGCCGACCAGCAGCACCCGCAACCCCTGGGCGGCGAGCTGGTCGGCCTCCGACGCCGCCGCCGAACCGGGCGCGGCCAGGACGTCGGGAGCGCCGATCACCCAGCTCACCGACGCGTTCGCGGACGCCTCGAACGTTGCCCCCGACCACTTCTTCGCCGAGGTGAACGGGGCCTTAGCCAGCACCGGCCAGCGGACGTCGGCCGGTACCAACGCAGCGGCGATGGTCTGCATCGAGACGTTCGGGCGGGCATCGGACGCCGCCAGCTGCCGCAGGCCGTCTTCGACCTCGGCGGGCGGGACGCCGTCGAGCACCCGCAGCTCGCCGAAGGTCATGCCGTTCTCGGTGAGCGTGCCGGTTTTGTCGGCGCACACCACGTCGACACGGGCCAGGCCCTCGATCGCGGGCAGCTCCTGAACCAGGCATTTGCGCTGCCCGAGCCGGACAACGCCCAGCGCGAAGGCGACCGCGGTGAGCAGGATCAGCCCCTCGGGCACCATCGGCACCAGCGCCCCGGCCATCGCCAGGACGGCGCGTCGCCAATCGTCGCCGGCCTGGCTCAGCTGCACCCAGATCGTCGCCGCCCCGACCGGGACCAGCACCCAGGTGATCACCTTCAGGATCTGGTTGATGCCGCGGGTGAGCTCCGACTTCACCAGGGTGAATTTGGCCGCCTCGGCGGTCAGTTGCGCGGCGTACGAGGTGGCGCCGACCCTGGTCGCCCGGTAGGCGCCGGCGCCGGAGACCACGAAGCTGCCGGACAGCACCTCGGCACCGGGCGCCTTCGGTTCCGGGTCGGATTCGCCGGTCAGCAGCGACTCGTCGACCTCCAGGTAGTCGGCCTCGACGACCGTCCCGTCGACCACGATCTGGTCGCCGGGGCCGACCTCGATCAGGTCGTCCAGGACGATCTCTTCCCGTGCGTACTCCCGTCCGACGCCGTCGCGGCGGATCCGGGGCCGGGCCTCGCCCACCACCGCCAGGCTGTCCAGGGTCTTCTTGGCCCGCAATTCCTGGATGATGCCGATCGCCGAGTTGGCGAAGATCAGCAGCCCGAAGGCGCCGTTGATCCAGGAGCCGGTGGCCAGCACGCAGATCAGCAGCGCGGCCAGGATGCCGTTGATTCGAGTGAACACATTGGCCCGGACGATGTCGGCGCGAGTCCGGCCCGATCGAGGTGGCAGGTCGTTGCGCTGCCCACGCTGGATCCGCTCGGCCACCTCGGCAGCGGTCAGGCCCGGATCGGCAGGACGGGTCTGAGCTGTCACTCGGAAAGCTTGCCACACGCCGCAGACAGGTGGTTCTACCCGGGTAGGCCGGTCAGGACGTCGGTCGCCGGGCGAGCCTCAGCGCGTCCGGGCTGGTACGCGGGGGACAGACCCCACGCGTCCCATCGGAACCGGTGGCCGAGGGGTCTGCCGGCGATGGCTGTGCGCTGTCACGGGACAGCGCAAGGCCCAAGGGGCCGCGCGGCGCGCGACCCTGGGCAGTGGTTCGTCTCAGGCGATGTCGGTGCCGGCCGGCCTGACCCAGGCCGGCTCGACGTAGGCGACATCGACGCCCGATTCGGCCAGCTTCTCGCTGATCCGGCGGATCTCTGACTCGCTGGGCAGTTCGTGGGTGACCCGAAGATACTCGGCTCCCACGTCCACCCGGACGGCCGGGATCAGACCGTCTCTCACGATCCGATCGGCCAGTTCATCGATCTCTTGCTGGGTCAGCCGCCGGCGCAGTACGGCAAGCAGCGGGACGTAGTCCGCCTCGGGGATGCCGTGGGGGTAGCCCCCCTTGAGCCAGGCGACGATTCGTTCGATCCGTGACAACACATCCGTTCCTCAGCCTCGACCGACCGCGGTCGAAACACTGACCGCCTGGTCGAGCGGCCAACCGCCCGCAGCGAGCCGGCTCGCGACGCGTCGGATGTCCTCATCGGACGGCTCCTCGAGGGCGTGCTGCCGGATCCGTTCCCGGATGGCCTCCTCGCCGCGGTCGTCATCGTGCTGCAGTTGCGCGGCCAGTTCGGTCACCTCGGCATCGGTCAGAGAACGATGCAGGATGCCGAGCAGCGCCACGTAGTCGTGCGCGGGGACGCCGTCCGGATAGCCGGTGCGCAGCCAACCGACGATGGTCTCGGTGGGCGTAGGATTTCGCTCAGCCATGGCGTCAGTGCTTCTTCACGAAGGTCGGAATGATTCCGTCAAAGGATACGTTATACCCGAACCCGGACGACACGATGATCGCGATGCCGAGCGCGATGACCCCCAGCACCAAGGCGAAGCACAGGTAGGCGACGAGTTTCATCGCCGGCCTGCCCGGCTCATGGCCGATTTCGGCGTCACCGCCGGCACCGATAGCCAGGGTGCGGATACCGAAGGCGAACAGGGCCGGCAGGCCGGCGCCGATCACCACACCGACCATGAGAACCTGGCCGACTGCGTTTGCGAAAAGCTGAAACATGATCAGGTCCTCCTCAGGCCTTGGCGTCCACGGTGGCGGGAGCGGACGACGACACCGACGAACCCGGGGTCGCGTTCGGATCCCAGTCCTCGTTGACGTTGCCGGCATGGACGGCGGTCTTGCGCGAGTGCCGGATCATCCACGCGGTCAGGCCGACCAGCACGCCGAAGACGATCAGGACGCCCGCGTAACCCCCGATGCCATTGCCGATGAGGTAGCAGGCGGCGCCCACCAGTCCCGCGGCGGGGAGCGTCACGAACCAGGCCAGAACCATGCGCAGCGCGACGCCCCAGCGGACCTCCGCGCCACGGCGTCCGAGACCGGAACCCAGGATCGAGCCGGTGGCCACGTGGGTGGTGGAGAGCGCGAAGCCGAGGTGGCTGGAAGTCAGGATGACCGCTGCCGAGGACGCCTCGGCGGCCATGCCCTGCGGAGAGGAGATCTCGACCAGGCCCTTGCCCAAGGTGCGGATGATCCGCCAGCCGCCGGTGAAGGTGCCGGCCGCGATAGCGACCGCACAGGCGATCTTGACCCAGGTCGGGACGTTGGTGGTGTCGGTCCAGGTGCCGTAGGCGATCAGCGCCAGCGTGATCACGCCCATCGTCTTCTGGGCGTCGTTGGTGCCGTGCGCCAGCGAGACCAGGGACGCGGTACCGATCTGGCCCCAGCGGAAGCCCGACTCGGCGTAGCGGGTGGCGACGCCGGCGGTGATCCGGTAGATCAGCCAGGTGCCGATGGTCGCGACCAGGGCGGCCACCACCGGCGAGGCGAAGGCGGGCAGGATGACCTTGCCGACCACGCCGTCCAGCTTGCTGCCGTCGCCCATCCAGTTGACGCCGCCGATGCCGAGCGCGACCAGCGCCGAACCGACCAGACCGCCGAACAGGGCGTGCGAGGAGCTGGAGGGCAGGCCGAGCAGCCAGGTCAGCAGGTTCCACAGCACGCCGCCAATCAGTCCACAGAAGACGATCATCAGCAGCCCATGGCCGTGGTTGGCCAGGAACTCGGCTTTGGGTGCTCCGGTGGAGTCCTGAATTCGGATCACGGCGTTGGTCACCGTCAGCGCCACCTCGACGGACAGGAACGCGCCGATCAGGTTGAGCACCGCGGACAACGCCACGGCGGTCTTCGGCTTGAGCGCGCCGGTGGCGATCGAGGTCGCCATGGCGTTGCCCGTGTCATGGAAGCCATTGGTGAAGTCGAACGCGATAGCGGTTCCGATCACCAGGATTAGTAGCAGTAACTCAAGTGTCACATTCGAAGCCTGTGTGGTCGGAGTGAACGGGTGGGCCGCCGAAGGTGAACAGACGGTGACATCCGCCGGTCGGCTGGGCCAAATCTGCCGCCGGTGACCATCGGGGACGGTTCTCCCCGTCACCAGAGTGACCGTTGGGGACGGTTCTCACTCGTTCGAAACTCGCACTCCCAAGAACCGTCCCCAACCGTGCGAGATTCGCACGCGCGGGGATCGTCCCCAACGTCCGAGAACCGTCCCCACGTTCGAAGTCCGCGCAAGAACCCTCCCCCGCGTTCGAGGTCGCCGGGCATGCAGAACGGGCGCCGGCTCCCTTGTGGGGAGAGGCGCCCGTTCCTGATGCGCCCCGCGGTGGGGGCGCACGCTCACTCAGCGTGCGGCGGTGCCTTCGACGTAGTCGTCGTCGTGGCTCTTCACCCACGCCATCAGCTTGCGCAGTTCACGACCGGTGCCCTCGATCGGGTGCGCCTCGCCCTCGGCCCGCAGGCGCTTGAACTCGGGCGCACCGGCGTCCTGATCGTCGATGAACCGCTTGGCGAACGCGCCGGACTGGATGTCGGCCAGCACGCCCTTCATGTTCTCCTTCACCCGCGCGTCGATCACCCGCGGGCCCGACACGTAGTCGCCGAACTCGGCGGTGTCCGAGACGCTCCAGCGCTGCTTGGCGATGCCGCCCTCGTACATCAGGTCGACGATCAGCTTCAGCTCGTGCAGGCACTCGAAGTACGCCACCTCGGGCTGGTAACCAGCCTCGGTAAGCACCTCGAAACCGGCCTGGACCAGGGCGGACGCCCCGCCGCAGAGCACGGCCTGCTCACCGAACAGGTCGGTCTCGGTCTCTTCGGTGAAGGTGGTCTTGATGCCACCGGCGCGCAGCCCACCGATCGCCTTCGCGTAGGACAGCGCCAGCGGCCAGGCCTGGCCGGAGGCGTCCACCTCGACGGCGACGATCACCGGGACGCCGCGGCCCTCGGAGTACTCGCGACGGACCAGGTGACCCGGCCCCTTCGGTGCGACCATGCAGACGTCCACGCCCTCAGGCGGGGTGATGTAGCCGAACCGGATGTTGAAGCCGTGCGCGAAGAACAGCGCGTCGCCGGCCTGCAGGTTCGGCGCGATCTCCTCGGCGTAGATGGTGCGCTGGTGTTGGTCGGGAGCCAGGATCATGATCAGATCGGCCTCCGCGGCCGCCTCCGCGACGGTGACCACCCGAAGTCCCTCGGCCTCGGCCTTGGCGGCCGACTTCGAGCCCGGACGCAGCCCGACCCGGACGTCGACGCCGGAGTCGCGCAGCGACAGCGCGTGGGCGTGCCCCTGGGAGCCGTAGCCGATGACCGCAACCACCCGGTTCTGGATGATCGAGAGATCGGCGTCGTCGTCGTAGAACATCTCTGCCATGTGTTGTCTTCCTAACTGACTAGTGGTTGCGGACGGGGGTCCGGGTCTTGTCGGATTTGGACCGGTCGGTGAGCGATTTGCTGCCCCGGCCGAGAGCGACCAGGCCCGACTGGACCAGCTCGCGGACGCCGTACGGCTTGAGCATCTCGAGCAGGGCCTCCAGTTTGTCGGGCGAACCCGTGGCCTCGATGGTCAGCGACTCGTTCTGGACATCGACCGTCTTGCCGCGGAACAACTGGACGATCTCGATGATCTGGCTGCGGCTCACCGGATCGGCCTTGAGCTTGATCAGCACCAGCTCGCGGCGCACCGCGCTGTCTTCCAACTCGACGATCTTCAGCACCTCGATCAGCTTGTTCAGCTGCTTGGTGATCTGCTCCAGGACCTGCTGACTCTCCACCACCACCTGCAGGGTGATCCGGGACAACTCCGGACGCTCGGTCGGCCCGACCGCCAGCGACTCGATGTTGTAGCCGCGACGAGCGAACAGACCGGCGATCCGGGCCAGCACACCCGGCTTGTTCTCGACCAGCACGCTCAGCGTGTGCGTCCTCACAGTTCCTCTTCCTCCCAGTCGGGCGCCAGATCCTTGGCGATCTTGATGTCGTCGTTGCTGGTCCCGGCGGCGACCATCGGCCAGACCATGGCGTCCTTGTGGACGACGAACTCGACCACCACCGGCCGGTCGGTGATGGACAGCGCCTTGTTGATCACCGCGTCCACCTCGGACGGATGCTCGGCCCGCAGACCCACCGCACCCATCGCCTCGGCCAGCTTCTGGAAGTCGGGCACCCGTAGCGTGTTCAGGTCGGTGTTGGAGTAGCGCTGCCCGTAGAACAGCGTCTGCCACTGCCGCACCATGCCCAGGCTCTGGTTGTTGATCACCGCGATCTTGATCGGGATGCCCTCCAGTGCGCAGGTGACCAACTCTTGATTGGTCATCTGGAAACAGCCGTCGCCGTCGATGCCCCAGACCACCGCGTCGGGTGCGCCCACCTGGGCGCCCATCGCAGCCGGGACGCAGTAGCCCATGGTGCCGGCACCGCCCGAGTTCAGCCAGCGTCCGGGCTTCTCGAACGGCAGCAGGTGCGCGGCCCACATCTGGTGCTGGCCGACACCCGCCGCATAGAACGCGTCCGGGCCGGTCAGATCGCCGACGCGCTTGATCACGTACTCCGGGGACAGCATGCCCTCGTGGGTGGGCTCGGTGGGCACCCGGTACTTCTCTTTCAGCGCGCTCAGATAGCGTCGCCACGCACTGAAGTCGGGCAGATCGGCGCCGCGCAGGACACCGTTCAGGTCGGCGATCACGTTCTTCACGTCGCCCACGATCGGGACGTCGGCCACCCGGTTCTTCGAGATCTCGGCCGGGTCGATGTCGGCGTGGATGATCTTCGCCTCGGGGGCGAAGGTGTCCAGCCTGCCGGTGACCCGGTCGTCGAAGCGGGTGCCGAGGGCGATCAGCAGGTCGGCCTTCTGCAGCGCGCCGACCGCGGAGACCGAACCGTGCATGCCCGGCATGCCCATGTGCAGGTCGTTGCTGTCCGGGAACACGCCGCGCGCCATCAAGGTGGTGACCACCGGAATGCCGGTGATCGCCGCCAGCGTGGCCAACTCTTCGGACGCGTGCGCCTTCACCACGCCGCCGCCGACGTACAGAACGGGACGCGAGGACTCGCCGATCAGCCGGGCCGCCTCGCGGATCTGCTTCACGTGCGGCTGGGTGACCGGATGGTAACCGGGCAGGTCGATGGTCTCCGGCCAGGCGAACGGCGCCGAGTTGGTCAGCGCGTCCTTGGCGATGTCGACCAGCACGGGGCCAGGCCGTCCACTCTGCGCCAGGTGGAAGGCGGCGGCGATGGCGGCCGGGATCTCTTCGGCGCGGGTGATCAGGAAGCTGTGCTTGGTGATCGGGAAGGTGATGCCGCGGATGTCGGCCTCTTGGAAGGCGTCGGTGCCGATGGCGAAGCTGGACACCTGGCCGGTGATCGCGACGATCGGGACGGAGTCCATGTGGGCGTCCGCGATCGCGGTGACCAGGTTGGTGGCGCCCGGGCCCGAGGTGGCCATGCACACCCCGACCCTGCCGGTCGCCAACGCGTAGCCCTCGGCGGCGTGGCCGGCGCCCTGCTCGTGCCGGACCAGGATGTGCCGGATCAGCTTCGATTGGCCGAGCGGATCGTAGGCCGGCAGGATGCACCCGCCGGGGATGCCGAAGATGACCTCTACGCCGACTCGCTCCAGCGACTCGACGAGGGCTTCGGCCCCGGTCAGCAGTGGTGGTGCGATGGTGTCGGACATCTCGGTCCCCTTTCTGCGGGCGATGGTTGCGGTCCTCTTGCATGAAAAAACCCCCGCTGCGTCGGCAGGCGAGGGGCGCGTGTCGGTCGACTAGTCGGCTGACACGCTCACGAAAGTACGAGGAAGAAGATCCGCACGAGGACAGTTTTCGCCCCGCGGCGTTGTGGTGTCAACTTCTGAGCCAGCGTTTTCACGATATGGACCGGGTTCACTGGGATCGTCCTGGAGGTTCCGCTCAGCAGGCGAACCAGGCACCCACAGCGTCCGCGCACTCGACGATCCGGTGGGCGAGTTCGATGTCCAGCTGGGTGAGGCCGCCGGCGTCATGGGTGCTCAGCCGCCAGTGGGTGGTGCGCCAGCGGATGTCGATGTCGGGATGATGGTTGAGCCGTTCGGCCTCGTCGGCAACCATCGTCACCAGCCGGATCCCGGCCGGGAAGTCCGGTGCCTCGATGCTCGCCGCCAGTGCGTCGTCCTGCCTCGACCAGCCCGGTAGGTCACCCAGTTGCCGCGCGATCTCTTCGTCGGTGAGAAGTCTGCTCATCCGTTCATTGTGCGCCGTCGTTTCGGCCCGCGTCCGCTCCCCGGCCGGGGAGGGCCCACCGTGCGCTCGGTGGTGCGGGCGTCCGAAAAACGACGGGGGTCAGGACGCGGTAAGGGCGGCGTAGACCTCGTCGATGTCGATCGGCGAGTCGTGGTCGAGGAGTCGACGCAGACCGGGGTTCTCAGCGTACCGAGGCACCAGGTGGACGTGCAGGTGGAACACCTCCTGGCCGGCCACGGCGCCGGTGTTGGAGAGCAGGTTCAGGCCGTCGGAGTCCAGGCGCTCGGTCAGCAGCCGCGCGACGGTGCCGATCGCCGGCGCGATCTCGGTGAGAGCCTCGTCGGCGTCCAGCAGATCGTCGACGTGCCGGCGCGGGATGACCAGAGTGTGTCCCCGCTTCCACGGGTTGATGTCGAGGAAGGCGATCGCGTGATCGTCCTCGTAGACCCGGCGAGCCGGGATGTCTCCGGCGACGATCGAACAGAACAGACAGGCCATGCCCGGAATTTAGCGGGTGAACGGAGAGAAGGAGCCGTCCCGAACGGACCGCTCAGCGCGAGTCAGGCGAAAGAACCGTCCCCAACGGACCACGGAACGGCTGGACCGGGTAGGAACGTCCCCGTGATCGTCAGCGGCCGGCAACCGGGAGTCGGACCGGGAAGCCGGCGTCGGCGAGGGCCTGCTTGACCTCGGCGACGCTGAGGGTGCCGTAGTGGAAGACGGACGCCGCCAGCACGGCGTCGGCGCCGGCGCGGGCGGCGTCCACGAAGTGCGCGACGGTGCCGGCGCCACCGGAGGCGATCACCGGGACGTCGACGACGTTCCGGACCGCCTCGATCATCTCCAGGTCGAAGCCGGCGGTGGTGCCGTCGGCGTCCATCGAGTTGACCAAGATCTCGCCCGCACCCCGGTCGACCGCCTCTTTCACCCAGGCGATGGCGTCCAGTCCGGCTGCCGTGCGGCCGCCGTGGGTGGTGACGCCGAAACCGGACGGCTGACCGGCCTCGCGGCGGGCGTCCAGGGACAGCACCAGCACCTGGTTGCCGAACCGCTGGGTGATCTCGTCGATCGCCCGCGGCCGGTTGATCGCCCCGGTGTTGATGCCGACCTTGTCGGCCCCGGTGCGCAGCAGCACGTCGACGTCGTCCACGCCGCGCACTCCCCCGCCGACGCACAGCGGGATGAAGACGGTCTCGGCCGTGCGCCGCACGATGTCGTGGGTGGTCTCCCGGCCCTGCGCGGACGCCGAGATGTCCAGGAAGGTGAGTTCGTCGGCACCCTGCTCGCCGTAGGCCGCGGCCAGTTCGACCGGGTCGCCGGCGTCCCGCAGGTTGAGGAAGTTGACTCCTTTGACGACGCGTCCGTCGTGGACGTCCAGACAGGGAATGACCCGGATGGCGACGCTCATAGCGCTCAGGGTAGTGCGCAACGACCGCCGGCCGCCCTCAGCCGAGGACCGTGATCACCACCCGGCGGTTGAGCGCCCGCCCCGCGCCGGTCTCGTTGCTCGCCACCGGCTTGGCCTCGCCGTAGCCCTTGACCGTGACCGCCAACTCCGGGATCGACGCCACCAGCGCGGCCCGGACGGCGACCGCCCGCCGCTGGGACAGGCCTCGGTTGTAGGCGGCACTGCCCTTGCTGTCGGTGTGGCCGTCCACCCGCACCTTGGTGGCCCCCAGTTCGGTCAGTTTCTCCGCCGCCCGTGCCAACGCCGCCCCGGCCTTCGTGTTCAAAGTGGCCTTGTTGTAGGCGAAGAACACGTCGGCGCGGAGGGTGATCGTCCGGCCGTCCTCGGTGACCGATCCGTCCAGGGTGGCCACCGGGAAGGTCAGCTCCCGTGCCTCGCCGTCGAAAGCCAGCACCGGAAATCCCGGCACCGTCGACGGATCGTCCGGCGTCGTCGGATCGGCGCGCGCCACAGCGGACAGGCACCACGACGACAGACCCACCGACGCCCACACCGCGCCGGCCGCGATCGCCAACCGCCTGGCCCGTGTCCACCGGCGCCTGGTCATCGCTGAACCGGCACCCGGGTGAATGTCCCCACCCGCGGAATGGAGACGTCGACCGTGGTCACGCCCTCGGGCAGGCCCTTGAACGTGGCGCTGAACGGCATCGAGCCGCCGGGCGCGATGAACAGGCTGCTGGGTGCGTAGCTGCAGACGCAGACGCCCTGCGAATCGCGGGCCGGCAGATAGCGGAGCTTGTTGACCGCGTCGAGCAGGAACACCCCGTCGACGTAGTACTGGTCGTTCTCGACCGGATCGTCGGTTCCGGGCACCCGCGCGATGATGCCGTCGCCGAAGGTGTTCGCGGACATCTGAATGCCGATGCCTTTGCTTCCGGCGGGCTGAGCGTTGGCCACCGTCCAGGTCAGGGTGGTCACCCCGTCGCGCACCGACAGTTCATTGAGGCTGACCACGGCGGGCAGTTGGGCGAGGGTGGTCTTTCGCGAAGCCAGCACCGGAAGCTCGGACGCCGACGGGCTCGGCTGGGCGCTGGTCACGGACGCCGACGGCGCGCCGGTCGGATCGGCCGCCGTCGAGGCGGCCGGGCCCGGCGATGTCGGCGAACTGCCGCCGATCGTGCAGCCGGCCACAGGGATCAGGCAGATAAGCAGGGACGACAGCAGAAGACGCATGCGATTACTCCTTGTTCCGGGTTGGGTCCGGGCCCTCACCGTAAACGCTGCCGCGGCCTTCTGGACCGCCGGATCGTCAAATTGTGGATAACTTCCGGCCGAACGACGCCACCAGCCCGTGGATCACCGGCCTCCGTCCAGCTCGCCGCGGTCAGGCCGCGCCCACCTTGCCGGTCTTCGCCGAGGTCTTGGCCTTGGTGGTGTAGCCGGCGGCCCGTCCGGTCACCTTCACCGAGATCTTCTTGCCCTTATCGGCGGGCTTGAGGGTGTAGGTGGCCCCGGTCGCCCCTTTGATCGTCGAACTGTTGCGGTACCACTGGTACGAGAAGGTCGTCGTCTCGGGCTGCCACGTCCCCGGTACGGCCGTCAGAATCCGGTCCACCCGCGCCGTTCCGGTGATCGTCGGCTTCGCGGCGGTGATCGTCCCCGCCTTCACCTTCTTGGTGGCCTTGGACGTCCGCGTGGTCGTCTCGTACCCGGTTCGTCCGGCGGTGACCCCGACGGTGACGGCCGCGTCCTTGGCGGCGGCGTCCACCAGATAGGTGCGCGAGGTGGCCCCGGCGATCGGCTCGCCGTCGCGGTACCACTGGTAGCTCACGAAGCCTGGAGACGGCGACCAATTGCCTGGCTTCGCGGTCAGCGTCTTGCCGACCTGCGCCGTCCCCGAGATCGTCGGCGTCGGTGACTTGGTGAACTCCTTCGGCGGAGTCGGGACGGAACCCACCGGGAAGACCTTGACCTGATAGTTGACCGGCCCGCCGGCGATTCCGCTGATTGCGACGTCGTAGGTGTCCACCGCGCCGGGCGCGGGCTCCGCGATCGGATCGCCCTGCCAGACCAATGCCGGGTCGCCGTAGCCACCGTTGCGAGCGATCGGCGACACCGGCCATGCCGCGCCGTTCTTCTTCATCGCGACGGTGGCCGACGCGAAGTCGGCGCGGGGCACTGAGTACGACCAACGCCCGCTGGTCGGCATCACTTCCCACGGAACGTAGCCCGCCGACGGCCAGGCCGTCCCCTGGTTCGGATGCGGATTGCTGCTCGAAGTTCCATTGCCGAACACGACCATGCTGGTGGTCTGATCCGTCGACCCGATACCCACGCCCGACAAGGGCGGATACAGCACCCACCGGCGGTGGCCGACCACCACGTTGCCGTCGCCCGGATCGTCGATGAACCCGCTGGCGATCGCCCGTGCGCCGACCCAGCCGATGGACAGGTTGGAGGCTCCGGCGCCCTGTGCGCCGGCGATGCTGTAGCAGGCCATGTCCGGGGTCGGCTCGTGGGTGAGCTTCCGGTTCGCCCGCATGATCAGAGCGGCCTGCTGGGCCAGCGCGGAACCCTCGGACTTCTCGGTGACCGACCGGAGCCCGGCCATCTCGCGGAAGTAGTTGATCGCGTCCAGCGTCGCTTCCTGCCCAGCCTCGGAGAAGGTTCCGACCGCGGCCGCCGGCTGCGCCGTGACCGGCGTGTCCTGGCCTGTCACGCACTTGTCCGGATCGCCGTCCCACGACTGCGGCACCTCCAATGCGGGCCGCAGCCAGGTCAGGTAGGCGTCCCGCACGGATTCCAGCGACGAGTTGTCGATGTCCCTGGAATCGGCGTAGGCCGGCGACGGCGTGACCAACAGCCAGGCGGTAAGCAGAATCGTGGACAGCGCGGCGACGATGCGCTTCATGGTTCCCCCAACAAACGGCCGACCGCCACCGAATCCCCCGACCGGGCGCGAACCGTTGACCGAACAGTAGTTGACAACCCCCGTGCCCACAACGCACAACGGCGACTGCCGGGCGGTCGCCGGTCCGGGAACATCGGTCGTTGTCAATCCTCCAACGGCGCGGCGTCCACCACGCCACGCCGGACCTGGTCGACCACCTCGCGGCAGCTCGTCCGCAGCGGGCCGGGACCCGCGGCCTGGGCGACCTGCTCGGCGAAGTCGACCACCTGCCTGGCCCAGCGGACGAAGTCGCCGGCGGTCAGCCCGGATTCGTCCAGCACGTCGCCGAGCGGGCGTCCGGACGCCCAGGCGTGGATCGGTACGGCGAAGCCGATGTCGGGTTCGGGGCCGCGCTCCAACCGATGGTCGCGCTCGGTGAGCCCGACGTCGCGCCAGACCCGGCGGAGTTCCTGCTGGGCCACCTCGGACGCTCGGTCGGGCATTCGGGGCGGACGCCGTCGGTCTCCGCCGCGGGCCTCGAAGACCAGCGACGACAGCACCGCCGCCAGCTGCGGCGCCGACAGGTCGTCGAATACGCCGGCCCGGATGCATTCGGCGCTGACCAGGTCGAGTTCGGCGTAGATCCGGGCCAGTTTCCGTCCGGCGTCGGTGACCTCGGTGCCGCCTTCGGTCAGGTACCCCAGCGACTCCAGCACCGAACAGATCCGGTCGAACCGCACCGCGATGGTGTTGGTGCGACGGTCGGCCTGGCGTTGTCGTCCGGCGTTCTCCCGTTCCAGCCGCAGCGCCTGCTCGGCCCAGCGGGCATGGTTCTCCCGGTCCGGGCAGTCGTGGCAGGGGTGCGCCTTCAGCTGGACGCGCAGCTCGGCGATCCGGCCGGCCACCTCTTCGTCCATGGCCGCCGGCGAGTACTGCGGCGGGGTCCGGTCGATCTCGGCCAGCTTGGAACGGAACGCCGCGGACAGGTTGCGCCGGGACGCCGGCTGTCGGGGGTCGAAGTGCTTCGGCACCCGCATCCGTCCGGCCACCACCGGCGGGGTCGGGAAGTCGACCAGCGACAGCCGTTTCAGCTGGCGTTGCTCGGTCATCACCATCGGGCTCGGATCGCCCTTGGCCAGGCCGGGATCGACCACCACCGCCCAGCCGGTGTGCCGTCCGGACGGCACCCGCAGGATGTCGCCGGGCCGCAACTCGAGCAGCACGCTGAGCGACTCCGCGCGTCGGTCGGCCTTGCGGCTGCGGGCTGCCTCGGCCTCCAGCGCGGAGATCTCGGCGCGCAGCCGGGCGTACACGGTGAAATCGCCCTGGTCGCAGGCCGCTTGGGCCAGGTAGTCGGCGATCTGCTCATTGGCCCGCGCGATCGAGCGGGCCAGGCCGACCACCCCCCGGTCGGACTGGTACTGCGCGAACGACTGCTCCAGCAGCACCCGTGCCCTTTCGCGTCCGACCGAACCGACCAGGTTGACCGCCATGTTGTAGGTCGGCGCGAACGACGAGCGCAGCGGATAGGTGCGCCGGGACGCCAGGCCGGCGACGGCACGCGGATCCATGCCGGTCTGCCACAGCACCACCGCGTGACCCTCGACGTCGATGCCGCGGCGTCCGGCGCGTCCGGTCAGCTGGGTGTATTCGCCGGGCGTGATCGGGGCGTGGCTCTCGCCGTTGTACTTGACCAGCCGTTCCAGCACCACGCTGCGCGCCGGCATGTTGATGCCGAGCGCGAGGGTCTCGGTGGCGAACACGACCTTGACCAGGCCGCGGACGAAGGCCTCTTCGACGCACTCCTTGAAGGCAGGCAGCAGCCCGGCGTGGTGGGCGGCGATGCCGTTGCGGAAGGCGGCCAGGAAGCTGCCGTAGTCGAGGGCGTCCAGGTCGGGCGGGGACAACCCCTCGACGTGGCTGGCGGCGATCGCCTCGAGGTCGCGACGTTCGGCGGAATTGGTCAGCCGGAGCCCGGAGTGCATCAACTGTCCGACGGCGGCGTCGCAGCCGGCCCGGCTGAAGATGAAGAAGATCGCCGGCAGCAGGCCCTCGACGTCCAGGCGTTCGACGGTGGCGTCCCGACGCGGCACCAGGGACGAGCGTGGACGGCGTTTCTCGATGGCGTTGCGGGTGCGCCGGTTGCGCATCGTCCGGGAGTCGTCGCGGACGCTGCGCGATTCCTCCTTCGCCAGCCGCAGCAGTTCCGGATTGACGTCGACCTGGCCGGCGGGCAAGGGTGTCGCGGTGGGGGCCTCGGCGGCAAACAGGTCGTAGAGCCGGCGTCCGGCCATCACATGCTGGAACAGCGGCACCGGACGCCGCTCAGAGACCACGATCTTCACGTCGCCGCGGACCTCGTCAAGCCAGGCGCCGAACTCCTCAGCGTTGCTCACGGTGGCGCTCAACGAGACGACCTGGACGGACTCGGCGAGCCCGATGATCACTTCTTCCCAGACCGCGCCACGGAACCGGTCGGCCAGGTAGTGCACCTCGTCCATCACCACGAAACCCAGCCTGCGCAGCGTCGGCGAGTTGGCGTAGATCATGTTGCGCAGCACCTCGGTGGTCATCACCACCACCGGCGCCTCACCGTTCACCGTGACGTCCCCGGTCAGCAACCCGACATTGTCGGCACCGTGCCGCTCGACTAGGTCGTGGTACTTCTGGTTGCTGAGCGCCTTGATCGGGGTGGTGTAGAAACACTTGGTGCCGCACTGCAGCGCCAGGAACACCGCGAACTCCCCCACCACGGTCTTGCCGGCCCCGGTCGGCGCGGCGACCAGGACGCCCGAGCCCGCCTCAACATGCCGGCAGGCCTCGACCTGGTACGCATCCAGTGGAAAGCCGTAGCCGGAGACGAAGGCTCGCAGCACGGTCCCGGTGTCGGTGTTCATCGCCGCCAACCTACCGTGACCGTCGGCCCGACCGCCGGAACACCGGGGACGGTTCTCTTGGACACCGGGGACGGTTCTTGGACGTGCGAAATTCAAACGCGAAAGAACCGTCCCCAGACATTCGAGATTCGAATGCGAAAGAACCGTCCCCCGACGTGCGAAATTCAAACGCGGAGGAACCGTCCCCGATCAGCCGTCCCCGATCAGCCGAGGACGCACAGGGCGTCCGAGACAGCTGTGACCCGCAGCGGGACGTCACCCAGCGCCTCGCCGTCGCGGCTGCCGATCAGGCCGTCGTGGACGTCCGCACCCGGCGCGGCCCGCAACGCCCGTGCCAACGCGGGCAGGATGCGCCGGGCACGTCCGCGTCCGGCCGTCGGATTGACCACCAGGTCGACGCTCCGGGCACCGCCAATCACGCCGCCGCGAGTTCCGCGGCCGCCTTGCGGGCCTTCCGCTTGTCGTTGAAGCGGCAGATCACCTCGGCCCCGACGAACAACAGCGACATCGGGATCGCCAGCGCCAGCATCGAGAACGGATCGGTGGACGGCGTGGCGGCGGCACCGAAGACGAAGGTGCCGAAGATCACGTAGGTGCGAGCCTTCGCCAGCTGCTCACCCTTCACCACACCGACCAGGTTGGCGCCGACCACCACCACCGGCATTAGGAAGCCGAGCCCGAACACCAGCATCAGCTGCAGCATCAGCTCAAGGAATTTGTCGATCTCGATCAGGTTGGTGATCGGCACCGACTGCGGGGTGAACGACATCAGCACCGAGACTCCCTGCGGCAGCACCAGGTAGCCCACAGTAACCCCGGCGAGGAACAGCGGCAGCGCGACCGCGAGGAAACTCAGCGTCCAGCGCTTCTCCTTGGCATGCAGCGCGGGCACGATGTAGGCCCAGACCTGGTACAGCCAGATCGGGGACGCCAGGACGAGCCCGCCGACGCCACAGATCTTCAGCACCAGCGACAGCGGCGCAGCCACGCCGGACAGCACCATTTGGGTGCTGACCTCTGGGTTGGTCTCCTTGAGGATGTCGCGGGCATGCAGCCAGGGTTGCGCCAGAAAGGTGTACACCTGGTTGTAGAAGATCGCCACCAGGATCATGCCGAGGACGATCCAGACCAGCGAGAACAGCACGCGGTAGCGTAGTTCGCGCAGGTGATCGCCGAGCGACATGACGCCGTCCGGCGACGAAGGGGGCGGTTTGAGCCACCCGAGGCTGAAGCGTCGGGCCACCGTGGATCAGGCCCGCTGGCCCTTGTCCTTCTCATCCGGGACGATCTCACCCTCGTGCACGACGCCCTCCGGCTCGGCCGGCGGTGCGGGAGCGACGGCCGGCGGCGGGTCGGACTTCTTCAGGCTGGAGGTCTCTTCCTTGAACTCACGGATCGCCTTGCCGGCATTCTTGCCCGCGTTCGCGAGCCGGCTGCCGCCGAACACGAGCAGGGCGATGATCGCCAAGATGACCCATTCCATACCACCAGGCAGGCCGAACATGCTCCGTGCGCTCCTTCGTTGCGAGTAACTCGGTGAGTCTACTCAGTGCTGGGGATTGCGACCTGGGAGACCAGATCGGCGAGTTCCTCGGCCCGCTTGCCCAGCGTCTGAAGCTCGCTGAACAGGTCGGACACCTTGTGGGCCAGCCACACCGCATAGGAGGCCATGGTGATCAGCCCGGCAACCGCTATGCCGAGGAAGATCCACACCCACATCATGAACCGAGACTAACCGATCCCGGCGTGGCCTCCCCACCGGTGACACGAGGGACGGTTCATTTTCGGTTCAGGGGACGGTTCCGATCCAGTTCAGGGACGGCTTCTTGAACGGTTCAAGGAACCGTCCCCGGTGACCAAGGGAACCGTCCCCGGTGACCGGGAGAACCGTCCCTCGGTCCACGTTGCGGCATCCGACCGCACTGACAGAGTCGGGACGCCGATGCGCTCCACCAACTCCGGACGCGTGAAACTACGGTTTCGCGAACTCCGCGTAGAGGGCCAGGGTCTCCCGTGCGGCGGCGCGGGCGGATTCGGCCGCCTCGGGCGGGTCGACGGCACGAACCTCAGGGCCGAGCCTGAGCAGCAGCGACCGCAGCCAGGCCGAGTCCGCAACCAGCAGTTGCACGCGCCAACCGCGGCGGTAGCGCTGCATCGAGCGCACTGGGTAGTACTCGCTGATCCAGTGGGCATGGTTGGTGATGCTGAGCGTGACCAACGCCGCCTCGGGACGCACCTCCAGCCACCCGCCGTCGAATTGCGGCGGGTCGCCGTGGTCGGCCACCCCGCCTTCGGCCGGCTCGACGGAGGCGATTCGGTCGAGCCGGAAGGTGCGCCAGGCGTCCCGGTCGCGGCTCCAGGCCTCCAGGTAGACGTAGCCGTCCCGCGCGCTCAACCGGTGCGGCTCGACCACCGGCGTGGTGGTCTCGGCACGGGTCAGCCCGTCGTAGCTGAGCCGGACGGCGCGTCCGGCGGCGATCGCCTCGATCAGGCTCTCCCGGACGCCGTCCTCGGAGTTGGCGACCGCGAACCCGACCCGTCGGCTCTCCTGCGCACCCGCGACCTTCGACAGCTTGGCCAGTGCCGAGTCGACCGCCTCGCCGGCAACGCCCCCGGTGACCTCCCGGACGGCGCGGAGCGCGACGATCAAGCTGGTCACCTCCTCGATGGTGAACCGCATCGGACGCGCCAGATAGTCGGCGTTGCTGATCCGGATCCGGCCGCGTTCCGCGACGGCGTCCATGTCGATGTCGATCAGATCGCCCGGCATTCCACCCGGCAGACCGACGAACCAGAGCACCTCCAGGTCGGCCAGCAACCGGCGCGGGCTGACCCCGAACCGCTCCGCCGTCTCGGCCAGGTCGGCGTCCGGATGCGCCTGCAGGTAGGGCACCAGGGCCAGCAGCCGGGAGACCTGATCGTGCGAGGTGCTCATCGGCCGCCCACCTTCGCCAGCCGCGCGATCACCCGCCGCCGGAGTCGCCCCGGCTCGAGCACCAGGACCGCCGGACCGTGCCCGCACACCTCGGTGACGAACGCGGCATCGCTCGCGTAGCGGACCCGCCAGGCCGCGAATCCGGGCGGCAGGGACGCCGCGGACTCGACCCGGACGCCCCGTCGGCGCAGATCGGGTGCCTTGTCGCCGCGGATCGCGACCACCGCCTCCGCCGCGGCCGGGCCGGGTTCGAGCGAACGGGTCAGCTCCGCCACGTCGATGTCGTCGGGCAACGGGTAGGCCCCCGGTCGGCCCACCGTCCGTGGTGTGTCCTCGATCCGGGCCAGCTTGAACATCCGGGCGGCGCCGCGGGTGCGGTCGAGGCCGGCCAGATACCACGACCCGCGCCGGTAGGTGAGCACCCACGGCTCCACCTCGCGCCGGACGCCGCGGTAGCCGAATCTGACCGCCGTCCGGGTCATCGTGGCTTGCCAGAGCGGTTCGAATGCGGGTTCCTTGGCGCCGATGCTGGGGCTGATCCCGGTCAGCCGCGAGGCGTCCGGGTCGACGCCGGCGGCACGCAGCTTGGCGAGCGCGCTGACCGTCTGCTCGGCCAGCGCGGCGGTGCCCCAGACCTGGCTGGCCAGACCGAGCGCGGTGGCCTCGGCGGCGGTGAAGTCGATAGGCGGCAGCTCGAAGTCCTGCCGGCGGATCCGGTAGCCGATCTCGTCGGGGAACAGCGGCGAGTTGCTGCCGGTCTCGACCGGGACGCCCATCGCGCGCAGGTCGTCCTTGTCCCGCTCGAAGGTGCGTTCGAATGCGGCGTCCGACAGGCCGGCGTAGCCCTCGACGACCTCGCGGATGTGGTTCTTGTCCAGGAAGCGCCGGGCCATCAGCAGACAGATGGCGAGATTCATGACGCGCTCCGACTTGCGTGGCGCCATCGGACCTCCCGCCCCTGGATGTTTCCTGCGCCGCGAGGCTACCAAGGGAACCGCTTTCGACGAGGGAGCACACGAAATCTGCATTCGTCGAGGTGCCCACGCCTCAGCCCGCCGGCGGCCGGTCGACGAGTGCAGAGATCTCGTGTTGCGCCGACCGCGATGCGGAAGAATCGCGCCATGGCCGGCCGGTTCGCACCCTCCCCCACCTCGGACCTGCATCTGGGCAACCTGCGGACGGCGCTGGTCGCCTGGCTGCTCGCCCGCGGCTCTGGCCGGGAGTTCCTGCTGCGCATCGAAGACCTGGACACGCAGCGGGTCACCGCCGCACCCGAGGTGGCCGCCCGGCAGATCGCCGACCTGACCGCGATCGGCCTGGATTTCGACGGCGAACCGGTCTGGCAGTCGCGCCGTCTGACACGGTACGCCGATGCGGTCGCGACGCTGGAGACCTACGAATGCTTCTGCACCCGGCGGGAGATCGCCGAGGCGGCGTCCGCCCCGCACGCCGACGGCTACCGTCCGTACCCGGGCAGCTGCCGGAATCTGACCAAGGCCGAGCGGGAACGCCAGCGCCGCACCCGGCCACCGGCGCTCCGAGTGCGGGCCGGGGACGCCGTCCAGACCGTCACCGACCGGTGGGCCGGCGAGGTGACCGGGGTGGTGGACGACTTCGTCGTCGTCCGCAATGACGGGGTGCCGGCCTACAACCTGGCCGTGGTCGTGGACGACGTGGCACAGGGTGTCGACCAGGTGGTGCGCGGCGACGACCTGCTGTCGAGCTCTCCGCGGCAGGCTTGGCTGACCCGGCAGCTCGGCGGCCCGGTGCCGGAGTACGCGCACGTCCCGCTGGCCGTCAACGCCGACGGCAAGCGGTTGGCGAAGCGGGACGGCGCCGTCACCCTCGCCGACCTCGGCCGGTCCGGGGTCACCGCTGATCAAGTGCTGAGCCGGCTGGCCCATTCGCTGGGACTGGCCGAAATCGACGAGCCGGTCACCCCGGCGTCCCTGCTGCGGCGCTTCGATCCGGACGCGCTGCCACGCCAGGCCTGGGTGGTCGAATAGCCCCGGACGCGACTCGGCCCGGACGGGGCGTCCGGGCCGAGGTGGGGGCTCTTCTACTTCAGCATCCACTGATCGGTGGTGTAGTCGGTGCGTCCGTCTGCCGCGGTGAAGTCGGTGAACGTGTAGACCCGCAGGTAGGTGGTGCTGCCGAACACGTAGGTCTTCACCCAGACGTACTTGGTCGACCAGCTGTGCGTGTAGATGGCCCGCTGCCAGCCGTCGCCCATCGCGGTGGCCTGCTTGGTGCCCCAGTCGCAGTCGGTCGGCGAGCATTTGCCGAACGGACGCAGGGTGAAGTAGCTCTCGCCGCCGGTGCAGTGGCCGCTGGTGTCGCACAGCCGGACGTCGCCGCAGACGAAGCCGACATTCACCCTGGTCAGCGAGCGGGTGTTGGGATCGGTGCTGTACCAGTTGCCGACCATCGGCTGCGAGGCGCAGAGTGCGGACGCCGTCCCGGCGCTCGCCGCGCTCGTTCCGACCACGCCCGCCAGCGCGATCACGAGCGCGACCAGCAGCCGGGTCAACCGGTGTGAAGTGGATGTGAGGGTCATGGCGCTTCCTTTCGATCGCGGACGCCAAGGGGTGAGGCGTCCGGTGATCTCCAAGTAGCCGCAAGGGCGAGCATCGATACGACGGCGGGCTACGCACTCCTACCACCCGGGTCGGTCGGCACAGGCTCGCCTGGTCGCGCACGAACCTCGTCCGTGGACTGAAAGCGCCGTCCACGCGTACCACCGGAACCGGCGTACCACTGGCTTCGGGATGCCGAGCCAGCCGCGCCGCGGGTCTACTGCGCGGAGGCGTAAAGGATGTCGACCACGTAGACGAGGGTGTCGCCAGCCTCGACGGGCGGGTTGGTGCTGCCATCGGGGTAGTTGTCCTTCGGTGGCAGCACCAGCAGTACCCGCTGGCCGACCTTCTTGCCGACCAGGCCTTTCTGCCAGCCCGGAATCGTGCTGGAGAGCAGGCCGCCGTCGACTCCGTCCATCTTGTCTTCGATCACCTTGCCGGTCTTCCAGGACACCGCGAGGTAATGCGCGGCGATGACGTCCTTGGCGGTGACCTTGCGGCCCGTCCCGGTGGTCAGCGGCTGGGCGATCATCGTGGCCGGCGGGTCGGTCTTCGGAATGGTGATCGTCGGCTTGCCGTTCACTTCGGCGACGGCAGGCAGGCCGGACGGCGGCGTGATCGACTTGCCGGTCGGACCGGCGAGCACCGTGTCGACGATGTCCACCACGAAGATCAGCGTGTCGCCGACCTGAATGCCGGCCTGCTCCGAGCCGCCCTGGCTGTCGTAGCCGTCCGCTCCAGGCATGGCGACCAGCACCCGTGTGCCGACCTTCTTGCCCTCGAGCGCCTTCTTGAACCCAGGCACCACGCTGGCCAGGTCGAACATCGTCGCTGTCGCTCCGAAATTGCCGTCGAACTTCTTGCCGGTGCGTCCGTTGACGCCCAGGTAGTTGACGAACACGTACGACGGGTTGACCACCGGGCCCGTGCCCTCGGTCATCACCTTCACCCGGGTCTGGTCGACCGCCCAGGGATCCTTCACCGTGATCTTCGGCGTATCGCCGAACTTCCGGTTCTTGACGGTGATCGCGTCCAGACTGTTCGACGGCTTGATCGTCGCGGTCGGCGACGCGCTCGGCGAGGGCGACGTCGACTCCGACGTCGACGGCGTCGCCGGGACGGCGGACGGATCCGCCGACTGCCCGCAGGCGGTGACGGTCAACAGGGCGGCGGCACACAGGACAATGGCAGCGGTCTTGGCGGCGGAAAGCACGCCCCGACTGTAGTCGACCGCGCTTGGCGGCATCGGACGGCGCCCACGTTCGCCACCCTGCTACGTCGCGCTCCCCGAAATAGCGGGTCCGGACGCCGCGAGGGCGGCCAGCAGTGCGTCCACCGCCACGTCGGCGACCGCGAGCGGATCGGGCAGCCGGACGGCGATCTCCGCGGCGGCGCCGGCGGCGTCCGGCAGGTCGTGCACGGTGAGTTGCGTCCAGTCCACGCTGTACCGGACGCCGCGCGCCCGTGCTGCGCGGATCAGCCGCCCGCGCAACGCCGCGCGGGTGTCGGACGGCGGGACGTCCATCGCCTGCGCGACGACGTCCGGGTCGGTCAGCCGGATCGCCGCCCCGCGCCGCTCCAGCAACCGGAACAGGCCGCGCGGCGTCCCGTCGGCGTCGCGGGTCAGCTCGTGAAAGGCCAGATCGACCTGGGCCAGCCGACGGTCATCCCAGGACAGCCCGCGAGTGTCGGCGTAGCGGCGCAGCAGCGCCCACTTGGTCACCCACTCCACCTCGCCGTCCAGTTCCGCTTCGCTACCGGCGTCCAGCAGATCGAGCACCCGCGACCAGCGCGCCACCAGTGGCGACGCACCCGCCACCGCCAGGTATTCGCGCTGGACGTCCAGCGCCCCGATGGTGCGCCCGGACGCCAGCCGCAGCACCGCGCGCGGATCGCGGGCCACCGCCCGCAGCGCCCCGGCGACGTCGTCCAACTCCAGCGCGGGCAGCGCCGGTCCGGCACCGGACGCCGCCGCCTCCACGGCATCCAGCACTGCCAGCAGCGAACCCACCTTCAACGCCGCCGACGGCTCGGACAGATTCGAGTCGCCGGAGATCACGTGCAGCCGGCGGAACCGGGACGGGTCGGCCAACGGCTCGTCGCGGGTGTTGATCAGCGGACGAGTCCGGGTGGTCATCGAGGACAGCTCATCGTGCAGCACCTCGGCCCGCTGGCTGATCGCGAAACCGTCCGGGCTCCACCGCCCCGATCCGCAGAGCACCTGCCGGGTGACCAGGAACGGGGTCAGCGCCGCGGCCAGTCCGGGCAGGTCCAGCGACCGGGCGATGCAGTAGTTCTCGTGGCAGCCGTAGGAGTTGCCGTGCGCGTCCACATTGTTCTTCAGCAGCCGGAACCGGATCGGCGCTCCGGACGCCTCACCCTCGGTCTCGACCCGCTGCGCCAACCGGGCCAGCAGCTCGTCGCCGGCCCGCTCCTGCACCAGCAACTGCTCCGTGCCGGCGCATTCGGCGGTGGCGTATTCGGGGTGCGAGCCGACGTCCAGATAGAGCCGGCCGCCGTTGGGCAGGAACACGTTCGAACTCGCGTACTCATGCTCGACCGGCGCGAACAGCCGTGCGGCCGCCTCCCCGCCGCTGATCCGGACGCCGCGGCCGCCGTCCGGTGTGCGCGCGGCCAGCCCGTACTCGGTCTCGACCCCGACGATCCGGGCCGCGGCTGCGCTCACAGACCGGCCAGATCCATCAGCGCGCCCAACTCCTCCGAGGTCAGCTCGCGCAACTCCCCCACCTTGAGCCGTCCGATCCGCACCGGGCCGATCGCGGTCCGGGTCAACCGCCGCACCGGGTGCCCGACCGCGTCGAACATCCGCCGGACGATCCGGTTGCGCCCCTCGTGCAACACCACCTGGACGATGCTGCGGGTGCCGCCGCGCTGAATCAGCTTCACCTGGTCGGGACGGACCGCGCCGTCGTCGAGTTTGATGCCGCGGGTCAGCCGGCGCAGCGTGGTGTTCTCGATCACGCCCTCGATCTCGGCCACGTAGGTCTTGCCGATCTCGTGCGACGGGTGCGCCATCCGCTGGCCGAAATCGCCGTCGTTGGTGATCAGCAGCAGCCCTTCGGTGGGGGTGTCGAGGCGTCCGACGTGGAACAGTCCCTCTTTGGTGCGGCGTCCGAGATAGTCGGAGATGGTGGTCCGGCCCTGCGGGTCGTCCATCGTGCAGACCACGCCGCGCGGCTTGTGGAAGACCAGATAGATGTGCCGGCGCGGCGGCGGAATGCGCGCGCCGTCGACCCGGATCACGTCGCGCAGCGGATCCACCCGGACGCCCTGCTCGGTGATGGTGCGGCCGTTCACCTCGACCACGCCGCTGTCGATGAGCTCCTCGCAATGCCGCCGGGAGCCCAGCCCAGCCCCGGCGAGCACCTTCTGCAGCCGGATCCCCTCGGTCGTCGGAACTTCGTCAGTCATCGGATGCCTTCTTGGTCGGTTGAATCGCCGGGTGAGTTCGCGCTGGTCGCGCGGGTCGGAATCTGGACGCCCTGGGTCTCGCCAAGCCCGACCAACGCGGGGGCCTCGACCGGTTCGACCGACGAGGAAGGCTCGACCATCGAGGACGCCCGCAGCTCGGCTTCCAGCGTGGTGGCGTCCGGCAGCAGCGGGGCGATCGGCGGCAGATCGTCCAGGCTGACCAGCCCGAGCCGCTCCAGGAATTGCCCGGTGGTGCCGAACAGCATCGCCCCTGTCTCCGGGTCGCGGTCGACCTCCTGGACCAGGTCGCGGGTGACCAGGGTGCGCAGCACGCCGTCCACGTTCACCCCGCGCACCGCGGAGACCCGTCCGCGGGAGATCGGCTGCAGGTAGGCGATCACCGCCAGAGTCTCCAGCGCGGCCTGGGAGAGCCGGGCGTGCTGGCCTTCGACCAGCCAGCCGCCGATCAGCTCGGCATGCTCGGCCCGAGTCCAGTACCGCCAGCCGCCGCCGACCTCGCGCAGCTCGAAGCCGCGCGACGTCTCGTCGTAGAACCGGACCAGCCCGCGCAGCGCCTCCTCGACCACTCCGACCGGGGCCCGGACGGCCTGCGCCAGTTCGGCGGTCGGCACCGGTTCGGTGGCCATCAGCAGCAAGGCCTCCAGCGGCGCCGCGATGGTCTCGGCGGACGGCGCCGCGGCGTCCTTGATGCCGGGCAGCGGATGGGCGCCCGCGTCCGGCGCGGACAGATCAGTCATCGGCGCTCTCCTGGCTGTTCTCGGTGTCGAACTCGGCGGAGATCTCGATCGAATCCGCATCGCCGGCGACCCACCGTACTCGCAGCTCGCCCAGCGGCGTGAGCTGTTCGAAAGACACGGCCCGTTCCCGGAACAGCTCCAGCAGGGCCAGGAACCGGGCGACCACGACCAGCCGTTCGCCGGCGTCCGCGACCAGCTCGCGGAAGCTGGCCGCGCCCCGCTCGCGCAGCGTCGCCATCACCAGTTCGGCCTGCTCCCGGACGCTGACCTGGGCCTGGTGCAGGTGGCTCAGCGAGACCTGTTCGGCCGGCTCCGGGGTGAGCGCACGGGCGGCCAGCCAGGCCAGCTGATCGGCGGTGGCGGTGAACCGTAGCTCGGGCAACAGCGCCTTGAACTGCTCCTCCAGGCCGCCCGGACGCGGAAACCGGCGATCCTCCGTTGCCAGGGTGGTGGCGATCCAGCGGCTGACCTCTTTGAACGCCCGGTATTGCAGCAGCCGGGCGAAGAGCAGGTCGCGGGCCTCCAGCAGGGCCAGGTCTTCGGCGTCCTCGACCTCGCCCTGGGGCAGCAGCCGGGCGGCCTTGAGATCGAGCAGGGTGGCGGCCACCACGATGAACTGGCTGATCTGCTCCAGGTCCCAGCGGCCGGGACCCTGCTGCTGGCCGGCCTTCACGTAGGCGATGAACTCGTCGGTGACCACCGACAGGGCGATCTCGGTGATGTCCAGCCGGTGCCGCGAGATCAGCTGCAGCAGCAGATCGAACGGCCCTTCGAAGTTGGCCAGATGGACGGTGAAGCCGGGCACGGCCTCGGTGGTGGCGGACGTCACGACGCGTCGAGTTGCCGGATCAGGTCGCACTCGTCGCCGTTGGCGTCCAGATCGGCCACCGCCAGGGCGACGGCGGCCCGGACGATCCGGCCCCGGTCGACCGCGATCCCGTGCCGGGCGCGTAGGGTGAGCCGGGCCTGTTCCAAAGCCAGCAATTCCTCGGCGCTGACGTAGACGGTGATCTTCTCGTCGTGCTTCACCCGTCCGGAATGCCGAAGCCCCTGGTCAGCGGCGGGTTCGGTGGCCCGGAAAAGCTCCTGGGCGCCGGGCAGCGCTACGCGCCGGGGCATCGCTGGAGCACCTCCCGTGCCAGCATCCGGTAGGCCTCCGCTCCCGGCGAGTTGGTGGCGTAGGTGGTGATCGGCTCGCCGGCCACCGTGGTCTCGGGGAATTTGATCGTCCGCCGGATCACGGTGTGAAAGACCTTGTCGCCGAAGGCTTGGACGACCCGTTCGAGCACCTCGCGGGAATGCACCGTCCGGGAGTCGTACATGGTGCCCAGAATGCCGAGGATCTCCAGGTCGGGGTTGAGCCGATCCTGGACCTTGCCGATGGTGTCGTTGAGCAGGGCCAGCCCGCGCAGCGCGAAGAACTCGCATTCCAGCGGCATCAGCACCCGGTCGGCGGCGGTCAGCGCGTTGACGGTGAGCAGGCCCAGCGACGGCGCGCAGTCGATCAGCACGATGTCGTACTCGCGGCGCACCTGCGCCAGCACCCGCTTCAGGGTCTGCTCGCGGGCCACCTCGGAGACCAGCTGAACCTCGGCGGCGGACAGGTCGATGTTGGCCGGGAGAATGTCGAGGCCGTCGACGACCGACTCGGTGATGATGTCGTGGACATCGTGGTCGCGGGTGAGCAGCAGGTTGTAGATGCTGGTCTCCAGGGTGTGCGGGTTGATGCCCAGCCCCACCGACAGCGAGCCCTGCGGGTCGAAGTCGACCAGCAGCACCCGGCGTCCGGTCTCCGCGAGCGCGGCACCCAGGTTGATCGTGGTGGTGGTCTTGCCCACCCCGCCCTTCTGGTTGCACATCGCGATGATCAGCCCACGGTGGTTGCCCTGCGGCGGTAGCGGCTCGGGCAGGTCGGGCAGCGGACGCCCGGTCGCCCCGAGGACCGGCCCTGGGTCGGGAGCGGTCTCGGGCGCGGCCTCGAACAGCGCCGGCGTTTCGGTGGTGGTGTCGGTCATAGAACCTCCAAGTGTCGACAAAGAGGCTAATGCCTCCGTCGCCCACATCGGGCGGACGCGCCGTTGGGGCGTCCGATCCCCTCCGGTGGTACGCGGCGCGGACGCCGGCGCCGGGGGCGCCTTCGCCGACAGCCATTGACAGCCACGGCGCCGCCGATTAGCGTATGGCGCGAGGTTAGTAACGCGCGTTACCTACCAGTGAATAGTCATCTGGATTCGACTCCGCCGTCGAATCCACTCGCCACGTCGTTTTGTCGGCGATGTCCGGATCTGGACGCCGCCGGGCGCCGCTACGCCATTGTGGCGAATCGCCGCGGCGAATTTCGAGAATCAGCTCCCCACAATTCCAGGAGAAGGGCATGAGCACATGACTGAAGCCACTGGCGCGTCCCGGCGCGCCCTCTTGATCGGCGCCGGCGGCGCCACCATCGGCGGCGCGATGCTCGGCATCGGCGCCAGCCCGGCCCAGGCCACACCGGTCGGCGGCCGCCCCGGTCCGAGCCGGACGCCCAGCCTGCGTCCGACTTACCACTTCAGCGTCCCCGACAACTGGAAGAACGATCCCCAGCGACCGATCTACGTCAACGGCCAGTACCTCTACTACTACCTGTACAACGCCGACTACCTGACCGGCGGCAGCGGAACCGCGTGGCGGCTGGCCACCACCCGCGACCACGTCGCGTTCCGCGACCGCGGGGTGGCACTGCCCAAGAACACCAACGCCAACGGCGATCTGTGGTCGGGCAGCCTGGTGGTCGACACCCTGGGCACCGCCGGGTACGGCAAGGGCGCCGTCGTCGCCCTGGTCACCCAGGCGCCGGACGGCAAGCAGGCGCAGTACCTGTGGTACTCCACCGACGGCGGCCAGTCGTTCACGTCCGGTGGTGCGGCACCGGTGCTGCCTAACCCCGGCGTCTCGGACTTCCGCGATCCCAAGGTGATCTGGGACGCCCCGCGCAAGCGCTGGCTGCTGATCAACGCTGAAGGCCACCGGCTCGGCTTCTACGCCTCGCCGAACCTCAAGTCCTGGAGCTACGTCGGCGACTTCGAGCGCAGCGACATCGGCGTCCTGGAATGCCCCGACCTGTTCCAGATGACCGCCCAGGACGGCTCCTCGCACTGGGTGCTGGCCGCCAGCGCGAACGGCAAGGGCCGCGGACTGCCGGCCACCTACGCCTACTGGGTGGGCAGCTTCGACGGCACCCGGTTCACCCCGGACGTCGCCGAACCACAGTGGCTCGACTGGGGCTTCGACTTCTACGGCGCGGTGACCTACCCGCACCACGACCGGGCCGGACGCGAAGACCCGCGGCTGCGCCGTGCGATCGGCTGGGCGAACTTCTGGGACTATCCGCACAACACCCCGACCTCGTTCACCGACGGCTACAACGGCGACGACATGATCGTCCGCGAGTTGCGGCTGCGCGGCGGCAAGGGCGGCTACTACCTCGCCTCCCAGCCGCCGGCCGCGCTGCGCGACTACGTCACCCGGACCCACCGGCTCGGCGACATCGCGCTGTCCGGGACGAAGGATCTCGCCGTCGCGTCGTCCGCCTATGAGCTCACCTGCGAACTGACCTGGGCCTCCGGCGTCGCGCCCAACGCCGGCTTCGAACTGTGCCGGGCCCCTGGCGGCGGACGCCACGTCGCGGTCGGCGCCTACGTGCCCGCCCCCTACGCCTACATCAACCGGCGTCCGACGATGAACCCCACCGGGGGCGAGTCGCAGACGCCGTTCGACGCCAGCGCGCGGCAACTCGCATTGCGCATTCTGGTCGACCGGACCAGCGTCGAGTTGTTCGTCGGCGACGGACGCTACGTGCATTCTCATCGGGTCTTCCCATTGCCCGGCGACGATCGCATTCGTTTGTACGCCTATGACGGCGGCGCCACCTTCCGCAACCTGACGATTCGCGAGATCCGCCTCCGGTGAACGCGGACCGTCTTCGCCGCACCCACTTGACGCTTCCACGGCGACATGCGTACGCTTCGGTAACGCGCGTTACCCGCGGATTCTCAAGGTGGAGTTCCATGGCCCGTTCGAACCTTTCGACCCGCAGCCGGGCGACGATGAGCGACGTGGCGCGGGCCGCCGGAGTCAGCCGCACCACGGTGTCCTTCGTCCTCAACGACGCCGAGCAGGCCGACAACGTATCCGAGGCCACCAAAGCCCGGGTGCGGCAGGCGGCAGACCAGCTCGGCTACCGTCCGGACGCCAGAGCCCGCGCCCTGGCCGCGCAGAGCACCGACTGGTACGGGCTGCTCACCGAGATCGTCACGGCGCCGTTCGCCGCGCACATCATCCGCGGTGCACAGGACGAGGCCTGGCGGCAGCGTCGGTTCCTGCTGATCGCCCCGGCCGGCGAGGGCGATCAGCAGGACCGGGAGGCCTTCGAACGGGCCTCGGTGGAGAAGCTGCTCGAACAGCGAGTGGGCGGGGTACTGTACGCCGCGACCTGGCATCGCGCGGTCGCCGTCCCCGACCTGCTGCGCGAGCTGCCCACCGTGCTGGTCAACTGCTTCGACGAGAAGGGCGAGCTGCCCTGCATCATTCCCGACGAAGTCAGCGGCGGACGACGGGCCACCGATCGGCTGATCCAGGCCGGTCATCGACGGATCGGCATGATCAACCTCGATCCGGCCATCCCGGCCGCCATCGGACGCCTCCAGGGCTGGCGCGACGCGCACGCCGCGGCCGGCCTGGCCACCGATGACGACCTGGTCGTCGACGGCTATGCCACCGCCGACGGCGGCTACGCGGCGGCCCACGTCCTGCTGGAACAGGACCAGCCGCCGACGGCGATCTTCTGCGCCAATGACCGGATGGCCATGGGCGCGTACGACGCCATCAAAGAACGTGGTTTGCGAATTCCGGACGATATCGCCGTCGTCGGCTTCGACAACTACGAGGTGATCGCGGCCTATCTGCGGCCGCGGCTCACCACTGTTGCACTCCCGTTCGAGGAGATGGGCACCCTCGGGGTCCAGACCCTCGACGCACTCACGACGGGACAGCCGACCCCTGCCATGCGGCAGACGGTCGACTGCCCCCTGTACGAACGCTGCTCGGTCTGACGCCAATCAAAACCCCGAACAGCAATCCCTGTCCCTCCAACTTCACCGAGGTGAAGAGGAAGAGAAACCATCATGTCACGTCCGCAACGGTGGAAGACCCTGCGCCTGCTCGGGGTCACCCTCGCCGCCGGCGCCCTCGCCCTCACCGGGTGCAGCCAGCCCGCGTCCAGTCCCAGTTCGTCCGCTCCCGCCGGAGGCGGCAAGGACTATTCGGACACCCCGCTCACCCTGCCGCGCGAAGATATGGGCACCTTCACCCGCAACTTCAACCCGTTCTCGCCCAACGCCGCCCCGATGACGCAGCAGGCGATCTACGAGCCGCTGATCATCTACAGCGCGACGAACGGCCAGACGACGCCGTGGCTGGCCACCGAGTGGAAGGTCGGCGCCGACGGCAAGAACGTCGAGTTCACCATTCGCCCCGACGTGAAATGGTCCGACGGCCAACCGCTGACCGCCGATGACGTCGTCTACACCTTCGAGCTCCAGAAGAAACTGCTCGGCGGCTACGAATACGTCGACAAGGTCACCGCCGAGAGCGGCAAGGTCCGTTTCGCCCTGAACAAGGCGTATTCGCCGGCATTGTTCGAGATCGGCCAGCACGTCATCATTCCCAAGCACGTCTGGTCCGAGATCAAGGACCCGGCGAAGGACACCAACGAGAAGCCGGTCGGCAGCGGTCCGTACACCGAGATCACCCGGTTCGCCGCCCAGGCGTTCGAGCTCGGCAAGAACCCGAACTACTGGCAGCCCGACAAGCAGAAGATCGCCGGCATCAAGATGCTGGCGTTCTCGGGCAACGACGGTGCCAACCTGGCCGCGGTCAACGGCGACGTGGACTGGACCGATCAGTTCATGCCCAATATCGAGAAGACCTTCGTGGCCAAGGATTCGGCCCATCGTCATTACTGGTTCCCGCCCACGGGTTCGATGATCAACTGGCAGCTGAACACGACGAAGGCGCCGTTCAACGATCCCGTGGTGCGCAAGGCGCTCAGCATGGCCGTCGATCGCGACCAGGTGACCAAGATCGGCATGAACGGCTACACCGGCCCCGCCGACTGCACCGGACTGTCTGGCAGCTACGAGAAGTGGAAGGACACCGCCCTGCGCGACAAGTGCGAGTGGACCAAGCTGAACGTCGACAAGGCCAACCAGCTGCTCGACGAGGCCGGCTACGCCAAGGGCGCCGACGGCAAGCGCACGCTCAAGGACGGCAAGCCGTTCGAGTTCAAATTCTCGGTCGGCGCCACCTCGTCTGACTGGCTGTCGGTGGCGAATGTCATCGCGCAGAACATGGACGCCATCGGCGTCACGCTCAAGGTCGACTCGCCCGACTGGGCGCAGGTCGTTGCCGGCTATGAACAGGGCGACTTCGATTCGGGCATCGTCTGGTCGCCCAACGATCCCGCGCCGTACAAGTACTTCGCGGCGATGATGAGCACCCGGACCGTCAAGCCGGTCGGCAAGAAGGCCACCGAGAACTACCAGCGGTTCGGCGACCCGCGGGCCGACACCCTGCTGGACACGTTCAGCGGCACTAGCGACGAGGCTGCGCAGAAGGACGCCATCAACCAGCTGCAACAGCTCTTCGACGAGACCGCCCCGGTTATTCCGCTCTTCCCCGGGCCGGAGTGGGGCGCCTACAACGACCTCCGCTTCACGGGTTGGCCGAATGAGCAGAATCCGTACGCGAGCCTGAGCGCGCGCTCGGTGCAGACCGTGCTGATTCTCACCACCCTGGAGCCCCGCAAGGGCTGACACCCGTCCCCCCAACCCGGTGGACGCCACTGTCCGGCGTCCACCGGGCGGACGGCTGTCCCCAGCGGGCCCACTCGGACGACCTTGACGGGAGAATCGCGTGCGCTTCATTCTTCGTAGGATCGGTTTCTATCTGATCGCATTCTGGGTGTCGATCACCCTCAATTTCCTGCTGCCCCGGTTCATGCCGGGCGACCCGATTTCGCGGATGCTCTCCCGGAGTCAGGACAAGATGACCGCCGAGCAGGTGCTGCAATTGCAGAAACTGTTCGGAATGGACGACCGGCCGCTCATTCAGCAGTACGTCAGCTATATCGGGGACGTGCTGACCGGCAACATGGGGGTGTCGATCTCTCGATTCCCGACCCCGGTGTCGGAGGTGATCGCGTCCCAGATCGGCTGGACGCTGCTGCTCGGCGCCACCTCGCTGATCATCGCGGCGCTGATCGGAAACCTGCTCGGCATCGTGGCGGCCTGGCGCCGGGGCAGCCTGGTCGACTCGGCGCTGCCGCCGTTCCTGATCTTCATCGGCTCGTTCCCGTATTTCTGGCTGGCGATGGGGGCCCTCTACCTGTTCGGCATCGTGCTCGGCTGGTTTCCGCTGCGGCACGCCTATGACTCCGAACTGGACGCCGGTTTCAGCTGGGCGTTCCTCAGCAGCGTCGGCTACCACCTGTTCCTGCCGGCGCTGACCATCGTGCTGGTCAGCATCGGCGGCTGGATGCTCGGCATGCGCAACACGATGATCGCCACCAACGCCGAGGACTACATCACCATGGCCGAGGCCAAGGGCCTGAAGTCGCGGCGGATCATGCTGCGCTACGCGGCCCGCAACGCGATGCTGCCCTCGGTGACTTCGTTCGGCATGGGCCTCGGCTTCGTGGTCGGCGGCGCCCTGCTCACCGAGACCGTCTTCGCCTATCCGGGCGTCGGCTATCAGCTGCTCACCGCGGTGCAGGGCCTGGACTACCCGCTGATGCAGGGCCTGTTCCTGATCATCACCGGCGCGGTGCTGCTGGCCAACCTGCTGGTCGACATCGTCTACGTCCGGCTCGACCCCCGCGTCCGCACTCACTGAGGGGCATCATGTCAACACCAATCACGACCGCCACCACCGAAGCCGTCAAACCGGCCCGGACCTCGCGGCGTTCCCGGTCGGGCCTGCTGCACGGCCTGATGACCAACCGCAAGGCGATGATCGGCGCCGTCATCCTGATCGTCTTCATTCTGCTGGCACTGCTGGCACCGGTGCTGTTCCCCGGCAACCCGTCCCGGATCACCGCGCTGGCCTCTCAGGAGCCCTCCGCCGAGCACTGGCTCGGCACCACGGCCAAGGGCCAGGACGTGCTCGCACTGACCCTGCACGGCACCCGGATGTCGCTGTTCGTCGGCCTGGTCGCCGGGGTGATGTCGACCATCATCGGCATCCTGGTCGGTCTCACCTCGGCCTACTTCGGCCGGGCCATCGACGAGACCCTGTCGGTGGTGACCAACATCTTCCTGCTCATCCCCGGGCTGCCGCTGCTGGTCATCCTGGCCGCGTTCATGCCGCCCGGCGTCGGCACGGTGATCTTCGTGCTGATCATCACCGGCTGGGCCGGATCGGCACGGGTGCTGCGCAGTCAGGCCCTGTCGATCCGCTCCAAGGACTTCGTCGCCGCCTCCCAGGTGACCGGCGACCGGGCCGGTTGGATCATGTGGCGCGAGATGCTGCCCAATATGGCCTCGGTGGTGATGGGCACCCTGCTGGGCTGCATCATCGGCGCCATCGGCGCCCAGGCCGGCCTGGAGTTCCTCGGCCTCGGCGACACCTCGACGGTGTCCTGGGGCACCAACCTGTACTGGGCCGGCAACGAGGGTGCGCTGCTGACCGGAAGCTGGTGGGTGTTCCTGCCGTCCGGTCTGTGTATCGCGCTGGTCGCGTTCGCGCTGAGCCTGTTCAATTACGCCGTCGACGAGGTCACCAACCCGCGGCTGCGCACCGTCAAGAAGCGCTCGGCCACCGCTCCGCTGGCCCGAACGGAGAACGCAGTATGACCGAGAAACTTCTCCAGATCGACGATCTGACCGTGCAGTATCGCGGCGACGTCCGCACCACGACCGCCGTCGATCACGTCACCTTCGGCATCGCTCCGGGCGAGATCTTCGGTCTGGCCGGCGAATCCGGCTGCGGCAAGTCGACGATCGCGAACACCATCCTGCGGCTGCTCAAGTACCCGGCCGAGGTGGCCGGCGGCAGCATCCGGTTCGACGGACGCGACGTGCTGGCGCTGAACGGCGACGAACTGCGGCAGTTCCGCTGGCGCGAGGTGGCGATGGTGTTCCAGTCGGCGATGAACTCGCTGAACCCGGTGATCACCATCGGCGAACAGATGCGGGACATCTTCACCGCCCATCTCGACGTCGGCCGCGCCGAGGCCGACAAGCGCTGCGGCGAGCTGCTCGAAATGGTGCAGATCGACCGCAACCGGCTGAAGTCGTTCCCGCATCAGCTCTCCGGCGGCATGCGACAGCGGGTGGTGATCGCGATGGCGGTCGCGCTGCGGCCCCGGATGCTGATCCTCGACGAGCCCACCACCGCGCTGGACGTGGTGGTGCAGCAAGAGATCATGGCCGAGATCAAGGCGCTGCAGGCCGAGCTCGGCTTCTCGGTGCTGTTCATCACCCACGACATGTCGCTGATGGTGGAGCTGTCCCACCAGATGGCGGTGATGTACGCCGGACGGATCGTCGAACAGGGACCGGCCAGCACCCTGCACCATCACCCCGCGCACGCCTACACACGGGCGCTGATGGGCGCCTTCCCGCCGATCACCGGGCCACGGGTGCCGTTGCGCGGACTCGGCGAAGGCGTCCGGCTGACCCGGATCGCCGATCTCGAACCGGTCGGCCCCGGCCATTGGGCGGCACCGATCAGCGACGAGGACCGCGTCCGCCTGACCCCGCAGGGCACCGGAACCGAAGGAGAAGCCCGATGACCGACACCACAACCCCGGTTCTGGAGACCCGTGACCTGGTCAAGGAGTACCCGCTGGGCGGGTTCCTCGCCCGCCGGACGCTGCGGGCGCTCGGCGGGGTCAACCTCAGCCTGCACTCGTCCGAGATCCTCGCCCTGGTCGGCGAGTCCGGCTCGGGCAAGAGCACGATCGCCCGGTGCGTGACCAGGCTGGAGCAGCCCACCTCGGGGGAGATCCTGCTCGACGGGGTCGACGTGTTGAAGACCGAGAAGCGGCACGCCAGCCGGGAGTACCGCGGCCGCGTCCAGATGGTCTTCCAGGATCCGTTCGGCTCGCTCAACCCGGTCCACCGGATCTCGCACTTCCTGGAGCGGGCGCTGCGCAACCATCAACCGCTGGCTGGCGCCGCGCTGCAGGACCGGCTGGAGGAACTGATGGCGACCGTCGACCTGGACGCCGACATGCTGGCCAGCTATCCGCACGAGCTCTCCGGCGGGCAGCGGCAGCGGGTGGCGATCGCCCGTGCGCTGGCGGTGGACCCGTCGGTGATCCTGGCCGACGAGCCGACCTCGATGCTGGACGTCTCGGTGCGGATCGGCGTGCTCAACCTGATGCGGTCGCTGCGCGACGACAAGGGCATCGCGATGATCTACATCACCCACGACCTGGCCAGCGCCCGCTATCTGGCCGACCGGATCGCGGTGATGTTCGCCGGCGAGATCGTCGAAGAGGGCGACTCGATGGAGATCCTGGCCCACCCGGCCCATCCGTACACCGAGCTGCTGGTCTCGGCCGTCCCCGACCCCGACCGCAGCGGCAGCTACGACCCGGTGCGCCGGGCGCGGCTGCGGCAGCAGGTGCTGGCCGCCGAGACCTGCCCGTTCGACGGCGACCCGGACAATCGGTGCTCGTCCACCACCCTGGTCCGGCATCGGGTCGGCGAGCCGGCCGCCCGGCATCTCGTCCGCTGTCATCTGTACCGGCCCGAGGCGATGGCCGGCGCGAACGCGTTGACCGCGACAGTGAAGAAGGCGGCGTCGTGACGTCGGCCCTCGGCCTTCCGCCCGCGGAGGACGCCGAGTCGTTGCTGGGCCGGATCAGGCACGATCCGGCCCGGCCCCGATTCCATCTCACCGCGCCGACCGGATGGCTCAACGACCCCAACGGGCTGTGCCAGCGCGACGGCGTCCACCACCTCTTCTACCAGTACAACCCGGCCGGCGGATTCCATCACCAGATCCAGTGGGGGCATGCGACCAGTCGCGACCTGGTGCATTGGACGGATCGGCCGGCGGCGTTGCAGCCGAGCGAGGGTCCGGACGCCGACGGCTGCTGGTCGGGCGTCCTGGTCGACGACGGCGGGACGCCCACCCTGGTCTACACCGGGCATGCCGGGGACGCCGACCTGCCCTGCCTGGCCACCGGATCGGCCGATCTGCTCAGCTGGACGAAGGACCCCGGCAACCCGGTGATCGGCGAGCGTCCGGCGTCCGGGATGTCGGGTTTCCGCGACCACTGCGTGTGGCGCGAAGGCGACCGATGGCGGATGCTGATCGGCGCCGGCCTGCGCGGCAGCGGGGGTTTCGTGGCGCTCTACGACTCCCCCGACCTGCGGTCCTGGGAGTATCGCGGCCCGTTCCTGAGTGGGACGGCCTTCGACCGGGCGCAGGACGACCCGGTCTGGCCGGGCACCATGTGGGAGTGCGCCGAGCTGTTCCGGCTGGACGCCGATCGCGATCAGCCGCTCGGCGACGATCGGACCGGGCACGATTTCCTGGTCTTCTCGGCCTGGCACCAGGGCCTCACCCACCACGCCCTGTACTGGTCGGGCAGCTACCGCGGCGACCGGTTCGCGCCGTCCGGCTTGCATCGTCTCGATCTGGGTGGACGCTACTTCTACGCGCCGCAGAGCTACCGGGACGAGGCCGGCCGGCGCATCATGTTCGGCTGGCTGCAGGACGCCCGCAGCCCCGCGCTCGGGGTGGCGGCCGGCTGGGCCGGGGTGATGAGCCTGCCCCGGCTGGTCACCGAGCGCGGCGACGGCACGCTGCAGTTCGCACCGGCGCCCGAGGTCGAGTCGTTGCGCGCCGGCTGCCTGGTCGACCGCAGCGATTCGGTCGGCCCGGACGCGATGCGCCGCTACCCGGAGGTGTCCGGCGGTCAGCTCGACCTGGAGATCGAGGTGATTCTAGTGCCGGGCGCCGGCATCGAGGTGCAGCTGCCCGGCCATGACCTGGGCGGGGGCTGCGTCGGCGCGGCCGTGCTGCGGATCGAACGCAGCCGCCTCGATTCGCTCAGCGTCCAGCTGGACCGGTCGACCACGGCCGGCGATCCGGGCATCGACACCAGCCTGCGCGGCGGGTTCGCGCCGGTGGCTGCGGACGGGGCGGTCGGCGTCCGGATCGTCGTCGACCACTCGGCGCTGGAGATCTTCGTCAACGGTGTCGCGCTGACCGCCCGCGTCCATCCGGAAAGCACCGAGACGTCGCTCGGAGTGCGGACGGCCGCCGCGTCCGTCCCGGTCGCGCTGCGCGCCTGGCGAATGACGGACGCCTGGCCGTCCGATCGTCCCTAGACGTATTCGACACCGTGCGGGAGCCTGGCCAGCAGCTCCCAGCCTCGTCCGTCGCGGCGGTAGGTGCAGTGGCCGCCGAGCAGCGCCAGCCGCTCGCGGACGCCGGTGAGTCCCATCCCGGCCGGCGGGGTCAGCCCGTTGGTGGCCGGGGCGGCCACGTTGGTGAAGCGGGCGACCACGTCCGACCCGTCGTCCTTCAGTCGAAGCCCGCAGGCAGTGCCCGGCTGGGCGTGCCGGACGATGTTGTTCACCGCCTCGACGGTGACAGCGCTCAGCGCCTGGGCGCGCGCCGCGCTCAGGCGTTCAATCTCGACCTCGGCCTCCACCCGGAATCCGGCGGCGCGCAACCGCTCGGCCTGATCGGCGACGGTGGCCCGCAGGGTGTCGAGGTTCGCCAGCGGCTGGGCCGATCCCGACGGCCCTTGCCGCAGGCGTCCGAGCAGTTCGCGCAGGTCGTGCGCGGACGCCCGGCACTCCTGCGCCATCCACTCCAGGTCGGCACGGAATTGGTCGGGCAGTCCCGGCTCGGCCAGGGCCAGGTGAGCCCGCATCGCGGTCGAGGACAGCGTCTGGGCCACCGTGTCGTGCAAGTCGCGCGCCAACTCCAGCCGGAACGCGTCCAACTCGGCGTTGCCTCGCTCACGCTCGAGCTGGACGAGCCGTTGCCAGCGCCGTCCCAACTCGCCGCTGCCGATGGCGAGGGCGAACAGGAGCACCAGGACGGCCGCCGTCACCCAGTGCGTCTCGGCACTCTGGATCGAGCGCGACACCATCACCACGTAGCCCAGGACGGCCGACGCCACGGTCAGCGGAATCTTCCAGCGAAGGTTCTGGCGGAATGCCGCCATCACGTTCACCAGAAGCGCCAGACCGCTCATGCTCGGCACGACGCCGGGGATGACCAGCCAGCTGAACACCCCGACGGCAACGGCGATCGCGCCGCGCTTCGGCCACCGGTAGGAGAGTCCTGCCCCCACGCAGGTGACCAGATCGATCACCCACATGTAGTTCCAGGACTCTCCCAGGTTGATCATCAGGCAGGCGAAAAAGACGCCGCCGGCCAGGATCGGTTCCAGCCACCGGTTCGAAACCGGTTCCAATTCGCCTTCTGGGGGTGCCACGGGTAGAAGGCTACCGAGTCAGGGTCACGGTGGCCCGGTGAGGTTATCGCGACCGGAAGCAGAACCAGGGCAGGACCTGGCAGAATCCGGCCTTGACGGCCGTGTGGCCGCCTCGCTTGACACTCAGGCCGACGTTGAACAGGCGCAGCACGCCGGGGAGGATGACGGGGATGGCTGCAATCAGGTAAAGAAGGGACATGATATGTACTCCAGTCTTAGGGGGGTTGAGGGGTACGACAACAACTGTACGGATCCCTTGCGACATAACGAAAGTCCCGGCGCGAACGATCGCCGGCCGGAGACCCCCGATAGACGCAGATCAACCCTGCGGGACTGAGGGTCTCCCAAAGTTGATCCGGCCGTGCGGGACCCGGCATCGGCCGGGTTGAATAGAGACATCGATTCGGCCGCAAGGTCGGGACGAACCACCCCCAGCGTCGGCCAGACCCTCTGGAAGCCCCCCAATGGAGCCGATCCAGATCGGCTTCGCCCCCCCCTCTCGCAACCCGAGGGTCTGGCCAAGACGCTTTTTCTGTGCCGCGACGCCCGGTCTTAACGGCGCACCATTCCCCAGGCATTGGCCTTCGCGGCCAGTTGTGCGCGGCTGCGGCTGCCCGTCTTGCGCAGCAACCGACTCACGTAGGTCTTCACCGTGCTGGGCGCCAGATGCAGCGCACGGCCGATGTCGGCGTTGTCGAGGCCCGAACCCACCAGACTGAGCAGCTTCACCTCGGTGTCACTGAGGTCACGCGGACGGTTGCCGCTGCGGCCGATGCCCTGCAGCACCTGCGCGGTCAGCTTCGGCGAGACCAGGGCCTCCCCTTCGTAGGCACTGCGGATGGCCTGCACCAGCAGCACCGGCGGGTCGACCTTGAGCAGGAACCCACTCGCGCCGGCGGCCAGCGCCTCGCGCATGAACGGCTCGTCGCCGACCGCGGTGAAGCACAGCGACCGGGGCGGGTCGGGCAGCAGGTAGACCTCGTTGAGCAGCGCGATGCCGTCCATTCCGGGCATGTGCAGATCGGTCACCAGCACGTCCGGACGCAGGGTACGCACCAACTCCAAGCCCCGAGCGCCGTCACTGGCGATGTCGAGAAGCTCGATGTCGGGAACCTGGGCGAGGTAGCCACGAATCGCCCGCTGCGCCAACGGGTCGTCCTCAACGGCTACCACTCGGATCACGCAGGCACCTCCGTGACGGCGCGCCGGAGCGCCAGCCGAGGGCCACTACACGAGGATAGGAGCGCGCGATGCGCGGGGAGTCTCATTGCTGCTCACTTCGATCGGGGGTTGGCCCATCCTTTCATCCGCGGGCCGTTTCGCCATCTCCCCAATCACCTGTCGAACGCTATCCTTCGGCCTTCTCAGGAAGCTATCAGCGAGTGCTCAGGGGTCAGGGGTCTCTGCGGGCCCACGGCAGCCATCTGGCGGGCATCGGGACATTGCCCGCGGATCACCCAAATCGGCCCATGAATATACCCATAGGGGGTATATTCATGGCATGCGCGCTCTCGTTCGTCTCGCCTTTCCCCTCGTCGCCGGACTCGCCCTGGCCGGCTGCCGGTCCCCCGCCGCCGCACCGAGTTCGGCGCCATCGGCGTCCGCAACCGCGTCGAGCACCGCGAACGCCGCCGACGTGATGTTCACCCAGATGATGATCCCGCACCACGAGCAGGCCGTGGTGATGAGCGACGCGATGCTGGCTAAGCAGGGCATCTCCGCCGAGGTGACCACGCTGGCCACTCAGATCAAGAACGCCCAGCAGCCCGAGATCGACCAGATGCGCGGCTGGCTGACCGCCTGGGGCGCCTCGGAGCACGGCGATCACCACGGCCATACCGGCATCGACGGCATGCTCTCCGACCAGGAGCTGGACGCTCTGAAGGCCGCTCAGGGCAAGGAGGCCGAGAAGCTCTTCCTGACCGGCATGATCCAGCACCACGAAGGCGCGATCGCGATGGCCAAGGAGGTCCAGGCCAAGGGCAGCGACCCCGACCTGAAGAAGCTCGCCGACGCCATCGTCACCAGCCAGCAGGCCGAGATCGACCAGATGACGAAGCTGCTGGAGGGCTGAGCCCCCCGCCTTGCTTGATGTACGGCAACTTTCCCGTATATTTATACGGGAAAGTTGCCGTACAAACGTGGAGGCGCCATGGAGCCCATCACCCCGCAGCCTGGCTCGGCCCAGGATCCACGCCACTTCGTCGGACGCGAGCAGACCTCGGCCGTCGCCGACCGAAAGCTCGCCAGCGGCGCGAATCTGCTGCTCAACGATCCCCGGCGGATGGGCAAGAGCTACTGGCTGAAGGCGTACACCAGCCGAACCGACGCGTTCATCGCGATCATCATCGACCACGAGGGCGTCGCCACTCAGGACGAGTTCCTGCTGCGGACGGTGGCCGCGCTACGCAATAGCCAGAAGCTCCACACGAGTGGTCTCATCGCAAAGCTCCAGGCCATGTTCCAGGACGTGGAGGTGGGTGGCGGTCCGATCAAGGTTCGGGTGGCACTGCAACAGCGCTCGCCCGCCAGCCTGTTGGGCGACACCCTGAAAGCACTCAGCGAGAGTGCGAGCAGCCCGGTCCTGATCTGCATGGACGAGGTGCCGCTGGCGATCCTCAACATCGCCAACAACGAGGGACAACAGAGCGCCCACGAATTGCTGCAGACCCTTCGGATGCTGCGCCAGACCGAGAGCGGCATCCGCTGGATCCTGGCTGGCTCGATCGGCTTCCATCACGTCCTGACCGCATGCGGTACGACCACGGGCGACCTCAACGACCTGGACAATCTGCCTTTGGGTCCGTTGACCACGGCCGAGGGGACCGAGCTTGCCCAACGCCTGTTGCTGGGCATCGGTCGCCACGCGACCGATGCCTCGGTGAGCCGTTTTGTCGAGCGCACCGGCAGCATCCCCTATCTGCTGCACAAGGTCGCGTCGCTACTCGATGACGGCCGCAGTACGCCGGTATCGACGGCCGAGTTCGACGGTGCCTTCGAGGAGTTCATCGACGACCCGGACGAGTTCCAGTCCTTCGCGCACCTTCTGACCCGGCTCGAGCCCAACTACGGCGACGACGCCAAGCTCGCCGGCGAGATCCTCAACGGCGCACTCTCGGTCGAGAACACATGGCGCGACGTGGGGACGCTGCGGACCGACGTGGGAGAGCCGGAGCGGTTCGATTCCGTCCTCACGAATCTGATCAGCGATCACTATCTCGAACAGCGCGGGCGGAGGGTCCGCTGGAGGTATCCGGTGTTGCAGTACATCTGGGCACGCCGCCGGATGATCTGGGACCGACCGTCATGACTATGTTGCTGTCTCGGTTCACGCCGTCGGTGATGCCCGCCGACACCCTCGAAGGCATCTTCGTCGGACGCAACCATGTCCTGGGCGCGATCATGCGTCGAATCGGGGAAGCAGCCACCTCCGATACCCGCAATCACACCCTGTTGGTCGGCCCCAGGGGGGCCGGAAAGACGCATCTGATTGCGCTTACCTATCACCGCACCAAAGCCATGATCGATACCGGCGCCCAGCTGCAGCTCGCCTGGCTGCCCGAGGATCCCTGGACGGTCGCCTCCTATCGGCACCTGCTCGGCCTCATCCTCGAGCGATTGGAGACCGAACCTCCCCTTTCCGGTCGCGGCAGCGAAGCCGAACGGGAAGCCCGGTTGGTCGCCCGCGCAGAAGCAGACGGCACCATCGTGGTGCTGGTGGAGAACCTGGACCGGATCCTGTATCAGCTGGGCGACACAGGGCAGCAGAAGTTGCGGCACTTCCTTCAGCACGAGTGCCGCATGGTGTTGGTCGCGACCTCCACCACCCTCGACAAGAACCTCTCCGACCAGGCCCGTCCGTTTTTCAGCTTCTTCACCTCCACCCGGCTGCAACCGTTCACCCCGGAGCAAGGTCGGGACATGCTCGCCGCCATCGCGGAGCGCGCCGGCAATCAGGAACTGGTCGAGTTCCTGCACACCGACCGAGGGCTCGGCCGGGTCAAGGCGATCGCCCACCTGGCCGGCGGGCAGCCACGGCTGTGGGCCCTGCTGTCGAGTTCGCTGGACGTGGCCGAACTCGATTCCCTGGTCGATCTGCTGATGACCCGCTTCGACGACCTGACCCCGTACTACCAGGAGCAGCTGGCCGCCATCTCTCCGCAACAACGATTGATCGTCGCCGAACTCGCCGAGGCCAACCATCCGCTGCATGTCGGCGCACTCGCGGCCCGCTTGGAGATCGACCAGCGCAGCCTGGCCAAATCGGTCAGCGACCTCGTCGATCGGGCTTGGCTACGTCCGGTGACAACGCCATTCGCCGACCTGCTGGATCGGCGGCGCACCTACTACGAACTGGCCGAACCAATGGCCCGGCTCGCGTTCCAGCTCAAGGATTCCCGCGGTGAGCCACTACGACTGGTGGTGGACTTCATCAAGTCCTGGTTCGATCCGGACGATCTGGAACGGATCGACGGCGACGGCCGGCTGGGGTCGTACCTGCCGGTTCTGCAGCTGGAGTTCGAGTCGGACGCCGTCGGCGGCGTCGTCCGGCGACTCACCTCGTTGCCGATCACCCGCGCACCCGCACTCGACCTACTCGGTCAGTTGGACGACGCTCTGGCCGCCGCCATGGACGGGGACGCCGGCGATCTGATGGAGCTGCCCACCAACCTCCGGGTGGTTCTCCAAGAGCGGATCGGAGCCGGAGCCGACAGAACCAAGGCGATGCTTGGCCTGCGGCTCACGATGCACACCGAAGCCCTGGACGAGGTCGGCAACGTGCCAACTAAGGGCGCCGATCAGTGGATCCGGCGGGCCGAACGTCTTCTCGCTACCCAGCCCGACGACGGCCCAACTCAATTGATCCTGATTCGCTGGCTGGCACACGCCTGGCGATTCCCCGAGGCCGAGGCCGCACTCGCGGCCCTGTTCTCGCCCGCTGGCGACGACCAAGTCAGCAGGCTTTCCGCAACCGCGTGGCTGGCCGCCGCCTATCAGAGCGCCGGGAAGCTGAAGCGGGCGATCTCTCTGTTGGAACAGAACCTCGCCGACTACGAACGCATCCTCGGCCCCGAGCATCCCAACACCCTGACCACCCGCCACAACCTCGCCGCCTGGCGCGGGGAAGCTGGTGATGCGACTGGTGCCGTGACCGCGTTCGCTGAACTCCTCCCCATCCAGGAACGCGTACTCGGCCCCGAGCACCCCAACACCCTGACCACCCGCCACAACCTCGCCGCCTGGCGCGG
>NZ_JASGEF010000039.1:0-5778 GCF_047606665.1 Micropruina sp. | reverse complement strand
GGACGCCTCGGCGCGCGCGTCGGCGGCCTCGGCGCGTGCCTCGGACGCCTCGCGCCGGGCCTCGGCGATCTCGCTGCGCGCCGTCGCCGCGGCCGCCTGCTGGTCGGCCTGATCGGCGCTCTGCCGGGCGAGCGACACCGCGCGGGTGACCAGCCCGCCGAGCAGCGCACCCAGCGTCGTGGCGATCAAGGCCAGCACAACCATCTCCATGTCGTCGATCTTGCCGGGCCCCTCTGACAAAACTGGTGACCGACGCGGGCGCGGGCGTCCAATCGAGTCCTGGCAGGTGCGGTGAGCGGTGGGGTTGAGATCCCGGCGTACGCCGGGATGACGGGGAGCGCCGGGATGACGGGGAGCGCCGGGATGAGAGTGGTGCGGGCTAGGCTGCCGACAGCCAACCACCCATTGTCGTAAGGAAGCTGCCAGATGGATTCGTACCAGCCGGGAGCGGCGATGCCGGCACACATCGAGAGCTTGGCGGCATTCGTCTCGGCCAGCCCGTCCTCCCTCCATGCCGCGCGTCACACCGCGGACCTGCTGGTGGCGTCCGGCTTCGTCGAGATGGACGAAACCGCGCCGCTCGATCCGCGTCCGGGCGGGTACGTGCTGGTTCGCGACGGCTCGGTGCTGGCGTGGTGGATTCCGGAGAATCTCGGCGCGCCCGCGTTCCGGATCGTCGGCGCGCACACCGATTCGCCTGGTTTCGTGCTCAAACCGCGTCCCACCTCGTCGTTCCTGGGCTGGCAGCAGGCCGGCATGGAGGTCTACGGCGGTCCGCTGCTCAACTCCTGGCTGGATCGCGAGTTCGGCCTGGCCGGACGCCTGGTCACCGCCACCGGCAGCACCTTGGTCTCGACCGGTCCGCTGCTGCGGATTCCGCAGGTGGCGCCGCATCTCGACCGCAGCGTCAACGAGAAGCTGGTGCTCGACCGCCAGCAGCACCTGCATCCGGTGTTCGCGGCCGGACGTCCTGGTGCCGATCTGCTGGCCGAGGTGGCAATCGTGGCCGGCCTGGAACCGGCTGACGTGCTGGGTCACGACCTGTGTGCCTTCGTCACCGAGCCGCCCGCCCGGATCGGCCTGGACGGCGAACTGTTCGCCTCGCCGCGGCTGGACAACCTGGCCAGCGTGCACGCCGGGCTGACCGCGCTGGCCGGCCTTGCCGACGCCGACGCGATCGCCGTGCTGGTCTGTTTCGATCACGAGGAGGTCGGCTCGGCCAGCGCCACCGGCGCCAGCGGTCCGCTGCTGGAGACCGTGCTCGGACGGCTCGCCGACGCCCTCGGTTGGAACGTTCAGGAATCTGCGGCCGCACGGGCCCGCTCGGTGCTGGTCTCCGCGGACGCCGGCCACGCCGTCCACCCGAACTATCCGCAGTTGCACGACCCCGATCACCGGCCGCTGCCCAACGCCGGTCCGCTGATCAAATTCAACGCCAACCAGCGCTACGCCACCGACGCGGTCGGCGAGGCGATCTGGCGGCGGGCGTGTGCGGCGGCCGGCGTCCCTACTCAGGACTTCGTGTCGAACAACTCGGTGCCCTGCGGGTCGACGATCGGGCCGCTGTCGGCGACCCGGCTGGGCATCCGGACGGTGGACGTCGGCATCCCGCTGCTCAGCATGCATTCGGCGCGCGAACTGTGCGGCGTCCGCGACCCCGGATGGCTGGCCCAGGGCATCGGTGCCTTCTACGCCGGCGCCTGATCAGGGCGTGAACCAGCCGCGGGGGCCGACCCGGCGCTCGGCCGCGGCACGTACTGGTCGAAGCAGACGCGGGCGATCAACTCGCGCCGGCTGCGCACCGACGCCTTCTCGAAGTCGGTCGACCCGGACCGCCGGCTGCTGGCCAACCACGGGGTCTGAGCGACCCTGGTCGTCGGGCAGTTGTCTGAAATCGACCCCAGAGACGCCAGGGTCGCGCACTTTCGTGAGGCTTACGACGGCGTGTCGTGTGCCAACTCTGGGGTCGATTTCAGACTGATTGCCAGTAGACCCTGCGTCCCGACGCCCTTCGCGCGCGGCCAATCGGTGCTTCCCTGGGCCGGATGTGGTTGACCGGTAGACCCGCGGCCTGGTCGACTGACGGGATGAAGATCCAGCGGATCGTCGCGGACCTGACCGTCGCCGATCTGCCGGCCGCCGTCCAGGAGCATGTGGAGGTGTTGGGGCTCGATGTGGTGATGGACCACGGCTGGATCGTGACGCTGGCCGACGCCGATGGACACCAGCTGAGCCTGATGACCACGGACGCCTCGGTGCCGGTGAACCCGGATGTCTCGGTCTTCGTGGACGACGTCGGGGCGGCCCATCAGGCGGCGATCACTGCCGGAGTGGAGATCGTCCATCCACTGACTGCGGAGCCGTGGGGCGTCCTGCGGTTCTTCTACCGGGATTCGTCGGGCCGGGTGATCAATGTGGGTTCGCACGCCTGAGCGCGCTTTGATTGGGGCCTGAGCAACGAGGCTTTGCTGGTCATCGAAAGGAGAGTCCGATGGTTCTTGACCTTGCATCGCTGACAACTGCGGCGTCGACCGCGGAGATCGGTTGGAGTCCGGGACAGACCGCACACTCCGGGTTTTAGTTGATGCGGGCGCGGGCGCGGGCGCGGGCGCGGGCGCGGGCGCGGTGCCGTGCCGTGCCGTGCCGCCGGGAGGTCTGGCGACGCTGCAGGCTCGTGAGCAGACCGCTTCCGCGCAAATGGCCGGAGCGTCCACTGCGGCAGCCGGAGCGCCGGCCAAGTACGACTGGCGCAAAGTCGGTGGAGGCAACCATGTGACCGCTGTCAAAGACCAGGCGGGCTGCGGTTCCTGCGTCGCCTTCGGTGCTGTGGTCGTCCCCGGCCTTGTCCCCCGCGACAAGCATGATTGCTCGACGCTCAGGATCGAACGCGAACAGGATCCTCAGTGCGCTACTCCCAGACCAGAGGAGCCGGGGCTGAGCCGGGGCGGAGTTCCTTCATGTTCCGATGTCGAGAGGCAGTCCCCCTTTTAGGGAGTTGGTGCTTCGTGCCAGCTGACGCCGCCGTGCCGCGGTGGTTGTTGTGGGCTCCGACATGCGTCCGCGCACGGGCTCAGGTGTCGAGGCGGAACTCGGCGGAGGCGCTCAGCCTGTGGATCTCGGACGCGAGGTCGGCGTGCAGTCCGTCATGTGCCGCGCTCAGCGCGTACCGTTCGTCCCGCCAATGGTCGGGTGAATACAGCCAGACCGGTTTCGTGACCAGCTCGGCCGGCTCCCATTCGTAGCGAGGCCAGATGTGCGCGTGCAGGAATGGGTCGGTGTTGCCGAGGATCTCCACATTCACCCGCCGGAAATCTGGGTCGCGACGTGCGCACACGTTCTCCACCGCAGTGGCCAGGAGATCGACATCGGCGAGATAGCGGATCCGCTCGCTGCGCAGCAGGTCACTCAGCCGGTCGATGGTGCGGGACTTGGCCAGAGCCAGCGAATATCCAGGAAGCCATTGGACATCGCCGATGACCGCGAATGCCGCATCCAGTTCGGCGAGCACGGTGGGATTCGTTCCGTTGCGTGCCGCCGCGATTCGATCGACCGGCGAGTCGCTCATGTCACCGATGGTAGACATCAGGCTCGGCACCACATGTCTTCGGAGGAGTCGAGCACCGACCGCACAGCGTGACGGTGCCGCCCCTCGTGGGCGTTCCGCTATCGATGGCAGGTTGGAGAGTCCTCGCTCGAGACAGGACGATCACTTCAATGCCAGCGTCTCGACGAGCTGTCCCGTGACCTCGGCGATGAGATCGAAGTCCTTGTCCACCGCAAGGACCGTCAGCCCAGCCTTCTCAGCGGTTGCCGCGATCAGGAGATCGGGGATGGATGGCGCGCGGTGGCGTCCACTGTCAGCGAGCAGCATCTGCACCTCGAAGGCGCGATCCTCCATTGCGGGTGTCAGATGCTCGATCGGCATGAGTGATAGCGGTGGGAGGCCGAACGCTGCTCTCCCAGCCTCACCCGTTCGGGCGGAGAAGCCGAGCTCAAGCCTGGTCACCGTCGACAGGCGTACCAGACCTCGCTCGATGCGCGCGTTCCACCCTTCCATATCCGCAGCATGCCCTGTCTGCATCCGCGCGTACGCCGACTTGTCGATCAGCCAACTCGTCACTGCCACGCGGCATCCATCACGTCCGGATCCGCCAGGTCGCTGAAGGTCGTGGAGGAGCGGGCCCAGTCGTCAGCGGTCAACCTCGCCTCGGCGCTCGCAGCCGTAGCAACTTCGAGCTTCCGGCGCAGGAACTCGTTGCGGGATAGACCCAGCGCGAACGCCTCGGCATCGATCCGTTCCACCGCCGCGTCGCTGAGGCCCCGGATCAGCACATTCGTCATGAGAACCACCTCCGTGTTCGATGATATCGCGATATCACTGAAGGCGGAGGTGGTTCGGCGCGGTGCGCTCAGTCAATCAGCGATCGTCTTATCCTCCGGCCTGGACGCCCAGCTTTCCGTCCAGGCATCGTTGCCATAGCATGTCGCCCGGTCGGAGCTTTCGTAGTAGAGAAGGGCACCGGTCAAATTTCCGCTGTCCCGCGCAGCGTCCCGATGTCGCCGCAATGACGTGGTAGGGGCGCCTAGCGCGAACGTCCGTGACCGCCCACCCAGGCGATTCAGACCGTGTCTGCGGGTGCGATGACCTCGAACCCGAGGGAACGCGCTGCTTCATCGAGTCTGCGGTCGTAGGTCAGCACCGCCGAGGCGTCGAGCCGCACCGCCGCCTCCAAGTGCAGCGCATCCAGGGTGCGCAGGTATGGCATCGGCAAGAAGCCGGCACTTCGGTAGACGGCCCGATCGAGAGCGGCGAGAGAAACGCCCTCGAGGATGCGGGTGACGTCAGCCTGGTCAAGGCCCTCACGAATCGCGAGTCGCCGCAACTCGGTCTCCAGTAGATCGCTGGAAACCAATGCAGCGGGCGTTCGATCGAGCCAATCAACCAGCGCTTGGCTCTCTGGCTGTTCCAGCAGCAGTGCACCGAGAGCGGACGTGTCGACGTAGACGATCGGAGCGGCCGTCACCTGCCGCAATCCTCTCGCAAGTCGTCAAGGATGTCTGTGAGGCTGCGCTCGACGGTCCTGCGCTCGATCCCGAGCGCTGCCCAGCCGCCCTCACGACGTGCCGGGCGGGCGATCGTCAGCCGCGGCGCGGGCGCGTCCAGCGGCACGATCCGGCCGACTGGTACCCCGCTGTTGGTCAGCACGAAGGACTGACCCTCGCTCACCGCACGAAGCACGCGACCCGACTCGTTGCGCAACTCCCGCTGCGACAAGCTCTCCAGCGGTGACTCGCCGATGCTCATGACCCTCATCGTAGCGCGGGTGCGACGATAGATTGAGTTCCGACAGACAATCCGCGGTGTGCCCTGCCTGCAGCCGTACGCACACCGATCTTTCGATCCGCCGATGCGTCACCGCCCGGCGGCATCGATCACGTCCGGATCCGCCAGGTAGCCGAAAGTCGCCGCAGAGCGGGCCCAGTCGTCAGCAGTCAGCCCCGCCTCGGCGCTCGCAGCCGTCGCAACTTCGAGCTTCCTGCATAGGAACTCGTTGCGGGACAGACCCAACGCGGACGCCTCGGCATCGATCCGTTCTACCCCGCGTCGCTGAGGCCCCGGATGACCAGATTCGGCGCGATGTGCTTTTAGCCAGCCTCGTCATGCGACCTGCAGCGGTGTGATCGCCGCAATCTGATCGGCCACGCGATCCTCCGCGAGCTCCAACTCGTAGCGCGTCTGCAGGTTGAGCCAGAACTGCGCGGGCACCCCGAAGTAGC
>NZ_JASGEF010000038.1:0-54405 GCF_047606665.1 Micropruina sp. | reverse complement strand
CGTGGGTCGCCGGTGCCGGGAGGGCACTGGAACCAGTTTTTGGTGGTTATCCGACCGGTATCGGCTCGCTGTCTCTGCTCGAACCACTTTCTGGTGGATGTGGATAACCCCCAGGGGGTATCGGTAGCCACCAGAAACCGGTTCGAGCAGGCAGCGGCGCCGGTAACGGTCGCGATAACCACCAGAAACCGGTTCCAGCAGTCGATGCCCCAGTCAAAGAGCCGTGGGGCAGCCGCTGCACCAACGCCAACGAACATGCGAACGTGCCCACTAGTCAGGCGGCCGGCAGACCGAAGAGCAGATAGACCAGCGACAGCAGCGCGACCAGCAGGATGCCGCCGCGAAGCAGCGCGGAAGGGTGCACGGGCAAGATCACGGTCACTCCTTGGTTCGAGTCCTTTTCCGCCAGGAGCACGCCGGCGTCCGGCTGATACCTCCGCCCGCGAAACCGATCGGCCGATTTACGCAAGTCGAGACGCACACAATCCGCGGCGTCCCGCTCTAGGCTGGCCGTCGAGGAGGAATCGGTGTCCGGACACAGTCATCACCACGGCCATACCGGCGTGGCACATCGCTGGCGGCTGCAGGCCGCGCTGGCGCTGACCGGCGCCTTCTTCGTCGTCGAGGTGGCCGCCGGGCTCTGGTCGGGGTCGCTGACCGTGCTGTCGGATGCCGGTCACATGGCCGCCGACACCGTCGGCCTGGTCGTCGCCCTGGCCGCCTCGCATTGGGCCACCCGTCCGGACACCACCGGACGCCGCACCTACGGACGCTACCGGGCCGAGATCTTCGCGGCAGGGGTCAGCGTGCTGCTGATGATCGCCGTCTGCGGCTATGTACTGATCAACGCGGTGCTACGGCTCGGCAGCCCGATGGAGGTGCCGGCCGGCGTCCTGATGGTGGTCGGCGTGATCGGCCTGGCGGTGAACCTGGTCGCGCTCGCGCTGTTACGCGGCGGGTCGTCGGAGAATCTGAATGTCAAGGGCGCCTACCTGGAGGTGCTGGCCGATGCGCTCGGCTCGGTCGGCGTGCTGATCGCCGGATTCGCGACCTGGCTGACCGGGTGGTGGCTGTGGGATCCGATCCTGGCCCTCTGTCTGGCCGGGTTCGTCAGCGTCCGGGCCGTGCGGCTGGGTCGTGAGGTGATCGGGGTGCTCGGCGAGGCGGCGCCGTCCGGGATCGACCCGGCGACCACGCGCAACCGGCTGGCCGCGGTGGATGGGGTGGTCGAGGTGCACGACCTGCACCTGTGGACGCTCACCTCGGGCATGAACGTCGCCACCGCGCATCTGGTCAGCATCGAAGGCACCGATCCGGCCGCCGTCCTGGTCGCGGCCAGCGCCGTGCTGCGCGACGAGTTCGGCATCGACCACGCGACCCTGCAGGTGGAACCGGCGGGTTCGGACGCCTGCCAGGGCACTGCCTGGTAGCACCCACAGCGGGTCCGAGCCGACCGGAACCGCACCCCACCCACGACCGACACGTCGACAACCCGAGAGGATCAGATGGCCACGAACCCGCGACTGATGCCGGACGAGCCACGGATGTTCACCGCCGAAGTGGTGCGCACCGCGCGGATCTCGCCGTCGTTTCAGCGCGTCACGATCGGCTCCGCCCAGCTGGCCGAGTTCGACTGGCACGGTCTCGACCACTGGTTCAGGCTCTTCTTTCCCCGCTCCGACACCGCCCTGCGGCTACCCGAGGTGCGCGGCCGGTTGTGGTGGAAGTCGTACCTGTCCATCCCCGACGAACACCGGCCGCACTGCAGCAACTACACGGTGGCCGGCTACCGGCGGTTCGGTGAGGACGCCGAACTCGACATCGACGTGGTGCTGCACTGGCATCAGGGCCAGCTGACCGGCGTCGCGGGCTGGGCGGCGACCGCGCAGCCGGCCAGCGCCGTGGCCATCCTCGACCAGGGCGTCTTGTTCGACCCCCCGCGGGACACCACCGACTACCTGCTGGTCGCGGATGAGAGCGGGCTGCCCGCCGTCCGCGGCATTCTGCGCGACCTGCCGCCGGACGCCATAGGCACCGCGATCATCGAGGTGCCGGCGCACGGCGATGTGCGCGACGTCCAGGCACCCGCCGGTGTCACCGTGCGCTGGCTGCCGCGCGAGGCGTCCGATCAACCGGTCGGCGCCGGGGCGCTGCGGGCGCTGAACAGCATCGAAGCGCCGAGCCAGGCGTCCTACGCCTTCGTGGTCGGCGAATCCACACTGGCCACCGAGGGGCGCCGGACGCTTCGTCGCGCCGGACTGCCGAAGGAGCGGATCACCTTCTCCGGATTCTGGCGAGCCTGAACCGCGACTGGCTGAGCGGGTTTCGCCTCGCTCAACCAGCCGTCTTTCGACACGCTCGGCCGGGCGTCCTCAGCCGTTGGCGGCGATCCAGGCGGCGCCCACTATGCCAGCCCGGTTCTGCAGCTCGGCGGCCACGATCGGCGTCCGCAGCTTCAGCTTCGGCAAGAATTTGTGCGCCTTCTTGCTCACCCCGCCGCCGACCACCAGCAGGTCGGGGTTGAACAGGAACTCGACCGTCTCGTAGTAGCGCTGCAGCCGCGGCACGTACTCGTCGTAGCTCAGGCCCTCCTTGGCCTTGATGCTGGCGGCGGCGCGCTTCTCTGCGTCATGACCGTCGATCTCCAGGTGACCGAGCTCGGAGTTCGGGATGAGCACGCCGTTGTAGACGATCGCGCTGCCGATGCCGGTGCCCAGGGTGGTGATGATGACCAGGCCGTCGGCGTTCTTCGCCGCCCCGTACTTCGCCTCGGCCAGGCCGGCGGCGTCGGCGTCGTTGACCAGCGCGACCGGGCGTCCGAGATGGTCGGAGAGGATCCGTTCGGCCGGGGCGTCGATCCAGGACGGGTCCACGTTCGCGGCCGACAGGGTGGTGCCGTGCTGCACGACGGCCGGGAAGGTGATGCCGACGGGGCCGTCGGCCAGGTCGCCGGCAAAGTGGTCGACGATCTGAGCCACCACGTCGGCAACGTTGTCCGGCGTCGAGGTCGCCGGGGTCTCGATCCGGAACCGCTCACCGACGAAGTCGCCCACCGCGAGATCGACGAGAGCTCCCTTGATCCCCGTCCCGCCGATGTCGATTCCCAAGACATGTTGTGGCTTCATGAGGCGAATACTAACCAGATTGCTTATCTGGGCGCCGGATCAGCCGAAGTTCGTCAACTTGTAGCCGTGCGCGGAGCAGCCGTCCCGGATCATCTTCTTGTTTTCCTTGCTGACCGTATCGGGGTTCGAAAGGAAGTCGATGGCGACGTCCAGCCACTGTTTGCCGTCCCCGGTGACCGAACCGGAGTCGCGCAACTGCTTCAGACCGGCCACCGCCGCCTTTCCGACGACCGAACCGGACGCCGCCACGGCGTCCAGTGCGGGACAGCCGATCCTGTAGGCGTCGTCGACGCTGACATCTGCCTGCGCACAACCGGACAGGGCCAAGACGCCGGCGGTGGCACCGGCCAGGAGGGAACGAGCGAGCATGCCGCCAGTGTAGGAAGGCGCCGCCAAAGAGGCGCAGAAGGCGTCGACCCACTACGGTCAGGGGGTGTCTTCCACTGATTCCGCCGCTCCCGAGGAGCCCACGCCCGGCTTCGCCGACCTCGGTCTCGACGACCGGCTGCTCCGGACGCTGCGCCAACTCGGCTACGAGAGCCCGACCCCGATCCAAGCGGCGACCATTCCGCTGCTGCTGACCGGCCGGGACGTCGTCGGCCTGGCCCAGACCGGCACTGGCAAGACCGCCGCGTTCGCGCTGCCCGCCCTGCAACTGGTCGATCCGAAACGGAGCCGCGCGCCGCAAGCGCTGGTGCTGGCGCCGACCCGCGAGTTGGCCGTCCAAGTCTGTGAGGCGTTCCAGTCCTACGCGGGCGGGCTGCCCGGCGTCCATGTGCTGCCGGTGTATGGCGGTCAGGGTTACGGCGTCCAGCTCAGCGCGCTGGCCCGCGGCGTCCAGATCGTCGTCGGCACGCCGGGGCGGATCATGGATCACCTCGACAAGGGCACGCTCGACCTTTCCGAGTTGCGGCTGCTGGTGCTCGACGAGGCCGACGAAATGCTGAGCATGGGGTTCGCCGACGATGTCGAGACGATCCTGTCGGCGGCGCCCGCCGAAAAGCAAGTGGCGCTCTTTTCGGCGACCATGCCCCCGGCGATCAGGCGGCTCTCCGGCACCTATCTGCGCGATCCGGAAGAGATCATGTTGCGCGGCCGCACGGCGACCGCGACCAACGTCCGTCACCGGCATCTGATGGTGTCCTACCCGCAGAAGGTCGACGCGCTCACCCGCATTCTGGAGACCGAGAACTTCGAGGGCATGATCGTCTTCGTCCGGACCAAGAACGAGACCGAGACGCTGGCCGAGAAACTGCAGGCGCGCGGCTTCTCGGCGTCTGCCATCAATGGCGACATGGCCCAGCCGCAGCGCGAGCGGACGATCGGACAGCTCAAATCGGGCAAGCTCGACATTCTGGTGGCCACCGATGTGGCGGCCCGTGGTCTGGACGTCGACCGGATCAGCCATGTGGTGAACTTCGACATTCCGACCGATACCGAGTCGTATGTGCACCGGATCGGACGGACCGGGCGAGCCGGACGCAGCGGCGAAGCGATCTCGTTCGTCACGCCACGGGAGCGGCATCTGTTGGCCAGCATTCAGCGGGCCACCCGGCAGACTCTCGAACCCATGCAGATTCCGAGCGCGGACGATGTCAACGCCACCCGGCTGAGCCGGTTCGACGACGCCATCACCGCTTCGCTCGGCTCGGAGCGGCTGGAGTTGTTCCGGCAGGTGGTCGCGCATTATGTGAACGAGTACGACGTCCCCGAACTGGACGTCGCCGCGGCGCTGGCGCTGCAGGCGCAGGGCGAGGAACCGCTGCTGCTCGAACCCGACCGCGAGGCGCGGCCGGAGCGGCGTCCGCGCGACTTCACCGACGGCCATCCGTCCTCCGACGGCGGCCCGCGTCCGCGACGGGAAGGACCGCAGCTGGCCACCTACCGGATCGCGGTCGGCAAGCGGCAACGGATCACCCCCCGGCACATCGTCGGCGCGTTGGCCAACGAAGGCGGCCTGCGCCGCTCCGATTTCGGCCACATCGACATCCGCGCCGACTACTCGCTGGTGGAACTGCCGGCATCCCTGCCCCGTGACACCTGGGAGGCGCTGCGGGACACGCGCATCTCGGGCAAGCTGATCGAGCTCTCCCCCGCCTCGTCAGGTCCCCGTGACAAGGGATTCCGCGATCGTCCGAAGAAGACCAAGGGACGCCGCCGCTTCGACTGAGGGGACGGTTCTCCCGGTCACGAGGTACGGTTCAGCCGAGTGTGACCAGTGGCGGCACCAGGACGCCGCCGGCGGTGGGTTCGCGGACGCCGAAACTCGATTCCAGCAACGCGGAGACCTGCTCGGTGGCCCCTGCGGCCGGTGACCAGGGGTCGACGAAATCGTGCGCCCACTGCAGGGCAGGGTCGATGCGGGCCTCGCCCACGTAGTCGGACGCCTTTCCGAAGACCTCGGCGCTGAAGGCCATCGCGGCGTCCTGACGGACCGCCAGGTCGTTCGCGTTGGTAACCAGGACCACCCGTGACAACCGGTGGCCGACGGTGACGGTGTGGTCGAACAACGACTCGGAGAGATACAGAAACGGCATCACGCCGGGGATCGGGAAGCCGGGGTAGGCGTACGGGCTGTTGTCGTCCAGGGCGTCCTTCTTTCGCGGATCCCACCACAGGTACGAGCGCGGCACGATCCGCGGGAACTTCACACACAACCGTACGGCCGGCATCGGGAATCCCTTGGGCGCGACCAGGGGCGCCGCGAGCACCGCCCGACTGACCTCGTCCCGTGTCGCCGCTGCCCAGGACGCCATGATTCCGCCCGCGGACAGCCCCGCCACCCATACCTCGTCGCCCAAGCCGGCCGCGATGTCGATGCAGTCGTCCACCTGCGTGACCAGTTCCGCCTGGGTGAGGCCGGCCAGCTCGCGGGTCAGCAGATCGGGCAGCCCGTGCCGCGGCATCCGAGGCAGCAGGACGCGGTAGCCGGCGTCCCGCAGCCGCTCCCCCACCGCCACGAATTGCGAGGGTGCGTTGGTGAAGCCGTGCCAGATCACGATGGTCACCGATGCCGTCGCGTCCGGTTCGAGCAGCCGCGTCCTGGTCATCTCCGGGATGCCGGCGTCGGCCGCGATCAGCGCGGCCAGCTTGGCAAGCGCCTCCGCCCGGTCGACCGTCGGATCGGGCACACCGGACGCCGGCGGCGCCAGCCGCAACCGCCGCCGATACCACGCGGGTCTCGCCCGGCCTCGATCAGCCCTCATCCTTGGCTCCATTCCGTCAGGTCCTACCTTGCCCGATCGTCCCCGTTCACTCATCACCGGCCGACCTCTCGATAGTCAGCACCCTATGGTTCAGGACCTCGACAAGTGCGACCGACGACATGGGCGTCCCTGGGCGGTCGGCGAAATGGGCTTGATCTGGGCCGTGACCTTCGTGCGTGGCGGAGATCCCCGCGTTCGCCGGGATGATGTGAATCGCAACGGGTCCGGGAGTCCTATCATCCCGTTCCTGAACCGATCGTGGTTCACCCGGTGAGGAGGCGCGTGATGAGTGACGGAAACGAACCAGTGGTGATCGAGTCGTGGAGCGACCTGGGCTGCCCTGGTGCTATCTCGGCAAGCACCGGCTGGAGACCGCGATCGCCCAACGTCCGGACGCCGACCGCTTCGAGGTGCGGCTGCGGTCGTACGAACTCGATCCGCACGCGGACGGCGAGCCGGAACCGATCCTCGATCATCTGAGCCGCAAATATGGCCGCGCCCCTTCGCAGGTGCAGGCCATGGAGGCCCGCGTGCAGGCCCTCGCCACGGCGGATGGGCTGCCCGCCGACGGCGTCCGAACTCACGGCAATAGCCCACTTGCTTTATCGAGGATTCAGTAGATATCCTGGTCGGCTGACCTGACCAGGGAGTTCTCACATGAACGGCATGACTATCGCGTCGACGTGGCGGCGCTATGCGCTGAACGTCGTGCTGCCGTGCCGTTTCGACGAGCGGCACGGCTTTGGCAAGAACAAGCCAGGCAGAAGTGGGCCTCCGCACTGAACCCCGGTCTCCGACCGGGCCCGTTCGACGGACGCAGGCCGCCCACTCGCCAGCCGAGCAGGGCGGCCTTTTCATGTCCGCTGCTGGCTGGACCACGCCATTCACCCAAACCGAAAGGAGGACACCGTGAGCGTCTTTCCCGTTCCGCTGCCCGGTGCCGCAGCAGACAACACCTTGATGTGGGCGCATCCCCACGACATCGAGCCGGCCGCGTTGGACCAGCTGCGAAACATCTCGCGGCTGCCCTGGGTGGACCGCGTCCGGGTGATGCCCGACGTACACCTCGGCAAGGGCGCGACCGTGGGCTCGGTGATCGCGATGCGGGACGCCGTCAGTCCCAGCGCGGTCGGCGTGGACATCGGCTGCGGGATGGCTGCCGTCCGGACCAGCCTCACGCTGAACGAGCTGCCCGACGACCTGCGCACGCTCCGGTTGGCGATCGAAGACGCCGTCCCGGTCGGCTACCGCGGCAACGACGGCGAGGCCGCCGTGCTGCGCACCGATCGCGGACTGCGGCTGCGCTACGACACCCTGTTCGGAGCGTTCGGCGACCTGCGGGCTCCGCAGATCGCCGACCGGCGGACGCGGGCCATGGCGCAGTGCGGTTCGCTGGGTGGCGGCAACCACTTCATCGAGTTGTGCGTGGCCGAAGGCGATGAGCGGTTGTGGCTGACCCTGCACTCGGGCAGTCGGAACATCGGCAAGGAGCTGGCCGAGCGGCACATCGCGACCGCGAAGACCCTGGCGCACAACCTGGGTCTGCCGGATCGCGACCTGGCGGTGTTCCTTGCCGGGACGTCCGAGATGGACGCCTACCTGAACGACCTGTGGTGGGCGCAGGACTACGCGATGCTGTCCCGGACGCTGATGCTGGCCACCGTCCAGCAGGTGTTCGCCAGCTGGCATGCCGGCGACGTCCGCTTCGATGAGCCGATCCTGTGCCACCACAACTACGTGGCACGGGAGACCTACGACGGCGTCGAGCTGATCGTCACCCGGAAGGGCGCGATCCGGGCGGCGGTGGGCGATCTCGGCCTGATTCCGGGATCGATGGGCACCGGCAGCTACGTCGTCCGTGGGCTCGGCAACGAGGCGTCGCTGAACTCGGCCAGCCATGGTGCCGGACGCCGCATGTCCCGGACCCGGACGAAGCGGATGTTCAGCACCGACGACCTGGCCCGGCAGACCGCCGGGGTCGAATGCCGCAAGGACGCCGGAGTCGTCGACGAGATCCCCGGCGCCTACAAGGACGTCGACCAGGTGATCGCCGCCCAGCTGGACCTTGTCGAGGTGATGGCGCGGCTGCAGACGCTGCTGTGCGTGAAGGGCTGACTGGAAGCATCCGTTGGTCGAGCTTGTCGAAACCAGGTCTCGACAAGCTCGACCAGCGAGACACACGGAAGGACAAGGAGGGCCGAGAAATGGATCGAGTCACCGTGCTCAACGCCGACGCGCACCAGGTGCTGCACGAGGTGTCGCTGCGCCATGCGGTGGCGATGCTGTACCGCGACGTGGCACGGGTGCACGAGGCGGTGCCGGGTCGAAGCTTCGGCCCTTACCCGCAACCGCACTCGTTGGTGCTGGTCAGCTACGTCTACACGAAATGGCTGCATCAACGGTCTCGACCGGCGTCCTGCACCCTGGAGAACGTATTGCGCCGCGACGGCCACGCCTGCGCCTACTGCGGGCGTCCGGCGTCCACCCGCGACCACGTCATTCCGCGCAGCCGCGGCGGGCCGACCTCGTGGCTGAACCTGGTGGCCGCCTGCGCGGAATGCAATGGCGTCAAGCGTGACCGGACGCCGGAACAGGCCGGCATGCGATTGCGGACCCAGCCGTTCGTGCCCACCGCGGCACAGTCATGGACGCGCTGATCTCACCCACCGATCCGCGCGAGCGCGAGGGAAAGAGCCGAGGAATTCAGTCAGGCAGCTCGGCGAGCACGTCGCGGATGCAGCGCATCTCGCCGAGCAGCCGCTCTTTGGTGCCGTCCAGGCTGCCATCCGGAAAGGCCATCGCGGCGCTGACCGTGGCGACTGCGATGGTGAAGACCACCCGCGCCACCGTCAGGTCGCCGGTCCGCTGCTGCAGCAGTTCCATCAGCGGACGCAGCCGGGTCACGGTCTGCTTCCAGAAGTCCATCCCCAGCTCCGGCTGCTCTTTGAGCACGGCCTTGACCTGCGCATGGTCGGGGGGCAGCCCGACGCTCGCGGCGAGCAGTTCGCACACGTCGATCAGCAGGTTGTCGCCGGACGCCAGGAAGGCGGCCCGCTGGTCATTGGTGAAATCGGCAACCAGCAGGTCGAAGGCTGCCGCGACCTTCGTCGGGTAGTAGTTGAAGAAGGTGCGGGGCGAGATGCCGACCTCGGCGCAGATCTCGTTCACGGTGACGCGGCCGGGGCCACGCTCCACCACGAGCCGCAGGGCGGTCCGGTGGATCGCCTCGCGGGTGGCCAGCTTCTTGCGTTCCCGCAGCGAGTTGCAGGCCTGGTCCGCGACGGCGTCACTCATAGCGGGCTCCCTTTCCGACTGGGCCTCATTGTTGCCGAGGTCGGACCTATCCTGCAGCGCCGAACGGGTCCGTAGCGGCGGCGGCCAGTAGAACAGGGTGACGCCCGAAGGCGAGCAGCATCACGCCTATGCCGACCCAGTACGGGGTGACCACCGAGCCGGTGGCCGCGCCGATGTCGCGGGCGAGCGCGGCGGCCTGGATGGCCATGGTCAGGGTCTGCATGAGCTGACCCAGCCCCAGACCGATCGCGAAGCTGGACAGCGCCGAGCCGAGCACGAAGATGCTGGTGCTGAGAATGAAAGGCGGACGGCGTCCGAACAGCGCACAACTCCAGTAGCGCAAGTTTGCAGTCATGCAGTATTCGCGGCGGTGGAAACATGATCGGTTCATGGCTGTAGCCAACCGGAAACAGGTGCTCGGTCTACTGGGCCAATGACGCAGACCTGCCCCCGGAACGCGTGGTGATCGCGGTGCGCCGCTCGCTCTCGAAGATCGTCGCCGATCGCGCGGTCACCGAGCCGGACGCGGTGGTGGTGGTCGACGAGGACCGCGCACTCACCGCCCGGCAGCTCGACAACGCGGCGAACGGCCTGGCCCACCTGCTGGTGCGAAGTGGGGTGCGGCCGGACGACCTGGTCGCCGTCACGCTGCCGAACGGGACCGACTTCGTCATCGCCTGCGTCGCCATCTGGCGGGCCGGGGCCACCCCGCTGCCGATCTCCCGGTCCCTCACCGACGTGGAACGGGCCGCCGCGGAACAGCTCGCGAAGCCGCGCCTGGCGATCGGCGCGCCACCGCAGGTACACGGGATCGACTGGCTCGCGGAGGTTGCCGCGGACGCTGACCGGCGTCCGTTGCCGGATCGGGTCGCATCGGCCTGGAAGGCGTCCGCGACGTCCGGACCGACCGGGCAGGTCAGGGTGGTCCGCGCTAGCACGCCAGCCGTCCTCGACCCGTCCGGACCGGCCGCGCCCTACCTGCCCCGAACCGCGGTGCAACTGGTGGGAGGGTCGTTGACCCACCCGACGACCTTCGACTGTGCGTTCCGCGGCCTGCTCACCGGTCACCGGCTGGTGATCCAGCGCCGCTTCGACGAGCGGCGCTGGCTGGACGCCGTCGAGACGCACGCCATCACCTGGTCGCTCCTGGTGCCGCCGATGATGCACCGGCTGCTGAACCTGCCCGCGGCCGAGCGTGGAAGCGACCGGCTGGCCGGCTTGCGGACGATCCTGCACGTGGGCGCGGGTTGCGCCCCCGACCTGAAGCGGGCATTCCTGGAATGGGCCGGCCCGGAGCGGGTCGTCGAGATCTATGCCGGCACGCAGTCCACCGGCCTGACCATGATCCGCGGCGACGAGTGGTTGGCGCATCCCGGCAGCGTCGGGCGTCCGATCGAGGGCACCGAGATCCAGATCCGGACGCCGCACGGGCTCGCTGTCCAGGGACAGTCCGGCACGGTGTGGATGCGGCGCGGCGTCCGCGACCCGGCCGGCTGGAGCACCCTGGGCGACGCGGGCTGGGTGGACGAGCACGGCTACCTGCACCTGATCGACCGGATCGACGACGTGATCAACCGGGGCGGACAGAAGATCCACCCGATCGAGGTGGAACGGATCCTGGAATCGCACCCGTCGGTGCGCAGTGCGGTGGCTTTCGGGCTGCCCGACGACGAGTGGGGGCAGCGGGTCGCCGCCGTGGTCGATATCGCCGGCTCGGCACTCTCCCCCGCCGAACTCCGCGCCTGGGCGGTCGACCGGCTCGGACCCCGCGCGCCGGCCGTCGTCCGGCTTGTGCACCGACCGGTCCGCAACGACGCCGGCAAGACCGCCCGCCGCGAATGGGCGCGGCGTTTCGGTGCGATCGCCCGCGGACGCCGGAGCGGATGAGACGTCGAATCCGAATGGATGGGGCACCGATTCGGAGTGGGTGAGGCACCGAATGGGTACTGTGATCTGGTGAGCCACGAAACGCGCGCGTTGGTGCGGAAGCAGCCCGACCTCGGCACCAGTGTCATGGGCGACGAGGTTCAGACCTCCAGCGAGAGAGAGCGGCGGAGCCTCGACCTCGTCCAGCGGACCGTCGTGTCGCTCATCGTCGGCGGTGTGATCGGCAAGGTGGCGATCATCCTCGCGCTCTACGTCATCACCCGCGGCAAGCAGGAGCTGCCCGCCGACTCGATCGTCGGACTGTGGATAATGAGCGCCGTCATCGGGCTGGTCGGCGCGATCGCCGTCTTGATCATCAACCGACGCAAGCCTTACCATCCGCTGGCCCTGCTCGGCCTGCTGCCAGCTCTCGCCACGGCGTATTGGGTGTTCAACTGACCGACGCATGACCGGCAGGCAGTTGGCCGTGGTCTCGGCGGCCGCGCTCCGATACCCGTTGGACGATCCGCGGCTGGCGGACTTTCTGGACGGCGTCGACCACACCGCGGTTCTTGATCTCGATCAGGACCTGCAGCCAGTACTTCGCGCACTCCCCGCCATCACCGTAGTTACACCGCTGAAAGTACAGTGCCACTCTTCCGAAACTCCTGGCGGTGCCCAATTGGCGGATCGCCAACCGCGCCGCTTGGCAGGGTCAAAATGACGGCCTCTCGACAGATCCTCACAAACACTGGAATTCGTCGTCTAGCTCCGCTATGTTTTGGATCCGTGGACGCGCCCATGGTGGCGCGCGGCTCCTAGGTCATCCTGGAGAGTGTGCTGCCAACGAGGGGAACATCATGCGACCAACAAGAACCCGTGCTTGGATTCGTAGCCTGATCGCGGTGGTGATCACACTGGCCTCTTCAGGTACATCGGTGGCGTGGGCAGAACCAGACCCAACATCACCCCTCAACCGCTCAACGGTCGCTACGTCGGAGCCGGTAGCTCCGGTCGTGTCGGGTATCATTCCTGCGCGTGGGCCGCTGGTTGGTAAGACGGTCGTGACTGTCACGGGTACCGGTTTTACTGGCGCGAGCAAGGTGTTGTTCGGCGACAAGCCTGGTTCGCAGGTGACGGTCGTCTCGGACACAAAACTGACGGTGGTGGCGCCTCCTGGGTGGACGACGGTGGATGTCCGGGTGTTCACCAAGACCGGCACCTCCGCAGTTTCGGCGGCTGCGAAGTACCGGTATGTGGCGCCGCCGCGGGTGGTGCGGGTCTATCCCGATGCTGCACGGATCGGAAAGACCGTGCGGGTTGTCATCGCCGGCGCCAATTTTGTGGATGTGACCAAGGTCATGTTCGGGAATTCAACTGGTAAGGATATTCGGGTCACCTCGGAGAATCAGATCATCGTCACAGCGCCTGCCCGGTACAAGCCCGGCACTGTCGATGTCCAGGTCATCACCGAGCACGGCATCTCCGCTGCCAACACCGCCGCCCAGTTCAGTGCTATCCCGGCCCCGTGGCTGTCCTGGCTCAGCCCCGCCAGCGGCCCGGCCGCGGGCGGAAACACGATCACCATCTACGGCTCGTCCTTCGTGAAACCGTTCTGGGTCAGCTTCGGCGGCAAGGCCGGCACCAACATGAAGGTACTCAGTGACAAGAAGATGACCGTCACCGTCCCGGCTGGCAAGCCCGGCACCACCGTGAACGTCGCCGTCGTCACCCCCTACGGCTACACCACCAACCACCGCAACACCCACTACACCTACAAGGCAGCCACCACACCGGCACCCACCATCACCAGCGTCGCTCCAACCACCGGCCCAGCCACGGGTGGGACGACGCTGACGATTACGGGCACCAACCTGACGGGCACCTCCAAAGTGACCGTGGGTGGTTCACCCGCCACCAACATCAAAGTCGTCTCTGCCACCACCGTGACGGCCCTCACCCCCGCACACACAGCCGGCCCGGTCGACATCACCCTCACCACACCCGCCGGAACCACCACCACAACCAAAGCCTTCACCTACGCCGCCTGCACACCCACGGTGATCAACATCACTGTGCCCATCACCGAAGACACCACATGGCAACCGTCCGACTGCGGCACCGTCTATTACGTCGCTGGCTGGCTGGCGATCAAGAAGAAGGCCACGCTCACCGTGGCAGCCGGCACCGTCGTGAAGTTCAACGACAACGCGTCAGCCACGGTTGACGGCTCACTCATCGTGAACGGCACCACTGCCAAACCCGTCACCTTCACCAGCATCCACGACGACACGATCGGCGGCGACACCAACAACAACGGCAACGCCACCACACCCAAGCCGGGCAACTGGAGCGGCATCTACGTCGGAGAAATTCGCACTGAAGTCAACGGAGTTCCCGTTGACGAGATGGCGGGCTATACCGGAGCGGTGCTGCGGGTCAATGCACTCGTCCAGAGCTACAGCGGCGGCATCCAGTCCCGGCCCGGCAATCAGAACCCCGACTATCCGCGGGCCACCGTGCGCGTGACGAACTCGCACCTCTCTCATAACTCCGGGGGCTACGCCGGCGGCAGCATCGCCGTGTTCGACCACAGCGCACCCGGAGTCCCCGGCGAGATCACGATCACCGGAAACACTCTCGAGTCGTCCGGAGGCATCTTCGTTGACTCTCCGGGAGCTGCCGACGGCAGTTGGCCGGTCGTGGTGCGCGACAACAAGGTCACCGGGGACGAGGACGATTCCCCGGCCATCTTCGTCCGCGGCGAAAGGCTTCAGCCCTCGCAATACGCCGCCAACATCGCGACCGGAAACAGAGTCAACGCCATCGGCATCGGCGGAACCCTGGTCGAGGACTGGACGATACCCACCACTGGACTTCCCTTCATCGTTGAGGACCTGAAGGTTGCCAAGGGCGTCACCCTCACCGCACCGGCCGGGTCGGTTCTCAAGTTCCGGCAGTATGCCACCCATATCCGGGAATGGACCGATGCCTATGTGGAGGTCGAGGGATCGCTGGTCGCGAACGGCCCGGCCAGCAACCCGGCGATCTTCACCAGCCTGCGTGATGACACCATCGGTGGCGACACCAACGGCGACGGCAACGCCACCACACCCGCCGTCGGCGACTGGAAGGGAGTCTCGGTCCTTGCCGGAGGCACTATCAACGCCCCGTCCCTGGTCATCCGCTACGCGCCCTAGCCTGCGCCGCCTTTCGGCCGTTCGGCGTCCTCTCCGTGGTTCGAACCAAGGCGGACGACGCCGAACCAGGGCAATGTCGACCCCTACCCTCGTGGCGCTCCATCCACTTCTTCCACTTGAACACCAGATACAGTGCGACGGCGAAGGCGATCATCAGACCGACCGCCGCCGGATAGCCCGCCGTCCAGTGGAGTTCGGGCATCAGGTCGAAGTTCATTCCGTAGACGGCGGCGATCAGGGTCGGCGCGAACAGGATCGCCGCCCAGCCTGAGATCTTCTTCATGTCTTCGTTCTGGCGTTGCGCCACCAGCGCGTTCACACTGAGAATCTGCGACAGTGCATCGCGCAACTCGCCGGTCTCGCTGATCACGTGGCCGAGGTGATCTCCCAAGTCCTGCAGATAGGCCAGCAATTCGCCGGGCATGTGATACTTGTAGCCCCCTGCTGCAGCCGGTGTATCATCTGGTCGCGATCAACGCGGCGTTCCCACCGGGTGCGGTGGCCGTCGAGCGGTACGCGGCACAGGCGATGGCGCTGCCGAACAGCGAACGCTAACGTTCGACCGGCCCGTAATCCAGGACGTGACCCACCCCACCTGACCCATCCACTTTCCGCCCTCCCGCTTCCCTTTCCATGGTTCGAGCCGCGGCCTGGACGGTGCTCACCGGCCTCGCCATTGCCACCTCGGACGCCACCGGGGGACGGATCGGCATCATCGGCGTGGCAGTCTGGGTGGTCCTGGCACTGTGCCCACTGGAGTTCGTCGGTCCGTTCGAGGAACACGGCTGGCGGCTGGCCGGGGCCGTGGTCTCGTTCGCCGACGTCGCCTGGTCTGTGGCTGATGGTCGTCGGCGTGACGTTGATCGCCGCCGGCCCGTGAACGTCAGCGCGAAACCTCAGCCGTCCTCGCCGCGGCGTCGATCGACCGACGCACCGCCTCGGGATCGTCGCCGAACCCGACCGCGAGACGAAACAGGTTGTCGGTCAGCAGAAAGCGCAGAGCATCGGGGGCCAGGATTCCGGCGAGCGCCAGCGTCACCATTCCGTGCAGGCCGGCCCAGATCTCACCCGCACAGGCCGGTGGCGCGAGGTCGGCGTCCACGAAACGGCCGGCTTCGATGCAGCGCCGGACGACGCCGGCCAGCAGGTCGAACAGTTGCTGGCCGGCGTCATCGCCGGGTGGCGGTCGGTGGTTGAACATCGCGCGATACAACTCGGGCTCGGCGGTCGCCGCATCGAGGTAGGCCAGGCTGCCGGCGGCGAGCTCGGCGACCGGGTCGTCGACGCCCTCGGCGTCCCGGACGGCTCCGGCGAGCCGAGCGAACCCCTCTCGACGGACCGCCGCGTGCAGGTCGTCCATGTTCTCGAAGTGCGTATAGATCCTCATCGTCGACGTCCCCACCTCGGCGGCGAGGCGGCGGGTGCTGAGCTCACCGGGTCCTCCGGCGCCGAGCAGTCGCGTCGCAGCGGCGATCAGAGCGGCCCGGACAGCAGGATCGGCGGCTCGTGGGCTCATGTCGTTGACCATAGCACAACATCGTTATATAACGGTGGAATGGCTGTCGATCACCACGAGAGTTCGTCGGCGGACTGCCCGCCTCGGCACGCTCCGGACGCCGGCGCGCCCCGCCCTGCCGCCCCGCAGCTGACCGGCTGGCGCGCGACCCTGGTGGCCGACATCGCGTTGCCTCTGGTCGGCTACTACACGATGCACGCCTTCGGCGTCCCAGACCGGACGGCGCTAATCGCCAGCACCTGCCTGGCGGGCGCCCGGCTGATCTGGGAAGCACTGCGGCACAGGAACGTCAGCTGGTTCTCCGCCGTCATGCTGGCCACCTTCGGCGCGGGGGCCGCCCTGTCCGCGACCGGCGGCGACCCGCGGATGCTGCTGCTGAAGGACTCGGTGGGGACCGCACTGATCGGCGTGCTGTTCCTGCTCAGCCTGTTGTCCGTCACTCCGTTGACCCTTGCCGCGACGCAGGCCTGGCGGGCCGATCACGCTGCCCGGGTCACCGCTCTCTATCGCAGCGACCCGCGGGTTCGCCGGGCCTTCCGGGTGAGCACCGCCGGCTGGGGACTCGGCATGATCGGGGAGTCTCTGGTGCGGGTGCCGCTGGTCTACCTGCTTCCGATCGATGTCATGGTCGGCCTGTCCACAGCCTTGATGATCGCGACCATGGCGGCCCTGTTCCTCTGGAACGGGATCTACATCGTCAGGGCGGCACGACACACCCCGTCCCTGGAAATCCTCATGCCTGGCAGATATCGAAGGAATCGCTGACCGTGGAATTCCTCGTCTTCCATCGCGACCGCTCCCATGCCACGAAACTGCGCCGACAGCTGGTCGAAAGACACTGGGACTATATGGACGGCTTCGCCGGCGAGTTGATCGCCCGTGGACCAACCCTCAGCCGTTCGGACAGCTCACCCACCGGCAGCGTGCACATCGTCGACCTACCGAACCCGGCCGCCGCATGGGCCTTCGCATTCAACGAACCCAACTATCGAGCGGGCGTCTGCCGGGACGTGATGGTGCGCCGCTGGCGCAATCTGCTCGACCGGACAATGTGGCAATTTCCCAGTGGGCGGGAAGGAGCTCACCGCTACTTCGTGCTGGGACTCGGAACGACTTCGGCAAGGCTCTCTGCTCCGCCCGACACCAGCGACCTGATCGCGTTCGGTCCCCTATTGACCGATGACGGCCTCACCGAACTCGGTGCCGCGGCACTCGTGCGAGCGTCAAGCCCGGCGACGGCGTCCGAGATATTCGGGAACGAGTTCGTTGACGTCGAAGTGCACGGCTGGGAGTTCGGTGGCCGCTGAGCAGGAAACCGGATCCTGTCGTGTCGCTCGTCGAGGCCGAACTGTGGGACCGGGCTCGACGCCGCCCCCGCCGACGATGAGAACCTAGTTCAATTCACCGGGCCAACGGCGCCGGTCAGTCCCAGAAGCCCAGCGAGAACTCCGCAATGATCACTGCGAAGAGGAACGAGGCTGTCACCGCGACCAGGCCCACCGGGATGATCTTCCAACCGATGTTGCGAAGCAATGGAATGTCCTTGCCCAAGGAGAGGCCGGCGAGCGTCAACATCACGGTGGCGATCGACAGCACGTCGATGCTGGTCTGTTCGGTGAGCCACTTTCCACCGACAAACCACGGGCTGGACACGTAGGCACCGATCGTGGTGATCCACACCACGGCGGCGACCCGGCGGGTAAGTCGAGCCAATCCGATACCGGCAAGTACGAGCGCCATCAGAACGAGGTAGCCGACCACGATGGTCCATGAGAATCCCTTGGCCGCGATGAACGCCGTACCCATGCCGAGAACGGTCAAGATGGGGATCGCGATCGACAGCGGCACCGTCACCGTGGCCGCCGATTCCTGAATCGCGGTGACCAGCTTTCTGTTCTCCGACGCCTCGGCATCGCTGATCGCTTCAGCCGACGACTCGTCGACGCGATGGGACTGTGCCGTCGCACCGGTGGCAGCCGTCTCTTGCTTGTCTTTGCCGCGGGTCAGGAAGTGGTAGAACTTGTCGGCCAACGGCAGCGCGACCCAGATGCCGACATACACGCCGATCATGGTCGTGATCAGGTTGGACACCGACGCCATCGCCAGGATCGCATCCTTTTGTTCCGGATAGGCCGCGACGATGCTTCCAGCCGAGGCCGCCATCATCGAGCCGCTGCCCACACCGGCGCCCATCGCGAGCGCGAGCGGGTCGAAGATCTTCCAGTTCGCCACCAGGGAGGTGAGCAACGTGATGAACACCGCACCGAAAAGCGTGCCGAAGACATACATCGAAAGCACGCCGCGGTACTGATGAGAATCCGGTCCGTACTTTTCCGACACCATCGCGAACGAAGGCTCCCGGTCGATCGAAAAGGTAGCTCCGATCGTGGCTGTCCCCATGCGCAAGAGCACGGCGAGCGGGAGCGCGGTCACCACCGTGCCGAGCAGGTGGCCGATCTCCTGCAGGAGCAGGGCCGGACCGGCATGGACAAAGAGCATCAGATTTGGTCCGATGTTGAAGGCGAGCCGCGCGACGAGCAGGAATACCGCGATGGAGACCAGGGCGGACGCGGCCTTCTGCAGGTCGACCCCGAGCGGCTTGAACTTCTGCACCGAGACCAGCAGGCCGGCGATCAAGCCCCATACCATCGGGAACACCACGATCGAGCCGATCCCGACATTGATGTTGAGGGCTCCCGCGAACTGCATCACGAGCGCAATGACCAGCGCCAAGAGGGCGATGGGGAGGGTTTCCTTTGTTCCGACGGTCGGGGCAATAGTCTTGCTGCTCACTGGGTCGGTTCCTTTCTATCGGGGAACGGCGCGGACGCCGATCCGATGAAGCGGCTGCGCCGCGCCAGAGTCTTCTTGGCTTCAATAGGTCAGCGACGGGAAGGGTGCTGCGGCCGTCTGGGTCGGCACCCAGATCGCCTTGATCTGGGTGTATTCGTCGATCGCGCCGGGACCGGATGAACGTCCGTGGCCCGAGTCGCCGAAGCCGCCGAAGGGAGCCGCCACGTGGATGTTCTTGTACGCATTCACCCAGAAGGTTCCGGCCCGGACGGCGCGTGCGACACGGTGCGCTCTGGAGACGTTCTCGGTCCACACCGCGCCCGCGAGTCCGAAATCCGTTCCGTTCGCCCGCGCGATGGCCTGTTCCTCGTTGTCGAAGACGTCCGCCCCGACCACCGGCCCGAACACTTCGGTGGTCTCGAGGCGATTGTTGGGGGTCACGCCGTCCAGCAGCGTCGGACGCACCCATTGCCCGCCCGCGAGGTGAGATCCGGTGATCTCGCCGGGCAATTCGCTCGCGGTCAGCCGCACGGCACCGTCGTCGATCCCTCGCGCAATGAGCGAGCGCACGACGTCGAATTGCGCGGGAGTGATGATCGGACCGACCTCGGTGGACGGGTCCAGCGGATCGCCCATCCGCAGCCGGGCCGCCTTCTCAGCCACCAATGCCAGGAACTCGTCGTTAATACCGCGCTGCACGAGCAGCCGCGATCCGGCGACGCACGATTGACCCGCGGCCGAGAAGATGGCGGCGACCGCACCATCCGAGGCTCGGTCGAGGTCGGCGTCGGCGAATACGATGTTCGCGCTCTTTCCGCCGAGTTCGAGAATGGTGGGAATCCCGGCTCCGGCCGCGGCGATCCCGACCCGGCGTCCGGTGGCCACCGATCCGATGAACGACACTTTGCCGACTCTCGGGTCTGTGGTCAGGGTGACGCCCACCGTCCGGCCGAGCCCCACCGCGACATTGAAGACTCCGTCCGGAAGCCCGGCCCCGTGCGCGATCTGGGCAAGCCGCACGGTCGAGACCGGGGTGAACTCGCTCGGCTTGAGAATCACCGCATTGCCCGCCGCCAGCGGCGCGGCGGCGTTCCACCCGGCGGTGAACATCGGCGCGTTCCATGGCGTGATCGCGACCACCACGCCATAGGGCACCCGCTCGGTGTAGGTGTGCCAGTTGCCCGGCACCGGAATGGTCTGACCCATCACCTTGTCGGCCCACCCGGAGTAGTAGCCGAACATTTCGGAGATCTTCGCCGCCTCGACTCGCGCATCGCGCAGGGTCTTTCCGATGGTGGCCGACTCCAGCTGGGCGAGTTCCTCCGCGTGCTCGCCGATCGCCCGCGACACCTGCCGCAGAATCGCTGCCCGCTCGAACGGATCGGTCGCTGCCCATAGTGCGGCGCCGCGCACCGAACTCTCGACGACCTCACGGGCACCCTCGACGTCCGGATCGCAATAGCCGACCATCGATTCGCCCGTCGCGGCCACCGTCAATGGAACGACATCGCCGGAGCCGGTAAGGATCCTTCCGTCGACGAAGGCGCCGATTTCGCCATTCAGCGCCCGCTGAATCGCTTCACGTGCGGTGAGCGCCGATGACGTCGCATGATTCATGCCTTATCCTCCTGGTTCGTGCTCACATCGACGGCGAGTTCCGGGGCCACGGTCCGCGCAATCTCGGTGAAGTCGGACGCGGGGCCGAGGTCCGCCAGTGATGCCTGCCACAGCGCATTGGTGGCGGCCAGTAGCCGCGGACTTTCGCCCACTTCCGCGGCAACGTCAATGGCAAGCGCGACATCGCGCGCCATCAGTTCCATCGTGAACCCGGAGTCGTAGCTGCCGCTCAGGACCCAGTCGGGATACATCACGGACGAGGCACGGCTGCCGCCGCTCGCTGCGGACACTCCGGACGCGGCCGCCGCCGGGTCAATCCCCCAAGCCCGCGCAATAGCGAGCGCCTCACCCACCGTCGCGAGGTTCGCCGCCGCCAGCGCATTGTTGATCAGCTTGACCACGTTTCCGGCGCCGGGCCCGCCGAGATGCTGATACTGCCCACCGGTCAACGCCTCCAGCACCGGACGACAGGTCTCCACGGCCTGCTCGCTGCCGCCGACGAACGCACTGAGCCGTCCGGTGCTCGCACCCAGGCGTCCGCCGGAGACCGGGGCGTCGATGAAACCAATCCCCTGTTCGCGGGTCACGAGCGCCATGTCGCGGCTGGTGGACGGCTCGGACGTCGTGGTGTCGACAATGCCGTGGAGACCCGGAATAGCGAGCAATCGCGGGATCGTCTCTCTCACCGCGCCGGCATTCGGCAGAGAGAGAACCGCATACGTCACCGCCGCCAGCGACTCGAGAGACTCGACTGTCCGGACGCCCGCGGCCTCGGCATGACCGCGGGCCTCGGCAACCGGATCATATCCGCTCACCCGCCAGCCGGCCCGATGCAGGGTGCCGGCCATGGCGCCTCCCATCGCGCCGAGACCGATGACAGCGATGCTTTTCCGCATGATTCCTTCCGCGTCCGATCGACGTCTATCTGATGGCTATGCCGTTCCTCAGTCGAGGTAGATGTCCAGGTCTTTCCACAGCTGCTGGGTGCGCCGCAGCGCTTGACGGCTCCGCTCCGGGTGCGCAGCTTCCATGCCCGCGAGCAGGCCATATACGACGGAGGTCGCGGCGGTCACCGACTGAAAGAACGAGACGCCCTCGGAAGGCACGATCAGCAACTGGTCCGCCGCGGCGGCCAGCCGTCCGTTGCGCATGTCGGTGATCACCAGGGCCGAGGCGCCCATGGCGCGCGCGGCCTCGGCTGCGAGGGTCAACTGCTTGTTGGCGCGCCACATGTTGATCACCACGACCACGTCGTCCTGACCGAGCGAGTTGATCGCGCTGGCCAGGTGCACGCCGGCTCGCTGCTCGTGGGCGATGGTGTAGCCCATGATGCTGCCCAGGTGGGCGAGCAGATTGGCCGGCCCGGCGAATGACCCAACCCCGAGGACGAGGATGCGTTTCGCATTCGCGAGGCCGTCGATAGCGGCCTGCGCCTCTGAGCTCGTGTTTGCGTCGACGGTCTGCCGCAGATTCCCGATGTCCCGTTCCAGCGCCTCATGCATCGGCGACCGGTGCCGGCCGTGCTCGATCAGGGTGTCTTCGGAGGTGATCCTCAGAAGATAACGAGCTCGCAATTCGCGTTGCAGATCGGGCCATCCGCTGTAGCCCAGCGCCTGGGCGGTCCGGACGACCGTCGAATTGTTGACGTCCGCCCGTCGCGCGATGTCGGCAGTGTCGGCGAAGGGAACGAGCTGGGGGTTCCGGCTGATGACGCTGACGACACGCTGCTGTGCCTTCGTGAGACCTGTGATGTCGAGGACGCCCACCAACCAGTCAGGCTGTGCCCCGTCCGCGTCCGGGACGCTGCGGGTCTTCGCCATGGGCCCACCACCTCACCGGACACCGTCAACTTCGTGCAACGAATATTGCAGGTACCTGATTCGCAATGTCAAGTGCACGGCATCAGCCGTGGCGCGGCGGCCGAGGGCGAGATGGTGACGACCCGGCGCCCGCGGTGGTTGGTGACGCAGGCATGAGTCGCCGACGCACTGACGTCTCAGCCGCGCTTCTCTCGCAGCCGTGCGTTCTCGGCGACCACGTCGCGACAACTAGCCCGTTCGCGCACCAGCCATTCCGGCGGGTCGGCGATCAGCGCGCCGATCTGATTGGCGTCCAACGGCTCAGTGACGCCGAGCTTCGCCGCGGCGGTCAACGGCTAGATGGTCTGACTCACCGCGCCAGCGTATCGGCGCCTCACGGTACCCTGCGCGGGTGACGACACCCCCCCCACTCCGGACGGTCTGCGAGTCGGGTTTGTTCCGGGCGTCACCCTCACCAAGTGGACGACGATCTGGCGCGAGCGGTATCGCGCGACTCCGCTTGAGACGGTCGAGGTGCCCCAGTCCGAGCAGCGCCGGGTCTTGGACGACGGCGTGGTCGACCTGTGCTTCGTCCGGCAACCGATCGATACCGCCGGACTGCACCTGATTCCGCTGTACCAGGAAGCACCGGTGGTGTGGGTGTCGAAGGAACATCCGATCGCCGCCGTCGACGAGGTCTCGCTGGCCGATCTGGCCGACGAGACCGTGCTGACCGAGGCGGACGCCGCCAGCATCAACCAGGTCGCGATCGAGATCGCCGTCCTGCAGGTGCCGATGTCGATCGCCCGCACCCACAGCCGCCGCGATCTCACCTATCGACCCGTGACGGACGCCGAACCGACCCGGATCGGGCTGGCCTGGCGAATCGAGCACCCGCACCCACTCACCGACGAGTTCATCGGCGTCGTCCGCGGACGCACCGCCGACAGCTCACGGACGCAACAGGAGCGTCGCAAAGCGACCCCACCCCAGCAGCCGGCCACTCGCCCACGTCCTGGACGACGTCCGCGAGGACGCCGCTGAAGCTGTCACCGACACCGCGGCCTCTACGACGGGCTGTTGTCGCTGGCCGGGCCGGTGGCGCTCCAGGCCGGCACCTCCAAGTACAGCCGTTCCTCCTCGGCTCGCCTGGCGTCCACCAGGGCATTCGTGGCGTGCGCGTAGGTCAGGCCGGCCTCCACGCTGGACCAGTTGCCGCGTGACACCCAGCGCTGGGCGAAGTCGAGGATGCGATGCAAAGCATCCGGGCCGCCGCCGTTCGTCGCACGGGTGAGCGCCGCCAGGTAGTCGAGCCGCAGGATCGTCGGGACGATGATGCGGTGGTCGCCGGCGGCCACCAAGGGGGTGTTCATCGCTGCCCGTGCGGAGCGTCCGTTGCCGTCGACGAAGGGGTGCACCTCACTGACCAGGAACATCTGGTAGACCGCCTGCTGGAATGGCCTGTCGAGCCGCTGACCTTCCTCCCAGCCGGCCCGCAGTGTGCCGGGCACCAGTTCAGGGGCGACGAACTCGGTGGCCCCGGCCCGGTTGCTGCGGTCTTTCCACCTGCCGGGCAACCTGGTCGGGTGAGCGGCCATCATGACGGCATGGCGTTCCCGCAGCGACTCGAGGAACTCGTCCGCGGTCGCCGGCATGGCCCGCATGCCGGTGGCTGAGGTGACCTCGTAGCTGCCGAGGATGTCGTGGGCGTCCTGCGGTCGGCCGAGGTCGACGTGATCGAACACAATCCGTTCGGCTTCTTCGACGGTGAACTCGGTGCCTTCGATGAAGTTGGAGAAGTACGCCTCGAAGAACGGCACCATCGTGGTGTAGCCGGGCAGCGCATCGGGGCGCTCGATCGGTGCCTTGTCGGCGAGTTGCGCGGCAAAGTCACGGAACAGCGCGACCCGTTCCCGGTCATACCCTTCTCCCCGCTGGGCGGCCCGCATCGCCCGTGACGGGGTATCGATGGTGTTGATCTCGGCACGTGCGGCGGCAAAGAACGCCTGGATGCCAGCACCGACCGCCCGCGGAGCGCGGCTGATCACGCGGCCGATGAGGGTGTCGATCCGGTCGGCGTGAGTGGTGTTGGTGAGTTGGACGATCTGGTCGTGCAGTTGTCCCCTGGTCAGCTTGCGAATCCGTCGGTTCGGTCGGCCGGGGTGGTCGGTGGAGTTGTCGATGAGTGCGCGAACCGGGGAGGCCAGGTAGATGCCGTCCCCGATCGGGATGTCGTCATCGTCATGACGGCCCGCCATGTCGGAGCGGACGATGAGGCCAGGCAGCTGGAGGGGGTTGCGGCGGGTGTGGCTGACGTTCAGTTCTCCGTCGGTGGGCAGGCCGGTGAACGCATTGGCATAGGTGACGACCGCGCCGGGCATTGCCTTGGCGAGGATTGCGCGCCACTCGCGGGCGACGATCTGCTCGGGGGTGTGAGTGGTGTCGTCGCTGTACAGGCCGGGTGCGATGCGTTGCAGCCTGCCCTGGGCTGTGCGACGTTGAAGCTCCGTCCGACTGAGGTCGGCGCTGGTGTAGATGGCCATCGTGTTCCGTTCCTGCAGAAACCCACCCGCCGACGTGACGAATATGCAGAAACTATACGCCCACTGTTACGAATATTCAGAAACATAGGCTGTACCTGGAGGCTAAGGGCATCGTCCACCGGTGTAAGGGCATCGGGCCGGGTCGTAGACCTGCTGGCGAAGGACTTCGGAGCGGAGGTCGTGGCCGGGGCTGCCGGTAGGCGGCCGGCTCATGAAGTCGAAGCCGAGCCACCGGGCAACGCACAAGACCGTGACCGCGGAGGCGCCGGCGGCACGAATGGCATGGACGGCGCTGAGCACGATTCCGCCGGAAGTCCAAGTGTCGTCGACCACCAGCACGTGGCTGCGCCACGGAACCCGATCGCTCGTGCGGAACAGGTCAGGAACGATCTGCTTGCGCTGGGAGGCGACGCCGACCACTTGGTGGAGCACGAGCTCGGGCTCGGGTCGGACTCGGCCGACCAGCCCCCGCAGCGGATGGGGTCCCGGCCTGTTCTTCGTCGACGGCACCGTTGCCCAGTGCGTGATCGGCTTGCCAGTGATCCGTTCCGGGCAGGCTGCGTGACTGGCGAGGGCGCGCTGGAGAAGCAACGTCACGACCAACCGGTGCTCGGACAGCGGTGTCCTTGCCTTGTAGCCGTACATGAGGTGACCGGCCTGGGTGCCATCGGCAGCGTAGGTCATGAACCCGGCGAGGTTGGGCAGTCGGTCACCGTAGACCCGGCCGCACTGGAAGCACTCGGCGAATCCGGGATCGGTGACACCCGCGCAGCGTACACAGCCACCGTTAGTCCGCAGCGGGTTCCGCAGGTAGGTGCCGGCCAGACCCTGGAGCAGGAGGGTGAGGTCTGCCGGCCCTGGGTCCTCCCAGCTCATGTCGTCGCGAGGATCCGATCGAGGAGAGCGCCGCTTGAGGTCCACTCGATCTGATCCAAGGCAGCGTTCACGTCGTCCAGGCTGTTGACCGGGAACACGTTCGGTCGCGTCCCGTCCGCAAGATCGTGACCCCACTGGGTGGTGTCGATCACCGACCGGGTGAGCAGGACGGGACGTCCGTGCTCCATCGCGCGCCGGGCTTGGGCGCGGGCGCCGCTATGCTCACCGGCCTCCACGACGATGGTGGCGATCCCCAGCCCGCTCATCGTTGCGTTCCGCAGCAGGAACGTGTGCTTCTCAGCATGGGCGCGAGGACGGAACTGCGACACGAGCACGCCATGCTCAGCAACCTGCTCATGCAAGCCCCGGCTGGCGACGGGCGTGTAGGGGGCGGCGATGCCGGTGGCGATCACGCCCACCGGACGTCCCCCGGCCGCGATCGCAGCCTCGTGCGCGGCAGCATCGATACCACGCGCCAATCCCGAGATGACCGGGAGCCCGCGAGCGACCAGCAATTCAGCGATACTGGCCGCTCGGTCGCACGCCATCGGGGACGCGTCTCGCGACCCGACCACCGAGACACCACTCGAGGCAACACCAATGTCACCCCGGTAGAACACGAACGGCGGCGCATCAAAGACTCCTCGCAGCCGCGCTGGATAGCTGGGATCCAGGATCGAGGTGAAAGCGAAACCGTCCCGGACCCAACTATCGACCTCATCGCGAGCGGCCGCTAACTCGGCGGAGACACCAAACAGTCCGGGCGGGTTCGCGGCCTCCCAGATGCCCACCGCGTCCTCGGAGGCAAGGATCTCGGTCATGACCTCACGAACGGTCAAGCCGTCCGAGCGATGGGCGAGCAAAGCCAGCAATGCAGCGTTCTGCTCCCGTGCCGCGCTCTGCATCAGTTGACCTCCACTCACGATTCGATCCTACGTTCGATAACTGACACCTTCCAGATTGACGCAAGGCTATGCCGCACAGGTCCGCGTGTTCATAGGCCAACCTCCACGTGAGGACGTTGGGGCAAGAGACGAGGCGCTGGCTCCCGCCGAGGAGGTGCGCCGTCGACGGAGCGGTCGGGTGGCCAGCCCTCGCTCAGCGGAGCCTCGCTCCACGTTGTTCGGGCAAGTTCGCTGACTGACCGGCGTCACGGGCACCCACCCCATTTTCACGCCTGCGTGACGTCCGCGACAGTCGACATGGTGACTAGTCCTGCAAAACGGAAACCGAACCGAAAACCCTGCCTCTGACAAAGCTTTTCAATGGTCGGGCTGACAGGATTTGAACCAGGCGCGGCACCTTTGACGAACCGCACCCGGACTAGGCTCAATACACAGTTGACTAGCCTATTCATCGCCAGTCGGCGGCGCCCACGGATGACTGGAGGTGACAAGAGTAGACTGCGGTTGCCATTGCTAGAGATGCACGAGAGATGCAACGGGACCAGCCCAGCTGGGCTGACAGGAGACCACGAAGTGAACCCTTCAACGGCGCCAGCCACAGGTCGCCACGTGGTACCTATCCGGCCCGCTTCCGAGGCCGACGACGATAAGGAGACCAAGCGTCCGCGCCGCAGCTTCGGCAAGGTGATGAAACTACGGTCAGGTCGGTACCAAGCGTCCTATGCCGCGGGCGGTAAGCGTCACCTGGCGCCGGTCACGTTCCAGACCAAGGGCGACGCCGCCGCGTGGCTCGACATGCGCCACGCCGAACTGCTGGAGCACCGCTGGAAGCCGCCTCCCCCGGCCGAACCCGACAAGGTGCACTTTAAAGACTACGGCCTTCAATGGCTGGAAACCCGCGACCTCGGACCCAAGACGCGCGCGGAATATAAGCGCATGTTCGACGGACCACGGGTCTCCTACTTCCACCCGTTCACCCTTGACGAGATCACTCCCGTGATGATCAAGGCCTGGTTCGACATCCAGGACCCCGCACACCCCACCGCGCGACGCCGCGCCTACGAACTCGTCCGGGCGATCCTGGCGACCGCCTCGAAGCCCGACGAGGACACAGACGCTCCGGCGCTGCTCGCCAGCAGCCCGGCCCGGCTCACCTCCAAGACGCTGAACCGCCGCCCGCCCGGCGCCGATGCCAAGCCCAAGACCCGGATCAAACCGGCGAGCCTAGCCGAACTGGCCGCGATCATGGACGCCATGCCCGACCGCTACGCCGCGATGGTATTGCTCGCGGCCTGGTGCGCACCCCGATTCTCCGAGCTGACTGAGTTGCGCCGCCCGGACCTAAGCATCGTCCGCAACGCCAAGGGCAAACCCACCTCAGGAGTGCTGCACATCTCCCGCGCCGTCGTATGGCCGGAACCCGATAAGGCAGTGGTCAAAGAGAACAAGACTGAAGCCGGCCTACGGGACGTGAGCATCCCGCCCCACATCCTGGCACCACTGCTCGACCACGTAGACAAGTGGGCCGCTCCCGGCCCGGACGGCCTACTGTTCCCCGCCGTCGAGAGTCCCATCAAACACATGAAGCACGGCGCGCTCTACAAGGTCTACCGGCGGGCGCGGAAGGTGGCGGGGCGCCCGGACCTGCGTTGGCACGACCTGCGACACACCGGTGCCACCCTGGCCGCCCAGACGGGCGCCACCCTGGCTGAGTTGATGAACAGGCTCGGCCACTCCGACGTCAAGGCCGCCTTGATCTACCAGCACGCCGCCGCCGACCGCGACGCCGAAATCGCACGGCGACTCTCAGCCATGGCCGAGGAGGCGGTTCAGACTTCGGGCGGGTATTCGCCTTCGACCGAAACGACGGCAAACTCAGACAAGGGTCCGTGAGCCTGCCCGCATGCGCGCTTAAGAGCATGGTCCACGCGGTCCGGGAATCAGGTGAGTGACAGGGAATCCGACTAGGTTGGAGTCAAGGCCACATGAACCGCTACTTCGATCAAGTCAGCCGGTCACCCGAAACGCTCTATGGGTCCGTGGCCGCAGCTAGCGTGGCGTACGCGGCGCCGGGCAGGACTCCACGATGGCCGCGTTCACGACGTCCTTGTATGTGATGCTCGTCGGCTGGGACTCGCCGTTCAGTTTCAGCGTGAGCACCCCGCCGTCGCCGCTGCTCAGTTCGCCACAGTAGATAGTGTCGGCGGTTGTCACCTGAAGTGATGACGCGGGCTCGGTTGGGCTGACGAGCCAGGCGCCGATGGAGAGCAGCACCAGGACTATGCCTGGAACCGCGAGTCGGCGAGCCAGCTTCAGCCGGTTGGCGCCGACTGTCGCCTGGAGCGCGTTCGCCGCGACCCGGTCGCCGCCAAGTTCCTTGAAGTCCTCAAAGGTGAGCGCCTTCGGGGTACCCGCGGCGACGGCGACGGTGAGTAACAACCCTGTGAGCACGAGAAGCATGCCGAGCACGAGACCGCCCGCGATCCCCCACTGCCAGCTGGTCGGCAGATCACCTATCTTGTCCGGGCCGGACACCACCAAGCCCGCCGTGACCAGGGTGATTTGGGCGGCGAGTCCATCACGCCACTTGCCGGCCGACTCGCGAACACTCGTCAAGTTGTCCGAGGTGAGCTTCTGCCACTCGACCTGGAGGGCGGCGGACTCGGGGGTGGGTCCGGGTGGCGGCAGTTCCTGGTCAGTCATCGCGACCCACTTTCAGTTCGACCTGGAACCAGATGCCACACCCGGTGACGTCGCGGGGGGCCCTCGGATGGGTGTGCTTGCATCCACACTGGACGTCAATGCGATAGGTCGACCCGGCCAGGGAGGCTTTCCTGCCCAGGACGCCGCCCTCGCTAAGCACACCGATCAAGGGCAAGGAGAACGGCCGCAGGGGGTGTTCACAACGTGGACAGTCTCCGTCGACGCGGGCGGCCAGCACCTTGCCGCCGTGGACGATCAGCCGTCGATGCAGTGTTCCGGCTTTGATCGCATCGAGTGCTTTCTCCGTCCACTCGTGGTTGAACGGGTCGTCCAACTCGTACTCCCGCATTGTCATTCCGGTCACCATCCTCCGATCGCAACAAGTGCCGCCCAGTTGACGAGGGGCTCGTCAGGCAGGTCATCGAGTCTCCGGTGCAGAGCCCAACGAAGGGCTTTGGGCCAGGGATCGACGGCACCCCGGGCGATCACGCTGTTGACCAGGCCGGCGGCCGATGCGCTGTCTCCAAGCTCGTTCACCGTGCTCAGAACCTGTCGCGAGCCGCGGGCGAGGGTGATCGTAGCCAAGGTGAGGGGCTCTCCAGTGGTCGGTCCAGGCACTTGGGCGCCCCAGCACGCGACCAGTGCCACGGATGTCGGCGGAGTACCGGCCAACAGTTCCGCCGGTGTCAGGAGCCGGTCTGGCGCCATCTCCAGGTAGTGCCCAAGACCGGGTGCCGGGCGCCCGTGTGCGACAACCACGACCGTCTCGGTGTCGCCGTCGAGGAGTGCTGCGTGCGCCAGGGTGGCCGCCTCAGTCGTTCGGGCTCCAACCGACTCCTTGCCGAGGCCGTGCAGGTCATGGTGTAGAACGCCTGGCCCTATGCAGCCGAGGGTGGCCGTGCCCGGTGAGCGGGCGGGTCCGAGTGGCCGTCCAGATGTTCGCGCGAGGGTCAGCGACGGACTGAGCAGCAGATCGACGGCCGCGCCAAGGTAGCCGCCGCTCACCGGTAGCGCCGACCAGGGCAACGACCACAGACGCTCCAGCGGGACCAACTGCAGCGGGGTGCCGGCCGGAAGGTCTGCGATCTCGGGCGGCAGCAGCCGTGACAGTGGCGCCGCCGCGTCGGCCGCTGCGTCGGTTGGCCAACGCTCGGAAAAGGCGTCGATCAGGGTGAGTTCATCGGTGGTCAGTTCGTGCTGCCCGAGAACCGGCTCGGAGTGCGGCGCGCGGGCAAGCCAGCCGACACGACCGCGGCGTCCGGGCACCTCAGCGATCAACAACAGCGCGATGTCTGGACTGATGCCGTCGAGCAACGCGAGGCCCTGCTCGCGGGTCAGCGGTCGGTAGCTTGCAGCCAACGCCGGGTCCGTGGCGTCGGCGTACAGCGCAGGGAGATCTGCGTTACGTGCCGACGGGTCCGGGTCGCGCGGCAACTGGTGGGACCCATGCGGGTCGGACGTGATGCCTGCCCGCTGGGCTTGGTCCTGGCGGGCCAGCAGCTGAGCGATCAGTAGCGGATCGGCCGTCGGGTCGAGGCGTACACCTTCGGTGACTCCCGGTAACCTCCGCCCCCACAGGCTCTCGAAGACGGCCGCGAACGCGCTCGCGTCGCCCGCTCGGATCATCGTGAGCAAGGCACCGCGATAGACGGTGTCGAATCGCTCGCGGTACTCCTGTTGCCACCGTGGCCGGGACTGTCGCGACCGGGTCTGTTCCACCGCATCCATGGCACGGAGGCGGAGTTCGACGGCCTCACCGCTGTCGAAATCCTCAGCACAGTCAGCGAGGTGGCCGAGGCAGTGAGCTGCGGTCACCTCGTCGCCTGCGCGATTCCCAAAGTAGTCGTAGGCCTTCACGAGTACGGCCGCCGCCTCCAGTGGTTGGCGTGACTTACGCAACGCGAGCCCTTCGGTCATCCGCAGGTGGGCAGCAGCCCGCGGGTAACGTGGCTCTGCCAGCGCAATCCCCTTCCGACAGGCATCGACCGCATCGGCGTACTCCCGCCGCTTCACGTACGCGTATGCGAGCACGTCATACACGTCGACGGCCTCCTGTAGCTGCTGTGTCGCCTCAATGGCCCGCATCACCCGCGGAGCCAGCCGCAGAATCGCGTCAGCGTCCTCGCGGCGCCGGTGTACATCCAGCAGCCGCAACCCCGCACTGGCGATACCAACATCCGTGCCGATCTCGGCAAACTCGCGCATTGCCGCAACGAGCACCTTCACCGCCTCGTCCCGCCGAGCCAGCAGGTCCAAAGCCTCGCCGCGCGCCACCAGCGCATTCGCGACGTACACCTGGTCGGACAGTCGACGGGCCAGGGCTTCGCACTCACTCGCGATCGCCAGCATCTCCTCCGCCGAGCCGGACCTGCGCACCAGATGGGCCAACGGAAGCCGGGCACGCAGCACGCCAAACTCGAAACCGATCTCGGCAGCCAGCGACCCCGCCTCGCGGTACAGACCTTCGGCGGCGGCCATGTCGTCGTCCTGCCGGGCAGCATCAGCGAGGCCGATCAGTGCCTGAACCTGGCCGAGCGGGTGGGATGCGATCTGCCGCAGTCGCTCGAACCGCTCCCGTGCTATGTCGGTAGCCTGCCGGACCAGTGCGAGATCACCCTCGCTCTCGAGGTCGATCTCCCTCTGCCATTGCTCGTCGTCGATGCAGTGCAGCGATCCCAATCGTGGCTCATCACCCAGTCCACGCAGGTAATGCCAGCGCGCGCGAAGTGCGATCGGCCCCGGCTCAATGGCCGTCGCCCGCAGCCATGGCCCCGCTGGCTCGGTCGCTACAAGCCCCCAGTCGCCACGGAGCGCGGTCCCAGTCGGGCTGACCGGCTCCGGGTCGAGGTTCGCCACGACAACCTTCTACCACCAAACACCGACCCGTTTCAGGTGATTCACGCCGTTGCGGTCGGGGTCTTGGACAGCACCTGCGGCAGGCCGACTCTGCTGACAAGCAATCAGAAGCCCGTCCGCGCCTCGACCGCTACCCCATCGTCGCGCGAACGGGCGGCTGAACCCGACCGACCACGCCGACTGAGTTGATTCTGGACTCGGCACCTCGACCTCACCGGTCCGACTGAAGATGCTCCACATGCAACGACCGGTGAACGATGTCCAGCGACGCGTGCTCGACTGGCTCGCGCTCAACCCTCAGGGTGCGCCACCTCTATCCGCGTACAAGACGGTAGCCGCAGCGCTGCAGACGCGAGGATTGGCTCAGATCAGCCGGAGCCGCGGCATATGGGTTGCGACGCTGACCGAGGCCGGACGGTACTACCAAGAGAACGGTCGGCACCTGCCAATCGAAGCCAAGCCATCGGCGTCGACCATTCCCGATCCATCCGTAGACGATGGGCCGCCGGCGGCCTTGACGAAGGAAAAGACCTAGTCAAAGAGCAGTTGCGTGGCAACGCGAGGGTCGGCTTGAAATGACGCCGATACAGTAGGCGAGCGGCCGGCCTGACCCGTCCGTACATGCCTGTGACGAGGCGCTTCGGTAAGTAGGGAGTCGTCTCGGACGCCCCCGGCCGCGAGTGAAATGAGACCCTGCGTCGGGCCCGTACCCGTTCGATTGTGCGTGGCCCTCACAGGTCCACCGGCACCAGGGGGCGCGGGCGGTCGGCCTTGGCCGCTCAGCATCCCTTGTATGCAGCTGACGTTGCAGAGCTCTCCACGAACCTCGCCAAATGATGCGTCGTCACACCAGCCACCTACACGCAGAGAGGTACTCGGCGGTGGACCAGCCGGCAATGGGAGCGAGGACTGGTCCAGCTTGGGCAACTTGTCGGAGGTTGTCCGTAGAGTGCAGTTCATGGCAAGGACCAGCATTCTCTCTTTCTATCTGCGCGAGCAGGCCAGGTGGCGCGACGGGGTTGCGCGTGAACATGGGGACCCCGACAGCTACGGTGGCGCGCAAGCACTGCGAGCAGCCGCTGACTACGTTGACGGCTTGGGTGATGACGATCACGACTTCGACACGCTGGTGAGAGCCGGCTGGATCCGGAACGGGGAGTTTCTTCCGAATGACGCGGCCAAGGAATTCCTGCGTCGCTACGGATATCGGCGCAGTGCCAGACCCCGAGATCTCCCGTTCGGGCTCGCCTGCTGCGCGGATCCCGACCACGCCCTGCTTCTTGAACGATCCCTCCGAGGAAAGGCAACCAAGCAGGGGCTCAGGGTGGTCTCCCTCCGTGCGCGCGACACTCGGCGGCCTTTCTGGGAGTCCTATGCGCTGACTACCCAGATGGGAGTCACTCGCCTCGATGAGGCGACGCTACTGGAGATCCGCGACTACTTGCTGCAGTGTGAGCGCGGGTAGCCCGGTGCGCCTAGCTCGACCCCCGTGTGGCAGCCGCACGGGCCGATCCCACTGCCCACCCAGGTGAGTCGTCCCTTGCTGCCGGTCCACGGGCCTGGGACTGTGGGCGACGGAGGCCCAATCAGACAAGCGCGGATGGGCGTGGCTGTTCGGTCTTGTGGCGGTTTCCCATGCCCACAAGAACGACGACGCGCCTGTGGCGAGTACGGGCAGGTACCCGCCGACATCGAGTCGTCAACCGCGCGGCTGAGCCGCCGGTCGGCGGGCCTGAAGCCCCGCATCGTGTGAGGTAAAGGGTACGGCAGGCAAGGGGAGCCGGGCGAAGTGCCCACCTTGAACGAGAGTGCCTTCTACCTGGACCGTCCAGTTCGGACGGAACTTGGCCTTTGCTCCAGCACGCGGGCCAGCGGTGGTTGCCCCACACACCACGAGAACGGGCCGGCTGGACGGCACCTCCTACCACGTTTGACAACCGACGTTGGAGCACCCTTCGGGGCTTGGTTACTTTAGCCTGGGTCCGTGACTTGGGAGCTTTGGGTAGCCGTGATAGGCGCTTTGCTTGGCCTAGCGGGTGCGCTCACCGGTGCCGCAGGACTCTGGCTGTCAGTTATGGCACTCAGGGAGACGCGCTGGAGTCCGGTACGGGAAGAGCAGCAGGAGACTCTTCGCAAGATCGAGCGACTGGCCCTGGATGTGGCGCGCCGGGCGGCGAGGTTCATTCCGACCGTTCGTGAGCCAGAGTTCACTTATGACTACTCGGACAACCTTCCGCGGATCGCCATGGCTACTCGAGAGATCGCCTTCGACCCTGTTGCGGACGAGCAGATAGCTCGCGCTGTTGCCCACCTGGAGGCATTGGTTGGATCGAGCGACAGCGAGCATCAAAGCGGCATGTTGGGTTTGCAGGCGCAGCTGGCCGCAGTCCGAGGCAGCCAGGTGAGCAGTGGCACCGCAGGCCGCCTGCGAACGGAGCTTGCCGAGACGCTCAACGAGATTCACACCCATGCCCAGGAGATCGGGGTTAGCTCGCGCAAGCTCAGGGTGAGCGGCTTGGGCGCAGCCAAGACCCGCACCAAATCGTCAACTAGTCGGCAGCTGGGGAAGTGACGCCTTCTAGCCGCACCCAGCCGGCAGGACCGAAAATGAAGGGTGGCTCGCTGCCCTGCTCCACTCGCAAGGCGCCACCTTCAAGCAGTTCCGCGGAGCCCCTGAAGTGACGCGGATCTCGTTAGTCATGGCTAGTTAGCACCCTGAACGTCGCAGGTTCATCCTCACCTATTAGAATCATCACTCAATCCTATCGTCGGCGCTAGCCAGGCCGCTGGAACCCCCATCGCAGGTCTAAAGGGATCGCGGACCTCCGTCGCTAGGCGGAGTGGCTGGACGCTCCGGCCCACGGGCACGCATTCGGATCGAATGGCGATCGCAGCCCGCCATAGTCGATGAACTGACGGGTGGGTTCCCAGGCATCGTTGAGAAGCCTGCCGAGGATCAGGGCTGAGACCTGTGCGGCGCCTGCCCGTTTGAGGGTGGTGGCGGCGCTCTGCACGTTGGCGCCTGTAGTCCAGGAGTCGTCGATGAGTATGACGTGACTGCCGGAGACGACCGGATCCGCCGTGAACCTCAGAGGGTTGTAGTCGCGGCCCTGAACCCCAGCGCCGACTGTCAGAGCCACGCGTGCCTCTGGGTAGAGCGGACCCCAGACTTGACGGACGATGTGATGCAGTGGGTGCTCACCGGCTCGGCCGGACCTGACCGATGGGACTGTTGCCCAAAGGAACTGTGATTCTGCGATGCCAGATCCACGCAGCGCACAGAGCCCGTGTCGCCCAAGGAGCCAGACCACCCATGTCGCCGCTGCGGTCCAGTAGCGATCCTGGATGGTCGGAGTCTTGTAGCCGCGAAGCACGCTGTATGCCTGCCCCCGTTCTACCGCGTAGGTCAGGAACGCCACTCGGTCAACCCCCGCTGGCCCACCCATCGGCCCAGGCGGGAGCATCTGACTACACGGCCGACAGCGTGCATAGGTGCCTGCGACCGGAGTTGAGCACACCTCACACAGTCCAGGTAGACCAGGGATCACGTTGTGCAGATAGGAGCCGTACTCCCGGACAATGAGGGAGTCCAGGTCAGCCCAGCGGAAACCCGGCTGCCCAGGTGAGTTCATCCCACCAGCCCGAGATCCTGAAGCATCAATGCCGACGGATCAGAGCAGATCTCGTCCACAGCCTGCTCAATGTCCGCCCGTGACCCAACAACATAGACCCACGGATTCCTCGCGATGGCGGCACCCCAATCCGTGCCCTCAGCCACCCTGCGCGACAGGATGACCGGCCGCCCATGCTCAGCCGCTCGACGAGCCTGGATCCGCGTACCAGAGCGCTCCCCCGCCTCGATCACGATGGTCGCCATGCCGTAACCAGACATCGTTCTGTTCCTCATCGGAAAGGTTTGCTTGGTAGGCGGGGCATCAGGGAAGAACTGCGACAGAACTAGACCTTTGGAAGCGATCTCGTCCTGCAATCGCCGATTCGCGGCAGGGTAGTACTTGTTGATTCCCGTGCCGATCACCGCAACAGTGCGCGCGCCTATGTCCAGCGCGGTGCGATGCGCGACGGTATCGATCCCCTCCGCGAGGCCGGCGATCACCGTCAAGTTGCGTTCCCCGAGGATTCGGGCGGCATCGCGCGCCATCGACTCACCCGCGGACGACATCTTGCGCGAGCCCACCACGCTCATGCCCTTGTCATCAGGGACAACGGACCCTGACGCGAAGAGGAACGGAGGTGCGTCAAACACGCCGGCCAGACGACTCGGGTACCGAGGCGAAAGGATCGAGATGAAGTCGAGACCAGCCGTCTCCCAGTCGGACAACTCAACTTCTGCACGCGCAGCGGCCGCCTCAATCTCAGGGTCGGCCAGGAGCGCGCCATCGGACTCCCCTACCCGGTCAAGGACCCTGATGGCAGACCCCTCCAACTGCACCTCGTTGGCGATCTTCTCCCAGCTCATCCCGTTCGGCCGCAGGCGCAGCAGCGCCAGCAGCGCGACATCTTCCCGGCGGGCCTGCGTCATGCCCTGATGATAGTTCCCCCAGCCCCGGACGCAGGTGGGGTCAGCCGCTGCAATAGCCATGTCACGCCTCCTTGCCTGATGTTTCCATCATAATCGTTCATTTGTTCGAGTCCCGCCAGGCGCGCCGGCCAGGCTACATTCCGATCCCGAGACGCCGCCCGTGACGTCGGGGGAGCCCCATCGCCTCAATCGCCGCGCCGGGCGGCGCAGGCGACAGGGAGTCCATCGGCCAACCTGCGCTGGGTGGCGGGATCCGGGTCGCCCGGTCTAGCTCGCGGACGGCACGGTCCAGGGCGTGGTGGCCGTACCGGGCTGCTTGCACGAGGGGCCAGCTGGCGGGGCTGCCTGGTGGTTCGCGGGTCCAGGCTTCGATGTGGTCGCCGCGGTAGTCGGTTCGGACGGTGTGGACCCACAGTTGGCGTCGGGCGGCCAACTGGTCCATCACTGAGGCATGCAGCAGCGACAGCCGCGCCGCGGCCGTCATTGGCGCCCTGAGGTCGTGCAGGCTGGGGTCGGTATCGCAGGCGTCGCGCACGTCGCGGCCGAGTTGGCGCAGCGTGGGCGTGTGGCCGGCCAGGCGCACGTGCGGGGGCCACGCGGCGGCGGTGCGCCAGTGCCGGGCGGCTTCGCTGAACCAGCCGGCCATGTTGTCGGCCTGGGCCGCGGTGATGTCGCCTGCTGCTCCGGCACGGAGTGCGGCGCGGCCGGCGGTGTGGCTGAGGAGGGCGAGGTTGCCGGCGATTGCTTGCATTGCCCAGCCGCTGACCCGGTAGCGCTCCTGCAGCACGAGGGTGGCTTCAGCAGCCCAGCGGGTGACGGCGCCTTCGAGGCCGGGCGCGGCCGGGTTCGGAAGGCGGAGGTCGTCGAGCAGGCTGGTACGCCGGTCAGGCGGGATCAGCGCGAATGGTTCGGTGACGACGATCAGGTCGGCCAGTTGCGCCGGAAAGGTGCCGGTCGTGCCGGGGAATCGTTGGGATTCGGTCACGGCGCGGGACCAGGAAGCGTTGATGTGGACGGCGGAGAGCAGGCTGGTTTCGAGTTTGATTGCTTCGGTGCCGATCTGGTTGTCGCATCCGCCGCCCTGGAGGTGTTCGGCGAGGATGTCGGCGATCGCCCCGATGGTTCGGGATGTTTCGATCAGCATGGGGGCCGGCGTCGGGTTGGGCAGCGGGTCGCGGGGGCCGTGGACGAGTGGATCCAGAACGGTCCGTAGGCCGGCTTTCACCTGGGCAGAGCGTCCGCCGAGCGGTAGCAGGTTGATCGCGTGCCGGGTGGTGGTGGCGAGCCTCATCCAGCCGGACACGTGGGCGCTGGCCGTGTCGTGCTCGGTCGCCGTCCCGAGCGTGTGGGTCTGCTGGTCGAGCACGCGGAGCAGGTCGGCGACGGTGGCGGTCATCGTTCACCGATCCGCACGGTGAGCGCCAGCAGCGCAGCCCAGCCGGCGGGGGGCACCTGGTCAGCGATCTGGTCAAGGAGCACCTGCGCGGCGGCCAGGGACCGGGCCGCGTCGGGTTCGAGGGGCGCGATGATCGGGTCACGATCGTCGGGGTTGAGGAGGGATTCGACGTCCAGGCAGTCCAGACCGAGGACGAGATCACCGCCCGTGTCGTTGAGGAGTTGCCAGGTGGCGTTGCGGACATGCCCCAGTGCCAGCGCAAGGATCTGATCGGGAGTCATCGCCCGACCACCAACCCGCGGTCGAGCGCCCGAAGGTGTCGCTTCCGGTCGTGAGTCACCCCGGAGATGGCGGTGGTGCTGGTGCTCTCCCAGCCGGTGGTGATGGTTCGGTCGATGTTGGCTTCGAAGGCGTCCAGTGCGTCCTCGGCGGGTCGGATGGCGTCGGGCTGGGTGTGGGCGAGGATCAGGTCGGCGGCCTCGATGACGCGTTGCCCGGTGGCACGGACGACCTGCTCCGGGTCGGCGGCGGCTTGGGTGGCCCAGCCTGTGATGTAGCGGAAGGTGTACTGGCCGGAGTCGAGGCCGTGGGCTTGGGTGACCATGTAGGCGACCGATTCGGCCTCCACTTCCTCCAGCCCTCGGCACCCGCGATCGGCACCGTCGGGATGCATCAGGACGTGTCCTACCTCGTGGGCTAGCGACTTGACCGCCTGCGCATCATCCACATCGGCCCGGACCCGGACGACACGTTCGCTGTAGAGGGTGAGACCGTTCGCGCCCTGGCAGTCGCCCCTTTCCAGCCGGAACCCGCGATCAGCGACGAGGGTAGCGAGAGCGTCCCACAAGCCGGGTGGTGCCTGCCCGGTGAGCAGTACCGGGTCAGGATGCTGCGGCGGTGGCGGCCCGTCGGTTTGGGAAATGTCGAATACTGGCACCGGTTTCACACCGACCAGTTGCCGGGTCTCCCGCGGCTTCCCGTCGGCGTCCAGCACCGGGTTCCCGGCCGGATCAAGGATCGGTGCCCGTTTCGTGACCGGGCCCAACACCCGGATCGCCTTCTCGCCGCGGCGGACCTGGTAACCCCTGGCCTGCCACGCCCGGTACCCGGCGACCGCGGTCGCGTCCGGGGCTTGGAGCATGATCAGCAGCCGGTTCCCGAAGCTGTACTGATGGAAACTGCGGGCGAACGCCAAATACCGCTCCCACTCGGCCCGGTTGTCGAGCGACCCAACATGCTCCGTCAACTGTCGATGCAATTCCTCGACGGTCTCGCGGCGGGCCCGATCCGCCGCCTCCCGCTGCGCCTCGCTCAGGCTATGACCGGTCATCGTCGCCCTTGGGCCGCGATCTGGTCATAGTGCCGGCGCAGGTCGGCCAGTTCAGTAGCCGATGCCCCGCCCTGGGCGGCCTGCTCGATCTCGGCCAACAGTTCCTCCCGCAGCAGCGGCATGTCCGGCAGGACGGGCTGGAACGGCTCGGTCAGGTTCGCGGTCATCCGGGCCTCCTTCGATAGACCAGGGATGAAGGGACGGCAACCGTCCCTGCAGCGGCGGCGTGCCGGGCCCACGGTCGAGACGAACATCGGTGTGCTCATGGCTGCCGGCGGCGTGCGCGACCGCCGCCAACACCAACCCGGTCGTGGGACGATCCAGCCCGGACAGGTTCTCGGACAGGTCCACCGGCTCCCCACCGGCCAGTGACGCAACGATCCGCAAGACCCGCTGCTCGCTACCCGACAGGTCGCCGATCGTGTCGTCACTGATCAGCGACGGATCCAGCCACCACCTCCCCGGCTGGTCACTCGGTTGAATCCACGCATGACCCGGTGTCGCGAACCGGCCACCGGCGAACCCGACCAGCAACTCCACCGCGGCCTCCAGCGGATACAGACCCTGCGCCCACGCCCGCAGACCGGCATGATTCACACTCATCACGAACCCCCATCACGAGTCGGCGTCGGAGGAACCACGAACGCGCCACCGGAACTTTCAGCTGTCGGATCGGAAGCGTCCGGATCGAGGTGCCGGCGGACTGCGTCGTCTGCCATCGCCTGGCAACGTGCCGCCCAGGCCCGGTCAAAACACGGTGTCGTCACCGTCGCGATCACCGCCAGAACCAGCAACACCATCGGGAACCACTCACCACGCCGACACAGATCACCCCCAGCCAGCAAAGCGAACACCCACACCAGAGGCCGCAGCCAGCGAGCCACCCTGCGGACCGGCCGCACGGCGAAGGTCAGCACCGTCCACGGCACACAGAACAACCGGACGATCGCGACCATGCGAGACCGCTGCACAGGTGCCAACGCCAGGGCCCGCACAACGAGCTCGCACACCGCCCCATCCGCGATCCGACCGTCCCGGACCCAACCGACCAACCGGGCGCTCACCACGAGAGTCCGCTCATCCGCCGCCCGAACGTCACAACCGAACCGATCACTCACCCGCAGACGCGGCTGGTTCCGACCCCGCAGGCCAGCAACCGGGACCAGCGCCCGCAACACGGCAGCAGCCTCACCCTCCGTCGCTCCACGAGCCCCGAAACGGCACCGCACCATCCACCCCGTCCGCCAGCCAACGACCCCAATCACCGCGGCAAGCAGGAGACAAGCCCCGGCCACCGGCACCAACGAGGTGACCGTCAGCCAGACCGCGCCGCTGACCACAGCCGCCGTGATCCGCGACCGCAACCAACACCACCGCCACCTCACGGCTGATCACCCCCATCGGAAGCAGAGGCATCTCCGAGGGGCTCGTCGGAAGCTCCACGGGCGCCCGCCTTGAGGTGGACCCGCTTCAGCCGAGCGACTTCCTTGACCGACAGCCCGCAACGCTCACCAATCTCAGCCACAGACACCTGCTCCCCCAACAACAAGCCGACCGCCTCAGCCGCCGAAACATCCGCCCGATCACGCGCAGCCACCGCAGTCACCACATCCACCGCAAGGTCATTCAGCCGCGACTCCCGCTCGGCCAACGACCGCAACCGCACAGCAGCAGCCTCACGAACCCGCCGCCGCGCCTCCTGCCGCACCGACTGCACCACCACGCCACCTCCAAAGCTCTTCAACCCCCTAGGTACGACGACCCAGAGATTGGGACAGAATTCCAGAGGCCATCGAACTGGTCGCCGGCAGTGGTTAGAAACCGGTAGCACCTTTGGCGGGTGGTTGCGGGCTACGCGCTCGCACGTCAACACATCATTCTGCGCGAGGCGGACGACCGTGCCGCAACGGGGAGGACGGGCCGCACACAGGAAGCAGGAGATAAAATCGCAGAGATTCGGAGCCAGTCGTCGGCGTCGCCCATAACCGAATCTATAGAAATCACCGCTCTGTTTGAAGGCCACTATAACCAAACGCTAGGCATGTTCGGATGTTGGGCAGCCTATCCTGGGCCGGGAACACCTACCTGCGACTCCCCCAATCACAACCAGCGGCGCCATAGCGGCGACCACCACTCTCAACCTATACGGCGCGTGACGGGGAGCGGCCGGGTGCTTCACCCTTGGTCAAGGGCCAAATCACGATCTAACTATTCACCATTGTGCGGCTCACTCGGCAAGGAGGCACGTCGAGCGCGTAAAATCGGCATCAATGCAAGACTTGTCTGGTCCCTAGCCAACTTCGTAGCCGAACAGCGCCAACGAAAGAACGACGAGGCGGACGAGGGGTAAGCTCACCGCCCAGACGGGCGGCGGTGCCTGCTCTCGTTGACGCGGCGCTCGCTCTCCGCCGGACCGGGACGCCTCGGCTCGCCATCAACTCACTGGTCACCCACACGGAAAGGACAAGCAGTCGGGACTGGCCAACCTGGTGATGGCATGGTCGGGATCCATCGGAACCCGACCGGCGCACACCCCACCTAAATCGTGCAATCAGCGAGAACTACTGCGTGAACTGCTCAACCTCGAGTCGATGGTGGCGCACCGGAGGCTCGATGAAGCCCGCGAGACGGAGCGGGACTGATGACAGTCGCCCCAGGAAGGCGAGAACGCGACAGCTGGCGCGAATTCGGGCCCTTCACCATAAGTGCAATCAGCTCCCATGCCGTTCTGGACGTCGGGGTGGCCTGCAATCCGTGGCGCACCGAAGGATAAGTAGTCACCCCAGTGGGAGCCCTCGCCAGTACCCTCGAAGTCGGCGTCCAGGATCCTCACGTAAGTGACACGATCTGGCGTGGAAGGTCATCGGATGTTGGCGCACAAAGCAGCGACCTCTCAACCTCACCGGTCTGGCAAATCCGCGGGCGAAATGGCCGGACCTAGGCCCTAGAGGATGCTTCTAGGGGCGGCCTCCGCTTGCCTAGGATGGCCGAGCAAGCGATCAAACCGTCGCACCCTGCCATGCCGCACGGCCGTGGAGCTTCTCACCTTGGTCAAGATTGAGTCACATCCGGTCGTTTCAGGCAATTTCCGCTAAAGGATGGGAAGAGCCTCTGTGTGTTTTAGCTTTCTAGCGGCTGTCAGCATTGCGGCGATCCCACTCACGCATGCAACAAGAAGGTACAGCACTAATAGCCACCATTGACCATTTGCAATCGTGAATGCCGTCGGAGCTCGCACATATAAGGCGCCAGTAACCGTTGCGACCGCCAGGCCGGCCAACGCGAGGCTGGTACCCATCACAAGCGTCATCACCCTCAACATGACACCACGTATGAACTGAGTGCGCACACCTACCGCACGTAGGGCTGCCAAGATTGACCGCATGCTAACCGCCAGTTCGGACAAAACCTCGCGGGTTATCAGCAGTGCAGCACCTCCCATTAGTATCAATGAAACTGCGGCGCCCAACGGAGCAATGAACCAGTCCACTCCGTAGTGTGCCTCCACCTGAACATCTGCATACCCGCGCCGTCGCAGCCAGTCACGCGCCAGTTCGTCTTGCTCACGGGTCAGCCCTTCGTAAACATTCCAAGAGAAGACGGACGCCGACGCGGTTGACTGCGGGGGGTTCTCGAGGGAGCCTGTCAGGACGAACCCCGGCACCCGTGGAAGTTCCCCCGAATTGCTGGCTATCCGACGTGCTTGCAGGCTCAAGCGAACCCCATCCCCAATCCGCGATAAGGAAATCTCCTTGCCTACAGGCCCCGTCGTCAGTACTCCGCCGGCAGCGAGAAAGTCTCGATCGCTTGGCGACAATCCAGAAATCAGACGGGCTGCATCATTCAAGTCACGAACAGCCCATAATACGCCGCCATCTTCAGATTCAACGAAGGCAGCCTCCAGGATCTCGATGGGTGAGGAGATTCCCAGGTCGCCTTCGAACTGCCGAATTACCCAGCCTGGGTAATTCACGCCTCGTGGTCGACCAACGAGATGCGCGCCATACCGGCCGGTAGCGTCGCCTGCATCAGCGCCTGTTGGGAGGCTGAGTTGGTGATCAACAGTGTTAGGAAGTACAGCCAACTACCCACCACTAGTGTCAGCACCACACCACCTACGGCCAGCTTGCGAGACATGTGCGAAGTGATCCGGCCCGCCACTAACCACCCGTCGATGGGGCGAGCGGTGGCGACTCCAGCGAGCAGCCGGGCCGCGACGGGAAAGCTGAGCGCGAGCCCTACTACTGCCACCAGCCCCGAAGGAAGTAGTAGCCAAAGCGACTCGCCACCAACCAGAGCCATCCCCAAAGCGAGGACGAGCATGGAGCCGGCAATAGCGAGCAAGCCACGTTTAGCACCGGCGACCTCCGCTCGCCCACTCAAGCCCCGACGGACGCTCCACATCAAACCTGTGGCTGCACCCACCACGCTCATCAGGATCGCCGTCAGCGTTGCGAAACCTTCGAATGCTGGCGGCGACAGTGGCACGCCTCCGCCCAGAGCAACCAGTGCCGGCCGGCAGGCGAGTGCAGCCAAGTGGCCCAGTAGCGATCCGATCAGCGCCGCCAACGCGGTGAAGGTCACTGCTGACAGCGCCACCACGCGGACAAGTCGTGATCGCCTGACGCCCGCACCAACTACAGCCGGACTGACCCGATTGATCCATGCCCCAAGCGCAGCCCCCAACGCGGCGCATCCGCCAAGGACCAAAACGGCGATCGGCGCTAGCGTGCCGACGACGTCGGTTGGCCTGATTCTAGAATCACTCACTTCCCAACGAGTGCTGATAATCGCTTCGCCGGTTGCTCGCTGTGCAACGGCAGCTTGGATCACGCGCTCGATCGCACCCTTACCGCCGGCCAAGTAATAGGTGATGCTGCTACCCGGAGCCAGTCGCGCTTCATCCTTTGCAACACGCCAGCTGCTCCACGTTCCGGGAGCGCAGACGATGAGTTTCCGCCGCGGTTAAAACTCGTCGCGAATCTGGCCCGTGAGTTGCAGTGTCCAGACCCCGATCGAAGGATCCAGTGTCTGGTCGGAGCCATTTGTCACACATTGGCCTGCTGCGTTCGGCCAGACACCCCACGTTAGGGTAAAGCGTCCTTCCGTCACCAGCGATGGAGCCTGCACTTCCTTGTAATCGAACAGCGTGCCGCCCAGGAACACGTTCGCCTGTAGGGTTGGCCAAGATTGGATTTGAGGATCTTCAAGCCAGGAAGGTTTCCGTATAACCGCGCGCCCCACCGGCACACTAATTGCCGTTTGCACACTCGCGGTGGCGCCGCCAAATTGAGAGACCCGTCTTTGCTCGACGGTGAGCGACAGAGCACCAAGCATGCTCAACACGGCCAGCGAAGCTAGCGTGGCTATGGCTGTCACCACAACAAGACGCCTGAACACACTGGTTCGCAACAGTAGGGTCGCCAGACCCAGCGTCGATTTCACTCAGTAAGCATCCCATCTCGCATGCGACATACTCGGTCGGCGAATTCTAAGGCAATTGGATCATGCGTCGCAACAACCACAGCCCGTTGGCCGGCGCGAGTCAACGCCCGAAGCAGCGCAAAGAGATCCTCAGAAGCCTTCGAGTCTAGTGCACCGTTGGCTCGTCACACAATAGTAGGGTACGATTTCCCGCCAAGGCTCGCGCAATTCCAACACGCTGGCGTTGCCCTCCGGACATCTGTGACGGATAACGGTCAGCGAGCTCTTCAATCCCTACCTGTCTCAGCAGTCCGAATGCTGCGCGCCGAGGATTCGGATCACCTTGGAAGCGTAGCACCAGCTGCACGTTCTCCCCTGCGGTGAGCTGCGCAATGAGATTGCTCTCCTGAAACACCATACCAACGTGTCGTAATCGGAGGTCTGACCGTTGGTTTTCGGTCATGGCCTGCACTGATTGCCCGGCCACAGTAACTGTGCCTGCATCGGGCACATCAAGGCCGGCAATCAGGTTGAGCAATGTCGTCTTCCCGCAGCCACTTGGTCCGACCAAAGCAACGAGTTCCCCCGAATCAACGGTCAGCGATATTCCCGCCACGGCAGGAACATTCCAGGCGCCCACACGATATGAGCGAACCAGCGATTCAGTCGTGGCGATGTGACTCAATTGCACTGGCGGCCGAGAATGAACGAGCTTGCTTGGTCGCGGTCCCAGAAGTAGAAGCTCGGGGCGTTCTGGCCGGGATTCGCAGGGAACTGCCAGCCATTGCCGTCGTACCCATGGGCGAAGCAGGCAGAATAATTCGTGCCGTTCTGGAACGACGCCAAGTTGTCGTCCGCCACAGCACTGAAATTGCGCCAAGTCTTCATCTCGTCCTTGAAGGATCCCAGCCAGCCAGAATAGTTTTCCTTTGCGTACAGCACGAGTGATCCTGCATTCGCATGCGTGGCCGACAATCCGAAGCCGATTACGGCCATAACAACAACGGCGATGACCCGCCGAGAGAGCAGTGGCATGAGGTGCCTCCTATGAAGAGGGGTGGTTACTGAGGTCTCAGTGTGAACGCAATATGGTTCGGCTGTCAACTCCGCGGCCCAAGGATGCGCTCCAAATCGAAGATGCGCTCCCCAAATCGAAGCCGTGCCGTGCCAACTTCATGCAGCACTCTCGAAATTCTCGTGCGACAGAACGAACTGAACAAAAGGCCGAAGCACCGCTCAACGGCTAGACATTTAGCCGATTCCCAGCCAGCTGTCGGGCGTGTATGGGGTTGCATGCGCTTGGCGCCTGCGGCCCTATTTCGATGAATTCCGTGCGGTTCTGGCTTCCAGGATGGTGCATCTACTACCTCGACCTCGCGGGGCCGATAGACGGGTCAGGTTGCAGAATCCCGAGTAGACGGATCAGGATTCGGCCGCCCATTGACATGAGCCGGCTCGTTGATGGAAAATTGTGAGTTATCGCTCGATCTGTCATCGGTGACATGGTGTTGACTAGCGGAGCGACAGGTTGCTCGCGACCAGGCGTTTCTCACTAAATTGTCAGTTTCCGCGGCCACGGGCCGTCGGCACCGGCGTCGGGCCGCTCGGCGGAGTTTTGTTGACGGCAGGGTTGGCTCGCCGATGGGCATCCTCAGACGACGCTCGTTGCTGGGGTGCCACGGGTCGCATCAGGGTTTTGGCCATCCGAGCAATTCTGGCCATCCGCGGAACGGGTGTCCGTCGCGAGTCACGTCACCCCTGAACTTCGCCTTGTTGAACGACACGTCGCGATCTCCGAACGTCACTCCGTCGAACGTGACCTTGCCGTCGTTGAAGTTCGGCTCGTTGATCGTCGGGTCATCTTGGCAGAAGTAGTCCGCATCTATGAACGTCACCTTGCCTCGGCCGAAGATCGGCTCGTTGAACGTCACGGGGTCACTGTTGAAGATCGCATCTTTGAACGTCACCAAGTCGCTGCCGAAGGTCGCCTTGTTGAACGTCACTTGGCCGCCTCTGCACCTCGCCTCAATGGACGACACCCTGCCGCCGCTGAGCCTCGCCCCGATGAACGACGCCTGGCCGCTAAACGTCGCATCGTTAAACGTCACCCTAGGCTGGTCAGTTCCCGACCAGCCTAGGCCAGTGTGGATCGTGTGATCTATCAAGTTCACGTATGCCCGCTACAGGCCCACTCGTCACGCCCTTGCGCTCGCTTCGGACGCCGTGGACCGAGGCCCGGCGTGCCGAGTTGGCCTACGCCCGAGTGCTGGGTGGAGCTGAATGAAGACGGTGTCGAGACGGGGTCCTGCGGCCTCGGCGCCCTCGCCGTGGCAGTCACTTGGTCGGGCTCAGGGCAATCAGCGACGCGCGTGGCTCCGGGACCCATTACCAGCTAAAGCGCCGGCTACGCCCCGTCGCTGCCTTCGTCCTCTCCGGACCGCTATTGGGCCGGCGGGGGTGCGTTCGCTGCCTGGCGAGCCACGAAGGCGCAACTGGACGTGACCACCGTCCGGTGCAAGCCGCATGGCGCACTAGCGACCAGACTACGTAGTCGCCGAAACGCTCGGCCTGCTGCCGCGTTCTCAGTCCGACTTTACGACCCGGCTATTTACAATGGCCAAACGTCTGGTAGCCACTTCATCCAAATCCTCCGGATTGTGGCTGCAGAACACGATCGTCCGACCTTGCTCGCTCAGTTTCAGCAACAGAGCACGCACGCGGACCGCACTCTCTTCGTCCAAAGCATTGAACGGCTCGTCCAGTAGCAATACCTGCTGGTTCTCCATGATCGCCTGGGCTAATGCGAGCTTCTGCTTCATCCCGAGTGAGTACTGGCCCACACGCTGCCTGAGTCCAGAATCCAGACCTACCTGGTCCATCGCGCTCCTAATCTCACGGTCACCAATCTTGCGTCTAATCCGGGCCAGTTCCTGAAGATTCTCGAAGCCGGTACGCAGCGCCTGAAACCCGGGCCTATCGATCACAATGCCGAACTCTTGCGGAAAGGACTTCCTCGGGGACTGGAATCGATCGTCTATGAATACAGTCCCGGAGTCCGGTGCGAGCAGGCGGCACATAAGCCTAAGAAGCACTGATTTTCCGGTGCCATTGGCGCCAGTGACTGCGAGCCGTTCACCCTCGAGGACTTCTAGGTCGACGTCCTCGAGAACGCTGCCCGTACGAAACTTCTTACTTACGCCGCTCAGGCGAATTATTGCCGTCATGCTATGAGGTTCCTTTCAACGAACCGCGAGCCAAATATTCGAAGTATGGCCATCGCCAAACACGAGATCACGGCGAGCTCACTCATCGCCACTGCGGATACTAGCCATACGCTCTCCCCCTCGAAGAGCTGGCCAGTTCCCATGTTTAGCAAAGCGGTGGGCAGAGAATTGCTCGCCGCCGCACCCCCCGCCAGGAGGAGGCCCAACGTCATTAGTGCGCCGACCGGCGCGCCAACCATGAGCCGTATCGATGCGACTATCACTACGAACGCCCATCCTTGCAGTGTTCCATTGACTAGAAGGTGAATAATGACAACAGAAGGCGGAACAGGAAGATCTGCGCTAGAGGTTGGGAAGGCATCGAAACGAGCGAAAAGAACAGCCACACTGAGTCCCAAAACTGCGACAAAGTACCCGTGCACCAACAATAGGTAAGGCCCAATAGTCGCGGCCAACCACCGTGCGACACTGCCACGTCGAACAAGGCGGTACTGGAGCCCGGCGAGCGCAGGTTCGAAATGCGCACTTGAAACCCAGATCGGCGCCAATGTTACCAACGCTACAAAGATATAGTCCGGCAGCGTGCCTCCGGTGCCGTAGAACCCACCTAGCAGCGCCTCGGCTGGCGATGACCAATCACCAAGCGCAAATCGAGCCACGACCAGCAGTCCCACCACGGGGATCCAAAGCCGACGCCACAGGAACTTCTTGGAGGTTGCGAGCCATATCCCTCCTAGCACTAGGAGACTGTTGCAAAGCGTCGGTAGTGCCAGCCCGAGCGACCAAGACCCGTAATGTTGGATCGACGCGCCGACCTGAACGCCATAGCCGATATTGAGGGGAGCAAATTCAGAGGGCCTCGCAGACCCGATCACGCATGCCGCGAATATGAAGGAGACGGCCACGAGGGCGCCAGTGCGGCCCAGAAACAGCCCAGCACTCAGAACGGCGACGCCCAAGATGGATAGGTTGACCCCCACGGACAGGGCTGTTATCCCCGCTTCGGCCAGCAGTTCAGCAGAGCCGAGGGGTGAGCCCGCGCCGAGGCCAAGCACCAAGGCCGGTGCCAAGGTACACAGCAGCAGCGGTAATGCCTTGCCTCCTGCGGTGGCTGCGGCGCACATCAGCCACGTCCGATACCCACCTGCTCGCAGCAACACGAGAGGCTGACATGTACCTTCGCAGTCGCGCCCAACCCACAGTAGGAACAGCGGGAGTACAAGAAACAGGTACAGACGCCAACTGAGCCCACTATCAAGCACCGCCATCGCTAGCGGGTCTAGCCCTAGTGTGGTTTCCATTGCGAGCTCAGGCCTCGCGTACAGCATCAACGTCGTAACGAGTCCGAGCAGCACCACCTGCCACGATCGCCACTGTGGCGCGAGTATCGACATCATTGCAGCTGCGGAAGCCTTGGGGCGAGTGCGAGTGTCGCGGCGACCACGATCGCCGTTGCTATGAGAAGTCCCCCGATCGGGAAGGTGAGATTCGCCAAGGGGATCTGTTGCAGGTTGAAGGGGAAAACTAAGGCTACTGAATACGCTTCAAGCCACATGACTGCCATCAGGAAAGAGGCCAACAGATAGATAATCCAAGGTACAGTGAGACCCAGGATGCGGTTTTGGGCTACTAACACTGAACACAGCGTAAGGGTTGCATAAAGCGCCGCGCTGGTTGCCAGATAGATACTGTAGCCGAGCGCCGGCGCCCACGGTCCGTAGATCAACAACTGACCAAACGTCTTGCTATGCAACCGCGCAGCCTCGACCTGTTCGGGCGTTGTTAGTCCATAACCGCGAGTGTCGTAGCCGACGCTACCAAATGACACAAACAACTGCGGAATGAGGCCGATCACGAGAAAGATGACAAAAGTAGTCACAGCATTAGTGCACAAATTTCGCCCAAGCGTCACACGAATATTGGCTCGAGTGCGAGTGTAGGTTAGGTAGCGATTGGTGAGCTGCCCGCTGAAGGCCAGCACGAAGGGAAGGCTGGCCACCAGCGGGAGCACTAGGGGAAGCGGGCTATTGTGCTGCCATAGGTACGCATAGAAGTCGAATGGGCCGATAAAGTCGTACCATGCGCGCGCATCATAGTTCTGAGCAATTAGGACCAGAGCCCCAAGTACTGTCAGGCCGGAGCCTAGCCAGATTTGCCAATGGGGCAGGCGAATGCCGAGGTGCAACGGTGGAACCAATCCCGATATCAGTCCGACGCCCACGTGCCGGTCACTTGCACATTCACCCATTGCCAGCCGTCGGTGAACTTCAGGCGAACCGTACTGCCCTCGGTAGCAAAGTTCCACACAAGGACGTTCGAGCCGTCATTGATGGTCTTGCTTCCGCCAAGGCAGAAGCCACTATTCGAAGGGACCAGACACACGTCAGCAGTGTAGTCGCCGCCAACCGTTGCTGATCGGACGCTAGCAGAGGCGTCCGTGAACCGCTTGGTCTGAGTGGCCGAATATCCGGCACCTCCATACTTGCCGATCGTGGTGTTGTACGACTTGTAGCTGGTGCCGGCCTGAGCCGCCGTTGCACCGAACGCCAAGATCAGGCCGACAGCGCTCACTCCACCAGCGAGCTTCACAGTACGCCTCATGTCTCTTCCTTGCCCTGGGAGGTCCAGTTGGCTTAGAGACTAAGGTGGTTACCCGACTTAGTCAAGCCCTGTGGCGAAAGTGGGCGGAATCGGCTCGGCGTGCCCTGTGGCAGGAATCGAGCCTGACGGGAGCGGAGGGGTCGAGCAGCGTCTCGCGAAAGCCCGCCGAAGGGCGGCCGGGCGCTGGGGCGGGCGTGGCTTCGCTCCTCACGTTGTGGTTGTCGTACTCCGCCCTGCCCGGGTTCGGTGACTCGTGGGGCCGGCACCGGTCTCGGGCTCAAACCCTGACGATGGTGCGCGACGCCGCACCTTCCGCTTCTCGTGGCGAGCCGTTGCCGTCCGGCCGGCAGGCCGTTCACGACTGCGCCGCATGATACGTCGGCTCCGCCGGATATCTTCATCGGCGCTGTGCAGCCGCGAGTTCCAGGCAACACAGCCCTTCGTGGGCCGTCGACGGTCATCGCACACCCATCGCCATGCCGACCGGTGGCACAGGCGCACTCGCGCTCCTATGGAGTGCCGTTGCGACAGCTGATGAGCGGGCATCAGATCGCCGACCTGCCGGCTAGCCCGACTACTTGAGCCGGATCCAGCCCGTCCGCGGTGCCCGGAGGCTTGAGATCCGACGATCTGTCCGCGGGACACCGAATATTTCCGCCGCAGCACCTGCCGCGATCTTCACCCAGGCCGGCACCACTATGAAAGGGGCTGCTTCTCACGCCGAACCCGAATGGCGGACGGGGCCAGGAAGTTCAGTCGGTTCCAACAGCGCAAGCCATGGTCAGCCAGATTGCCCGTGGCTCAATAGGCTGTTGATAGTGCGATGGGCGCCGTGAACTCCACCGAGTTCCTTCCAGGCTGCTGATCGCCATCAGGGTGCCGAGCACGAGGCCCCTCGCAACATTCGCCACCCAGGATCAGTTTTGCCATCCGCCGTAGCCGAGGGACCACGCGTACCAGGGACAACGTGCGACCGATGGAACGTTTGTAGATGCCCAGTTTCCGTCAGCGGCAAACCTGTACCCAAGGGTAAGTACTGATTGACATGCGATCCACGCTCGAACCCTCTTCGACTCGCTGCAAACGACTCTGTATACGCCGTCGGTGGCCATTCCACCTTGGCAGTTTACTGCATAGGCCGGTGGCGATCCAACGATTCCGGAAGCCACAAGAATGGGAACTACGATCACGGGGATAAGCATGCGCCTTGCTCGATTCATCTGGTCATCTCCTGGTGGTTCGGCGGCTAGTGGCAGTAGCTAACAGCATGTAGTGAGGAAGCGCAGCAGATTGGCGAGCCTCCTTATGAAGTTCCTATCTCACTCTCAGGTAACAGAGAACTCTAAGAACAGGCTACGGAGGTTGCGTCTGCGATCCTGATGCCTGAAGTGAGCGACATGCCTGCTCTCAGCCGAGAGAAGGTGGGCGCGGATCGATCCACAGGCTGAGGCGTGAGTGCGACCCATTGTTCCACTGAGCCGTTTCCGACAAGACGGCTGTTCGGTCGATCGAGCGGCTTATGGGACTCTAGTCGGCGGAGCGTAGCCGAGCCTCGAGCTTGTGGCCCCGCGTGCTTTCACGTGAATTGACCCCGCCGGCTCTGGCCCTGGGAGGCCTGCTCTACCGTGCCAGGAGAGCGTGGCGTGGCTGCCCGCCTCGGACCGGTCGGCCGCGCTGACGGCGCAATCGGCCGTCTGACCCATGCCCTCGTGTCCACGCAGAGGCGGCAAGCTTTTGACGCTTCGGGCTGCGACTTCGCTTCTGCACCGCAGGAGCATCCGGACCCTGTGCTGCAGGCATCCCTACCGGCTGCGTCATCGCTGGCGCCAATTGCAGCGACTCTCCCTTGCTCCACCCCTGGCCAAACTAGCCCGATTCGACCAAGGACTCGGCTTCGGACCATCCGACCAGATCACCGTCCACCTCGACACCGGCTACGACTCCGGCAAGACCCACAACCTCCTCGCGGAACTCGGCTGCCAGGCCAACGATCAGCGCCAAGGCCCCCACTCCAACCACACCAACGCTGGGTCGTCAAACGCACCAACTCCGGGCACACCCGCGGCTTCAAGAGACTCGCCATCTGCACCGAGCGCCGCACCCGAGTAGGCAGCGCCCTCATCGCCCTCGCCAACCCCAGCACCCCGCCGCTCCTTCTCCGGGCCAGGCTCACCGATTGCTCCCGAACCCACACAGCGACCATGACGTAGCCCAGCGATCTCGGGCCGCACTGATGGAGTCGCACACACCTTCGGCATTGCGGCATCCCCCCAAGCCCGCGCCCATTGGGACGAGTGAGCGTCTACCAAGGTTCAAGCGTCGCCGTCAGCGGCCTCACAAATCCCCGTCTTCAAGCCGCATAGCTGGGCCGAGCGGACGAGCCTCGGCCACTCGTAGCGCAATCTTGGCCCGACAAGCAGGGCGACGCACCTCGGTCACCCGGGACCGCCGACCGTGCGGCCCACGGTGAGTCCTCTCCGCCGTCACGCGCGTGAACGAACGCCAACGCCGCGTCGAGCCCCCAGCGATGAACGCTGGCCATCACGGCCGCACTCGCGAAAGAAGCACCGAACGAGCAGGCGACGAAGTCTTGACTAAGTCGGGCCGCCGCCTTAGTCTGTAGCGCACTCCGCTCGCCAGAGAGGAGGAGGCAGTCGCGACATCAGTCGGACGGAGTGAATAACGCAGTGGGTTCTCCACCGCTCGGCGCGTCAAGAATCAGTCGGGCACCCCTCAAAGCAGAACACACGAACACTCGAAGGAGAGTGAACAGCAAATGTCGATCGATCTCACAAGCTTGCCGCCGCACACGGACACGGCGACCGCCCCGGACAAGGAAACCTTGTCGACGCGATTCAGCGGGGCCAAGAAGGCCCTCGTGACGGCCGGGCTAGTCGCTGGGTTGACCTTCGCTGGCGCGGCAGCGGCTTCGGCAACGGTGGTCAGCGCCGGCGGCGGCACCTGGGACTACGGTGTCACGAACCTCCTGCCCAGCACGAACTGGTCCAACTACTACCACGGCTCGAAGAAGCACGGCTCGAGCGTGGAAGGCGACGCGGGTCTGGTCCGTTCGCCCTGTGTCGCCAAGAACAGGTGGTCGTACGCTTCCGCCTGGGACACCAACCCGTTCCGCATCGACCATGCGTACTGGCGCCACTGCTGAGTAGTCCAGCAAATTCGGTGCGGCCACACTTCTGTGCGGCCGCACCGAGTTACGATCAAGTGCTACCTACAAATACCACTCCTAGGAATCCCATGTCTATCAACGGGACGGCTTCCAACTGGTGCCGGCCATGCGACTACAATCGGCTGCACTTTCGATTCTGGTTGCGGCCGATAGGAGCGGGCAGGTGAAAAGCAAGGCAATCAGGCTAGCGTACATCGTGGGAATTGCCTACGCGTTTCTTAGTTCGTTCCTTTTTCTGCGAGGCCTGGATGATGAGGGTGTGCTCGGTGCCGATACTCTAAGAGCCTGTCAGCTATTTAGTTGGCGTGTTGTGGGTGTCGAGTTCGGTTCTGCCCTGGTTGACGGTGTTGTGGTCGACTCCGGCGGCACGGGCGATGATGTCGATGCCGTCGGGGAATCCGTGT
>NZ_JASGEF010000037.1:0-91434 GCF_047606665.1 Micropruina sp. | reverse complement strand
CTTCGACACCGCCCGCTCCAACAACGGCGGCGCCGAAGCCATCAACGGACTCATCGAACTCCACCGCCGCATCGCCCGCGGCTACCGCAACCGCGACAACTACCGACTACGCATGCTCCTCATCGGCGGCGGACTCACCCACCCCCACCTCAAGTAGGAAGAGCCGCTTTGCGATCGCCACTGTTGGACCGCCCAATGAGCCATGCAGCGACAGCCTCGGCCGGACTGCTGAACACTTATGTGGCTTCTATGCATAGACCGCAGCCGACGGCAACCTGGAAGAGATCACAGGCCGCGACCGTCTGCCCGCCTGCCGATTCGTATGCACCGTTGTCGAGTATAAGGATGCCGAGGCTATTGCCCTCATAACTTGCTACGGTGGACAACGAGGAGCCGTCGCCTTCGACGGCGATCACCCGCTGGGCAATGCGCGTTGAGAGGCCGAGCGCGGCCGCCACCGCGCCCAGCAGACACCAGTTCGATGGCGAATCGGCCAGGGAGAACAGCGCCTTGCAAACGTCGCCGAACTGTACGATGAAGACCGCGTCGGATGGGATAGCGATTTGATAGCTCACGAGCAGCGATCCGATTGTGTTGAGTGCGTTTGCCAGTCCTAAATTTCGCATGGCCAACCAAAGGCCTATGTGTACCCTGGCTTATTGCGGGCCAGCACCGATGGCTAACGCCTTGTCTTCCCTGGTTGCCAGGATGGTGGATGTGGTTCGGCGCTCGAGGTTTAGCGGGGTGAATATCGAGCACGACACGTAGACGGGGCGAGTAGAGGTCATCGGGCTGTCTCGTCTCTGATTAGTTCTCCTCCGAGTTGAAGCGCCAAGCGAGCGGCAGCGGCGGTGGCGGTGGCATGGAACTCAGTCGGATCGATGTCAGTTTCTGGAAAGAACCTCCGGATAGTGATGTCCCGACCCTGTCTGCGTGCGTCAATCCTACCGACGAACCGGCCTGAGTGGAGCACTGCCATCGAGTAAGGGCCAAAGAGCCGCTGGGCGGCCGGCTTGTATGCCTCCAAGACGTAGTGAAATCCGAAGATTCTCCTGGCTCGATTGCGGTCGCGGAGAAGGTTGTCGAATGGCCCGATCAGCCTCGGAGGAGCTTCCGTGGGCATCGGGTCGGCTAAGGTCGAGGTGTAGGCGAGTTCGTCCCATCCATCGACGCGGCCACCACGACGGTTGAGTAGATGCAGTCCGTTGTCGACCATCTGTACAGGTAGGTGGTAGTGGACTGCGATGTCGGTGATTGTGGCGATGCCGAGGGCATTGAGGGCAGCTTCGACCATGCCGGCGGCTATCTCCGCCGGCTGGAGCCGCTGGTCTCGTAAGGCTTGGGGAACACGCCGAGTGGCTATGTCATAGACACGCTGGCCGTTTAATCGACTGGAGCAGACGAGTTCTCCGCGCCACACCAGATGCTCGGCTGCACGTTTGAGTGCAGTCCAACCCCAACTGTCCGTGCGGGGCTGGTCTGCCTGGATCTGTCGCATGGTGAGGCCGTCGGGTGCCTCCTCGACTACGTGCAGAACACGATCCATGTCGCCGGCCGGCGGTGCATCCGGCCGGCGCGCTGCTGCATCGCGCTTTGCTGCGAGCAGCGGCCAGTTGCCGATGGGCAGCAGACAGGCAGCGTGGGTGTAGGTCTCAAAGGAAACCGGCTCGTTCCTTGACCACAGTTGCTGATCGACTGTCAGTTGGCTGCTCGGCGCGAGTCGCGCGAGGCAGGTGAGTCGGTGCGACTGTTCGACCGTTCTGAGCCCATCCAACTGCAGGAGCCGTTGGCTGTGGAGTACCGATAGTGGGTTGGGAGCCGGATCGGCACCGATCTGTGCGTTGATGGTGATGCTGCGTGCCTGGTCGGCGCTAAATTCGCTGGTCATCAGGCTGCCGGACCTTCTGCCGCGACCCTCTCGCCAACGAGCAAGCTGACCCCCAGAAGTCCGGTGATCGCAGCGGTCGTAGCACCGAGCAGCGCGGGCGCGTCGCTCGTATAGGTGGCGGCGGCGCCGGCCGCGCTGATTCCGACCGTATATCCGACGTTGTAGGCGACTGGAACCCATGCATTGGCTTCATGGATCACGTGCTGTGGTAGATCGGCGTCGAGCATCAAGTAGGAGTTGATGAACAACGGCGTGACTGCTAGGCCCGACAGGACCAGCATCAGCCCGAGAGTGAGGGGTCCATGGTCAATGACGAGCGGGATGAGCGGCAGCCCTACGATGAGGGTGAGTGCTGCTTGCCTGCGGGTGAATGAGGAGCGCAGCTTCAGGCTCGCGTATCCGACACCGCCGATGACTCCGCCCAGACTGATGGCACCGAACAGCAGGGCGGTCACGGGCGTGGTTTCGGGTTGCCCACTGGACAGTGGGATCACGATTCCCATCATCCCGAACAGCATGCCCATAAGGAGCAGAGGCAGGACGATTCGGCGCAACTCCTTGGTGGCGATCGGTCCAGCCAACGTAATCAGGCGTCGCATCATCCGGCTTCCGCCGGGCCGAGCTTCCACGGCGTGCCCGCTGTCAACGGACGATCCGAGGGTCAAGGCTCGCCTCATCGACCTTGGGAGCAGAATGATGATTGCGCTGAAGACCACGATTGCTGCACAGGTCTGGAATGCGAGCGATGTGCCACCAGCAAGAATAAGGACCGAGACCAGGGTCGGTCCAAGTAGGTACCCGATCTCCTCCACTATCGAATCAAGGGCGTGGAGGGCTTTCACCTCTTCGGGGTCGCGGCCGATCGTCTTCCACTCCGACCTCAGCACGGCATCCATCGGTGGAGCAGCGACCGCCTGAACTGCGATCGCAGCAATGGGTACGATCAGGGAGAAGCCCGTGTTGAGGAGAGTGAGGGTGAATAGGCTCAGGGTGGCGATCGAGACGACAGTCTGAGGAAGGATGACTCGACGTCTTCCGAACCGGTCGACTAGGCGTGCGCGCAGCGGCGTCGTCAGAGTTGCGACAGCAACCCTGACGGCTTGGACCACCGCAGCGGAAGCGAGCCCGCGAGTGTCGGTGGCGGCAAGGAACAAGGCCAAGGGAAAGGCTGCACCGCTGACCTGACGCAGCAGCATGATGGTCAACAGGCCAGCAGTATCGGGTCGCGTAAGGACCTTACCTATGCTGTTCACTCAATCTCCATTTGTGCTTGGAGTGAGTCCCTGTGTAGGAGGGTGATGCGCGCAATCACATCGCCTCGTTCGACCTTAACTGGCGCGAGGGGTTTTGCAGCGATGCTCAGCCCTGACTGTTCCCAGGTGCGGTTGACCTGTTTGGCGGTGAGCACACCCACGGGGATTTGTAGGTCTGGGTGCCCGCCCGCCTCATGGACGAGCAGGAAATAGTCGTCGGGGATCTGCAGCCCAAAGCCAAGGAGCCATTCGAACGTTCCCTCTCCGTTCGGGAGGAACATCGACTCCCAGGTTCCGTCCGTGGCGCGGTAGGCGTATGACCTGAGCCAATGGTTGCGTCGGGTTCCGATGAATCCTGATCCTCGAGCCCAGAATTCGGTAGCACCAGTGGAACGCGAGGCTTCTGTGAGATCGGCATCGCTGCTCAGTTGCACTTCGTCAATTGGGGTGAACTGCTCGCTGATGGGTGAACGCAGCGTCCAGCCAAGTTCACTGCCAAGCACCCAGGCCGGGCATACCTCCTTCGCCCGGATTCTCCGCCGCTGCTTGAAGTGTTCCTCGAGCAGCCGGGCCTCAGCTCGCGCGTGCTGTGGCGCAACAGACTGTTTCTCGGGCAGAAGTGCCCATTCGTGGAGCTTCTTTGCGCGGACATGCGTTGCCACGGTCGCCCACCAGGACCTTCCTCTTAGGGTGGGTGCGGAACTATGCGAGGCGGCCTATCCCGGCCGCCCCGCACAACTATCTAGTTACCGTCCGCTGGTCGCGCCCGCGGCCACCTCGGTCCGTGATCGCAACCGGGCAGTGTCCACGACGGAGACACTGCAGGGGCCATAGCCAACTTCGATTGCCTGGTAGCTGAAACTGCCAACATCCTCGGCGAGCGACGCGCTGCCAAGGTGCACGGCAGTGAGCATGTTCGGCCCGCCGGGCAACTCGTCATGCTTTATCCAGCCCGGATTGGTGCGGGCGAAGTTGGTCACGTAGAGAATCTCGTCGTCGTCCACGGCGATTCCGCGGGGACCGGGACCCACGGGGATCTGTCGTGTGACCTGCAGGCGGTCGATATCGATGACAGCGACCTTAGACGTGGTCTCGATGCTAGCCAACGCGTACCTGCCATCGGCGGAGAAGGCGACGGCGCGACCACCAATATCGCCTACATCGACCTTGGCGACCTGCTCTGTCACACGATCAATGACACTGACGTAGGGCGCCTGGGTGTTGGCAACGAAGACGAATCGACCACTGGGATCGATCGCCGCAGAGTATGGATGCGCAGTCTCGCCCATATCGAACTCTGTCTCGATACCCACCGAGTCGAGATCGTCCGTGCCGAGACCGGCGAGGTTCAATCGGACGACGACGTCGGCTCCCCAGATGCAGATGTAGGCATAGCGACCATCGGCCGTAATCGCCATGTGCCGAGGATCCCGGCCTGTGGGGATCTGGCGCACCTCCTCGTTGGCATGCAGGTCGACAATGGACACGGTGTCCGATCCTGAATTTGAGACAAGGATGTAGCGATTGCCCGGAACAATTCCTAGACCGCGAGGGCCGAACCCGACGGTGATCCGTCGTACCTCCTCCAAGTTGATGGGATCGATCTCGGAGATCGTGTTCTGACTGGTGTTGGAGACGAAACCGCGACCGTCGTCCGTGAGCTTGACAGCTCCACGGGGCGCGTTGCCGACCTGAATCTTCCGCAGCAACTCGTAGTCGGCGCGACCGCGCTTGCCGATCACGCTGATCGTGCCATCATCGGTATCTGTGGAAAGATCTCCACCTGTGACATGTGCTCTCCGATTCCTCGGGGGTGACTCCCAAGACCAGGGGTTTTATCTCGGGTGCGCCTGAAACTAGCCGAAGTAGACACGGTTGTCTAGCGTCGTCGTGAGAAGTGCTCGAGCGCTGGTCGGTGGAAGTTCGGGCAGCACTAGCCTCCGGCGAACGGCGGCAACACGTCCACCTGAGCTCCCGGCGCCACAAACTCCTCGCGCGAGCGGGCGGCCCGGCCGTCCAGCAACAGGGTGGAGACGGCGAGCACTTTCGCCAGCCGTTCCCGGTCAGAACCCAATTGCTCGACGAGGTCGGCCACGGACACTTCGAATTCCGCGTCGATGGTTTCCTCGTGGACGCCGGCGGCCTCGGCCGCACCCGCAAAGTACCGAATCTTCACAATCCTCAACCTCCGATGGCGCTCATCGTGCGGGCCGGCGGGACGAAACCCGGTTCGCCGATGCCGTGGGCCGCCGCCTTGCGACTCTGTGCCCCGGCCCAGATCGCGGCCAGTTCGGCGTCCGAGGCCCCGTCGCGCAGGGGCGTCCGCAGATCGGTCTCGGTGCGCGAGAACAGACAGGTGCGCAGCTGGCCGTCGGCGGTGATCCGGGTCCGGTCGCAGGCGCCGCAGAACGGGGCGGTCACCGACGGGATGACCCCGATCCGTCCGCCGGGCTGCGAGGCGTCCGGAGCCACCTGCCACAGTTCCGCGGGCGCGGTGCCGCGCGGCTCCGCGGCCGGCCGCAGGGTGAACCGCTCGCGCAACCGGGCCAGGATCTCGGCCTGTGTGACCATCTGCGAACGGTCCCATTCGTGGCGCGGACCGAGCGGCATCTGCTCGATGAACCGCAACTGGTACCCGCGCTCCAGGCAGAACTGGGCGAGCGGGACGACGTCGACCTCGTTCACCTCGCGCATCACCACGCTGTTCACCTTGACCGGCAGCAGCCCGGCGGCTTCGGCGGCGGCCAACCCGGACAGGACGGCATCCAACCGGTCGCGCCGGGCGAGTGCGGCGTAACGCACGCGATCGAGCGAGTCCAGCGACACGTTGACCCGGTCCAAACCGGCCGCGGCAAGCGCGGACACCCGCTTGTCGAGGCCGATCCCGTTAGTGGTCAACGACAGCTCGGGAGGCGTGCCGGCACGGGTGCGCAGCGCCTTCGCGGTAGCCACGATGTGTTCCAGCGAGCGGCGCAACAACGGCTCGCCACCGGTGAACCGGATCTTGGTGATGCCGAGCGATTCGACCGCGATCGTCAGCAGGCGACCCAGTTCGGCGTCGGTCAACACCTCGTCGCCGGGCAGCCAGGGCAGGCCCTCGGCCGGCATGCAGTAGGTGCAGCGCAGATTGCAGCGATCGGTCAGCGACACCCGCAGGTCGGTGGCGACCCGGCCGAAGGCGTCCGCCAGCACCAGCGGCGCCCGCACCCCGATCGTCATGCCCCACAGGGTACGCGAGCCATTCGGCGGCGTGGCCGAAAGGTGACCCCCCACTGACAACGGGATGACATCATTGAAGCGATGACTTCGCACCCGGCACCCGACCACGGCCCGGATCGGCTCGGACCGACCCGCCGCCGGGTGTTGGCGTACCTGCAGGAGACCGCCGACCCCACCTCGACGGACATCCTTGCCGAGCGGCTCGACCTCCATCCGAACACGGTCCGGTTCCATCTGGACGCGTTGCTCGCCGCGGGCCTGGTGCGCCGGATCGTCGAGCATCGCGCCGTCCAGGGCCGGCCGCGGGTGCTGTTCTCGGCGGCACCGACCGTTCCGCCGGTCACCGATCTGCCCTACCGGTCGCTGGTCCAGGCCGTCCTGGGCCACCTGCGCACCGATCCGGACACCGAGCAACCGGCCGCCGTGCAGATCGGGGAAGCCTGGGGACGGTCGCTGGCCGAAGCGGACGCCGGCCTGGTCGCCGGAACGGAGGCCCTGGTGGACGTCGTCAACGCCTTGGGCCTCAGTTCGCGGATCGCAGAGACCGACGGCGTGCGTCACCTGGAGATCGTCCGCTGCCCGTTCCGTGACCTGACCATCGGCGGGGACGCCACCGCGTGCCGGATTCACCTCGGCATGATGCGCGGCTACCTGGCCGCGCGCGGGGCGGACGAGACCGTGGCAGAACTCAGGCCGTGGGTCGGGCCCGAGTTGTGCCTGGCTCGGCTCGACCCGTCCGTGGAACTGATGGACGCCCAGGAGGCGTGACTCAGCGTTCCTCGAGCAGGTCGGTGACCAGCGCGGCGATCGGCGAACGCTCCGAGCGGGTCAGCGTGACGTGCGCGAACAGCGGGTGCCCCTTGAGCTTCTCGACCACCGCGACGACGCCGTCGTGGCGTCCGACCCGGAGGTTGTCGCGCTGCGCGACGTCGTGGGTGAGAACCACGCGCGAGTTCTGGCCGATCCGGGACAGCACGGTGAGCAGCACGTTGCGTTCCAGCGACTGGGCCTCGTCCACGATCACGAAGGCGTCGTGCAGCGAACGGCCGCGAATGTGGGTGAGCGGCAGCACCTCGAGCAGATCCCGGGCCAGCACCTCGTCGATCACATTGCGGTTGGTCACCGAGCCGAGCGTGTCGAACACGGCCTGCGCCCAGGGCGACATCTTCTCGCCCTCGCTACCCGGCAGGTAGCCGAGTTCCTGCCCGCCGACCGCGTACAAGGGACGGAACACAATCACCTTGGCATGCTGCTGCCGCTCCAGGACCGCCTCCAGCCCGGCGCACAGGGCGAGCGCCGACTTGCCGGTGCCGGCCTTGCCGCCCAGGCTGACGATGCCGACCGACGGATCGAGCAGCAGGTCGAGCGCCACCCGCTGCTCGGCGGAACGGCCATGGATGCCGAAGCAGTCGCGGTCGCTGCGGACCAGCTTCACCGCACCGTCGGGCAGCACCCGGCCGAGCGCCGTAGACCCGGCGCTGTGCAGCACCACGCCGCTGTGGCACGGCAGGTCGACCGCCTCGGGCACGAACGCGGTGCCGGCCGCGTACAGGGCATCGACGCTGGCGCGTTCCACCTCGACCTCGGCCATACCGGTCCAGCCGGTGTCGACGGGCTGCTCGTGCCGATACTCTTCCGCAGCCAGACCGACCGCGGACGCCTTGACCCGCAGCGGGACGTCCTTGCTGACCAGGACGACATCGCGGCCCTCGGCGGAGTAGTTCAGCGCCACGGCCAGGATGCGCGAATCGTTGTCGCCCAGCCGGAACCCGTGCGGCAGCACCGTCTGGTCGGAATGGTTGAGTTCCACATGGAGGGTGCCGCCGCCGTCGTTGATCTGCAGCGGCAGATCGAGGCGTCCGTTGGCGATCCGCAACTCATCCAGGTAGCGCAGGGCCATCCGGGCGAAGTAGCCGAGCTCGGGATGATGCCGTTTCGCCTCCAGCTCGGTGATCACCACGATCGGCACGATCACCTCGTGCTCGTGGAAATTGCGCAGGGCGTGCGGGTCGCTGAGCAGAACGGAGGTGTCGATCACGTACGTCCGCACCGCTGTGTCGGCGGCGGTCGCCGAGACCCTGCGGGAGCTGCTTGCTGTTCGAGGCACGAGCGGTCCTGTCCTGAGGCCGGCGCTGCACCCCCGCCGGCCTCCCGTTGGTTCGGGTCAGCCGGAACGTCGGGGGCCTGATGCCGGCCCGCGGTTTCGACCGGTGAGGGCCAAACGACGCATCGTTCCTCCTGAACGGCCAGTGGGCTGACCGTGCTTGCACCCTAAGCCAGCGACCTGGCCAACCCGCGCACCGGCACGCCGCGGACGGCCGGCCTGTCATCGGCTGTTCACCACGGCGGACACCCGCAGAGCACTCAAGACGGCTCCTGCCCCGAGCGTCCTCACGGCCATCGGACCGGCGAGGCCGGTGGCATCGTCCCTAGACTGCCGGCATGCCTCTCCCGGATCGCCTCATCATGCCCACCACGCCCGCAGCCCCGGCCGAATCGCAGGTGCGCGGCAAGCACTACCGGATCACCGTGTTGAGCGATGCCCTGTTCCGGCTCGAATACTCCCCCAGCGGCCAGTTCGAGGACCGTGCCACCCAGATGGTGGTCAACCGCGATTTCGAACCTGTCGATTTCACGGTTTACCGCACCAAGCACGGCATTGAGATCGTCACCGACACCGTCCGGCTGAACTACGACGAGCAGCCGTTCAGCCCCGGCGGCCTGTACGCGCACCTGGCCGGCGGCGACGGGCATCGGCGCACCTGGCGCTACGGCGAACGCCAGCACGTGCTCGGCGGCCGGGATTCCAACCTGGGCGGCACCGCCCGGACCCTGGACGAGGTGGACGGCCCCACCGACCTGGAGGACGGCGTGCTCTCGCTCCTCGGCTCGGCGGTGCTGGACGACTCCGGCAGCATGACCCTGGACGCGGACGGCTGGATCGCCCCGCGCACCGCCGGCAGCACCGACGTCTACCTGTTCGCGCACGGCGATTCCTATCAGCAGGCGCTGGACGACTTCCACCGGCTCACCGGACGCCAGCCGCTGCTGCCCCGCTGGGCGTTCGGCAACTGGTGGAGCCGCTACCACCCCTACACCGCGGACGAGTACCAGCACCTGATGGAGCGCTTCGACACCGAGGACGTCCCGTTCAGCGTCGCGGTCCTCGACATGGACTGGCACCTGGTCGACGTCCCGCCCCAGTACGGCACCGGCTGGACCGGCTACACCTGGAACCGCGAGCTGATTCCCGACCCGGAAGGGCTGCTCAGCTGGCTGCACGAGCGGGGGCTGAAGGTGTCGCTGAACGTGCATCCGGCGGACGGCGTCCGGGCCTTCGAAGAGCCGTACGCCCGGATGGCGACCGCGATGGGCGTCGATCCGAACACCGAGCAGCCGGTCGATTTCGACATCGCCGACCAGAAGTTCCTGGTCAACTATTTCGAGCAGGTGCACCACCCGATCGAGGACCAGGGCGTCGATTTCTGGTGGCTCGATTGGCAGCAGGGCACGCATTCTTCGGTGGTCGGGCTCGATCCGCTGTGGCTGTTGAACCATTTCCATTACCTGGACAGCGCGCGCCGCGGGCACCGTCCGATCACCTTCTCGCGCTACGCCGGGCCGGGCTCGCACCGTTACCCGGTCGGCTTCTCCGGCGACACCATCAACTCCTGGGACAGCCTTGAGTTCCAGCCGCGATTCACCGCGACGGCGTCCAACATCGGCTTCGGCTGGTGGAGCCACGACATCGGCGGCCACATGTTCGGGTACCGCAACAACGAACTGGTCACCCGCTGGTTCCAGCTGGGCACGTTCTCGCCGATCAACCGGCTGCACTCCACGCTGAGCAAGTTCATGGGCAAGGAGCCGTGGAACTACCCCGCCGAGCATGCCGCTGTGATGGTGGACGCGTTGCGGTTGCGGCACCGGCTGCTGCCCTACCTGTACACGATGAACGAGCGGACGCATCGCACCAACCGGTCGCTGTGCCGTCCGCTCTACCACGACGACCCGCGGCTCGACCCGAACAACCTGCGCGGGTACGGCTCGCCCAACACCTTCCTGTTCGGGACGGAGCTGCTGGTGGCGCCGATCACCTCGCCCGCCGACCAGGGCACCGGGCTGGGCGCGGTCACCACCTGGCTGCCCGAGGGGCAGTGGGTCGACTTCTTCACCGACCTGCGCTACACCGGCGGACGCACAGTGCACCTGCATCGGCCGCTGACCGGCTACCCGGTGCTGGCCAGGGCCGGCGCGGTGGTGCCGCTGACCGCGTCCGGCGAATACGACATCGGCAACCCGGAGGGTTTCGAGGTGCACGTCTTCACCGGCGCCGACGGCTCGTTCACGCTCTACGAGGACGACGACGCGGCCGAACCGCGCGCCGTCCGGACGTCGCTGGACTGGGACGAGGACGCCGGCCGCTTCACCATTGCGCCGGCCGTCGGCGAGTTGGACGTGGTGCCGGCCCGGCGCCGATGGAGCCTGGTGCTGCACGGGGTCAGCGCCGCCGAGGTCTCCGGCGGCGTGGCGACGTCCGGGGCGGGACGGCTGACCGTCGACCTCGACGCGGTGGACACCGCCGTCGGCGCCACGGTCACCCTGTCGAACCTGGTCCACGGCGGCGGGCCGACCGTCGCCGAGCGGCTCTTCGACATCCTGAACCGCGCGCAATGCGACTACGCGGTGAAAGAGCGCACCTGGGCGATGATCGACGCCCCCGGCGACGACCTCGCGGTGTTGCGCCGGCTGGACGGCATCGAACTCCCCGATCCACTGCGCGCCGCCCTCACCGAGATTCTGCTCTCCGACGGCTGACGTCCCATATCCCCTTGCCCGGCCGACTAAACCCCTCCCTAACTACTTCTGCCCTGCCACCTGCGGGAGGGCTGAAGTAGTTAGGGAGGGCCCTGTTGCAGGGGGCCTGGACCCCGAACCCATGCGCTGGTCGGGAGGGGGGTCAGACGCCAAGCACCGACGGACGCCGTCAGCGGCCGAAGCGGCGCTCGCGTTGCGCGTAGGCGCGCAAGGCACGGATGAAGTCGACCTTGCGGAAGTCCGGCCAGAGCGCCTCGTGGAAGTAGAACTCGCTGTGCGCCGACTGCCAGATCAGGAAGCCGGAGAGCCGCTGCTCACCCGAGGTGCGGATCACCAGATCGGGGTCCGGCTGCCCGGCGGTGTACAGATGCGAGGCGATCTGATCGATCTCCAGGGTGTGTGAGAGCTCCTCCAGGCTGGTGCCCTTGGCGGCCTCGGCCGCGAGCAGCGAGCGGAAGGCGTCCCGCAGCTCGTGGCGTCCGCCATAGGAGACCGCGACGTTGACGTGCATGCCGTTGCGTCCCTCGGTGCTGGCGGACGCCTCGCGCAGTCGCGCCGCCATCGGCGCCGGCAGCAGGTTGAGGTCGCCGACGATCTGGACGCGCCATGGGGCGTCCGCCGCCAACTCGACCACGAGATCTTCGATGACCTGCAGCAGCGGGGCGAACTCGTGGTCGTCGGAGCGGTCCAGGTTCTCGGTCGACAGCACCCAGACCGTCACCGTCGGGATGCCGACCTCCTCACACCAGCCGACGAACTCTTTCAGCTTGTCGGCGCCGGCGTCGTAGCCGACCGCGATCGGCTCGTCCGGGGCGTTGCGGCGGGCCCAGCGGCGGTTGCCGTCCGCCATCACGGCGACATGCCGGGGCAGCCGTTCCGGCTCCAGCTCGGCGACCAGCCGCTGCTCGTAGGTGCGGTAGAGCAGCCCGGTCGGATCGAGCGTCGACAACACTCGGGTGACACGAGTGGCCCACTCCATGCCGGTCAGAATACCGGTGGACCACCCCTTCGCCGGTAGCCCGCGCGCCGGAGCAGCCGGCGGATCTCCGGATCGTCAACCGGCGGAGATCAGCGCACGGTAACCAGCGCGATGGCGACGAAGTGACAGCTGGCCGCGACGATCGTGCAGGCATGGAAGATCTCGTGGTAGCCGAAGTAGCGCGGCGACGGGTCGGGCCGCTTCAGCGCATAGACCACGGCACCGCCGCTGTAGATCAGGCCTCCGACGCAGATCAGCGCGAACACGCCGACCGAGCCGTTCGTCCAGAACTCGCCCAGCCAGCCGAGTGCCGCCCAGCCCATCAGCAGGTAAAGCGCGGTGTGCAGCCAGCGCGGCGAGGTGATCCAGACCAGGTTGAACAGCACCCCGGCCAGCGCGGTGAGCCAGACCACCCACAACAGGACGGCGCGGCTCGACGGGCTGAGCAAGGCCAGCGCCAGCGGTGTGTACGAGGCGGCGATGAACACGAAGATGTTGGCGTGGTCGAGGCGCCGCAGCATCAGCTGGGTCCGCTGCCCCCAGTTGCCGAGGTGGTAGACGGCGCTGACTCCGAACAGTTCCACGGCGGCCAGCAGCCACACCGCGCCGCCGATGCGTCCGGAGAGCGTGGGTGCCAGCACGATCAGCGCGATGCCGGCCAAGAAGACGATCGGCGTCATCACCAAGTGCAGCCAGCCGCGCAGCATCGGTTTGGGAAGGGGGACCTCGATGCGATCCGTCTGCTGTCCTAGCGTCGCTGACATATAGCTACGGTAACGTAAGTTACGTTTCCGTAGCAATCATTCCGGCGGCACCGCCCGCAGCTTCCAGGCGTCGCGCTCGATGGTGAGATCGGCGGAATCTCCGCACGCGCGGACGCGGCACCCTACGCCCGTTGCCAGAGCGCCGTTCGCAACTCCTTCACGGTGGACGCCGGCGCGAAGCAGACCATGCCCCGGCAGACGTAGGCGGTGCTCGCGCCGTCGCGGGCCGTCCGGTCGTCGAAGTGATGGGCGAACCCGGACGTCCCGGCCGGCCCGGCGACCAGAGCAGTGCCGGCCGGCGCCATCCGGGCGGCGGCCCGGACCAGTTCGTCCGAGCCGGCGGATTCGGGGGTGACGACCACCGCGACCGCCGGGGTGAGCCGCTTCGCCGCCTGGTCGGCGATCAGGACGTCGGCGAACGCCCAGCCGGCGAACCGCGGTGCTGATTCGACCACGCCGCGCAGCGTGCCGGCCGCGGCCTCGGCCCGCTCGATCAGGTCCCAACGGTCGGCCAGAAGTCCGACCAGGCGGAGCGCGGCCACCAGGCAGGTCGTCCCGGACGGCGTCGGATTGTCCGAGGTGTCACGGGCACGGGCGAACGGCTGGACGCCGTCGACGCCGGCCGGGGCGTCGTAGAAGCCGCCGTCCTCGGCCGCGAACCGTGCCAGGGCAGCCTCCAGCAGGGTCACGGCGCGGTCCAGCCAGACCGACTCACCGAGCGCGCCGGCCAGCCGGGCGTAGCCGAGCGCCAGCGCCCCGTAGTCCTCGGCCATCCCGGCGGCATCGCCAGGTTCGCCGTCCAAACTGGTGCGGCGCAGGTCGCCGTCGATCAGCTGCCGCCAGGACGCCTCCCCGGCGCGCTCGGCGAGGTCGAGCCAATCCGGCTCCCCGAAGACCAGTGCGGCATTGACCAGCGAGTCGATCGCGAAACCGTTCCAGGCGGCGACCAGCTTGTCGTCGCGGGCCGGCGCGAATCGTCCGGACCGCACCTCGCGCAGCCGGTCGAGGACGGCGTCCAGGCGGGCCCAGTCAGGGGTGCCGCGCAACTGGAGCGTGGAGAGACCGTGCTCGAAGGTGCCGCGCTGGGTGACGTGGAAGACCTCGCAGGCCCAGTCGGCGTCCGCCTCGCCGAGGGCGTCGGTGAGCAGTTCCGGCGACCAGACGTAGAAGATCCCCTCGTGCACCATGCCGCGGATGTCGCACGAGTCGGCGTCCAGGCTGGACGCGAAGCCGCCGCCGTCGAGCTGCAGGTCGTCGGCCAGGAATCGGACGATGCCGCGCGCCGTCCGCTCGAAGAGCTGCCGCAGCCCGCGGTCGTGGTCGGCGGTGCAGCACCAGGCACGGGTGTAGCTGCCGAGCAGCAGGGCGTTGTCGTAGAGCATCTTCTCGAAATGCGGCACGACCCAGCCGGCATCGACGCTGTAGCGATGGAAGCCCCCACCCACCTGGTCGTGGATGCCACCGCGCAGCATCGCCTCCAAGCTGCGCTGGGCGATGTCGAGCGAGGCCGGCTCGCCGGTGACCAGCAGGGCGTCGATCAGGCCCGGCGCCGGGAATTTGGGGGCGCGTCCGAAGCCGCCGTGGACCGGGTCGAAGCCGTCCGACACCTTCTGCAGCACGGTGGGAATGTCCAGGGACTCCGGCTCCGGCAGCGTCCCGAACTCGCCGGCGAGATGGTCCACGATGGCATCCGCGCTAGTCAGCACCTCATCGCGGCGAGACGCCCAGGCGTCCGCGAGCGCCGTGACGACCTGGGTGAAGGACGGCATGCCGCCGGCCGGCTCGGGCGGGTAGTAGGTGCCGGCGAAGAACGGCCGGCCGTCCGGAGTGAGGAAGACGGTCATCGGCCAGCCGCCCTGCCCGGTCAACGCCTGCGTGGCCTTCATGTGGACGGCGTCGACGTCCGGACGCTCCTCGCGGTCCACCTTGATCGCCACGAAATGGGCGTTCACCAGGGCGGCCACCTCGGCGTCCTCGAACGACTCGTGCGCCATCACATGGCACCAGTGGCAGGCCGCGTAGCCGACGCTGAGCAGGATCGGGACGTCGCGCCGCCGCGCCTCGTCGAACGCCTCCGGCGTCCACGGCCACCAGTCGATCGGGTTGTTCGCGTGCTGCCGCAGGTAGGGACTCGTGGCATTGACGAGACGGTTGGCCATCTTCTGACTCCTTGAGGAAGCGCTGATCAATCATGTCGCGGCTGCGGCGCACCCGGCGAAGCGATCTGCTCATCCCCGGGCACGTCCTCGCCCGGCATACCGTCGCCACGACGGCATCGCCGCGGTTCCCGCCGCCCTGCTAGGCCCATGACGACCGTCGTACGACGGATGTGTCACGCCCTCGGGGTGCGGCGGGCCAGGCTCGACGCATCCAAACGGTGGATCGAGCTCTACCTCTCGGCGGGACTCTCCGGCGAACTGGTGGCGGCATCGTTCCGGGACACCCGGATCTTGCCGATCTCGTGCCGCATGCTGAGGTACAGCAGGTACATCACACCGCCGATGACGATCACCATCAGCAGGGGGAACCAGCTGGCGTCCGCTAGATCGAATAGGACCATGTGTCGAGCGTAATCGGAGTTCGGGTGTCGATGCCCGCGAACAGGTCGTCTTCGGGCAGTGTCACGGGCACCATCGACTTGGCGAGCTGGAAGTCCTCGGTCGGCCAGCCGGCCTGTTGGATGGCCAGCGGCACCGCGAACCACGGGCCGTCCGGGTCGATCTGGCTGGCATGCGCCCGCAACGCGTGGTCGCGCAGCGGGAAGTAGTCGGCGCACGGCACGAAGGTGGTGAGTCGGTCCTCGACCTCGTCCCGGTCCCAGTTCTTCAGCCACTCGGCGTACGGGCTCTCCAGGCCGTGGGCGTGCATCAACTCGTCCAGCTTGGCGAACCGGGCCCGGTGGAACCCCATGTGGTAGTAGACCTTGAGCACCTGCCAGGCCGGACCGTGCTCGGGCCAGGCGTCCGGGTCGGCCGCCGCCTCGACCGCAGCCATCGAGATCTTGTGGCACATGATGTGGTCGGGGTGCGGGTAGCCGCCGCTCTCGTCGTAGGTCGTCAGCACATGCGGACGGAACTCGCGGATCACCTTGACCAGGGCACCGGCCGCGACATCGGGGTCTTCCAGGCCGAAGCAGCCCTCGGGCAGCGGCGGCAGCGGATCGCCCTCGGGCAGCCCCGAGTCGACGAAGCCGAGCCAGGTCTGCTCGATGCCGAGAATGGTCTTGGCGCGGGCCATCTCCTCGGTGCGCAGAGTGGAGATCCGCGCCCAGTTCTCCGGGGTGTCCATCCGCGGATTCAAGATCGAACCCCGCTCGCCTCCGGTACAGGTGGCGACCAGCACCTCGACGCCCTGCGCCACGTACTTGGCCGTGGTCGCGGCTCCCTTGGACGACTCGTCGTCGGGGTGGGCGTGGACGTGCAGCAGCCGCAACGGCTCGCCGGCGGCGTCCACCCGAATCGCACTGGTGCTGGACATGCGCGCCATTGTGCCGAGCGGCCCGCACGGCGGTTGCACGGATCCACTCGGCGGACGGGCAGAATGGCCTGGTGACCATCACCGAAGCCGATCGCGAACGGATCCGTCGGCGCTATCCGCCAAAACGCCTCTCGCCGGTGGTGATAGCGGTCATCGGCATGGTCATCCTGGCCCTGGTCGGCTACGTGATCTGGGTGGCGTCCCATCGCGCGAACCCCCCGGTCACCGGACGGATCGACACCTTCGCGGTGGTCTCCGACAACGAGATGCGGGCCACCCTGGCCGTCGAGCGCCCCGATCCGGCGGTGGCGGCGAAGTGCTTCCTGATCGTCCAGGCGGTCAGCTACGACCGGGTCGGCGAGCGCTGGATCGACATTCCGCCGGGCACCGAGCAGGCGACCCAGGTCGAGGTCACCTTGCGGACGTTCAAGCGCGGGACGGCCATCACGGTGGAGAACTGCGGACCGGCTTGACGCCGTCCCAGGACTCTCTGACACCGTCCGGCGAAGTTGGTAGGCTCTCCCGATGGCTGACGAGCAGGTTGACACGATCTGGCTGACCCAGGAGGCGTTTGATGCCGCCAGCGCGGAACTCGAGCATCTCAAGGGTCCGGGGCGAGCGGCGGTCACCGCGAAGATCGCGCGTGCCCGCGACGAGGGCGATCTGAGCGAGAACGCCGGCTACCACGCCGCCCGCGAAGAGCAGGGCCAGCAGGAACTCCGAATCCGCCAACTGGAGGCGATGCTGCGACACGCTCAGGTCGGCGAAGGGCCGGTCGGCGACACCGATCAGGTCTCGCCCGGCTGCAAGGTGACCATCGCCTACGACGGCGACCCGGACGACACCGACACCTTCCTGCTCGGTTCGCGCGAACTGATGGCTCTGGACGACTCCAACGACATCGAGGTGTTCTCACCGCAGTCGCCGCTGGGCGCCGCCATCGTCGGCCGCAAGGTCGGCGAGACGGTCAGCTACTCGGCACCCAACGGGAAGCCGATCGAGGTCACCATCCTCGAAGTGGCCCCGTACCGGGCCTGAACCCTCGAGAACCGTCCCCCAACATTCGAAACTCGCATTTTTGGTACCGTCCCCAGCGTTCGAAACTCGCACGACCGGGGACGGTTCTTTCACGTTCGAAACTCGCACTTTCGAGAACCGTCCCCGGGGTTTGAGTTTCACACCACGGGGACGGTTCTCGACGATTGAAAATCGACGAACCGGGGACGGTTCTCAGGGCAACCGGGCCAGCAGCGCGGCGGCCTTGTCGGGGGCGAGGGTCCCGGCGGCGACCTGGGCGAGCACCTGCTCACGGGTTCCGGACGGCGCCGCACCGGTTTCCGTGGCGCCAGTTTCCGTGGCGTCGGACGCCGCGGCGTCCGGACCGCCGGCCAATCCGAGCTTCACCAGCAGGTCGGTGAAACGGGAGCGGGCCGTCGGGTAGGACACCCCCAGATGCTTCTCCACTTCGCGCAGGTTGCCGCGCGAACTGAGGAAGACGGTGAGCAGTTCCAGCTCCTTGGCGTCCAGGGCACAGAACGCGCACCGGGCGAAATGCCCGGACAACTCGGAGCCGCAACCGAGGCAGCCGAGCCGGGTGGTGACCAGGTCGTCACCGCAGACCGGGCATTCGGTCGGCGGACGCAGGCCGCTCACCGCAGGTCGGCCTTGATCGTCGCCCAGCCCATCACGACACCGACATCGAGCCGGGCTGCCCCGTTGCCGAGCACCACCTCGTCGACGTTGTCGTTGTCGGCGCCCGCCCAGCTCACCTTGCCGAGCTGGACGTCGGTGCGCACCGTGACGTTCGACCGCTCGCCGAGCCGAATATCCAGCGAGCCGGACTCGCAGCGGATTCGGGAGCGCCCGGTCGCCAGATCGCCACGAATGCTGGCCGAACCCGCCTGCACCAGGATGTCGTTGGCCTCGGCCACCCGCTCCAGCGTCGCGCCGCCGGCGGTGATCCGCACCTTGCCGAGAAACGGGACGCCCTCGGTGGTCAGCATGCCGGCAGTCACCTCGGCGTCCACCGCGATGGTCGGGTTCACCCGAACCAGCAGTTCCTTGCCGAGACCGAGCGCCCGCAGGTCGTCGAAGCTACGCGGTGGCCGCAGAATGAAGCCGTCCAGGCTCGGACCCTGGTCGCCGTCACTGGTCACCTCGAGCACCGAACCACTCCGGCGCAGCACATGCGGGCCGTCGACGGACGCCGTGGCGACGCTGCCGTCCGCCACGATCCGGACGCGGCGTCCGACCGCGCGGACGCTGACCCGGTCGACGCCCTTGGCGCCGCTGGCCCGGCGCGGGCTCGGCGGGACGTCGGCGTCGACGAACGGCGGCTGGCTGAACACGCCGGCAGAATGCTGCGGCGAGTCGGCCGCAACCTCATCGGCCACCTCGGCGTCCGAGGGTTCCGGCGCCGATGCGGCAGCGGTGGCTTTGAGCGCGTCGATGCGACGTGCCGCCTCGGAGGCATCGATCCGTCCGGCGGCGAGTTCTTCGAGGATCTCAGTGAGATCAGGTTCAGTTGCCATGTGACAAATGTAAGCATCTCTTCCAGATTAGAAAGAGACGCAGGGTCAGTGTTTACGTTTGCGCTCCGGATCGTCATCCCGCACGCCGCGCAGGTGGCGGATGAAGGCGACCCCGAAGGCCATCACCGGAATCACCACCAGTGCGCCGACGATACCGCCCACCGTCGCGCCGACCGCGATGCCGATCAGTACCGCGAGCGGGTGCAGCGAGGCGGCCCGGCCCAGCAGCAGCGGCTGCAGCAGATGCGATTCCAGCCACATCACCGCGATGGTGCCGCCCAGCATGATCAGCGCAGCCACCCAGCCATGGGTGATCAGCGCCAGCGAGGTTGCCACTGTCCCGGCGATCACCGCGCCGACCACCGGAACGAAGCAGACCACGAAGGTGAGCGCGAATAGCGCCAACGCCATCGGCACGCCGATCGCAGCGGCGATGATCGCGACGCCGGCGGCGTCCACGGCCGAGACGATCACCTGGGCGCGCATGTAGCTGACCAGGGACGCCCAGCCACGGTGCGCCGCGGCGTCCGTCGACTCCTGGTAGCGCTGCGGCAGGATGCCGACGAAGCCCTTCCACATGTGCTCGCCGTCGGCGAGGAAGAAGAAGGTGGCGATCGTCGCGATCGCGATACCAGCGAAGAAGTGCCCCACCGAAGTTCCCACCTTGGCGGCGTAGCCGGCCAGCAGCGAGCGCGAGTCGCTGATCCAGGTGGTGAGCGAGCCCATCCACTGGTCAATCTGGGTCTGATCGATGTGCAGCGGGTCACCGGCCAGCCACTGCATCAACGCCTGGAAGCCGGCGACGGTCTGGTCGACCAGGGCTGCTGCCTGCCGCACGGCGGTGCTGCCGATACCCCAGCCGATCAGGACGACGACCAGCCCCATCGCCAGCAGGCCACCGGCGGCGGCCAGCAACGGCGGCCAGTTCCACCGCTTGAACCGCCGCACCAGCGGGCTGAGCAGCGCGGTCAGCAGCAGTGCGATCGCCAGCGGGACAGTAACCTCGGAGAACTCCGAGAGCAGCCAGCCGATCCCCCAGACCAGCGCGGCGAACACCAGGGCGCGCCAAGCCCAGCCGGCCGCCGTCCGGACGCCTTGAGGAATGACGTTCTCGACCGGCTCCGCCGACGGCTCGACGACCACCACCGGGGTTTCGGCGATTCGCGCGGGCACCGACGAGTGGCGCCGCTGACGCCGGAACATGCTGAGAGCCACGAGCGCGTCCTTTCGCGGGGGTTTCATCCACCCTACTGTGGAGGGATCCACGGCTCGGGCGATTGTCCGGTCGCCGCCAACCGGCGATGAAGGTCACCCCGCCGCGGCGGAAGGAGGCGCCATGCGCGCCGACAGCCAGGCGAACGAACGGCTCCCCGGCGCGATCGCCGGCGTGGGCGCGGTGCTGGCCGGGCTCGCCGCCGGACACCTGATCGCCGGCCTGGTGGCGCCGGAGGCATCCCCGGCGTTGGCGGTCGGCAGCCGGCTGGTCGATCTCGCTCCCACTCCTCTGAAGGACTGGGCGGTGGCCACTCTCGGCACCAACGACAAGCCCGTGCTGGTCGCCGGGGTGGTCGTGGTCGCCCTCGCTCTCGGTGCCGGCACCGGCCCGTTGGCATTCCGTCACCGGCGGCTGGCCTGGATGGTCCCCGCGCTGCTCGGCCTGGTCGCAGGCGCCGCTGCCGTCACCGCGCCGACCGCGACGGCGGCGGCGGTGCTGCCGGCGCTGGTCGCCGGGGTAGCCGGCGCCGTCACGCTGTCGTGGTTGCTGCCTCGCCGGCATCCAGACGACCCCACCGGCACCCCGCGGGCACTGCCGCGTCGGGCCTTCCTGACCGGAACGGCGGTCGTCGGCGGATCGAGCGCGGTCGCGCTGGTCACCGGCCAGTGGTTCGCCGACCGGAGCCGGGTCGCGACCGACGTGACGCTGCCGGTGGCCACCCCGGCCCGGACGCCGCTGCCGGCCGGCCTGGACGTGCCCGGCCTGTCGCTCTGGGTGACGCCCAACGCCGACTTCTACCGGGTGGACATCAATCTGCTGGTGCCCGCTGTGGACATCACCAACTGGCGGCTCAGCGTCGACGGCCTGGTGGATCGTCCGCTCAGCCTGAGTTGGGCGGAGCTGATCGCGCTCCCGGTGGTGGAACGCGACATCACCCTCAATTGCGTCAGCAATGAGGTCGGTGGGCCGTACATCGGCGGCGCCCGCTGGCTCGGCGTCCGGACCCGTGACCTGCTGGAGCACGCCGGCGTCCGGGCCGAGGCCGATCAGGTGCTCAGCCGATCGGTGGACGGCTTCACCATCAGCACCCCCGTGCAGGCGCTGCTCGACGACCGGGACGCCCTGGTCGCGATCGGCATGAACGGGCGTCCGCTGCCCGCCGAACACGGCTTCCCCGCCCGGCTGATCACACCCGGCCTGTACGGCTACGTCGGCGCCACCAAATGGCTGACCCAGCTCACACTGACCACCTACGCCCAACAGTCGGCCTACTGGACGGTGCGAGGCTGGGCCGAACGCGGGCCGGTGAAGCCGTCCAGCCGGATCGAGGTGCCGCGCGGGTTCGCGAAGCTGCCGGCCGGGGACGTCATCGTGGCCGGGACGGCCTGGGCTCAGCACATCGGTGTCGCACGAGTGCAGCTGCGGGTAGACGGTGGCCCCTGGCAGGACGCCACCCTCGGCGCCGACGCCGGCATCGAATACTGGCGGCAGTGGCGCTTCGGGTGGAAAGCGACGCCGGGTGAGCATGTGCTGGAGAGCCGGGTCATCGACGACCGGGGCGTCCCGCAGTCGGAGCAGCCCGCCGCGCCCTTCCCGGACGGCGCCAGCGGCCTGCACCGCATCACGGTGACCATCGGCTAACTCCCGGCCGAAGCGGGAAGGGGGCGGTTCCTTGAACCGGTCAAGGAACCGCCCCCTTCCGGTTCAACCCCTTTACGAAGCGCTTCCTCTACTGGCGTCCAGTCTGAAATCGACCCCAGAGTTGACCTGCCGAGACACCCTGGCACGCTTGGCCAAGCGCTCGGACCAGTCGTCTCTGGGGTCGATTTCGGACACCTGCCCAGTAGCCCACTAGGTTGTCGCGGGTGAAGTGGACCCTGCAGATGCCGCTCCCGCGCACGGTGGTGATGCTGGCGGTCTCGGCCTTCTTCGTCGCCGTCGGATTCGGGGTGATGATCCCGGTGTTGCCGATCTTCGCCGCCTCATTCGGGGTGTCGAACTTCTTGATCGGGCTGGTGGTGTCGGCGTTCGCCGGCATGCGGCTGGCGATCAGCCCGTTCTGCCGCCGGATCTCCGACCGGATCGGGCATCGCCGAACGATCGGCATCGGCATGTGGATCGTCGGGGTGTCGTCCGCGCTGTCCGGCATCGCCGGCAGCTACGGCGAGCTGCTGCTGTGGCGGGCGGTCGGCGGGTTCGGCTCGGCGATGTTCACCATCTCGGCCACGGCCCTGCTGCTGGCCAGCGTCGGCTCCGAGCTGCGCGGCCGGGCCAGCGGGCTGTACCAGGGCGGGTTCCTGCTCGGCGGCATGACCGGACCGGCGATCGGTGGCCTGCTGGCCGGCATCTCGTTGTCCGCACCGTTCTTCTTCTATGCCGGCACTCTGGTGATCGCCGGCACTATCGCGTTCACCCAGCTGCACGATCCGCCCGGCATGGCCGAGGCCGCCGCGGCCGCCCCGACCCGGTCGCTGGGCGAGGTGATCGCCGACAGCCGGTTCCGGGCCGCCTGCCTGATGAGCTTCGGCCAGGGCTGGCAGAGTTTCGGCGTCCGGTCGGCGCTGGTGCCGATCCTGGTGGTGGCCGCCCTGCATGCCGAGCCGTCCTGGGCGGGGATCGCCTTCGCGATCGCCGCGGTCGCGCAGACTGCGGCGCTGCCGGCCGCCGGACACGCCACCGACACCATCGGACGCCGTCCGGTGATGGTCGTCGGCGGGCTGCTCGCGGCGGTGTCGACGATGGCCACCCCGTTCGCACCCAATCTGCAGGTGCTGATCGTGCTGCTGTGCGTCTACGGGGTTGGTTCGGCGGCCCTCGGCACCGCGCCCACCGCGGCGTTGGGCGACGCCACCAAGGGGGCCGGCAGTCAGCCGATCGCGATCTACTCGATGGTCGGCGACATCGGCGCCATCGTGGGCCCGCTCGCCGCCGGCGTCCTGGCCGACAGCTGGGGGATGCCGGCCGCGTTCGCCTCGGGGACGACCATTCTGTTGGCCGGCACGGCGACGGCAGCGCTGATCCCGGCCCGACTCGACAGGAGGAAAAGTGAACCCGAGAACATTGGCTGAACTGGTCGCGCCGGACTGGGCGGAGGCGCTGCAGCCGGTCGCCGGACGGATCGCCGCCATGGGCAACTTCCTGCGCGCCGAACTCGCCGAGGGACGCGGCTACTTTCCGAGCGGTGCCAACGTGCTGCGGGCGTTCAGCCGACCGCTGGCCGGCGTCCGGGTGTTGATCGTCGGACAGGATCCCTACCCGACGCCGGGGCATGCCGTCGGGCTGTCGTTCTCGGTTGCCCCGGACGTCCGTCCGCTGCCGCGTTCGCTGACGAACATCTACACCGAGCTGTCCAGCGATCTGGGAATCCCGCCGGCCGCGCACGGCGACCTGTCGGCGTGGTTCGAGCAGGGTGTGCTGCTGCTCAACAGGGTGCTCACCGTGCGTCCGGGATCCCCCGGATCGCACCGCGGCAAAGGTTGGGAAGAGGTCACCCAGTGCGCGATCGAGGCACTGGTGGCCCGCGGCGGCCCACTGGTTGCGATCCTGTGGGGGCGGGACGCCCAGAACCTGCAGCCGATGCTCGGCGACATCCCGGTGATCGCCTCGCCCCACCCGTCCCCGCTGTCGGCACGCTCCGGCTTCTTCGGCTCGCGTCCGTTCAGCCGAGCCAACGCGGTCCTGACCCAGCAAGGTGCCGACCCGATCGATTGGGAACTCCCCTCCCTCAGCTGACCAGGGGACGGTCCCGTTTCATTTCAGGGGACGGTTCCTTTCCGGTTCAAGGGACGGCTCTCCCGGTCACCAGGGACGGTTCGGTGAACCGAAAGGGAACCGTCTCCACGGTTCGGACGCCGGGCGGGCCCGGCAGTGGGTGTGCCATCGTGGGCGGGCCCGTCCGAGGAGTCGCCGATGCCCACCTTGCGCTACCGCACGCTCGCCGTCCTAGTCGTCCTGTGCAGCCTGTTCGTCCAACCAAGCACGGCCCAAGCCAGCCCCGTCCTACCGATCGCGACCGGCGACGCGGCGCTGACCGAGGCACTGGACGGCGTTCTGAAAGCCTCCAGCGTGACCAGGGCGACGGTCGGGGTGGCGATCGCAGACTCGTCCTCGGGTGACGAGCTGTACACCCGATCCGCTGCGACCGCGGTCAGCCCCGCATCGAATATGAAGCTGCTGACCTCCGCCGCCGCCCTCGACGTGCTCGGTCCCGGCTATCGGTTCGGCACCGAGGTCTATGCACCGGCCGCCCCGTCGGCGACCGGCACCGTGAGCCGGCTGTATCTGCGCGGCAACGGCGATCCGACCCTGGTCGAGTCCGACCTGACCTCGTTGGCCGAGCAGGTGAAGGCGGCCGGCGTCCGCCGGGTCACCGGTGCCGTGGTCGGCGATGGCAGCTACTTCGACAACGACAGATACAACGACTACTGGAACGCGCGCGACTACAACTCCTCCTATGCCGCCCAGATCTCCGGACTGACCCTGTCCCCGTCGTCGGCGTTCAAGGTCGGCACCGTCCAGGTCACCTACCGGCCCGGATCGGAGGCCGGCAAGAAGGCCGTCCTCGGCGTCGTCCCGGCCACGGCGTCCGGGTATCTGAAACTGGTCAACAAGACCACCACGACGAAGGCCGGACGCGGCGCGGCGATCGGCGTCCGGCGCACCGACGGCACCAACACCGTCACCGTGTCCGGCCGGGTCGCGCTGAAGCGGGCACTGGCCAGCGCCACCGTGACGATCAGCAATCCGGCCCGCTACGCCGCCCACGTCTTCACCAAGGTGCTACGGGCGACCGGTATCACCGTCGACGACTCGCCGGTCACCGGGGCGCTGCCGGCCTCGCGGGTGCGCCTGGCGTCCGACACGTCGGCGCCGCTCAGCTCGATCGTCCGGACGTTGCTGAAGCCCTCCAACAACGGCATGGCCGAGCACCTGATCAAGACCCTGGGCCGCAGCGGCGACCAACCGGGCACCTGGGCGGACGGGTCGGCGCGGGTGTTGCGCTGGCTGACCACCACACAGGACGTTCCGAGCACAGTCCGGATCGTGGACGGCTCCGGCCTGGCGCATCGCAACAAGCAGACCGCGCGGGTGTTGGTGCGGGTACTGCAGTACGCCCGCACCAGGGACTGGTTCGGCACCTTCTACGATTCGCTGCCGGTGGCTGGCAATCCCGATCCGGCGATCGGCGGCACCCTCAGTTCCCGGATGCAGGGGACGGCGGCGCAGAACAATCTGCACGCCAAGACCGGCACGTTGAGCGGCGTGACCGCGCTCAGCGGCTATGTGACGGACGCCACCGGACGGCTGTACACGTTCTCGATGCTCGGCCGGTATACGACGAACTCGCCACGCCCGGTGTTCGACAAGGTGGGCGTCACGCTGGCCGGCTGGAGCCACTGACTGGAATGCTGGGTGGAATGTCCGGCGACGCCCGTGGGTTGCATCACGCAGGAGGCCAAGCATGCTGTTCACCGAACCGACCATCGTCGATCCGCGCGTTGCGCTGCCCGGACGCGACGCCCCCGTTCTGCGCCAGCCGTTCTTCCATCGGGTGTTCGGTCACCGGATCGACCGGGTGCCGGCGGGTGCCGAGGTCGCCGTGGTCGGGCTGGGCTGCTTCTGGGGGGCCGAGAAGCTGTTCTGGGAGACGCCCGGAGTGGTCAACACTGCGGCTGGCTACGCCGGCGGATTCACCCCGAACCCGACCTATGACGAGGCCTGCTCAGGACGAACCGGTCACACCGAGTCGGTCCGGGTGGTCTACGACCCGGCCGTCCTCAGCTACGAGGACATCCTGCGGATCTTCTTCGAGAACCACGACCCGACCCAGGGCTTCCGGCAGGGCAACGACCGCGGCACCCAGTACCGTTCGGCGATCTTCCCGCTGAACGACGACCAGCTGCGCCGCGCCGAAGCCGTCCGGGACGCCTTCGCGCCCCAGTTCGCCGCCGCCGGGTTCGGTCCGATCACCACCGAGATCACCCCGACCGACACCTTCTACTACGCCGAGGCCGTCCACCAGCAGTACCTGGACGCCAACCCGAACGGCTACTGCCCGGTGCACGCCACCGGGGTGACCTGCAACCCTGGCGCCTGAAGCGCAACGGCATCGCATCCCGTTGCGCCACCGCGCCGTTCTCGCTCACCCAGCGACCGCACTATCCTGACCGGCATGATCGACGCCGACCTCGCCACCCGACTCCGGGCGGCCGGCCTGGCCTGGCGTCCCACCCATGGCGACCGGTTCATCATTCCCGGCGGCGAGATGGCCGGCGAGGTCTTCATGCTGGCCGAGATGGTGATCGAGGTTCAGGACGTTCCGGGTGACACCAGCATCATCAAATTCAACGGGACCACCGAGTGGGCGCTGGACTCGATCGAACATGTCAGGGTGCTCTGGCTGCCTCGCGAGGATCAGTTGCGCGACGCATTGAGCGAGCACTTCCAGACTTTGACCGCGGTGCCGGGCGGTTTCGCGGTAACGCTGACCGATGGCACCCGCCACCTCGACATCGATGCCGAGCGCACGTATGCGCGGGCCCTCCTGCACACCCTCGGAGCACCGTGACCGCCATCATCCCGCACCGCTTCCGCGGCCCGAACACGTCCGGCAACGGCGGCTACGGCGCCGGCGCGGTCGCGGCGGCGCTCGGGCGTCCGCTCGGTCCGGCCGAAGTGACCCTGCAGAGCCCACCTCCCCTGGACGTCGAGCTGACGGTCGCCACGGACGGTGACGGCGTCCGGGTCACTTACCACGACGTCGCGGTCGCGATGGCTCGGCCGGCGCCGCTGGAGTTGGAGATTCCCACCCCGGTGAGCATCGCCGAGGCCGAGCAGGCCAGCCACGACTGCCCCTGGCTGGTCGATCACCCCTACCCGCAGTGCTTCGTCTGCGGCACCCAGCGTCCGGACGGGCTGCGCATCTTCCCCGGTCCGGTGGCCGGACGCCGGGTCGCCGCCGCCCCCTGGACGCCGGACGCCACGGTCTGTTCCGACGACGGCACCGCGCTGCCCGCCGTGGTGTGGGCCAGTGTGGACTGCCCGTCGCTGTTCGGCTACGGCTGCTTCGCCGAGTGGCCAGCGCTGATGCTGCTCGGACGATTCACCGCCGAGGTGTACCGGTTGCCAAGGCTCGGCGAACCGTGCGTCACGATGGGCTGGGCGCTGGGCCACGAGGGCCGCAAGTACGACACGGCCGCCGCTCTGCACACCGCGGACGGCGACCTGCTGGCCGCCAGCCGGGCCCTCTGGATCACCCTGAAGCCCGCATCCTGAAGCTCGGACCGTCCGGCGAACGCGGCTAGGGTGACCGCATGACTTCGGACGCCCATACCCGCCCGGCCTGGCAGAACCAGGACGTGATCGATCGCTTCCTCGACCAGACTGAGGTGTGGGCGGTGATCGGGCTGTCCGGCGACCCGGACAAGACCGCCTACCGCATCGCGCGGATGCTGCAGAATAACGGCAAGCGGATCGTCCCAATCCATCCCGCGGCCCCGATTGTGCTCGGCGAGCAGGGGTACTCGTCGCTGGCCGACGTGCCGTTCCACGTGGACGTGGTGGACGTCTTCCGCCGCTCCGAGGCGGCCGGGGAGTTCGTCGACGAAGCCATCGCGATCGGTGCCGGCGGGGTGTGGTTCCAGTTGGGCGTGACCGACCACGACGCATTCGGCCGTGCCCAGGACGCCGGACTGCCCATGGTGATGGACACCTGCCCGGCCATCGAATGGCGAGAGCGCAGCTGAGCCCGACACACGCGACCAACGAAGAAGCAGCGGGTCCCCTCAGGGGCGTCCGGTGGTCACCGGCTGACGGCGTCGGCCGAGCGTCCGTTCGGGTTCGGCAGCCCCGAACACGAAACGGCGTTGCACCTGGTAGCTGGCCAGGAAGAGTGCCGGCTCGACCAGCAGCTTCGCGACCAGCAGCGCCATTCCGAGGCCGGTCAGCGCGGCCAGCAAACCGTAGTTGGCGAGCAACAGCACCGCGACCAGCAGGTAGTACCGCACCAGGGTGCCGCGCAACGGACGCCTGGACGCGAACACCGCGCGCCGATTGGTCAGGAAGTTCACCGCCGAGCTCACCCCGCGCGCCGCCAGCACGGCGACCAGCAGGTTGCCCGTCCACGCCTGCACCACCAGCAGCACCACCAGGTCGACCAGGAACGCCACCAGCGAGGACGCCGAGAAGGCCAGCAGCGGCAGGTAGACCCGCACCGAATCCACCAGCGGCCGGAAGTGCGAGGACGCGTTGCCGGCTAGATAGACCGTCTCGATCGGCAGCTCGGTCAGCGTCCAGCCGGCACCCCGCGCCCGCAGCAGCAGGTTCAGCTCGTACTCGAATCGCTCGCCGGGGACGCCGCACAGCCAGTCCACGGCGGACGCCGGGTAGCCCCGCAGACCGGTCTGGGTGTCACTCACCGACACCCCGGTGACCGCCCGGAAGACCCACCGGGTGAACACGTTCCCGACCCGGCTGCGGACCGGTACCCGCCCGCCGAACGCCCGGACGCCCAGCACCAGCGCGCCGGGACGCACCGCACGGCCCACCCGGAGGATGTCCCGCACCCGGTGCTGTCCGTCGGAGTCGGCGCACACCACGTCGTGGCCCGGATAGCGGTCTGCGACGTGGGCGAATCCGTACTTCAGCGCCGCCCCTTTGCCCCGGTTCACCGCGAAACCGATCACGTCCGCACCGAGGGCCGCGGCGGCGGCGAACACCGGGGCGTAGAGCGGGCCGCTGCCATCGTTGACGACCACGACGTCCAGCTCCGGTGCAGACTCCGCGAGTTCACGCAGCAGGTCGATCAGTCGGTGGTCCGGCTCGTAGGCGGGAATCAGGACGACCATCGCTCAGCCCGCCACGTAGAGGATGTCGGAGGTACCGCGTTCTTTGCCGCGACCCAGCGGATTGTTGACCAGGGCGTCGTTGAACACCATCGCGGACGAGCCGCCGCCGTCCAGGTTGTAGGCCACCGCGGCGCCGCGGTCGAGGAACAGCTGCGCCAGTTCGGTCATCGTGACCCCTCGGCTGTAGCCGTTGCTGCGGCCGTCCACGACGATCCACAGGAAGTGGCCGGGTTCGATCATGCCGACCGCCGTCCTCGGCTGGGCGCCCTGGATCGAGTGGTTGCCGAAGTTGGTGTCGATCTCGACGGAGTCGATGCCGGCGATCGCCTTGCCGTTCTCGACCAGCCCCGGCCCGAACGACAGCGTGTGGAAGACACCGTCGGCGATCAGCACGTCCGCCGAGGTCGCCGTCTCGTCATAGAGGGCCATCGACCCGTCCCGGTAGAGCGCGAGGCCCTGCCGGGCACCGTCGTCGCGATATTTCACCCCGTTGCGGACGACGATGCCGGTGTCGCGAAACCCGTAGTAGTCACCGTTGATCGCGAGCACCGCGTTCTTGTTCGCCGCGATCGAGGACGGGTAGTCGATGATGTTGGTGCCGAAGGAGTCCTTGGCGAAGGCCGACCGGATCATGGTCGCGTCGGTGGAGGTGATGTCGGCGACGAAATAGGTGACGGCGTCCGAACCCGATCCGGTGGACACCTTCTCGATGGTCAGCGAGGTGCTGGCACTGGTGTAGCTGTTCGCGGTCGAGGTGCCCTGGGCGATCGCCGCGGTGGCGTCGGTGACGGTGCCCTCGACATGCTCGATGACATAGCGGTTGAGGGCCCATGCGGTCGTCCCACCCAGGCCCAGGACGCCGGCCGCACCGCCGAACAACAGCCTGCGGGAGACTGGCTTCGCCAGGACCGAATCGCTCATGGTTCTGTTGTACGAAGCCGTCCTGTGCGGGCTCTGTGACGACGCTGCGCCGGCGCTGGGGCTCCTCCGCTTCCTCAGGACGGCGGACGCCCGGCGTAGGGTGTCCGCATGTGCCGCAACATCCGTCCGCTCAACAATTTCGAGCCGCCCGCGACCAGCGACGAGGTGCGCGCGGCGGCGCTGCAGTTCGTCCGCAAGGTATCCGGGACGACCAAGCCGTCCAAGGCCAACCAGCAGTACTTCGACGAGGCCGTCGAGGAGATCGCCCACATCACCCAGCACCTGCTCGACCATCTGACCACGATGGCGCCGCCAAAGAACCGCGAGGTGGAGGCGGCCAAGGCTCGCGCCCGCTCAGCGGCCCGCTACGCCAGCTGAGCGACGCCACCAGCTGACCAGCGTGGTCGTAACCCCGCCTACCCCGCCCGGCGGAGGGCGAAACGCCGTGGGCGGGACCGGATCATCGGCCCCGCCCACGGCGTGACAGTGCGTCAGCTCGCTTCGGCGATCCGATCGAGCGCGCTCTCCCAGTGCTGGGTGATGGCGTCGACGTCCCAGCCACCGGGGATGTGCTCGTGGCGGATCTCGACGACGGTGGAGTCCTCGGACTGCTGCAGCAGGTGCAGGTCGACGAGCGACTTCGGGGCTTCGGAATCGGCGTGCCAACTGAAGCGGATCTGCTCCAGCGGATGATAGCTACGCACCACGCCGAAGGTGCCGTCGGCGGAGCGCCAACTGTCGCCTTTGTCACCCAGCAGGCCGCCCTCGCCCAGCAGCGCCTCGGCGCCGGCAGGCGTGGCCAGCAGGCGCCACACTTCCTTGACCGGTTGGGACACCGACCGCTGCACAACCACGGTGGTGCCCTGGGACTCTTCGAGCGGGTCGCTCGCACTCTGATCTGACATTGAAACCTCGATCCGATCGGTCCGACACCGGTCCACGGCGACCGGTACGCACACCATACCCCCGGCCGCAGACCCGCGTCCGGCGTGTCGGTACACACCTATCGAGGCCTCAGCGGATACAAAGAAGTCGCGACCGGACCGCGTATGAGGCGGTCCGGTCGAGTCCTCCCAGGACGCACGCCGCGGGTGCGCCCCGAGCCGATCCGCAGGTCGTCGGGACGCTGGAACGAGGCGGCTCCTGAGACGATTGAGACAGACAAATAGCCTTGTGACGAATGATACGAAAGTAGAGTCGCCCATCGCCAGGAACTTGTCCGAGAGCCTTGCGCGCCCCATCGCGGCGGAGTAGAAATACAGCTACGCCGAATTCGACGAACCCGAGGTCGCAAGACCTCACGGAGAGTCACCAGCAATTCGGCACACGGTCGGAGATCGAGGTCCACTGCCTCCGGAGCAATCCGGGAGCGTTCCGCAAGACGGGCGGACGGATCGGCGAACCGACCGGAGTTCGGGAGTCGTCTCCCCGAACGCACCAGGGGCGGACCAACTCATACTTGGTCCGCCCCGCCTTACGTTTCGGGCCCGTTCTCGCCGGCGACGACCTCCGGACGCATCAGTCGCGGGCTGGCGCGATAGCTGGACACCGTCGGATCGCTGGCCAGCCAGAACCGCCAGGGACGCCGCGCCGCCACCGAGACTCCTACCCGCGGACCCGTCGCGATCTCCCCGACCGGTCCCAGCCGCGGCAACAGCTCCAGGTCTGGCTCGCCGAGCCGGCGTCCGGAGTCGGCCAGGGTGAGCGCGAGCGCCTGTCCCAGACAGCCTGGGCCACGCGCCAGTCGGACGTCCGGGGCATTCCCCCGGCGGGCCCGTGCGACATCCAGTCCCTCTACCACCTCACCGGCCCGCAGCAGCACTGCCGTGCCGCTCCCGTGCGGTCCGCAGACCACGTTGCCGCAGATGTGGATGCCGTAGGAGCGATAGCAGTACAGCGTCCCCGGGGCCTCGAACAGATGTCGGGTGTGCGGACGCCAGCCGCGGTAGGCGTGGGCAGCCGGATCGGCTGTCCCCTGGTAGGCCTCCACCTCGGTGATCCGGAGCGTCACCGGACCCACCCGCAGCCGCATGCCGAGCAGATCGGGGGCGACCGCCAGCGAGTCGCGGGTCAGGTCCATACAGCCAGTCTGCCCTCGAATGCTCTTCGAGGTTCCGCCTAGTGCCGGTAGTCTCGCCTGGTGCGAACCCCTGCCCAAGGGAACCGCCGATCATTCATGTCCCGGCTGCGGCGCACCCGGCGGGCGATCCGCGGCCCCCACCTGCGCCGTCTGGCCCGATCCGCCCACAGGATCCGGGGCCTGCAGCTCACCTCGTCGGGCACGTCCTCGCGCAGAACAGCCTGGATCGGCGCTCCCCTGGCGGCGGTTGTCGCACTCGTTTTGCTCGGTGGCTGCACTCCGGTGTCGACACCCACCCCGAGTCTCAGCCCGAGCCAGGTCAGCGTCGATCTGACCGCCCCGGGACAGGCACGGGCGATGATTCGCCGACTCATCGCGAAGGCAGGGACGCCCCAGCTCCTCCAGGTGGAGATCACCAAGGATTGGGCCGCCATCACGGTGGTCAAGGACGACCAGGCGCAGACCTGGGCGTGGCGCGACGGCGCCATCAGACAGGTCGACACCGATGTCTCCAATGTGGGCCAGACGAAGTTCTTGATCGACGACTTCAACATCAACGACGTCGGCGGACTGTTCCGCGCGGCGGCCGCCATCTCGGGCTCGGAGAGCGACCAGGAACTGCAGATCGTCGACTCCTCAGCCGGCGAGACCTTCATGAGCGTCTCGACCGTGCCCGAATCGCGGACGGTGTTCTTCTACCCCAACGGCGCCCTGCTGCCCACCCTGGATTTCGGCACTGAGGGCGGGATCAGTCAGGGCCTCGACGACGTGATCGGCACCCACACCACGGCGGTGGCGGTCGGCATCCAATCGAATCTGGGCGCCTGGCTCGATCTGCCGGGCAGCACCACGACCACCATCCGGAGGCTGCGCACCTCGAACGTCCCGGTGACCATCAACGAGCGGTCGCAACGACCCGACCTGCCTGCCTTCAACCCGACCCGCGTGCGCGGCGCCGCCATCTGGAGGGTGCTGGCGGACGCCCGCACGAAGGGCACGTTCTCGGCCGCGACCCGCTGGCAGGTCAGCATCGACGACCGGAATCGCACCGGCGTCCCCCGGATGTACTTCACCATCGGCACCACCTCCCTGGTCACCGATCTGGACGGCCGCCCGCTCACCTCCTGACCGCTCGGACGGCGCCCGCACACACCCCGGACGGCACTGGGCCGGCCCCGAGGCGAACGACGCCGGTGGGTGGTCACGCGGCGAAGGTGTCGCACTTCGCGGGGTCTCCGGAGGTGAATCCGGTGGTCAGCCACTTCTGCCGCTGGGACGCCGATCCGTGCGTCCACGACTCGCGGTCGATGCGTCCGGTGGCCTGTTCCTGGATCCGGTCGTCGCCGACGGAGCGGGCAGCGTCCGCGGCGCGGGCGACGTCGTCCGCGGTGACCGCGGCGATCGGCGAGCGGACGTCCTTCGAAGCATTGGCCAGCCACACCCCGGCGTAGCAGTCGGCCTGCAGCTCCAGCTTCACCTGCGGCGAATTCGGCCCGGTCTGGTTGCCGGCCTGCTGCACCCGGTCCAGGACACCGGTCAGGTTCGAGATGTGGTGACCGTACTCGTGGGCGATCACATAGGCCTCGGCGGCATCCCCGCCCTTGGCGCCGAGCTGCCGGGTCAACTGGTCGAAGAAGCCGGTGTCCAGGTAGACGATGCGGTCGACCGGGCAGTAGAATGGCCCGACCGCCGACGTCGCGGTGCCGCAGCCCGTGCTGACCCGGCCGGTGAAGATGCGGGTCGTGGTCGGCTGATAGCCGGTCATCGCCGTCCCCCAGTAGCTCTGGATCGAGTTTGTGTACGCCACGAAACGACAGTCGCGATTCTGTTTGATGTCGGCTCCCGTCCGGCACGCGGCGTAGGAATCGGTGGTCTGCTGCGGGCCTGCCTGGGTGCCGGCGAGCAGTGCGGTCGGGTCGAAACCGAGGAACACGGCCAGCACGACGATGACCAGTCCGCCGACCCCGCCGACGGCGATTCGACCGCCCGCACCGCCCGAACTGCTGGTCACCTGTGAGCTGTCGAGGTTCGCGGAATCCCTGTATTGCACGGTGCCACTCCTTCGCCCGGTGGTGGTTCGGAGTGTACCGGCGGCGCCCCCGACGCTTGCCAATGGCGCCCCCGATGCCGGGGAGTCGGCTTGGACAGCCCCTCGCCCTCGGTCATCATGGGCAGATGCAGATCGTCGGTGTCGTGGTCGCGGGAGGGTCGAGCGTCTTCGCTCGTCCGCTCGCGCACGGCACCGATCCACACCGGCTGGCCTGGGAGCTCGGCTACCGGATCGTGCGGCCGCTGTCGGCGACCGGTCATGGCGACGACCTCACCTTCACGGTTCAGGTGTCGGCGCATGGACGCCGGGTCGCCGAGCGGGGCCTGCAGCGTCGGCGGGCGCTGGACCCCGATCTGAGCGAGCAGGACATCGGTGAGCCGGTGGTGCGCCAGCGCTTGGCGGCCTACGCCATCGTGCTGAGCAACCGCGGCCTACTGGCCACCGAATTCTCCGACCGGACCGCCGTCCCGCACTCCTGGGGGCTGCCGGGCGGCGGCATCGACCCCGGCGAAAACCCTAGCCAAACGGTGATTCGTGAGGCCATCGAGGAGACCGCGCAGCACGTCGAGATCTCCCAGCTGATCGACATCCAGACCGACCACTGGATCGGCCGCTCCCCGCGCGGCGTCGTGGAAGACTTCCACGCCGTCCGGATCATCTATGCGGCGACCTGCCCCGACCCGACCGATCCGGTCGTCCAGGACGTCGGGGGCACCACGGCGTCCGCCCGCTGGGTACCGCTCCCGCAGTGGCATCGGCTGCATTGGGCGGCCGGCTCACGCGCCCTGCTGGAACGGCACCTGTCGACGCTCTCGGCGCGATTCGGCTACCGCCGGCGCAGCGCCGGCTGAGCCGGACGCCCGCGAGGCCGGACGGGCACAGAGACGCCACAACGCCGCCGGACGTACCGGCGGCGTTGTGGCGTCCGAGGATCAGTTGGAACGGAAGTACGACAGCAGTCGCAGCATCTCGATGTAGAGCCAGACCATCGTGACGGTGAGGCCGAAGGCGCCGCGCCACGATTCGGACGCCGGGGCGCGCATCGCGATGCCCTGCTCGATGTAGTCGAAGTCGAGGATCAGGTTGAACACCGCCAGGCCGACGCCGATCGCGGAGATCAGCAGCAGGAAGATCAGGTTGCCGCCGGAGAACAGGAAGCCCATGCCGAACATCGACAGGATGAAGTTGAGGAACAGCACGCCCGCATAGGCCATGGTGCCGATCATCACCATCTTGCGGAATTTGCTGGTGACCTTGATCCGGAAGAATTTGTAGGCCCCGAGCGTGGCCGCGGCGGTCACCAGGGTCGCCATCACGGCGGCCGGGACGATGCCGTTCCACGCGTACTCGTAGACCTTGCTGACCGCACCGATGAAGACACCCTCGATGGCGGCATAGGCGAGCACGGCACCGGGGTTGATCACCCGGCGAGCCGAGACCACCAGCACGGTGATGAAGCCGACGATCGCACTGACGATCAGCGCCGGGAACAGGAACCTCGCCGGCATGAACATGAAGGTGAGCGCCGCGGTCGCGATGACCGTGCCCATGGTGATCGCCGACTTGGTGATCACGTCGTCGATCGTCATGACCCCCTGGGCACCCGGAACGGGATCCTGCGGGTAGTACTGGCCGGGGTAGGGCTGGCCCGGCTGCTGGTAGCCGAACTGACCCTGCGGCGGCTGACCGTACTGCTGGTACGGATTCGTCTGCTGCTGCGGGGTGAAAGCATCCGGCCTCGAGAGAACGGGGTTGGAGCTACGCATGTGAGTTTCTTTCTCCTCGTGGATGTGGGTCCATACTAGGCAACGCATCCATCGCCGCGAAGCTTCCCGCCCCCCGTTCATCCCTGATTCGAAGCAAGCGCACAGGTTCGGACGCCTCGCGCACAGGCGCTTGGGCTCACACACGCGCAGCAACTCACCGCACTCGGCAATGGCGTAGTGCCCAGCCAGGCCGCATGCAGCCTGAAGGCTCTGGCTGAGGCGATGGCAGCGTAGCGCGAGAGGATGTCTTCGAGCCCTTAGCTTGGGGCACGCCGGAGTCGATCTCGGCTGGTCGGTGGCCGATCAGGGAAAGGTCTGCGCGACCCGGGCCAAGATGCTCTCGCGCCAGATTCGCTCGGCGGCCCGTGGCGAACCGAGCAGCCCGCGCAACTCTAGCGCGGCGTGGCCGTGCACGGTGGCCCACAGCCCCTTGGTGATCCGCTCCGCGGCGCGTACGTCGAGGTCGCGCAGCGCAAGCGCTCGGCGTACGGCGTCCATGACCCGTGCCATGCAACGCCACATCAGCGCAAGCAGCTCTTCAGGCGGTCGGTACGTCGGCACGCTGCGCTCATAGATCAGCCCGTAGCTCTCCGGGCGGGCCAGCGCCGCCGCGCGATAGGCAAGTGCCAGCGGCAGGATCTCGTCCGCACCATCGGGCTGGACCCGAATGGCCTCATGTCTGGCGACCATGTCCTCCGCACCGGCCCGGAACAGCTCGCTGAGCACTCCATCCATCCCGTCGAAGACGCTGTAGATCGCACGGGTTGTGGTGCCGACCTCTGCAGCCAGCCGCCGGGCGCTCAGCGCGCCGATACCCTCCTCATCGACCAGGTGGGCGGCTGCCGCGAGGAGCGCCGCCCGTGTGTTCTCGTCGTGCTCTCGGGGTCGTCCCATGCTGGACAGCGTATCAAAACAACGTTACGATACAATGTATCGTAACGTTGTGTCGAAAGGTACTCCCATGTACGACGTGATCGTGGTTGGCGGTCGAGTCGCCGGTTCGGCGCTGGCCCTCCGGCTCGCACGGGAGGGCGTGCGGGTCCTGATCCTGGATCGAAGCCACTTCCCCAGCGACACGCTCTCAACCCACCAGCTGCAGGTGGCCGGCGTGAGTCGGCTGGCCGAACTCGGCGTCCTCAACCGGGTGCTGTCCGCCGGAACGCCGCCCACCAGGCGGGTCCGGTTCCAGGCCGGGCGGTCGGTGATCGACGCCGCCATTCCCCGGTTCGGCGAGGCCGACTACATGATCAGCCCGCGGCGAACCGTGCTCGACGCCTGCCTGGTCGAAGCGGCCCGCGAGGCCGGCGCCGAGTTCCGCGAAGGCATCGCGGTCGAGGAGCTGCTGCGCGACGGCCAGCGTGTGGTCGGTGTTCGCGCGGTCGGGCGGTCCGGCGGAAGGGTCAGCGAGGAGCACGCACGGCTCGTCGTCGGGGCCGACGGGAAGCGATCGACCGTCGCACGGCTGGTCGGCGCCCGCGAGTATGGCGCCCGGCCTGCCGCGACGGTGGCGTCGTACGCCTATTGGGATGGGTTCCCGACACAGGATGGTGAGGTGCACACCGGCGCTGGATGGGCTGCCTCGGCCTGGCCGACCAATGACGGGCTTACCCTCACCTACTGCGCACGGCCGCTAGCCGAATGGAAGACTGTACGGCGAAACCCAGAGGCCGCCCTGCTTGAGACTCTCGATCGGGTCGAGGAGCTCGGCGAGCGCACGCACCAGGCAAAGCGGGTCGGCTCAGTGCGGAGCACCAACGACACTGGCGCGACGTTCCGACAGGCCGCAGGCCCCGGCTGGCTGCTCGCCGGCGATGCGGGGCTGGTCATGGACCCGATCACCGGGCTCGGGATGTCGCACGCGCTTCGCGATGCGGAACTCGTGGCCGCCGCGATGGCGACGATCCTGGGAGGTGGCGACGAGCGCCGGGCGGGTCGCGAGTACGGCCGGGCGCGGGATCGTGAGACTAAGGCGATTTACGACTTCACCGCCGGACTAGCGGCATTGCGCGGCACCACTCCGGCGGAGGAGCGACTGTTCTCAGCAATCGCGATGGATCCGATCGCGGGAACCCGGTTCCTCGCCGTGATCTCCGGGGCCGCTCCGCTAGCCGAGCTGTTCTCGCCACCAGCACTGGTCCGGCTGGTCGGAGTCCGCGGCTTCCTGTCGTTGGCTCGGTCGCGCCCTCGCTAGGAGGCCTTGCGAGGCTCCGTTTGCGGTGCTCCTCCTCATCGGCACCGCCGTCTGGCTCGTCCACCGCCGAGCGACGTAGGCACTGAAATGCTCATGCTCATCGACCTCCGACTCACGGGAAAGCGCCCCATCGACGATGACCTCGCCGCCCGTCTATGGGTCGCATCGTCTTGATTGATGGAATGGCCCACCAGTGCTGCTCGCGGGGACAGCCAATGACGGTGCCCGATGACCGGCTACGCCCCGCTACTCGCGCGAACGCAGGCTTCCCGTGTGGTGCGTGATGCTGCCAGGTGCGGTGCATTGGGTGCCCCCGGCGGGGTTCGAACCCGCACTGGGGCGGGTTTAAGCCGCCTGCCTCTGCCGATTGGGCTACGGGGGCACGGCCCTGATCCTAACGCCACGATGCCCCAGCCCGACCAGAACGAGCGGGCAATCGCCGGTCAGGCCTGCAGCAGGCCGAGGGCGATGCCGTCCAGGATGTCGGACTCGCTGACGGTGAGGTCGACGCTGACGCGGCGTCCGACCCGATCGGCGATCAGTGCCCCGGCGCAGATCACGTCAGCCCGCTTGGGATGCATGGACGGCAGCTCGCGCACCTCCGCGACGCTCGCGGCCAGCAGTCGCTGGGTCAGCGCGGCGAGATCGTCGCGGGTGATGGTCGAGGCATGCACCTTCGTCCGGTCGTATTCGGGCAGCCGCTGGTTCACAGCGGAGAGCGAGGTGGCGGTGCCGCCGACCCCGATCCAGGTGACGACATCGGCGAACGGCACACCAGAGCCGTCGAGCAGCGAATCGATGTAGGCGGACGCCTCGGCGATCTGGTCGGCGCTGGGCGGGTCGCCGGCCAGGAACCGCTCCCGCACCCGGACGCTGCCGATGTCGAGGGAGACTCCGTGATCAATGCGCGGGGTGGCACCGCCGCTGCCCAGGACCAGTTCGGTGGAGCCACCGCCGATGTCCATCACGAGCGCCGGCGTCGCCACGTCGGGCAGCGCCGTGAGCGCGCCGCGGAACGACAACGCCGCCTCCTCGTCGCCGCTGATGATCTCGGCGTCGATGCCCAGCAGCTCGCGGGCCCCGGCGAAGAACTCGTCGCGGTTGGACGCGTCCCGCGCCGCGGAGGTGGCCACCAGCCGCACCCGCTCAGCACCCAACGCGCGGATCACCCCGGCGTATTCGGCGAAGGCGTCCAGGGTGCGCGCCAAGGCGTCCGGGTGGAACCGGCCGGTGGCGTCCACCCCCTGCCCGAGCCGGGTCAGGATCAGCCGCCGTTCCAGGTCGACCAGCCCGCCGTCCGGGCCCGCCTCGGCCACCAGCAGGCGCACCGAGTTCGTCCCACAATCGATCGCCGCTACCTTCATCGCGCCCCCAGACATTCGCCGAACGGAAATTCTCGCAACAACTCCACCGCCTCGTCGCCGAGCGGGTTCACCCCTGGCCCGGCGGCGAGTGCGTGAGCGACCAGAACGTGCAGGCACTTCACCCGGGTCGGCATGCCACCGGCGCTGACCCCGTCGATCTCGGCCACCTCGCCCAGCGTCCGCCGATCGGCCAGGTAGGCCTCGTGGGCGGCGGCGTAACGTGCGGCCAGCTCGGCGTCCCAGCTCAACCGTCGGGTCATCTCGGCCATCACACCTTGTGCCTCCAGCGTCGAGCAGCCGGCGACCGCCTTCGGACAGGTGAGGTAATAGGTGGTCGGGAACGGGGTCCCGTCGGGCAGCCGCGGTGTGGTGACCACCACGCCGGGGTGGCCGTCCGCGCATCGCCAGGCAACCCTGATCAGGCCTCGGGGCAGGCGTCCCAGCTGCTCCTCGATCGTCGCCAGGTCGGCAGGATCGATCAGGGACGCGGGCATGGCTGTCATTCTGCCTGCTGGCCGGTGGGGCTGTCGAAGCGCCGCCCGCGGCCGGCATACCGCCATGCGCGACGAGCGGTACGAAAAGAACCGTCCCCGGCGTACCACGAGGGGACGGTCGTCCTGGGTATCGTCATCCCGGCGTCCGCCGGGATGACGGGGTTGTGATGACGGGGTATTGACGGGCGTGGGCCGGGATGAGGCAGGGCGCTGTCGGGTCAGCGGCCGACGCGACGGGTGGGGTTGTCGGCGGTCTCGACCGAACCCCAGAGCCGGTCGAACCACATCGCCGGATGCTCGCCGGGCGGCAGTTCGTTGCTGGAGTCGAGGACGACGCCGGTGCCGAGCGGTTTGCCGTCCGGGCCGATCACCCGGTAGCCGGTCTCGCCGGGCAGCAGCCAGCCGAGCCGCTCACGCGCCTGCGCCTTGACGAACGCCGGATCATTCCAGCGCTGCAACTCGTCTTCCAGTTGCCCGATCCGCTGGGTGCGCTCCTGGATCTGCTTATTGGCCTCGGCCAGGTCGCCCTGCTGATCGATGTAGATGCGCAGCGAGTTGGCGTACGACAACGCCAGCACCACCAGGACGCTGAGTACGGCCAGCGCACGTCGAGTCAGACCGATCCGGTTCGGCAGCCGGCGCGCCGCCTTCTGCTGACCGGCGTCGGTCGCGGACGCCGCGGACGACGGGGCGGCGTCCGAACGCGCTCCGGACGCGCGCGAGCCGGCCCGTGTGCGTGTGGAACGACCCGGGCCGGCTGGCGATGTACGTGCTGGCCGCCTCTCGCGAGCCATCAGACCTGATCTTTCATCAGGTCAATCGTACGGTCAGTTGGCGCTGAACCTCGGGAAGGCGGCGGCACCGGCGTAGCGTGCCGCGTCTTCCAGGTCCTGCTCGATGCGGAGCAGCTGGTTGTACTTGGCGACCCGCTCGGTGCGCGCCGGGGCACCCGACTTGATCTGGCCACAGCCCAGGGCGACGGCGAGATCGGCGATCGTGGTGTCCTCGGTCTCGCCGGAACGGTGGCTCATCATCGTGGAGTACTTGGCGTGATGGGCCATGGTGACGGCGTCGATGGTCTCGGTCAGCGAACCGATCTGGTTCACCTTCACCAGCAGCGCGTTGGCGGTGCCGGAGTCGATGCCCCGCTGGAGCCGCTCGACATTGGTGACGAACAGGTCGTCGCCGACCAGCTGCACCTTGTCGCCGAGCTCGTCGGTCATCTTCTTCCAGCCGTCCCAGTCCTCTTCGTTCAGCGGATCCTCGATGGAGACCAGCGGGTAGTTGGCGACCAGGTCGGCGTAGTAGGCGACCATTTCCTCCGCGGTCTTCGACTGGCCCTCGAAGGCGTACGTGCCGTCCTCGTTGAAGAACTCGGACGCCGCCACGTCCAGCGCGAGCGCCACGTCCTTGCCGGGGGTGAAGCCGGCGTTGCCGATGGCCTCGACGATCAGGTCGAGCGCCGCCCGGTTGCTCTCCAGGTTCGGGGCGAAGCCGCCCTCGTCGCCGAGGCCGGTGGCCAGTCCGCGGCCCTTCAGCACGGCCTTCAGGGCGTGGTAGACGCCGGCGCCCATCTCGAGCGCCTCGGCGAAGGTCTCCGCGCCGATCGGGGCGATCATGAACTCCTGGATGTCGACGTTGGAGTCGGCGTGCGACCCACCGTTGAGGATGTTCATCATCGGCACCGGCAGCAGGTTGGCGGTCGGGCCACCCAGGTACTTGTAGAGCGGCAGTCCGGCCGACTCGGCGGCGGCATGCGCCACGGCCAGCGAGACGCCCAGAATGGCGTTGGCGCCCAGCTTGCTCTTGTTGGGCGTGCCGTCAAGCTCGATCATGGCCTGGTCGATGGCGCGCTGGTGGGTCGCGTCGAAGACGTTGGCGATCTCGGCGGAGAGCTGCTGCTGAACGTTCTCGACGGCCTTCAGCACACCCTTGCCGCCATAACGGCTCTTGTCGCCGTCGCGCAGTTCGGCGGCCTCGAAGGCGCCGGTGGAGGCGCCGGACGGTACGGCCGCGCGTCCTTGCGAGCCGTCGTCGAGCTCGACCTCGACCTCGATGGTGGGGTTGCCGCGAGAATCGAGGATTTCGCGGGCGTCGACGAATTCGATGCTTGCCACGATGCAGTGCCTTTCGGGTGGTGGAAACGTCGTTTCTCACCCTAGCGGTCAACGCTGCCGAGCGGACCTGGGGAAACGAGGAACGAACGCCGATCTCACGCGGCAATGTCGCCGATCGCGAGATCGATCGGTCAGTCCGCCAGCTCGGCGGCCACGATGCGTTGTTCGAGACGGCGGACGGCCGCCCTGACGGCCTGTTCGGCGTCCACTCCGCGGGCATGAGCCTCCGCGGCCAGGGCGAGGATCCGGTCGCCGAGATCGTCGCCATCGGTCTCCAGCTGGACGGCGACGCCGTGCCGCTCGCTGCGGGCAATCACCTTCGCGGCGCGGGTCAGCGCGGACATCCGATCCGGGATGCCGTCCAGCGCCGACGTCCGTCTCTTCTCGGCGCGCTTGCGCTGCTCCCAGGTGGCCAGCATGTCGTCCGGCACCGGCTCGGACCCGAACACGTGCGGATGCCGGGCCACCAGCTTGTCGGCGATTCCGCGGGCGACGTCCTCGATGTCAAAACGTCCCTGCTGTGCTGCGATCTCGGCATGGAAGGCGACCTGCAGCAGCAGATCGCCGAGTTCCTCGACCAGGGCGCCGTCGGTGCCGGCCTCGACTGCCTCGACCACCTCGAGGGTCTCTTCGACGAGGTAAGGGACGAGGGACTCGTGGGTCTGCTCGGCGTCCCACGGGCATTGCCGGCGCAGGGTGTGCATCACCTCGATGAGGCGATCCAGGTGTGGGTGCGGCATCGGCTCAGGCGGGAGCGCTCGGCTTCGTCCAGGGCAGAGACAGCTGCCCGCCGGACTGGACGACGCCTGCCGACTCGGCCGACCACGAGCCGTACCGCGGGTTCACCTGCACCGATGTCGCAGCCACCCTTGCCAGGACGGCAGCCTGGCCGACCCGGCCGACCACCAGGTTCAGGTCGACGAAGTCGTCCACCAGGCTGGAGGCCTGCGGATTGTCGCCCAACGAGGCCAAGTCCTGGTCCTGCGCGAGCAGCGCCGTCCGCGGCTCACCAGTGAGTTGAATGCCCTGCTCGGAGGCCAGCCCGCGGGCGATCTCGCCAAGAATCGCGTAAGACAGCACCCTCGCGTTCACCTCGGCCACTTGCCCGCCGGCGCCGATCACCTGCGCCGGTCCTTCGACCCGATCCACCGGGATCGCCACCCCGTTCACCGTGGCGGCCACGTTGGCCCCCGGATTCGAACAGCCCGACAGCACCAGCAGACCAGCCACGATCGCAGCCAGCACCCAACGCACGCTCTTCATTTACCCTCCAGATTTCCCCAGCGATCCTAGTACCCCGGCCACCGTCCGTCCGATCACACCGATCTCGCCATCGGTGACCGCTGTCAGGTTCCGTGACTGCTTTCGTGTCATTACCCGAAAGTCGTCACCGAAGCTGAAGCCAGTCACCGATGGCGAGATCGGCAACCACGGACGAGCCCGAGCTCGACACGCTCGCCCGGTGTCTGAACGGGCCGGCGGAATCGCCCGTCCCCGAGGTCGACAGGCTCGACCAACGGTGAGGGTCAGAAGATGTCCTCCAGCACAGCCGTTGCCCATTTCAGCAGAGGCAGGTCGACGATCGGCTGGCCGGCAATCGGGCGGGTCATCGGACGCGGGATCAGCACGTGCCTGGCGGCCTTGCGGATCTGCGAACCGGGATAGAGCCGGTTCAGCCGCAACTGCTTCGATTCCGGAAGGTCGGCCGGAGAGAACCGGACGAAGGTGCCGGCCATGATGATCTCGGTGATGCCCTTGGACTTGGCCAGCAGCCGGAATCTGGCGACGGCCAGCAGCGCCTCCGCCGATTCCGGCACTGGGCCGTAGCGGTCGACCAGTTCGTCGCGCACCTCGGCGATGCCGGCCTCGTCCTTGACCAGCGCCAGCCGCTTGTACATCTCCAGCCGCAGCCGCTCGGATTCGACGTAGTCGACCGGCAGGTGCGCCTCGACCGGCAGCTCGATCTTCATCTCCGGCTCGGGCTCGGCCTGTTCGCCGCGGAAGTCGGCGACCGCCTCGCCGACCAGCCTGATGTACAGATCGAAACCGACCTCGGCGATGTGCCCGGACTGCTCGCCGCCGAGCAGGTTGCCGGCACCGCGGATCTCCAGGTCCTTCATCGCGATCGCCATGCCTGCACCCAGATCGGTGTGGGCGGCCATGGTGGCCAGCCGGTCGTGCGCGGTCTCGGTGAGCGGCTTGTCCGGCGGGTACAGGAAGTAGGCGTAGCCGCGCTCGCGACTGCGTCCGACCCGTCCGCGCAACTGGTGCAACTGAGAGAGGCCGAGCAGGTCGGCGCGTTCGATCAGCAGGGTGTTGGCGGTGGAGATGTCCAGCCCGGCCTCGACGATCGTGGTGCAGACCAGGACGTCGGCGCGGCGCTCCCAGAAGTCGACCATCACCTGTTCCAGGGCGTGCTCGTTCATCTGCCCGTGGGCCACCGCGACACGCGCCTCGGGCACCGCCTCGGCGATCCGCTTGGCGGTCTTCTCGATCGAGTTGACCCGGTTGTGGATGTAGAACACCTGGCCTTCGCGGGCCAGTTCGCGGCGGATCGCGGCCCGCACCTGGGCGGCGTCCCACGGTCCGGCGAAGGTGAGCACCGGATGCCGTTCCTCGGGCGGGGTCGCGATCACGCTCATCTCGCGGATGCCGGTGATCGCCATCTCCAGCGTCCGCGGGATCGGGGTGGCGCTCATCGACAGCACGTCGACGTTCAGCCGCAGCTTCTTCAGCGCCTCCTTGTGCTCGACGCCGAAGCGCTGCTCCTCGTCGACGATGACCAGGCCGAGATCTTTGAACTGGACGCTGCTGGCGAACAGTCCGTGTGTCCCGACCACGACGTCGACGGTGCCGTCGGCGAGCCCGGCGATCACCTTCGTGCGCTCGGCGTCGGTGGAGAACCGGCTGAGCGCCGCCACGGTCACCGGGAAACCGGCGTAGCGGTCGGCGAAGGTAGCGTGATGCTGTTGCACGAGCAGCGTGGTGGGCACCAGCACGGCGACCTGCTTGCCGTCCATCACCGCCTTGAACGCGGCCCGGACGGCGATCTCGGTCTTGCCGTAGCCGACGTCGCCGCAGATCAGCCGGTCCATCGGGATGACCTGCTCCATATCGGCCTTGACCTCGGTGATCGCCGCCAGCTGGTCGGGGGTCTCGACGTAGCTGAACGCGTCCTCGAGTTCGCGCTGCCAGACCGTGTCGGGTCCGAACGCGTGTCCCTTGGACGCCTGTCGCGCCGCGTACAGCTTGATCAGTTCGGCGGCGATCTCACGGACCGCCTTGCGGGCCCGGGACTTGCGGCGCGACCAGTCGGCTCCCCCCATCTTGTCCAGGCTGGGGTTCTCGCCGCCCACGTAGCGGGTGACCAGGTGCAGCTGGTCCATCGGCACGAACAGCCGGTCACCGGGCTGCCCGCGCTTGGACGGCGCATACTCCAGCACCAGGTACTCGCGGGTGGCACCCTGCACGGTGCGCTGCACCATCTCGACGTAGCGTCCGACGCCGTGGGTCTCGTGTACCACCGGGTCCCCGGCGGTCAGTTCCAGCGGGTCGATGGTGTTCTTGCGCCGCGCCGGCATCCGGCGGGCCGATTTGTCGACGTCGCGCTGACCGGCCAGGTCGGCGGCGGTGAACACGGCCAGACCGACGCCGGGCAGGGTGAAGCCGTGCCGCAGTTCGGCGACCACGACGGTGGCCAGGCCGGGTTCCGGCGGGGTCGTCAGGTCGATGGCGCCCTTGGCGGCGACCCCGCCCTCGGTGAGCACCTCGCCCATCCGAGTCGCCAGGCCGGGGCTGTCGGCGACCAGCAGCACCCGGTCGCCGGCGCTCACCCGAGCCCGGACGGCGGCCAGTCCGGCCTCGGCGTCGCCGCGGAACACCTCACCCTCGCGGGCCTCGACGGTGCGGGACTCGACCCCGGCCAGGTCGGCCTCGCCGATACCCAGGTCGATCGGCTCGTCCCAGTCGTCGGCCGGCGGTGCGGCCACCGGGTCGGGAGCGGCCGCCCAGGGCGACAGCGACCACCACAGCTGGCCGCGGTCCAGCGCCCGGGTCCGGACGTCGGCCAGCTCCCGGTAGGCGCCGGCGGCTAGGTCGATCGGCGCCTTTCCCCCGGACGCCGCGGCCGCCCAGGTCGCCTGCAGGAACTCCTGGCTGGTGGTGACCAGTTCCCGGGAGCGGGCCCGGACCCGGTCGGGATCGGCCACCAGCACCACGGTGTCGGCGGGCAGCACGTCGATGAGCAGTTCCAGGCCGTCGACCAGGGCCGGCGAGAGCGCTTCCATGCCGTCGACGGCGTGCCCCTGGGCGATCCGCTCCAGCAGCTCGGACAGGTTGCCCTCGATGCTGCTGGTCTGTTCGGCCAGTTCGGCGGCGCGGGCCTTCACGGTGTCGGTGATCAGCAGTTCGCGGCAGGGGGAGGCGACCACCTCGGCCAGCGGCTCGCCGAAGGAGCGCTGATCGGCGACCGCGAAGGTGCGGATCTCGTCCACCTCGTCGCCGAAGAAGTCGACCCGGATCGGGTGCTCCTCGGTGGGCGGGAAGACGTCCAGGATGCCGCCGCGGACGGCGAACTCGCCGCGCCGCTCGACCAGGTCGACCCGGACGTAGGCAGCATTGACCAGGGCTCGCGCCACCTCGCCGAGGTCATGCGAATCACCGGCCCGCAGCGCGACTGGAAGCAACTCCCCCAGCCCGCGCACCTGCGGCTGCAGCACCGAACGGACCGGGGCGACGATCACCCGGGGAGCCGGACGCTCGTCGTTGCCGGCCAGCCGGCGCAGCACCTCGAGCCGGCGTCCGACGGTGTCGGAGCGCGGACTCAGCCGCTCGTGCGGCAACGTCTCCCAGGCCGGGTAGTAGGCGACCTCGTCCTCGCCGAGCAGCGACTGCAGCGACGCAGTCGCGGCCTCCGCCTCGCGGTAGGTAGAGGTGATCAACAGCGTGGAGCGTCCCGACCCGGTCGCCAGCGCGGCCACCAGCACCGGCCGCAGCGCCTCGGGCGCGGTCAGATCGAGGGCCCGCGGACGTCCGAGCCGGGCGTCCGCGACGGCCGGAGCGATGGTGGGGTCGGAGGCGACGAGTTCAACCAGTCCCGACAAAGTCACCGGGCAACCTTAATACCCCTGCGGCAGCGCCTCCGCCCTCGAAGAAGTGCGGCGGTTCGCTGGTCGAGCTTGTGGAGACCTGACGTGGGTGCGCTTGCGGGGGTTTCGACACGCTCAACCAGCCCGCGTCCGGTCGTGCCTGCATGAGCTGCCGCAACTGCCTGCGCGGCAACCTGGCGTACTGCCTCAACGTGCAGCTGATGGCGTTCGCCTACGACGGCGACTGGGCGGAGTATGTGCTGTCGAACGCTCTCGGCACCACGCGGGTGTGCCCGACGTGGTACCGCTGGATCAGGCGGCAATCTCGGCTGATGCGGTCTCCACTTCGCTCGGCGCAGTGATGCGCACCGCTCAGGTCCACCTGGGCAACCCAGTGGGAGTCTGGGACGTGGGCGGCGTCGGCACGCATCTGGTGCAACTATCGAAGCTGGCCCGTGATCGCCGCGGACGTCCTGGACGCAGCCCTGGAGCGGGCGCTGCGCGTCGGCACAGACTATGCGTTCCGAGCCGACGATCCGGAGCTGACGGCCAAGATCACCGCCGCGACGGGCGGACGGATGATCGACGTCGCGTTCGACGCCGTCGGCATCGCCACGACCACACACCAGGGGTGGCCCACTTGGACAACAACGGCAATCCGATCCGGATCCTGGCACAGCCCTGAGCGCGTCGGTCGAGCTTGTCGAGACCCTGCCCATCACTGCGCTGATTAGGGGTTTCGACAGGCTCAACCAACGGTGGTTCGGTGCGCGTCGATCAGCACCTGCCTGGAGGGTCAGCTGTTGAAGGAGTTCTGTGCCGCTTCCAGGCCACTGTTGATGAGCGCCTCGACCGCGTCCGCGGCTCGGTCGATCTCGAGAGCGAGTTCTTCCCGCACTGAGGCAGGGAACGGCGACAGCACGAAGTCGGCGGGAGCCTGACGGCCGGGCGGACGTCCGATGCCGATCCGGACCCGGAGGAAGTCGCCGGTGCCGAGCGAGGAGCGGATCGACTTCAGCCCGTTGTGACCGTTGTCGCCGCCGCCGAGCTTGAGCCGGAGGCGTCCGAAATCGAGATCGAGTTCGTCGTGGACGGCGATCACCTGGGCCGGCTTCACCCCGTAGTAGGCGCACGCCTTGGCGACGGCGGCGCCGGAGTCGTTCATGTAGGTGCGCGGCTTCAGCAGCACCACGCGCTGGGCGTCCGCGCCGATGCCGCCGATGCCGGCGGCGGTCATCCGGGTCTCGCAGATCTCGCCGCGCATGCCGCGCGGCGCGGTGAAACCGGCAGCGGCGCGCCGAGCGAGTTCGTCGGCGACCATGAAGCCGACGTTGTGCCGGTGAGACGCGTAGGTCGGGCCCGGATTTCCGAGCCCGACCAGCAGCCATACAGCCATGCGCGGGTGTTACTCGCCGTCGGCGGCAGCTTCCGCCGGTGCGGACTCGCCGTCGCCGGCCTCGGCCACGGACGCGTCCAGCTCGGCATCGATCTGCGCCTGGGTCTTGGCGGCGGCGATGCTCAGGATCAGGTCGTCGGGCTCACCGGGGAACACCGCGCCCTCGGGCAGGTTCAGGTCCTTGGCGGCGATCGAGTCGCCGATCTCCAGGCTGGTCACGTCGATCTCGACGGCGGCCGGAATGTGAGTGGCCTCGGCTTCCAGGGTGATCGTCTGCTGATCCATCACCACGATGCGGTCGGGACGGTCGTCGGCGCCGAGCACCACCAGCGGCACCTCGACGGACACCTTCTCGCCCCGCTTCACGATCAGCAGGTCGACATGCTCGATGCTGCCCTTGACCGGGTTGCGCTGCACCTGCTTCGGCAGTGCCAGCTGCGGGGCGGCACCGTCGATGCTGATCGCCAGCAGCGCGTTCGCGACGCGCAGGGCCAGCAGGGTCTCGTGGCCCGGCAGCGACACGTGCACCGGATCGGCGCCGTGGCCGTAGAGCACGGCCGGGACCTGGCCGGCGCGGCGCGCACGGCGGGCGGCACCCTTACCGAATTCGGTCCGGGCGATCGCGGGAATCTTGACTTCAGCCATGGATGGCCACTCCTCTTTACCTCGTCTGCAACTCGAAAAACTCGGACGAGGGAGGGCGCGCACATCGCGCACACCTTGTCGATCACGGGCCCTGGGCCCCTCGCCGAGGCAACCTGGCGATCCTACCGCGGTGGACCTAGCGGCACGAAATCGGTCACGGACGACGGACTCAGTTCGCGTCGTCCAACAGGACCACGCGGCCGTCCCGGACGCCGACCGGGATCGGGTCGATGATTCCGCTCAGGAAGTCGCCGTCCGGCCCGTCGTGGCGGAAGGCCAGGAACATCTGCTGCCCGGACCGGTCGGCGAGGATGCGTCCGACGTAGTGGCGCCGGTCGGCGAGCAACTGGGCGCCGGCGATGTCGTAGGGACCGAGCGGTCCGGCGGACGGCGCCAGCCAGACTCCGCCCGGCGTGCCGGTCGCCCGCCGGGCGTCCGACACATGCGTGTCGAGGCAGTTGAACAGCAGGTAGTTGCGTCCCTCGATCACCACCGGGACGGGCACTTCGAGCTGGCCGAAACCCTGGCCGGGCTCGGACAGCGGCGGCTGCGGCGTCCAGGTGCGCAGGTCCGGCGAGGTGGCATGCCCCACCACGCCGCGCTCGTCGGCCGGGCCATGGTTGGCCCGCGCCGTGATCAGCAGGTGCCAGCCATCGCCGTCCGGGTCGCGGAGCAGGTACGGGTCGCGAAACGCCTCGTCGCTCCACAGGCCGTCGGAGAGCCGTTCATACCAGCGCGGATCGGCCCTGAGCACGGGTCCGGGCGCCTTCGTCCAGTCGTACAGGTCGGACGAGGTGGCGTACGAGATGGTCTGCACGTTCGACCCGTCGGGGGCCGCGGTCGCCGAGGTGTAGAACATGTACCACTGCCCGTCCGGACCCTTGGCCACCGAGCCGGTCCAGGTGGCCAGGTCGTCCGCGGCCGGCGGGTCCGAGCGGACCAGGGCGTCCGTCACCCGCGTCCAATCGGTCAGGTCATCGGAGAGCGCATGGCCCACCGACGCGCGGTAGTGCCGTGCCTCGGGATCCTTCAACGCACGTGAGGCGTAGAGGAAGAACAGGTGATACCGGACCCCGTCGTCCACGATCCAGAAGTCCCAGACCCAGGCCTCGGGAAGAACGAACATGACGATCAGCGCTTCCTAAAAGGGGAAATCGAACCGAACCCGGCTCGAACGGTGCTAAACGCATTTAGCTATTCGAATCTACCATCGCCCGACCGGCCCGGACAAGCGTCCGGACGGCTGTGGCCGGCAGCGAACCGCCCAATCCCGGAACGGGCATGGAAGACTGAGGGACGGGATTCGAGGAGGCATACCTGCTGTGACGAGGCGCGTGACGTTGGCCGACGTGGCCGCCCTGGCTGGGGTGTCCCAGACGGCCGCCAGCCTGGTGCTGAACAACCGTCCGGGGAGCCGGCTCTCGGCCCAGGCCGCCGGACGGATCCGCGCCGCGGCAGAGCAGCTCGAATACCGGCCGAATCCGGCGGCCCGCAGCCTGCGCAACGGGAAAACCCACATGGTGGCCTTCGTGTCCGACGACGTCACCGTCACCCGGTACGCCTCGGCGATGATTCGCGGCCTGCTGGACGTCGCCGAAGACTACGGTCGCACCGTCCTGATCGCCGAGACCGGAAGCAATCCGCGCCGGGTCGACGACGCCATCCGCACCATTCTCGACCGGCAACCCGACGCGCTGCTGTTCGGCCGGATGAGCGCCCGCGAGCTCGACGTCCCCCGGCTGCCCACCGACATGCCGGTCGCCCTGATCAACGCCACCAGCCCGAACGGCCACCCGAGCGTGCTTCCGGCCGAGTTCGACGCGGGACGACAGGTGGCGCGGACGCTGCTGGAGGCCGGGCACCGCGATATCGCGGTGATCGGGGTCGACCGGGAGGCCGCCGCCGACCCGCAGACGTCGGTCACCATCACCGCCCGCTACGACGGGGTCTTCGCCGCGTTCGACGCGTTCGACGTCGGCCCGAGCTGGGTCTATCCGAGCCTGCGCTGGGAGCCGGCCACCGGCTACCAGGCGATGCGCGAACTGCTGGCCAGCGACGTCCGGCCGACCGGCCTGATCTGCCTCAACGACCGGCTGACCTTCGGCGCCTACCAGGCTCTGGCCGAGGCCGGCATTCGCATTCCCGACGATCTGTCGGTGGTCTCCTTCGACGACGAGGACGTGGCCGGCTACCTACGGCCGGGGTTGACCACCGCCGCCATCCCCTACGAAGAGATGGGACGCCGGGCGATGACGATGCTGCTATCCGGCGGCGAGCCCGGCCATCAACTCGTTCCGATGCCGCTGCGGGTCCGGGAATCCGTGCGGCAGCTCGACTGACCCGGAACCTGCCGCGTCCTACTCGACGCCGTCGAACAGCGAGGTCACCGAGCCGTCCACAAAGACCTCCTGGATGGCCTTGGCCAGCAGCGGGGCGATGGAGAGCACGGTCAGCTTCGGAATGTGCAGATCGTCGCGGATCGGCAACGTGTTGGTGACGATGACCTCTTCGAAGGCGGACGCGTTGAGCCGCTGCGCGGCCGGCCCGGACAGGATCGGGTGGGTGGCCGCCGCGATCACCTGGGCGGCACCGTGATCGCGCAGCGCCGCCGCGGCCTGACAGATGGTGCCGGCGGTGTCGATCATGTCGTCCACCAGCAGACAGACCCGGCCGCGGACGTCGCCGACCACCTCGCCGACCGCCACCTCATTGGCCTTGTTCGGGTCGCGCCGCTTGTGGATGATGGCCAGCGGCAGACCCAGCCGGTCGGACCAGTTGTCGGCCAGCTTGACCCGTCCGGCGTCCGGGGAGACCACCGTCATGTTGTCCAGCGGGTAGTTCGCGGCCACGTAGTCGGCCAGCACCGGAATGCTGAACAGGTGGTCGACCGGCCCGTCGAAGAAGCCCTGAATCTGCGAGGCGTGCAGATCGACGCTCATCAGCCGGTTGGCGCCGGCCGTCTTGTATAGATCGGCGATCAACCGGGCCGAGATCGGCTCGCGTCCGGCGTGCTTCTTGTCCTGCCGTCCATAGGGGTAGAACGGCGACACCACGGTGATCCGCTTGGCCGAGGCCCGCTTAAGGGCGTCGATCATGATCAGCTGTTCCATCAGCCATTCGTTGACCGGTGCCGGGTGGCTCTGGATGACGAAGGCGTCCGCGCCGCGCACCGACTCTTCGAAGCGCACGTAGATCTCCGAGTTGGCGTAGGTCACCTGCCGGGTGGGCACCAACTCGACGCCGAGCAGCTCGGCGACCTCTTCGGCCAGCTCCGGATAGGCCCGGCCGGTGCACAGCATCAGGTGCTTCTCGGTGGGCCGCTTGATCCCACTCACTGGGCGTCCTCCTGCGCGGCGCGCAACGCGGCCTCGGCGGCCGCGGCCGTCCGGGTTCCCGGACGCTTGCGCACCACCCAGCCTCGGATGCTGCGTTGTTGCCCTCGCGCCACCGCCAGCTCGCCGGGACCGACCGCCGAGGTGATCGTCGAACCGGCGGCCACGTAGGCGCCGTCGGCGATCTCGACCGGGGCGACCAGCACCGAGTCGCTGCCCACGAAGGAGCCCTTGCCGACCGTGGTGTGCGATTTGTGGACGCCGTCGTAGTTGGCGAAGATCGTGCCGGCGCCGATGTTGGCGCCCTCGCCGACGGTGGCGTCGCCGCAGTAGCTCAGGTGCGGCACCTTGGCGCCGTCACCGATCTGTGCGTTCTTGGTCTCCACGAAGGCGCCGATCTTGCCCTTCGCGCCGAGCTGGGTTCCCGGCCGCAGGTAGGAGAACGGGCCGACCTCGGCTCCAGCCCCGATCACCGCCAGGGTGCCGTGGGTGCGGACGATGTGGGCGCCCTCGCCGACCTCGACGTCGACCAGGGTGGTGTCCGGGCCGATCACCGCCCCGGTCGCCACCGATGTCGCGCCCTCCAGCGAGGTGCCGGGCAGCAGCGTGACGTCGGCGGCCAGGTCGACCGTGTCGTGCACCCAGGTGGTGGCCGGGTCGAGAACGGTGACACCGGCGGCCATCCAGCTGCGCAGGATGCGGCGGTTCAGTTCAGCGCTCAGCGTGGCCAGCTGAATGCGGTCGTTGACCCCCTCGGCCTGCAGCGAATCGGCCAGCACCGTCCCGCCCACCCGGCCGCCCTGGTTGCGGGCGAAGGCGATCACGTCGGTCAGATACAGCTCGCCCTGGGCGTTGTCGGTGCCCAGGGCGGCGATGCCGGCGCGCAGCATCGCGGCGTCGAAGACGTAGATGCCGGCGTTGATCTCGGTGATCTGCCGCTCGTCGTCGCTGGCGTCGCGTTGCTCGACGATCCGGGCCACCTCGCCGCCCTCACGGACGATCCGGCCGTAGCCGGTCGGATCGGGGACGATGGTGGTCAGCACGGTCACGGCGTTGCCCCCGTCACGGTGGGCGGCGAGCAACTCGTGCAGCGTCTCGCCGGTCAGCAACGGGACGTCGCCGCTGGTCACCACCACTTCGCCGGTCAGATCGCCGAGCACCGACAGCCCGGAGCGGACGGCGTCCCCGGTTCCCCGAGGCTGCTCCTGGACGGCGGTGACGACCTGCGGCGCGATCTCCTCCAGATGGGCCTGGACCTGGTCGCGTTGGTGTCCGATCACCACCACCAGGTTCTCCGGCTCGAGCGCGCTCGCGGCTTCCACGGCGTAGCTGAGCATCGATCGTCCGGCCAGCGGGTGTAGCACCTTCGCGGTGGCGGACTTCATCCGAGTGCCCGCGCCGGCCGCCATGATGACGACAGCGGCCACGCCCACACGGTCTGCGTTGGACACGAATTCTCCCTGAGGTCGCGAGTCGCGTGGGCTGCCGGACCGGTGACTCGCAGCACGGCACGTCCCGACGCATTCCAGGCGTCAGCCTAATGGACATCCCGATGGCCGAAGCACCACGAGCGGACGCCGGTCAGTGCCGGACGCCGGTCAGTGCCGGACGCCGGTCAGGCGTCGCCGAGGGTCACCGCCTCGGCCTCGGTCACCGAGTTCACCGGTTCGGCGCCGTGCGCCGGCTGTTCGTCGATACTGCGGATCCGGTCCCGTGCCAGGGTCAGGACGCCGATCGCGGCGACCACAGCGACGGCACCGACCCAGAACGGCAGGTGGATCGAGTATTCGCCGATCACCCCGGCCAGCCACGGCGCCACCGCCCCGCCGGTGAACCGGACGAAGCTGTAGGCGGCCGAGGCGGTGCTGCGCTCGGCGTCGGAGACCTTCATCACGGCTTCGGTGATCAGGGTGTTGTTGACCCCCAGGAAGGCGCCGGCGAGCACGACTCCGATGGCCAGCACCGCCTTGTTCTCGGCGAACAGCGCCATCGTGGCCAGCACCAGGGCGAAGCCGGTGAGTGCCCCGACGATGCCGCCGAAGGTACCGATCCGGCGCTGCACCCAGGGCGCCAGGAAGACCGACGCGACGGCGAGCAGAATGCCCCAGCCGAAGAAGATCAGACCGATCTCCAGCGCACCCATCGCCAGCGGGAACGGGGTGAAGGCGAGCAGGGTGAAGAAGCCGAAGTTGTACAGCAGCGCGGTAACGCCGACGGTCAGCAGGCCGCGGTCGCGCAGCGCCAGCAGGGGCGCCGCCAGCGAGGTCGCCTGCCCGGACGGCCGTTCTGCAGGAAGGCTGACCCAGGTCGCGATCAGCGCGATCGCCATCAGCACGGCGACCCCGAAGAACGGCAGTCGCCAAGACACGCTGCCCAGCCAACCGCCGAGCAGCGGTCCGGCGGCAATGCCGACGCCGAGCGCGGCCTCGTAGAGGATGATCGCCTGTCCCACCGAACCGGTGGCGGCCCGGACGATGGTGGCCAGCGCGGTCGCGATGAACAGCGCGTTGCCGAGGCCCCACAAGGCCCGGAAGGCCACGATGCCGGCAACGCCGGCCTGCATGCCGGCCGCCGCGGAGCCCGCGATGATCAGGGCGAGGCCGAGCAGCAGCGTCCATTTGGCGCCGATCCGGCTGCTCACCCAGCCGGTGCCGAGCATCGCGACGCCCATCACCGCCATGTAGCTGGTGAACAGTAGCGAGACCTCGGAGGGTCCCGCGCCGAGCTCGTCCGCGATCGGCTTCAGGATGGGGTCGACCAGGCCGATCCCCATGAACGAGATCACACAGGCGAATGCGACGGACCATACGGTCCGCGACTGACGCAGCATCGGCGTCATTCCTTTCCGGTCACCCCGCGGGTGGCCTGCAACAGTTGATCGAGCAATTCGACGGCGCCCCTGACCCGTTCGTCGGGCAGGCCGGCCTCCGCCAGCAGCCCCGCGAGCGCTTCCCCACGAGCCCGGCGCGCCTCGGCCAGGGCCTCGCGCCCGGCGTCGGTGACCGCCACCAGGGTGGCGCGGGCGTCCTGCGGGTCGACAGTGCGCTCCACCCAGCCCAGTTCGCACAGCCGCGCCGCCTGGCGGGTCACCGCGGGCTGGCTGGTGTGGTCGGCCTGGGCCAGGTCGCCGATCCGGATCGGGCCGAGGTCCTCGGCGAGAGCCAGCAGCCGGAAGACTCCCGACGGCGCGCCGAGGCCGGCCTGACTGCTGGCCCAGCGGGACAGCGCCGCCGCCGCCCGAAGCAGGTCGTCGGCGACGGACGGCGTATTCATGCCTCGGTTATATACCGTCTGCATGCATCCATCAACTTCAGTCGATCGGGGAGGCGCCCCACCCGCACCCGTCCGGCGACAGACCCAATCGGGCACAACCGGGCTCAGTCGGGCACGACCGAAGCCCTTGACGACCCGCGGCACCGTTGATAGCTTTCGCTTGCTAAACCGGTTCAGCGCTGAAGGTACACCGATTTAGCCACCCTGAGCTCGGTCGCCGACCGAGGTGACTTCGAAGACCAGAGGAGTTCTTTGTCATGCCGAAAATCGGGCATCTATTCAAGAACGGCGCCTATCTGCAGAGTTCGACCACGCTGTTCATCTTCTTCGCCTCGTGGGGCATCTGGTGGTCGTTCTTCTCGACCTGGCTCGACAAGAGCCTGGGGCTTACCGGCGCCCAGATCGGCACCGTCTACTCGGTGAACTCGTTCACCACCATCGCGGTGATGTTCCTCTACGGCATGGTCCAGGACCGGCTCGGCCTGAAGCGCCATCTGGTCATCTTGTCGTCGGCGGTGATGGCGAGCCTGGCACCGTTCGTGATCTTCGTCTACGAACCGCTGTTGAAGAACAACTTCGGCCTGGGCGTCACCGCCGGCGCCATCTACCTGCCGTTCGGCTACACCGCCGCGGTGGGACTGCTGGAAGCCTTCTCCGAGCGGATGAGCCGCACCTACGGCTTCGAGTACGGCCAGGCTCGCGGCTGGGGCTCGCTGGGCTACGGCGTGGCCGCCCCGGGCACCGGGTTCATCTTCACCATCAACCCGCAGATCAACTTCTACCTCGGCTCGCTCTTCGGCATCGTCTGCCTGCTGATCCAGATCTTCTGGAAGACCGACCACGTCCCGCTCGCACCCGGTCACGTAGCGCACCCGCACACTCCGGGCCTGCGCGAGATGGTCGCCGTCCTCAAGCTCAAGAACCTCTGGGTCGTGATCGGCTTCGTGATCTTCAGCTGGACGTTCTACAACCTCTACGACAACCAGATGTTCCCGAACTTCTACCGCGGCCTGTTCGAGAACGAGGACATCGGCCTGCACACCTACGGCATCTTGAACTCCGTCCAGGTGTTCGCCGAGGCCTGCTGCATGATGCTGGTGCCGATCATCATGCGGAAGGTCGGCGTCCGGACCACACTGATGCTGGGCGTCTCGGTAATGTGCCTGCGCATCCTCGGCTCGGCGGTGTTCACCGATCCGGTCATCGTCTCGATCGTGAAGATGTTCCACGCCATCGAGGTCCCGCTGTTCATCCTGGGCATCTTCCGCTACCTCACCCTGCACTTCAACGCAGCCCTGTCCGCCACCCTGTACCTGGTGGGCTTCGAGGTCTCGGCCCAGGTCGGCAACACGATCTTCGCCATCCCGTTCGGTGCCATCCGCGACGCGATCGGGTTCCAGCACACCTTCTTCGTGATCGCCGCAGTGGTGGCCTGTGCCGGCGTCTGGGGGTACTTCGCGATCAAGAAGGACGACCAGGACGTCGAGGGCGACCCCTTCGTCCGCGACTCCGAACGCAAGGCCGCAGAGGCCGCCTGAGCGGTTCGTCGCCGACCCCGAGCTAAGCAGAGCAGCGTCCCCACCGGGGGCGCTGCTCTTGCCTGTGCAGTCGACAGCGGTGGGCTCGACGATGCCGGCGTCCCCGAATAGCCAGGCTAGAATGCAAGTCTTGTTGCCCATCCCTGCACCGGCCCGCGCAGTACGCCGCCGATATCCTGTCTTTGGCGTTCCCGCGGATGCCACGCGGAGCACACCGAACCACCCGGAGGCCCCTTGAGACTCGCCAGCTTCATCGTTCCCGCACACAATGAGTCGACCGTGCTCCCGGCCACCCTGGACCGGATCGCCAGCGATCCGTTGGCTGCCTCCCTCGAGGTCGTGGTGGTGGCCAACGCCTGCACCGACTCGACCGCGGCGAAGGCGCTTGAGTTCGCCGATCGGCTGCCGGGACTGACTGTGATCGAGACGGAGATCCCCGGCAAGGCGAATGCCCTGAACCTCGGCGACCAGGCGGCCACCGCGTTTCCGCGGATCTTCCTCGACGCCGACATCGTCCTGGGCCCCGGCGCGCTGGAGGGGATGGTCTCGGCGCTGTCGATCGACGCGCCCGTGGTGGGTTCGCCGGCCATCCGCTTCGACCTGACCGGTGCCGATCGCTGGGTCCGCGACTACTACCGCGTCTTCGAGCGGCTGCCGTACCTGAGCGAGGGCCTGGTCGGTCTCGGCGTCTACGGCGTCTCGGAGCTCGGCCGGCGACGATTCGAGCGGTTCCCCGACCTGATGGCGGACGACCTGTACATCCAGCGTCTGTTCGAACCCGCGGAACGGATCCGGACGCCCGGCGAGTTCGTCGTACGGACGCCGCGCCGCTGGGCCGACCTGGTCCGGGTCCGCACCCGCGTGGATCGCGGCAATGCCCAGATCGCGGCGGCGGCCGACAGTCTGGAGGCCGGCCACGACTATGGGCGGACCTCCGCTTCGTCAGTGCGCAGCCTGGTCGACCTGGTCGCCGCCCGGCCGAAGCTTGCCCCGTCCGCGGTCGTCTACGTGGCCACCACCGTGACCGCGAAGATTCGCGCCCGGATGAGCGGCGATCACTGGGGCCGGGACGAGTCGAGCCGCGTGGCCCAGGAGGGAGCCGCCGATCCGGACCCCGAACCGACCGCACCGCCCCGATCTACAGCCGGGGCCGCCCACGAACCGGTGGCCTACCTGATCAGCCAATACCCCTTCGTCTCGCACACGTTCGTCGAGCGCGAGATCGAGGGACTACGGCGGTTGGGCACCCCAGTGCATTCGTTCAGTGTCCGATATCCGGGAGCACTGCTCAGCGAGACCATGCGGTCCGAGGCGGAGCGCACCCTCGTGTTGCAAGAGTCGGTGAGCGCGCTCGCCGGCGTTGGCCTGCGTGAGGCACTCGCCCATCCGACGGCCGTTCTCGGCGCGCTCGGACGCGCCGTCCGAACCGGTGAGGGGCGCGTCCGAAGCCGGGTGTGGCAGCTGTTCTACGCCGGTGAGGCGATGCGCTTGCTGGCAGAGATGCGCCGCTTGAACGTCCGCCACGTTCACGCCCACTTCGCCAACGTGAGCGCCGACATCGCTCGCGCGGCGGTCGCCTACGCCCGCGGCGTGGACCCGGACGGCGGGTGGCAATGGTCCTTCACTATGCATGGACCGACCGAGTTCGACGCGGTCGATCATTACGATCTAGCCGGCAAGGTCGCGGCTGCCGACGGCGTGGCCTGCGTCTCCGACTTCACTCGCAGCCAACTCATGCGGCTCAGCGATCCGGCCGATTGGGAGAAGCTGCAGGTCGTGCACATGAGTGTCGACACCGAGAAATTCGTGCCGCCCGCGGAACCGCGCCCGGTGGACGGCCCGCTGCGAATCCTTGATGTCGGCCGGCTGGTGCCGGAGAAGGGTGCATCGATCCTGCTCGATGCGGCCGCTCAACTCGCCGAGAGCGGCGTCGATTTTCAGGTGCGGCTGGTCGGCGGCGGGGAACTCGAAGCCGACCTGCGCCGCGCGATCGCGAAGCGTGGCCTCAGCAATCGGGTCACGCTGACCGGCCCGTTGGGTCAGGACGACATCCTCGCCGAGTACCATTGGGCCGACGTGTTCTGTCTGCCCAGCTTCCAGGAGGGCCTGCCGGTAGCCCTGATGGAGGCGATGGCGACCGGCCTGCCCGTGGTGACCACCCCGATCAGCGGAATCCCGGAGCTCGTCCGGGACGGCCACAACGGCCGCCTCGTCGCCCCGGGACGGGCCGATCTGCTGGCCGACACCCTGGCCCAGCTGGCATCGGACGCCGATATGCGGCATCGGCTGGGCGCCGCTGCTCGCGAAGACGTGGTGGCCGGCTTCGCCCTCGATGCCTGCGCCGCAGCACAACAACGGTTCCTCGATCAGATCGGACGCCACACTCCGACCCGATCGATCGGTCGACGCAGATGACACCGGTCCCGTCAACCGACCACACGATCCAGCGCCCCTTCGGCAGGCGGGCACTGCTCGCTGCCGGAATCGGCATCGCCACATCGCCGCTCATCGCGAGCTGTCAGGCACCCGCCCCTAACCGTTTCGAAGCGGTGGACGGCGTCATCCGCGGCCTCGACGGCAAGACCTTCACGCCACTCGGAGCAAACGTCGGCACCTTCAAGACCTTCGATTGGAAGGGCGACGCTCGCGGGCATGCCGCCGATGCCGTGGAATGGGGATGGAACACGATCCGGCTCAATGTCATGGTGACCGACGCGGCGAAGTGGTCGTACGTCGAGATGTACGGTCAGCCGGCACTTGTCGATCTGGTATCCGAGATAGTGGACGAGTACACGGCTGCCGGCCTAGTGGTGATCCTCGATGCCCACGACAACCCGCGGACCCAGGGCTACGACCAAGGCGCCATGGAAGAAGCAATCACCACCTGGTGGCGCGCGGCCGCCACTAGATTCCGCGACAACCCACGTGTGTGGTGTGGCCTGATCAACGAGCCGAACTACGCCAACGCCGAATGGGTGCGGATTATAGACACCTTGGCAACAGCGGTCCGCGACACCGGCAACGCCAACCCGATTCTCGTCGCCGCACCGTGCTGGGGCCAGGATGTCGGATACCAACAGCCGTACTTCACGGACACCAAATTCAGCTACGAGCCGGACATGGCCCCGACGATCAGCAAGCGACATGGAAACGTCATCCTGGAGCAGCACAACTACGGCGCCTTCGGCATGTACTCGAGTGCGGACAAGCTGGCCGGCTACGTCGCCAAGGTGCGCGACGCGGGCCTCACGCCGCTGATCGGAGAGTTCGGCTACACCATCGACCGATCAAGCACTTCAGGAAACTTCAACGCCAACTATGACGGCGCCCAAGCGGTCTTCGAGACGACCCGTCCGCTGGAGGTTGGGGCACTGTGGTGGCACGGGACCCACGGCGACAATTACTCACTCAAAGCGAGCGGCGCGGCCTTCTGGGACGGCGGCGCCGGCAACGGACTGTCCGAGGCAGGCACCAAGCTCTGGTCGCTGGCCCACTAGGAACCCCAACGGGGAGCCGGCGGCTACGGCTTTCGCTCTCCAACCTGACGTGCGGGCGATCCAGCGACGATCGCATTCTCCGGCACTACCCCGCGAACAACGGAGTTGGCCGCGACGACAGCACCGGAACCGATCCGGGCTCCGGCCACCACGACGCAGCCAGCACCGATCCACACGTCGTCGCCGATCTCGACCCCGGCACCCGACCAGTCTTGATCGACGATCGGCAGCCCGGCTCGAGTGCCATGGTTGCTGCCGACGATCGTCACCTGCTGCGCGAGCAGACACTTGACTCCGATGACGATCGGCGCCCCGGCCGATCGGATGTTCGCGAACTCGCCGACGTACGTATCGGCGCCGATTTCCAGCCGAGCGCCGGTGAGTCCGCCCCCATTCATGACCACGATGCTGCTCGGTCCGGCAATGCTGACTCGCTCGCCGAACTGGACACGAGAGGGGTCGCCCACGATGGTCACCCTGCGACTGATCGCCGAGGTCGGAGAGTCCAGTCGCACGGCGGTACGGGTGCGCAACGCCGTGATATCAGCCAACAGATCACGGGCGAGGGACTTCGCGAACCCGATCATCGAACGAGGAGTTGGTGCCACCGCACGGATGCTAGCAGCACACCTGCACCCGACGCCCTCCTTGCGGGGACGGGCCGGGCGGGGACGGGCCGGGCGGGGACGGGCCGGGCGGGGACGGGCCGGGCGGGGACGGGCCGGCGGGGACGGGCCACGTCCAGAGTGCGATACGGCCGTGACCGATTTGTGACCTACAACGCAATTGGGGCATACTAACGAGGGTAAGTATCCTCGGGGGAGGGCAACAACGGGGTCGCGCCCAGTCAAATGGGCGCGACCTCTGCATAGGCCATGAATGCGCGTGGTCCATTCCCCGTTCCGACCCCAGAACGAGAGGAACCCGCTCCATGAATGATCTTTACCCTCCAGTCGCACCGTCGTCGGCGAAGTCCTTATTGGTCTGCTCGACCGGTGGCCACCTGTCCGAATTGATCCGTCTTGAACAGCGTTTGGGCATCCATCCCGACTCGCTGTGGCTGACGTTCGACACGCCCCAGGCACGGCAGTTGCTGCGTGGACGGCGCGTTCATCACCTGCCGTACGTAGGCGCCCGCGACCTGAAGGGCACCTTGTCCACGGCTCCGGATGTGATCCGGATCCTGCGCTCCGAGCGTTTTGAGGTCGCACTCAGCACCGGGTCCGCAATCGCCGCGGCGGCGCTCCCGATCGCGGCCATGCACCGCATCCCGTCTGTGTTCGTCGAAAGCGTGTGCCGCGTACGCGGCCCCTCGACCACCGGCCGGATCCTGCAGCGGATCCCCGGAATCTCGTTGTACACACAGCATCCGGGCTGGGCCGGAGGACGGTGGAAGGCCTGCGAGTCGGTGTTCTCCGACGTCCGCAGCGAGCCGATCGGCGCCCCGGATCGCCCCGAGCGGATCTTCGTCACCTTGGGCACGTTCCGTGGGTACCGTTTCGACACTCTGGTCGATTCGGTCTTGGCGAGCGGATACGCGAACGAGAACACGATCTGGCAGTTGGGTGACACGGAGCGGAGCGATCGGCTTCCGGGAGAAGTCCACCAGTACATGTCGCCCAGCGAATTCACCGCGGCGGCGAAGGCGGCCGATGTGGTGGTGACTCATGCCGGCGTTGGAACGCTGCTCGAGATGCTCGCGATGGGCAAGTACCCAGTGTTGGCCACCCGCCGCGCCATTCGTAACGAACACGTCGACGATCATCAGACCGAGATCGCCGAATGGGTCAATCGCGCCGATCTCGGCATCGCCGTGGACGGCCCGGAAGTGACCGGCTCGGTCATCGAACGCGCTTCTCGGCGACGCATCCTAGACGGGGCCGCGTCGACGGACCATCCACAGTTCGCTCGGTAGTCCGCGGCGACAGGCAATCGAGCTAAGATCGCACAGTAAGCCGACCACACTCGCTGACCACCACCCCCGGCAGCCTGCGGACAGGCCAAGAACCCGCGCAATCATTCGCTACCCTCAGTGAGGCGTTTGAACCACGGGTTCTATCTTGTGTCCGGCCGCACGCCAATGTCTATTCGCCGAAAACATAGGGGGAAACGATGAGTAGCACCGAGTCTCGCGAGAGCGAACCATTCGCTCGAGCGGCGGGAGGGCCGCTGGACGCGTGGCGGCGGCATTGGCTGATGGGCACCGTCGTCGCGCTTGTCGGCGCGGCGATCGGCATAGGAATTGGATTCGCGTCCCCGGTCACCTACACCGCCGAATCGCGCGTGGCTGTCGGCGCGGGCGACCTCAGCGCAGGCGCCGTGGCAGGCTACCCGGTGGCCGCCGAGTCGCTTGCTTCCAACTACGCTCGTTATGTCAACGATCGCGGCGTGGCGCAGACCGACGTGCCAGAAGGTGTCACGCTCTCCGCCTCGCAGATCCCCGAATCGAATGTCATCCGCATTGAGGCTGCCTCTGCCGACCCTGAGGCGGCGACGTCCGCTGCGAACACAGCCGCCGACCAGCTGGTTTCCGTGGTGAACGACGGTGGCAGACAGACCACCGAGTCCGTGTTCGAGGAGTTCACCGAGGCGGCTTCGGACGACGCGAAAGCTCAGACCCGGCTCGCTGCCGCCGAGAACGATCTGAACGACCTGCTGCTGGACGAAGACAGCCCAAAGAGTGACATCCAGGACGCGCGGAGCGCGGTGACCAAAGCGACCGCAGCCGCCGCAAACACGGCCGCAAAGGCCGCGGCACTGCGCCAGAAGTACACCAACCTGGTCGACGGCAGCGCAGTCGCGGGCAATCTGCTGGTCATCCGGACGGCGGGCGACCCGACGTCCAACCAGATGAGCGCGATGTCACGGCTGGGGCTGCTCGGTCTGGTCGTCGGCGCGGCCGCTGGACTGGTGATCGCCTCCACACTCGAGCGCCGGGCCCACCCGGCCCCGCAGCCCCAGCGGCAGAAGGCGTCCGAGGCCGGACAGTGAGCGACGCATTGGCGTCCGCGCCAGGCAGGATGACCACAGCAGATGCGGCCCTGCCTGGCGTCGGGGGCCGCGAGCCCGCCTACGTGTGGCTCTTCCTCGCTGGACTGGTATTCACCATGTTCAACGGTCACAGCGCGGAGATGGGCCTGCCGATTCCTCCGGACCGCCCGCTGCTCGCTCTGGCCGCGTTGCTGTGGTTCCTGGAGCCGGCCCGCGAGCGACTTCGGGTGCGCGCGTTTTTCGCGATCGCCGCAGCCACCATCGTCTGGACCACGCTCTCCTGGATGTCGACCTGGCCAACGGCGGACAACAGTGCCTTCTTCGCCCTGCTTGACCGGATCATCGTCCCGTTGGCGATGTTCCCGCTGGGCGCCGTCATCTTCGCGACCGCTCACCGTCGCGAACTCCTGCTGCGGACTGTGGCGCTGATGGGCATCTACGTAGGATTCACGGGCTTGGCGGAGTACCTCGACCTCAGCGGGCTGCTGTACCCCCGGTACATCGCCACCGCGCTCAGCCTGACCCCCACCGCCCGCGTCGGCGGCCCCTGGCTCAGTCCCGAGCCCGTGGGAATGGTGTCGATTCTGGCGATCTGCATGTCCGGCCTGTTGGTCCACATCACCCGATCCCGCCTCTGGCGGGCGATCGGCGTGATCGGCGTGATCGGCGGCATGATCGGGACGGTGGTGTGCTTCACCCGGTCGACTTGGCTCGCCGCGGTCGTCGCCGGCCTGGCGGTGTCCCTGCTCGTCCCGCGCCTCAGGCGCCGGCTACCGGTGACACTGCTGGTCCTGGTGGCCGTGGCGGCGGCCCTGCTCTTCGTCCTTCCCGAAGTCCGCGACGAACTGGTCAGCCGCCTCCTCTACGGCCGGTCGGTCTTCGACCGGCAGAACACCAACGCAGCCGCACTGCGGATCATCGAACAGCTTCCGCTGTTCGGCATCGGATGGGGCCAGTTCCTCCAGGAGAACATCTTCTGGGTCCGGCAGGCCGACGACTACCCGGTTACCTCGGTGGTGATCGAGGTACACAACGTATTCCTCTCCCGCGCTGCGGAGACCGGTGTGCTCGGTGCGCTGCTCTGGGCGCTGTGCTTCGCCACCGGTCCGCTGCTCGGCCTGCTCGCGAAGCCCAATGCGGCCTGGTCTCGCCATTGGAAGCTCGTCGGTCTGGCCGCCTTCCTGGCCTGGGTGGTTCCCTCCATGACCAGCCCCAACCCCTATCTGACCCCCAACTATCTGGTCTGGCTGATCTGGGGCATCGCCGCCCGCGGAATCCTGATCGATCTGCCGCAGAGCTCCAGCGACGGCTCGACCGGCCTGCCAAGCCGACAAACCAATCGCACTGGCGAGCCGCATTGACAGGAGGGCGTTCAGCCCCCTACCCGAAGCGCAAGCGCTTCCTCATTCGAGCTCAAACGCCATCCCACCCGAACCGTTCCCGATGGAGCGGCAGGTTTCGACCTCCAACAGCCGGGCGAGCCGGCCCATCCGGCGTCGGCATGCCCACGCCCGAGCCCGCTCGAACCTGGGACGATTTCAGGAAATCCTCAGATTGTTTTAAGCTTTCCTGGCACGACCTTCCATACCGACGAACCGGGACCGCACCGGGTCACCCCTCACGATTGGATGTTCCACCCTATGCATTACCTCAGCCGAGCAGCACTCGCGGCGCTCAGCGCGACAGCCGTGCTAATGACCGTTCCGACGGCCGCCCAGGCCACGAGCAAGTCGGGAACCGACAGCCGACCCGTCTCCTCGCGGATCCTCTCGACGAGTTCGCCGTTCTACCAGACCCTGCCGGCCTCGACGCCGGCGGCGTCCGACTCCGCAACGATGGTGGCGAGCCTGAAGGCGCAGGCCCACAAGTACTACGGGACCTCCACCACCCCGAACATCGCGATCAACACGACCAAGTACTCCACGCCGCTGTACGTGGCCCGCAACTCGGACCCGGTCTACGACATCACGGCGTGGAGCTGCCAGAGTCACACGGCCAGCGTGGCCAAGTACCTGAACGCAACGTTGAAACAGGTCCACGTGCCCGCCGACATGCAACCCGATTCCTCGTCGGACGGCAGCGTGTCGATCTACAACCCGGACAGCAACGAGCTCGTCGAGCTGTGGAAGGCTCGTAAGTCGGGCAGCAGCTGGCAGGCGTGTTGGGGCGGCCGGATCACGAACGCCAACCAGTCCCTCGGAATCTTCAGTGGCACCTTCGGCGCGTCCGCCAGCGGCATGGCAGTGTGGCCCACGATGATCCGCCAGCAAGAGTTGTTGAACGGCCGCATCGACCATGTGGTCGGGCTGGCGATCCCCCAGACCAAGAAGGGCAGCTACTCCTGGCCGGCCGTCCGCGGCGATGGCTGGTTTGCCGGCACCGAGTTGTCTATCGGTCAGATGCTCCGACTGCCAGCCAGCCTCGACATCGACGCGATGAATCTATCCCCGGTGGCGAAGACCATCGCCAAGGCCGCGCAGCAGTACGGCATCATCATCACCGATACCTCGGGATCCGTTAGCTTCTCCGCCGAGAACCCCATCGCCCTGGCCACCGACAAGTACTCGACCATCTTCCGTGGACGTGCCGGCTGGGCAGAGATGGCCGGGGACAAGACCAAGGGCGAGGTGGCCTTCCCACTCGAGAAGCTGGTTGCCCTGCCGATGAACTACCGCGCGCCGGTCAGTTCGACCACGGCGACCGCGACCGCGACCGCGACCGCGACCGCGACCGCCGCATCGAGCACCGGCAACACCGCGTACCCGGCAGCGGTGAAGAACGCTAACCCGTGGTTGTACTGGCGGCTATCGGACACCAGTCGAACCACAGCCGCCGATGCCAGCGGCCATGGGAACACGGGCACCTTGCTCAACGTGATCACGGGACGAAGCGGCGCGATCGCGGGAGACAACGCCATCGGAACCTACGGCAACCGCAAGTCGTTCGCCGCGAGCGGCGGGACGACCCCCGCGAAGGCGTTCAGCGTCCAACTCTGGTTCAAGACCAACAGCACGGGCGGCGGCAAGCTCGCCGGCTTCGAAAACACGAAATCCGCCCTCGGCACGCGCTACGACCGCTCGCTCTACCTGACCAACAAGGGCAAGCTGATCTTCGGTACCAACCCCGGCACGATCTCCACGGTGAGCAGTTCCCGCTCGTACAACGACGACGCCTGGCACATGGTGACGGCAACGCAGAGTGCCGCAGGCACGCGTCTCTACGTGGACGGCGCGCTGGTGGCCAGCAGCGCGCAAACCGCCGCTCAGGCTGGTTCGGGTTACTGGCACCTCGGCGGGGGCAACATGAAGGGTTGGCCGAGCGCTCCGGGTAGCTACTTCGTCCGGGGCTCCCTGGACGAGTTCGCGGTCTACAACACGGCGCTCAGCGCCGCGACGATCGCCGCGCAGTACAAGGCCGCCGGCTGATCGACTCCCACCCACCGACCGAAGAGGGCTTCGGAATCGGACATCCGTTCCGATTCCGGAGCCCTTTTCAGCTGCGCTGGGGGTTGCCCACGGCACCCTCTCAGCGGTTCCTCTTAAGACGACAGCATCCGGTCGAGGACAGCGAAGTGCTCGTCGGCCCGCCGAGCCAGATCGCCCGGCGGACTCGCCTCGAGCGTGGTGGCGCGCCGGTACCGTTCGGCGCGGCTGGCGCCGACGAACTCCTCGATGCTCCAACCCAGGTCACCGAGGCCGAGGTCCCGCAGCACGTTGGCCACCTTGTCGCTGTACTCCACACAACTCACCCGACAGCCGAAAGCAAGCCCGAGCACCATTGCGTGAAAGCGCGTCGCGACGACCGCCTCCGCCTTCCGGAGCACAGTGAGCGCCGCGTCGATGTCGCCGCGGTAGAGGTATGTCGTGACAGACGCACGTGCTTCCTGAGCGATCAAGGAGTTGACCCGCTCGACGGCCGCTTCGTCACCCTCGGTGGCGCAGAAGCTCATCAGCGTGACATGGTGACCGTTCGCTGCCAGATCATCGACCAGTTCGGCCATGGCTCGCTCGTACCCGTGACGATGCTGGCTGAGCCCAGCGCGTCCGTCGAGATCGATCAGCGAGACGACGACGCCACCGCGCTCGGCCGCGTCGGGGGTGGAGGACATGGTGAATATCAGGTCGGGGGCCATCCGGATTCCCGGCACCGCGGCCAGCTGCGTCAGCGAGCTCTCGTCCCGCACCGTCACATCGCGGGCCTCGGAGAACAGCGCGACGTAGGTCTCCAAGAATTCCTGGGTCTGCCATGGGCCGAAGTTGCCGTTGATGAAGACAGCGCCACCGGGGCAGGCGAGCAGGGTTCGGTCCCGGTGTACGTTCTCCCGCCACTCGCCCTTCTCCATGTACAGCGAGCCACCCAGCCGGACGGCGTGCCGAGAGCGCCGGATGATCCACTCCCGGTACGTCTGGTTCAGCCTGAACGGAATCCGCAGCCGGCGCAGCACTCCATCGATGTACGGCACTCGCCGTATCCGTCGCACGTTCGGCAGCGGGAACGTCTCCGGCGTCGAATGATGCGCGATATAGCTGAACCGCACATGCGGGTAGCGCTGGGCAAGGACGAAGAACAACAGATCGTCACCCAGGTTCAGATAGTCGTAGAACTCGACGTAGACCTCGCGCGAGGCGTCCACTTGTCAGCGCCGTCCTTTCGATCGGACCTGTACGAACATGGAGCGCAACCGAGAGAAGCCCACGATATGGATGAGGTACAGCGCGAGGGCGGGTGCCGCGGCGGCTCCCATCGTGAGCAGGGCCAGGGCGCCATGCGGCACGATGCTTCCCACCACGTAGTGCGCGGTGGCCCAGCAGCATGCCGCAGCCAGGGCGCTCGCCGCCAGCACCGACAGCCAGGGCACCTCGCTCCACGGCGTCGGCAACGGTATCTCGACCCGCCGCTGGCCGACCCAGGTCAGGTAGCCGGCAGCGCAGATCGCTGCCGCCAGGGTTGCGCTGATCGTCCCCGCCACCCCGAACGAGAGAATCAGCGGGAACGTCAAAGACAGGTTCAGCACCATGTTGATCACGTCGTAGGAGAGCGTCAGCCCTGACCTGCCCAGTCCGTTCAGCCATAGCCGCTGGACCAGCATCGACAGCGATACGCCATAGGCGAGCAGGACGACCGCTGCCACCTGACCGGGCAGGTCGGTCCCGAGATTCAGCCAGACCGTCACGCCGAAGCCGGCCGCCGGAGCACCCACGGCGATCCAGCCAGCGATCAGCCGCACCCACAACCGCTGAATCTTGGCCACCTGGTCGACCGCGCCTGACGGCCCGTGCTGTCCGATTTCCCGGACAATATTGGCGTCCATCGGAACCATTCCGTTGAACGGAATTCCACGCATCGTATTCGCAAAACTGGCGCCCGTGCCGAAGGCTGTCATCTGCGGTGCCGCAAAGCGTCCGACGAAGAGCGAGTCGCCGTAATCGGCCAACAGCGTCAAGGTCCCCGAGATCTGAATCTTCCAAGAATAGCGGAAGAAGTCTTTGACCAGGCTGCCGGGGGCAAACCGGATCGCCCCCCGCTCCAGCCGCCCCAACGCGGTCGGCACCACCATCAAGGTCGGAAACACCTGCTGGGCGATGAACGCCCAAGCGATTCCGACCAATCCCAGTTGGAACTGCACCGCCAGGATCATGCCGGTGGCATAGGCGAAGAAGCCGAGGAGGTCGCCCAACGCGGTGAACCGGAACAGGTTCGCGGTGAGCAGCACCTGCGTGAAGATGCCGCGTACCTGAGCGAGCCCGGCCAGGACGATCATCACCCGCAGCAGGTAGACGGACCCGTCGAGGTCTTCTGCGGCACCTGGAAAGAACGACATGATCGCCGGCGCCGCGAACCACAGCAAGGTGCAGAGCACTGCTGAGGCCACCGAGGTGATGACGAACAGCGAGGTCAGCAGCGAGGTCATGCCGGCCCGGTCACCACGACCGGTCAGGATTCCGAAGTAGCGTCGCGCACCGCCGCCCACGCCGCCGTCCATGCTGGCGATGAACCGCTGGATCACCGCGATCAGCAGGAAGACGCCGTACAGCCCGATCCCGAACCCACGGATCAGGTAAGGGGTCAGCGCGAGATTGAAGACCAGCGGCGACATCTGGGCAAGCGCCTGCCAGCCGGCACCGCCGGCGAGCCGGCGAAAAAGGCCGGGCTCCGCCCGCTGCTGCTGGACGCTGCCGCCGGCTGAATCGGCGCTGCGCTCGGGGGACGCATCGGGTGCCCCATCCGCACGGTCCCCGGCCGCTTTCGGGTGCTGGGTGCTGCCGGCGCCGGTCACATCCGCTCCTTCGCCCACCGGCGAATCGGCATCCAATCGGGCAACAACTCCAGAACCGGTGCCGCCAAGCCGGTCGCCAGCGCCTTGCTCCGCAACCCGCGGTACTCCGGGAAGTCCGCAGCCGTGACCCGGAGCAGCGACGCGGCTTCGCGGAAGTCACCGGCGGCCCAGGCCTCCCTTGCCCGCTGCCGCTGCCGCGGCGGAGAGCCGTACGACGCACGGGCCGCCAACAAGGCCTGCTCTCGCTCGGTGAATGTGCTGGCGAAGCGCTTCGCGATCCCCGCGAACATCTCCTCCTCGGCGTCAATCATCGCGGCCGGGTCGGCCGACTGGCTGGCGCCCTGCTGGCGGTACATGGCGGCGGAGTCGGGCTGAAAGGCGACCCGCCAGCCGGAGAAGATCGCCCGCGCCCAATACTCCCAGTCTTCGCAGCGGTGCAACTCCTCGCTGAACGGGCCGATCTCGTCGGCCATCCGGCGCGGGAACACCGAGAAGATCGAGACGAAATTCACCTGGAGAATGGCCTCCCGCTGCCGTTCTGCGGGAAACTGGCCGAACGGGGACACCCCGTAATCCCTCAACCCGTGGTCGGTCAGCGCCGTGGCGGCGCAGGTCACCCAGGTGCGATCCGGGTGCCTCTCCAGCACCGCAAGCGCATCGGCCAGGTAGTTCGGCAGCCAGAAGTCATCGGAGTCGCACAGCGCGATGAGTTCGCCGGCAGCAGCCCGGATGCCCCGGTTGCGCGCGGCGTTCGGACCGGCATTCGCTTGCTGGAGCACGGCGACCCGGTCACCGAAACCGGTCGCGATGCGATACGTGTCGTCGGTCGACCCGTCGTCGACGACGATCAACTCCAGGTCGGAATAGCTCTGCGTGAGCACGCCGCTGATCGCTGCTCCGATACGTGCGCCCGCGTTGTACGTGGGCATGATGACGCTTACTCTGGGCAAGATTCCCCCTCCACCTGCCGTCACTCGAGATGGCCCGCTACACCCCCGCACGCGGCCACCCGGGCGATGTTATCAGGGCCCGCTTGTCTCCATTGAATCGGCCTCGCTGAGCGAAACCCCGGCCCCACTCGTCGTTCTGCGAATGCGTGGAACTTGCGCGGAATCGCGGAGGTGCCGCCAGCATTAGGGCGAACCGAAATCGGCGCCCATCGGAGCACTTCGGCATCCGCCCGTCAAGACAGCGATAGCATGTCACCGCCGTATGTCACGGTGCCTCTTGAGGGGAAGCGCGAATCGGTGGCCAGGTCACCGACGCCGACGCATCGCCCGGCCCTTTGGCGGCACCGGACCCCTCCGGAGTGCCGAATCCGACGGAAGTGAGACCAGTGGCCAGATTGGCGTATGTCGACCGCTTGCGGGTCGCGGCGGCCGCCGCCGTCGTGATGGTGCACGTGGCCGCGATGGCGTGGAACGACATCCCGCCCGCTTCCGCCGACTGGCAGGCGATCAACGTCTACGGGTCACTCAGCCGGTGGTGCGTGCCGATCTTCTTCATGATCTCCGGCGTCCTCTTCCTCGCACCGGGACGCCAGGACGCCCCGAAGCGGATCTGGACGCACTACATCCTGCGCCTGCTGGTGATGTACGTGTTCTGGAGCGCCGCCTACGCCGCCGCGAACGCCACCTTCGAGAGCAAATGGAATCTGGACTTCCTCGCCCGACAGTTCTGGGAAGGCTACTACCACCTCTGGTACCTGCCGGCGATGGCCGGCGTCTACGCACTCATCCCGCTGCTGCAGCAGATCGCCACCAGCCCGGTGCTCACTCGCTACCTGCTGGTGCTCATCGGCACCGCGAGCGTGCTGTTGCCGACCGTGGCACTGATCCCCGTGGCCGGCCACCTGTCCACCGACCTGGTGGCACGGGTCGCGCCCTTCCTGGTCGCGGGCTTCCCGTTCTACTTCGTGCTCGGCCACGTCCTGCATGAGCATCGTGCGGAGTTGCCGTCGTGGGTGCGTCCGGCGTCCTACGTCGGGGCCGTTCTCGGCGCGGCCGTCATCATCGGCATGACGTCGTGGCTGTCGGTGGCCAGGAATGAGCCCGTCAACGGCATCTACAACTATCTCTTCCTCGGCGTCGTGCTGATGTCCGTGGCAGTCTTCCTGTTGTTCATCGACCGCAGCGACGAAGCCACCACCAGCCCACGGCTTGCCGTCATCGCGCGTTGGACCCTGCCGATCTACCTGATCCATCCGGCCTTCGTCCGGCTCACGGAAGAGATCAACCTCTCCCCTGGGCTCCTGCCGACGGCGGTGGGCATCCCACTCATCTGGATCGGGGTACTGGCGGTCAGCGCCCTGGCCAGCGCCATCCTGGTACGGATTCCGTTCGTCAACTCCTGGCTGGTCTAGGAGACTCCGCTAAGCCCCTGCGGCCATACGCTCCCCGGGTAGGAGTCGAACCTACTTCGCTAATCCTGATTCAAAGTCAGGCGGGCCCTGCCGGAAGACCAACCGGGGATCGAGCCACACTCTACGGTGCCCGGCCGCGCCTCGCATCCCGCCGGGTTGGCGCGCCGCCACAGCTACCGTCAGACTGGGCGGGTGCCAACCTCGTCTGCACCCGCCGGTCGCGCCCGGCGGGTGCGTGTCCGGATGACCCGTGCAGAGCGTCGCGAGCAGCTGATCGAGGTGGCCCGCGGACTGTTCGCCGAGCGGGGCGTGGACGGCACCTCGGTGGAAGAGATCGCGGCACACGCCGAGGTCAGCAAGCCCGTCGTCTACGAACACTTCGGCGGCAAGGAAGGCCTGTATGCGGTGGTCGTCGATCGCGAGGTGAGGGCGTTGCACACCTCGATCCGGTCGGCGCTGACCACGCCGCGCGCCGGTGCCCGCCGGCTGATCGAATTGGGCACCCTGGCCCTGCTCGACTACATCGACGCCTGCCCCGACGGCTTCTTGATCATCTCGCGCGGGTCGTCCGCCACCTCACCGGAAGGCTCTTTCGCGACCATCCTGTCCGATGTCGCCGGACATGCCGAAGACCTACTGGCCGATGAGTTCTCCAAGACCCAGCTCGACCCGGCGCTGGCCCCGATGTACGCGCAGATGCTGGTCGGGCTGGTCGCACTGACTGGGCAATGGTGGCTCGACAACCGGGAACAGGGCCTCGACAAGGACGTGGTCGCTGCGCACGTGGTGAATCTGGCCTGGAACGGCATGCGCCACCTGCAGCCGGCGCCACGGCTCGACCGTCCTCGCGGCACTGCGACCTCCACTGAATAGGCGGTTTCCGCTGAGCGCCCTCAAGGGATCGGCACCGGTCGCGGCAGCTTGCCCTCCTCGGCGCGACGCAGCACGTGCTGGCGGAAGAGTTCCGCCGCCGGGAGGCGTCCCCGGCGACCGTTCCAGGACAGGCCTACCTCGCGCACCGCGTCCGGATCGGCCAGTTCCAGGTAGTGCACCCGCGGCGAGGAGGGCTCGATTGCGCCGGCGTCCCAGCGCGCCGGGATGATCGCGACCCCCAGCCCGGACGCGACATAGCCACGTAGCGTCGGCAGGTCGTCGGCGACCAGCGCCACCTCGACCTCGATGCCGGCTCGCGCACACAGCTGATCAAGGGTGGCACGCAGCAGGGACGCCTGGCGGAGCGTGATGAACAGGTCGTCGGCCACCTCGGCGATGCGTGCCCGTCGCCGGTCCGACAGCGGATGGCCCTGGGGCAGCAGCAGCCGGATCGGTTCGCGGAGCAACAGGTGCCAGACCACGTCGTCCTCGGTGGCGTGCAGAGTGGACAGCTCGAGATCGACGGTGCCGCGCGGACCGACCGCCGTGGTGTTCTCGTCCGCCTTGGCGCGCAGATCGAACCGCACCTGCGGGAACCGCGCCCGGAAGCTGCCGATCAGGTCGGGCACCAGCCAGGTGCCCAGCGACGCCTGGAAGGCAACGCTGACGGTCCCGGTCTCCGGGCTGACCAGCTGCTGGACCGCGGCGATGCCGTCATCGAGGCGATGCAGAGCCGCGCCGACATGCCGGTGGAAGGCGGCACCGGCCGGGGTCAGCGAGAGCAGGCGTCCGGACCGCTGGAACAGCGCCGCGCCGACCTCTTCCTCGAGCCGGGCGAGGGCACGGGAGACGCCCGGCTGCGAACGCATCTCCAACTCGGCGACCTCTGTCACGGTCGCGCCGTCCGCCACCATCTCGAACCATCGCAAGGCATCGCTGTCCATTCCCACACCTCCCTCCGACAACAATATATGCGGGATATGCATGATTTACATGTCGTTCCGTTATTGGACGCATCGAATGCGGTGCCGAAGACTTGATGGCGCACCGATCACACATTCAGGACTGAAGGAGAAAGCCATGAGCTTCCGCACGATCGTCGACACCCTGGGCCCCGTGGTCCGCCGTGGTTCGGCCGCCTTCCTGGCCTTCCCGGTCGCCGGCGTCGTCGCCCCGTCGTACGCCGCCGTCCAGCTGGCCGCGGAGATATACCTGGACGACTCGGCCAAGTAGGTACAGCCTCGCCACCGGTTCCGCTCAGGTGGTGATCAGCCGGGCACCCGCAACGGGACCGGTGACCCGGCGGACGGCACGGCACAGGCCTTCGCCGGAGAACCGCACCGACAGGTCGACGGCGTTGGCCTCGTTGGCGGCCAGGAAGGCGCAGGTGGGTCCGGCGCCCGACACGATGGCACCCAGCGCGCCGGCCTCGCGTCCGAACTCGAGCACCCGGACCAGTTCGGGACGCAGCGACGCAGCGGCAGGCCCCAGGTCGTTGACCAGGACGCCGCCCAGTGCCCCCGCGTCGCCGGCCACTAGGGCATTCATCACGTCGGTGGGCATCGCGAGCTCGTCCGGGGCGTCCGGGTTGAGCTCATCGAACCGGTGGAACACTGCCGGGGTGGAGAGCTCGTCGGCACTCAGCGCGAGCACCCAGTGGTAGGTGCCCCGACTCAGCACCGGCACCAGCTCGTCGCCGCGTCCGGTGCCCAGCGCAGTGCCTCCCATCAGCTGGAACGGGACGTCGGCGCCCAGCCGGGCGCCGAACACCCGCAGTTCGTCGGGGGAGATGTCGAGATCCCACAGCACCGAGCAGGCCAGCAGAGCACCGGCGGCGTTGGCCGAACCGCCGGCCATGCCGCCGGCGACCGGAATTGTCTTGCGAATCGCCAACTCGGCGCCGAAACGATGCGGGCCGTACTCGTCGGCCAGCAGCTTGGCGGCCTTCACAGCGAGATTGCGTCCGTCGGTCGGGACCAGCGCGGCCTGGTCGCCGGTCACCGTCGCCGAGAAGCATCCCGGCGCGGCCCAGCGGACGCCGACCTCGTCGAACAGCGACACCGATTGAAACACGGTCGACAAGGGGTGATAGCCGTTCGGGCGGACAGCACCGACCCGGAGAGCCAGGTTGATCTTTCCGGAGACCCGGACGCGGACCCAGTCGGTCTCGGGGGCTAGGGGTGACGCCACGTCCGCAAAGCTAGCCGATGCGCAGCACGTTGGCATTCCTCACACCTGCCAACCGCGCGAAGTCGCCGACATCGAGCACCTCTCCCCTGGCCTGCGGATCGATGCCGGCCTCAATCAGGGCGTCCGAGGCTGCCGCGGACGACCCGAAGACGCCGGCGAGCGCGGAGCGCAGCATCTTGCGGCGTTGCGCGAAGGCGGCGTCGACAAGGGAGAACACCTGTTCCGGTCGCGCGCTCGGGACTGGCGGGTCGCGCCGCTCCAGCCGGACCAGCCCGGAATCGACGTTGGGCACCGGCCAGAACACTGCGGGCGACACCGAACCGACCCGGCGGGCGGCACAGTACCAGGCCAGTTTCACCGAGGGGACGCCGTACACCTTCGAGCCCGGTGGCGCGACCAGCCGGTCGGCCACCTCGGCCTGCACCATCACCAACCCGTGCCGGATGGTCGGGAATCTGGCCAGCACATGCAGCAGGACCGGCACGCTGACGTTGTAGGGCAGATTGGCCACCACGGTGGTCGGCTGCGGCCCGGACAGCCGGTCGACCCGCAGGGCGTCCGCCTCGATCACGGTGAGCCGGTTCTCATCGCCGGGCTGCCGTTCGGCGACGGTGACCGGCAGCCGGCGGGCAAGCCGGTCGTCGATCTCCACGGCATGCACCCAGGCGGTGGCGTCGAGCAGGCCCAGGGTGAGCGAACCCAGCCCCGGCCCGATCTCCAGCACGACGTCGTCGGCGCTCAGCTGGGCGGCGGTGACGATCCGGCGCACCGTGTTGGCGTCGTGAACGAAGTTCTGGCCGCGTTGCTTGGTCGGTCGCAGGTCGAGTTCCGCCGCCAGTTCGCGGATCCGGCGGGGGTCGAGCAGTCCGTCAGCCATCGTGTCCCCCATCCGCTGGTCGAGCTTGTCGAGACCTCTCAGCCATCGCGTCCCCAGTCTCCGAACAGTGCGGACGCGTTCGCTGCCAGCAGCCCGCAGAACTCGGCCAGATCGGCGTCCCGCCGCTCGGCCAGGAAGCGGACGGTGTGCGGCAGCAGGTAGGGCGCGTTGGGCTTGCCGCGCAGCGGGACGGGGGTCAGGTAGGGGGCGTCGGTCTCGACCAACAGCCGGTCGTCGGGGGTGAGGTCGAACGCCTCGCGGAGCGCCTCGTTGGGTTTGAAGGTGACCGTGCCGGGGAAGGACAGCCAGGCGCCCCGGTCGAGGCACTGCCGGGCGAACGCGGCGTCGCCGGAGAAGCAGTGCATCATGAAACGCTTCGGCACACCTTCGGCGTCCAGCACGTCGAGGACGTCGGCATGGGCCTCCCGGTCGTGGATGACAATCGCCAGATCGTGCTCTCGAGCCCAGGCCAGGTGGGCCGCGAATGACTCCCGCTGTCGCCGTTTCCCCTCGTCATCGCGGGTTCGGAAGTAGTCGAGCCCGGTCTCGCCGACTCCTCGGACGCGGTCGCTGGCGCCGACCAGCGCGGCCAGGGCGGCCAGTTCGCTCCCCAGCCCGGCACCGGCACGGGCGGCGTCGTTGGGGTGCAGCGCGACGCACGCGATCACCTCGGGGTGGGCGTCGGCGATCTCGATCGCGGCCCGCGAACTGGCCACGTCGCAACCCACCTCCACCAACCGGGTCACGCCCACTGACCGGGCCCGTGCCACCGCGTCCCCGATCGCCAGCCCGGAGAACTCGCTGGTGCTGAGCAGGTGGGTGTGGGCGTCGGTGGTGGGCGCCGGCAGTGGCTCGGGGGCGGGGGGCAGTTCACGACTCATCGGCTCGGTCCTTCAGTGCGGCGTCGTACAACTCGCGGCGGGAGACGCCGTGCGCAGCGGCCGCTTCGGCGACCGCCTCGGACAGCCGCCGGCCCGTTCCGGTGGCGAGCCGGACGCTGGCCAGGGCCTCGGGCAGGCTGCCGCCGGCGCCCGCCGCGCCCTCGACGACCACGGTGATCTCGCCGCGGACCTCGCCTTTCGCCCAGTCGGCCAGCTCGCCGAGCCCGCCACGCAGGATCTCTTCGTGGATCTTGGTCAGTTCCCGGCAGACCGCCGCCCGCCGCCCTGCCCCGAACGCCGCGGACGCGTCGTCGAGGAAGTCGGCCAGCCGGTGCGGGGCCTCGAAGAACACCATGGTGCGCCGTTCGGCGGCCAGTCCGGCCAGCCGCGCCCGTCGGTCACCGCGCTTGCGCGGCAGGAAGCCCTCGAAGCAGAACCGGTCGGTGGGCAGCCCGGACACCGCCAGTGCGGTGAGCACCGCGGACGGTCCCGGCACCGCGGTCACCCGGACGCCGGCGGCGGCCGCCGCGGCGACCAGCCGGTAACCGGGGTCGGAGACCGCCGGCATGCCGGCGTCCGAGACGACCACCACGGTGCGCCCATCGAGCAACTGCCTGACCAGTCCGTCGACCCGTGCGGCCTCGTTGCCGTCGAAGAACGACACCACCTGTCCCGCCGGAGCCACCCCGAGCCGACGGCACAGGTCGCGGAACTTCCGGGTGTCCTCGGCGGCGATCAGGTCGGCGTCGGCCAGCGCCGCGAGCAGGGCCGGGGCGGCGCCGGCGGCGTCCCCGATGGGGGTGCCGGCGAGCACCAGCACACCCGGTCCGTCCATGCCTCCCACCCTTCCACATTGCCGTTCGGATCACCGTCCGGAACCTCCTAGGATGGCTCGATGACCGACGCCACCGCAACCGACAGCCGTCCGGACGCCGACCAGTCGACGGCCGACGTCCCGGCCGGGGCCAACGCGGGGCAGACCAACTGGCTCCCGCCGTCCGCGGCGCCGCGCGGCAGGTGGCGTCCGCCGACCTCCCGCGACGATTTGAGCACCGTCGAGCGGCTCCGCGACGGCACCATGACCGACGCCGCAGCGGGCTGGGTGGTGTCGCTGGCCATCACCCTGCTGGCCTTCCTGATCCGCATCCAGAACCTGGGCTATCCGCGCGGCCTGATCTTCGACGAGACCTACTACGCCAAGGACGCCTGGACGCTGCTGCACTTCGGCTATGAGCGGAACTGGCCCGACCAGGCCAATGACGCCATCGTCGCGGGCAATGTCACCGGCTGGTCGGACACCCCGGCGTTCGTCGTCCACCCACCGCTGGGCAAATGGCTGATCGCGCTCGGCGAGCAGTGGTTCGGGATGAACGCCTTCGGCTGGCGGTTCATGGCCTGCGTGTTCGGGTCGCTGCTGGTCTTCGCCACCACCCGGCTGGCCCGCCGACTGTCGCGTTCGACGCTGATCGGCGGCATCTCCGGCGTCCTGCTGACCCTGGACGGCCTGGCCTTCGTGATGAGCCGCACCGCCTTGTTGGACATCTTCCAGGCCACCTTCCTGGTGGCTGCGGTCGCCTGCTGCGTCGCCGACCGGGACTGGTACCGACATCGGTTGGCCACCATTCTGGAGCGCACCGGACGGCACGATTTGGGCGGCAGCTTCGGACCGGTGGTGTGGCTGCGACCGTGGCGGTTCGCGGCCGGGGTGATGTTCGGCGCCGCACTCGGGTGCAAGTGGAACTCGGTCTTCGTGCTGGCCGTCTTCGGCGTCCTGTCCGTGCTGTGGGACGTCGGGGCGAGGCGGCTGGCCGGCGCCAACTGGCGCTCGTGGCTGGCGGTGCTGGTCGACGGCATTCCGGCCGTGGTCCGGATGGTCGTGGTGGCCGTCGCCGTCTACCTGTCGACCTGGACGGGGTGGCTGCTGACCACCGGTGGCTACGACCGCAGCTGGGGCGAGGACAATCCCGACCACCCGTGGGTGGCCGCCTTCGGCGAGCGTTTCGCTTCGCTATTGCAGTACCACAAGCAGATTTACGAGTTCCACACCGGCGACTACATCAACAACGCCACCCATCCCTACGACGCCCACCCGGCCGGCTGGCTGTTGCTGCTACGGCCCACTTCGTTCGACGTGGTGAACGACATCCAGTCCGGAACTGACGGCTGCACCGGCACTGAGACCTGCATCCGGGAGGTGATGGCGATCGGTACCCCGGTGCTGTGGTGGATGGCTGCGATCGCCTTGGTGGTCTGCATGGTGTGGTGGATCGGCGGACGCGACTGGCGTTTCGGCGTCCCGGTACTCGGTGCACTGGCCAGCTATCTGCCCTGGTTCAATTACACCGACCGCCCGCAGTTCTTCTTCTACGCGATCACCCTGGTGCCGTTCACGGTGATCGGGTTGGCCCTGGTGATGGGGCTGATCCTGGGTCCCGCCGACAGCCCCGGACGCCGGCGCGGCGCGATCCTGGTCGGCGTCGCGGTCGCTCTGGTCGCACTCAACTTCGCCTGGATCTATCCGGTGCTCACCGACGGTCTGCTGCCCTATTCACAATGGCTGTCCCGGATGTGGCTGCGGTCCTGGATCTGATCGGGCGGGCATCCGTCAGGGCCTCGTGCGCTCATGCCGCGGCGGCTTGGCTCCTTGTGTTGACTGGAGCCACCACGAGCCGAGGCGGCCTAGCCGACGCGCCGGCCACCGCCACAATCTGGTCGCGACTCGTGAACGTCCCTTAGCGTCTGTAATGTGCTAGAGCGGTCGCAGGCGGCGACTTTGTCGCCACCGGCCTGTGACCGCTAACCCGATCCACGGTGGCGAGCGAATTGAGAGGTATGCGACCAACCCAGACCGAATCCCCCGACAGACACCCGTTGCGTGCCGCAGTCGTAGGAACGGGGGACATCTCCCGGCAACACCTTGCCTTTCTCTCCAATTCGCCGCTTGCCCAACTCGTGGGCGTATGCGACCTGTCGCCGGTCGCGCGCCGATGGACGGCCGATGAGTACGGCACAACCCCCTTCGCTTCATTGGAGGAGATGCTGGAGCAGTCCCGACCCGATGTGGTGCACGTGCTCACCCCTCCGACCACCCACAGTCGACTGGCTCGAACCGCACTCGCCGCCGGCGCACACGTGATCTGCGAGAAGCCGATCGCGCTGGATGCCGATGAACTCGTGGCTCTGCTGGACGAGGCCGACCGGCAGGGGCGGGTGGTGGTCGAGAACCACAACTACCGCTTCAATCCCGAGATTCAGCAGATCGACGAGCTGATCGCCGACGGGGCACTCGGCGACATCGGCGAGGTGGAGATCCGGATCGGTCTTCCGGTGACCGACCCGGCTGGACGCTTCGGCGACCCGAATCTGCCGAGCCCGATTCACGACCTGCCCGCCGGCGTGATTCACGACTTCATCACCCACATGGCCTACCTGGTCGGCCACTTCGCCCCGAACGTCACCTGGCATCGCGTGGTGAGTGCGTGGAGCAAGCACAGTCCCCTGGCGCACATCCCGGTCGACGACCTCGACGCCGTGCTCGTCGGCGAGGGAGACAATGGTCCGGTTCACGCCCGCATTCGATTTTCTGCCCTGCTCGCGCCCGATTGCTTCGAGATTACCGTGCGAGGGTCACGGGGTTATGCGCAAGCCGAGCTCTTCTCGGGCCGGACGACCACGATCGCGGGTCAGCCCGGAGGCAAACAGCTCGGCCCGATCGTCAACATGATGAAGGACGGCGTGCACCAGTTCATCGGCGGGCCCCGCTCGTTGAAGCGCAAGATCCTGCAGCAGGGCCCGTACGCCGGCCTCTCCAATTACCTCGATCTCACCTACCGCGCACTAGCGTCCGGTTCGCCCACCCCGGTGACTGCTGACGACATGCTCGCGGCGAGTCGCCTGATCGATCGTCTTGTCGCCGGCCGCTCCCTTCAGGAGGAGACAGCATGAAGGTCTTCATTACCGGAGCCACCGGTTTCGTCGGCGCCTATGCGGTCGCGGACGCGCTCGCCGCCGGACACGACGTAGCGGCGTTGGCGCGGCCGGCGTCGGCGAATCCGCTGGCGTCCATCGCCCGTCATCCGCGGCTCAATGTGGTGCGGGCCGACCTGCGCGATCGCCGCACCCTGGCGGGCGCGCTCGATGATGTGGATGCCGTCATCCATCTCGCCGCCGCGAAGTCCGGCGACTTCTCCACGCAATTCGCCGGGACCGTGCTGGCCACCGAGAATCTGCTGAACGCGATGGCAGATTCGCCGGTCAGGCGGCTGGTCGCCATCAGCACCTTCTCGGTGTACGACTACTCCAGCCTCCCCGCCGGTTCGCAGATCGACGAATCGACGCCTCTGGAAAGCGTGCCGGCGCGACGCGACGAATACCCCCGGACGAAGCTGATTCAAGAGACCTTGTATCGCGAGGCGGCGTCGGATTTCGAGGTCGTGATCCTTCGGCCGGGGATGATCTACGGGCGAGACAACCTGTGGCATTCGCTGCTGGGCTCGCCGCTCGGTCCCCGATTCCTCAAGGTCGGCGGACATTCCGTTCTGCCGATGACGTATGTCGAGAACTGTGTCCAGGCCATGACGCTCGGGTTGACCAGCGACCGGGCGGCCGGCACCACGCTCAACCTCGTCGACGACGATCTGCCCACCCAGGCCGAGTACATACGCGCACTGGCTCGCTACCAGGAGATCCCGTCATCGGTCACGGTTCCCTGGCCGGTGCTCCGCCTCTTGGCCAGCAGCCTCGCCTATGCGAACAGGCGCCTGGTAGGTGGACGCGCAAAGTTCCCGGGAATCGTCGTGCCGGAGCGTCTCGACGCGCGCTTCAAGCCGTTCGTGTACACGAACCGAGCAGCGAAACAGGTGCTCGACTGGCAGCCTCGCTATTCGCTAGAGGAGTCGTTCGCCCGTTCCGTGAGCGACATCGATCTGGTCGCCGAGCGGGCCTTTGCAAGCCTGGCCGGGGCGGAGGACCCTGCGGCATGAAGATCGCATACCTCACCGGTGAGTACCCGCGCGCCACCGACACGTTCATCCAGCGCGAGATCCTCGCCGTCGAGCGCGCCGGCGTCGAAGTCGAGCGCTTCTCTGTACGCCGAACGGGCGACGAACACATGGTCGGCCCCCAGCAGTTGAGCGAACGGGCCGCCACTACCTATCTGTTGTCGTCACCCCTGCCCTCGATCCTCGGCGACCTGCGTGCGGCGGCGCGGCGGTCCCCAAAGAGGTTCTTCTCGACGCTGAAGCTGGCCGTGAAGACACGTCGCCTGGGACTGCGCGGCACCGCTAAGCAGGCGGCATATTTCGTCGAAGCGGCACATCTTGCCGAAGAGATGCGCCGCCGCGGTGTGACGCACCTGCACAACCACTTCGCCGATGCCTGCTGCACCGTCGCAATGCTCGCCTCGGAACTCTCCGGAATCCCGTTCAGCTTCACGCTGCACGGCCCGGGAATCTTCTTCGAGGCGCACGAATGGAAAGTCGGCACGAAGATCGGAAAGTCGGCGTTCTGCGCCACGATCAGCTCGTTCGCCCGTGCGCAGGCGAGCATTCTCTGCTCCCCCGCGGATTGGCATCGAGTGCGCATCGTCCACTGTGGCGTCGAACTCCCTGAGATCGATCTCGACGCCGTTCGCGAGGCAGGCCCGCCACGACTGCTGTTCGTCGGCCGGCTCGACAAGGTGAAGGGCGTGACCGTGCTGTTCGACGCGGTCGCGGAACTGGCGACGTCCGGCGCGAAGCTCGAGCTCACTCTGGTTGGCGACGGCCCGCAGCGGGCAGAACTCGAGGCACGCGCGGCCGCACTCGGCATCGATGGCGCGGTGCGCTTCACCGGATACCAGAGCCAGCCCGCTGTCCAGGAACATCTGCGACGTTGTGATGTGTTCGTGCTGCCGAGTTTCGCCGAGGGCGTCCCGGTATCGCTCATGGAGGCGATGGCACAGGGCAAACCGGTGATCGCCACGAACGTGGGTGGGGTGACCGAATTGGTCACCGACGGTGTGAATGGACGCGTCGTGATTCCCGGGAACGTCGCCGCCCTCCGCGACGCGATCGCAGAATTGGTCGCCGACGAACAAAAGCGGAAACGGTTCGGCATCGCCGGCCGCTCGCGGGTGGCCGAAGAATTCGCGTCCGACATCGAAGCTCGGCGTCTCGTCACGCTCTTTCGTGCGGTCGCGGACGGTCCGCTCAGCGACGAGTCCGATGACTCATGGTCGGAGCGACCGGTTCCCGCGACGGTCTAGGGAACAGCTTCCCTAGGAGTCCGGTCAGCCCGACGCCGTGCGCTCAGTGCTGGCCGTAGACGTTCTGGTAGCGGTCGTAGAGCCGTTCGACGAGTTCCTGCGGAATCGAGATCGGCTCACCCAGCTGCATGGCGATGTGGACCGTGCGGGCCACCTCTTCGCACATCACCGCCGCCTTGACGGACGCCTCGGCATCCTTGCCGATGGTGAACGGGCCGTGGTTCTGCATCAGCACCGCCGGGGAGCGGGAGCCGCGCAGGGTCTCCACGATGCCGCGTCCGATCGAGTCGTCGCCGATGATCGCGAACGGCCCGATCGGGACGGGTCCGCCGAACTCGTCGCCCATCATGGTCAGCACACACGGGATCTCCTGGCCCCGTGACGCCCAGGCGGTCGCGTAGGTGGAGTGCGTGTGGGTCACCCCGCCGACCTCGGGCATGTGCCGGTACACGTAGGCGTGTGCCGCGGTATCGGAGGACGGCGCCAGCCGCTCGGGCGTTCCGTCGTCGATCTTCACCCCGTCCAGGGTGCAGACCACCATCGTCTCGGCGCTCAGTTCGTCGTAGGACACCCCGGACGGCTTGATCACCATCAGCTCGGCGCCGGGCACTCGTGCGGATACGTTGCCGGCGGTCCACACCACCAGCTGGTAGCGGGTCAGTTCGGCGTGCAGCGCGGCGACCTCTTCGCGGGTGCGCTGGACGGCGGCCTGCACCTCTGCGGGCAACTCGGTCAAGCGGATCGTCATCGGTGGCTTCCCTTCTTGCAGGGGCGAAACGGGCACTGCGGCGTACGAACAGACTGGCTCAATGCGGCATTTCGCCGGTTGAGCTTGTCGAAACCCCCCTTGCGAGAGGTCTCGACAAGCTCGACCGGCGAAATCAGCGCTTACCGGGTCAGTGACCCATTGCCTGGCGCTTGATGTCCTTCAGGCGGTACATCACCTTGTTGCCGCCCCGACCGAAGTAGTCGTGCAGCTCCTTGTACTCGGCGTACAGCTTGTCGTACTGCACGGACGCCTCTTCGTTCGGCGTGTAGACGTTCGGGATCTTCTTGCCCATCGCCGCCGCGGCCGCGTGGACGTTCGGGTAGACCCCGGCCGCCACCGCACCGTGGATGGCCGAACCGAGCGAGCCGGCGTAGCCGGTGTCGGCCACCGAGAGCGGCTTGCGCGTCACGTCGGAGTACATCTGCATCAGGAATTTGTTCTTCAGCAGACCACCCGCGGCGATCACCTCGGTGATCTCGACGCCATTGGAGGTGAACGACTCGATGATCGTCCGGAAGCCGAAGGCGGTCGCCTCGAGCAGCGCCCGGTACTGGTCCTCCGGCGTGGTGGTCAGCGTCTGACCGAGGATCAGGCCGGACAGGTTGGTGTCGACCAGGATGGAGCGGTTGCCGTTGTGCCAGTCGATGGCGACCAGGCCGTGCTCGCCGATGTTCTGCTTCTCAGCCTTCTCGGTGAGCAACTGGTGCAGGGAGATCCCGCGTCCGGCGGCCTCGTCGTGGTAGGACGGCGGGACGCAGTTCTTGACGAACCAGGCGAAGATGTCGCCCACCGCAGACTGCCCTGCCTCGAAGCCCCAGGCACCCTTGACCAGGCCGCCGTCGACGACGCCGAACATGCCCGGCACCTCGCGCAACTCGGGACCGGAGACCACGTACACCGCGGAGGTGCCGAGGCTGGCGGTGAGCTGACCGTTCTCCACGCCCTGCACCGCCGGGGTGGCCACGTGGGCGTCGATGTTGCCGACGGACACCGGCGTCCCGGCCTTCAGACCGGTCCAGGCCGCCGCCTCTTCGGTGATCTCGCCGGCCTTGTCGCCGAGCTGGCCGACCGGGGCCTCCAGCTTGTCCAGCGCACCGGCGAACTCCGGATCGAGATCGGCGAAGAAGTCACGGGACGGGAACTTGCCGTCTTGGTAGAGCGCCTTGTAGCCGGTCGCGCCGGCCGAGCGGACGTAGTTGCCGGTCAGCTGCCAGACGATCCAGTCCACGGCGTCCACGAAGTAGACCATCTTGTCGTAGATCTCGCGGTCCTTGTGGAAGGTCTCCAGCAGCTTCGGCAGCATGAACTCCGACGACAGGGTGTCGCCGTAGCGGGGCAGCCAGCTCTCGCCGCGCTTGCGGGCCACCTCGATGATCTGGTCGGCCTCAGCCTGGCCGCCGTGGTGCTTCCACAGCTTCACGTAGGCGTGCGGACGGTCGGCATACTCCTGCCGCTGGCACAACGGCCAGCCGTTCTCATCGGTCGGCATCACGGTGGCCGAGGTGAAGTCGGTGCCCACGCCGACGATGTCCTCGGGCTTGACGCCGGAGTTCCGGATCGCCTCGGGGATCGCGATCTTCAGCACCTCGATGTAGTCCTCGGGGTACTGCAGGGCGAACTCGGGCGGCAGCGGCTCATCCTTGTGCGCGCTGAGCACCCGGTCCATGACCGCGTGCCGGTATTCGTGGACGGCGGTGCCCATCTCTTTGCCGTCGCTCACTCGGACGATGATCGCCCGGCCGGAGAGTGTGCCGTAGTCGATACCGCACACATACTTCTCGTCTGACATCCTGCGTGTTCCTTTCTCGGCCGCCACGTCGCGGCCAGGGTTCTTGGGGTCGGGCCCGCGCTCAGAAGCGTTCGGCCCAGTAGCCGCCGGGCGCGAACAGCTCATCGACCAGCGGGTCGATGATGTTGGCCTCGGTCAGCAGATCGGTGAGCACATACCGCGACCGGATCCAGCGAGCCCGGTGGTAAGTGTCGCGGAAGCGGTCGCGGTCCATCCCGATCTGATCGGGGTGGGTGATGGCGCCGACGATGTCCAGCTTCTCTTGCAGCACCTTCGCCGGCAGCAGCTGGTCGCGCAGCCGCGCCGAGATGGACGGCCAGCGCTCGACCACCAGGTTCAGCCGGGCGCGCAGGGCGTCCGCGTCGAGGTATTTGCCCTTGGCCTGGCCGATCGCCGCCTCGTGCAGATCGGGGGTGAGCGCGGCCCGCACCTTCGCCTCGGTCTCTTCCCAGCTGGGCCAGGCGGCGACCGCGGCGTCGATGTCGATCATCGCCGGAATGTCCTTGGCCAGCACCACCTCGTACAGCGCGGCCACCGAGACGGTGCCCAGCCCGACCTTGAAGCCGTGCGAGAGCGGCGGATCCCAGTCCAGCCCATAGTGCTCCATCTCCCACAGGTGGCTGAAGTGGTGGCCGCCGCCGGAGGCCGGACGGGAGGACGCGAACGCCTGCATCGCCAGACCCGACATGATCAGTCCCTCGGCGAGACCGCTGAGCGCGTCCGGGTTGCCGTCCTTGCAGCCCTGCGGGTCGGACAGCGCGTCGCGCAGCGGCCCCTGCACCAAGTCCCAGACGGCCGGGTCGATCCGCTCAATGCCGAGCTCGTCGGCGATGATCCAGTCGCCGCCGGCCGGCACCTTCTCGATCAAGTCGCCGAAGCCGGTGGCGGTCAGCCGCTGCGGCGCTCCGGCCATGATGTCGAGGTCGGCGACCACCGCGGCCGGGGCCGGGCAGCTGAGGGTCTGCTTGAAGCCGTCCTTGGTGATGGACGCGCCGAACGAGGCGTAGCCGTCCATCGAGGCGGCGGTGCCCACGCACATGTAGGGCCGGTTTAACTCGGCGCAGGTGCGCTTGGCGATGTCGTTGAGGGTGCCGGACGCGACCGCGACCACCACCGCGTCGATGTCGGCGATCGAGTCGCGCAACGTCTCGATGTTGTCGTAGCTGGCGTACAACGTGGGGGTGCCGGGGAAGATGTAGGGCGTCGCCTGTGGAACGCCGGCAGCGGTCAGCGAGGCGACCACCTGCTCACCGGCCACCCGCCAGTGATTCTCATCCGCGACGATGATCGCGGTGCGTCCTGGGAACAGGCGGGCGAACACCTCGCCGGTTCGGCTGACCACACCACGTCCCGCCTCGATCGCCTTGGTATCGGTGGCGGTGCGAAGCGCGCGTTCGATGAGACTTTCCGGCATGACACTCCTACGGGTCGATGCTGCACGGTTGGCTGTGAGGCTAGCTCACCCACACCCGTTGTGGGGATTTCCCACCCGAACTTCTCACCGGGACGCCTCGCGTGGGGCGTCGGGCGCACCCTCAGACGTCGTGACGACCAGGCTCGGCCTCGTCGGCTTCTTCTGTCAGCGGACGACTCGCCAGCCGCGCTGGTTCTCGACGAGGACTCCACGACGAGCCATGGACGCCAGCAGTGGCGCAACCTTGGCGCGGTCCTCCTCGTAGGCCGCCTCGAGACGGGCCGTGGGCACCGCGAGGTCATACGGCCTCCCACCGGACAACGTCGCCAAGACGATGGCGAGATCAGCCTCGTCCTCCGACAGCATCCGCATCATCCGCAGCGCACGTTGGAACCCCGACACCACCGCGCCGGTCACCGGCGAACCCCGCTGTCACCGAACTCGAGCTGGTGGTCGAACTCGACCGACTCATCGGGCACCCCGATCTCGAGCAAGACATGCAGATGCTGGACCAGACCCGCCGCGCTCGCGACGAACAACGCACGTCGGGACTCTCCTCCGGTGAGGCGCGGTGATCATCGACGGCGAGACCTCAGCCGCCGACAGCCTTCCGGGCGTCAGCCAGCAACAGGTACAGGTGCAGCGGGTCAGTGGGTGACCGCTTGAAGCCCAGCTTCTCGTAGAAGGTCGCCGCCCGCTCGTGCAGTGCATGGACGAGCAGAATGCGTGCTCCGATCCGGTCGGCTGCCGCGAGCGTGGAGAGGATCGCCTCGCGAACGAGGAACCGGCCCAGCCCGGTGCCCTGCATAGTGACGTCAACGGCGAGGCGTCCCATCAGCACGGCGGGCACGGGATTGGGCGCGTTTCGACGCACCCTGCCCGGCAGGTCGGCGTGCTCGACCGCGACGGCGGACAGCGTGTAGTAGCCGAGAATCGTGCCTGCGTCGGCGTCCACACAGACGTAGCAGCGCCCGAGGTCGGCGAGGTGGTTGGTGAGCGCTCGATCGGCAAGGTATCGGTCGAGTGACTCCTCCCCCGAGTCGAAGCCAGCCGTGTTGTCGGACGGTTCGATCGGACGCGGCCGCTGCGGGTTCACTCGTCCCAAGGTGCCGGCTCGTCGAGCAGTTTCACTAACTCGGGGATGCGCCGGGCCGGGCGGTCGAGGATCGCAGTGAACTCGGCCCAGGCAGCGTCGTCGAGGCGGAACACCCGACGGTCGGCCAGGGTGTCCTCGGCGCGGGTCACGGCGGCCGTGGTCACGAACTCGGTCAGGGACTGGCCGGTCACGGCGGCGGCGTCGCGGATCAGCGCGTCCTGATCCGCGGTGAGGCGCACGGCGAGGCGCGCATCCTTGCGGCGCGTTGGTTCTGATGTCACGGTCACGCCGTCAGTGTACGCCTGTTGTACGAACATAGCCCTCCCTCAGGCACAGTCCGGCACCTGGCACAGGACACGGTCTCGCCGCCCATGTCTCACCGAATTCGCAACCCTCGGGGTCGCGGCGACCGCTCGGCGTAGGGTGCTGTCGCCGCGCCTGAGACGAGAGGGACCGCCATGCCGCTGTGGACATTGCACGGGGACGGAAAGCTGAGGCCCGGCGAGGTGGTCGCTCCGCACGAGCGGCTGTCCTGGGGCAAGACGATCGGACTGGGCGCCCAGCATGTGGTGGCGATGTTCGGCGCCACCTTCGTGTTCCCGCTGTTGATGGGCCTGAATCCGCAGTTAGCGGTGATGATGTCCGGCGTCGCGACACTGATCTTCCTGCTGGTGGTGCAGGGCCGGGTGCCCAGCTATCTGGGCTCATCGGCGTCCTTCGTCGGCGTGGCCACCGCGATCTACGGCGCCGGCGGGAATCCGGCCGATCTGAGCGGCGCGATGCTGTGGGTGGGAATTCTGCTGTTCATCGTCGGCGTCATCATTCATTTCGCCGGTTCGCGGGTGATTCACCACATGCTGCCGCCGGTGGTGACCGGCGCGGTGGTGATGCTGATCGGCTTCAATCTTGCCCCGGTGGTGGCCGGCACCTATTGGCCGCAGGACCAATGGATCGCGTTGTTCGTGATGCTCGTGGTGGTGGTGCTCAGCGTCGGCGTGAAGGGGTTCCTGGGCCGGATCGCGATCTTTCTGTCGCTGGTGATCGGCTATCTGGTCAGCTGGCTGGCGGACGTCCTGACCGGCCCGATCACGTCATTCAGCCCGGCAGCCGGCGAAGCCACCACCCATCTGCGGGTGGACTGGAGCGCGGTGGACGCCGCTCCCCTGTTCGGCTTTCCGCCGCTCACCGACCTGACTCACTGGCAGTTCAACGCCGCCACCAATGTGGTGGGCTTGCACGCGCCGAACTTCAACGTCGCATTCACCCTGATCGCACTGCCGGTGGTGATCGCGCTGATCGCCGAGAACACCGGGCATGTGAAAGCGGTGGCCGAGATTACCGGCTCGGACCTCGACCGGTATATGGGTCGCGCGATTGCCGCGGACGGTGTCGGTTCGGTGATCGCGACCGCGGTCGGCGCCGGTCCGACCACCACCTATGCCGAAAACATCGGCGTGATGGCGGCCACTCGTGTCTATTCGACGGCCGCCTATGTGGTGGCGGCGGTGGTCGCGATCCTGTTCGGCTTCTCACCTAAATTCGGCGCGATCGTGTCGGCGACGCCCGGTGGTGTTCTGGGCGGCATCACCGTCGTGCTGTACGGGATGATCGGCCTGCTCGGCGCCAAGATCTGGAAGGAGAACCGGGTCGATTTCGGCAATCCGATCAACCTGGTTCCGGTCTCGGCCGGCATCATCATCGGCATCGGGAACGTGTCGCTGGAGATCACTCCCGACTTCGTGCTGAGCGGCATCGCCCTGGGCACCATCGTCACCGTCGGCGTCTACCACCTGGCCCACGCGTTGGCGCCGAAGGAATCCGCGCACGGCGCCGTCCTGATCGTCGACGAGCCGGGTGCCTGGACCGATACCGACGACGGTCCCGCCGGCCGATGACGTCCCGGCAGGTCGCCTTCTTCCGGAACATGAACCTGGGCCAGGCACGCAGCCACAGCCCGAGCCGTCCCGTGCTGGAGGACGCCTTCACCGCCGCCGGGGCGGTCGGCGTCCGATCGTTCCAGACCAACGGCACGGTGCTGTTCGAACCGCAGACGATTCCGCCGACTGCGCTGATCGAGCGGGTGCGGACGACGCTGGCCGAGCGGGTCGGCTACACCGACATCGCTCCGATTCAGCCGCTGACTACGCTGGACGCGCTCGTGCGGGATACCCGCGAGCTTCTGGACGCCGTCGACCGGTCCGTCTACGCCACCTTCTTCGACCCGGACGCAGCCGGCGACTGGGCCGTGCCGGGCGCCGAACTGGACGCCCTCGGCACCACAGTGGTGGCGTCCGGTCCCGGCTGGGTGGTCACCCAGATCGCTCCCGGCGGGGATCCGACGACCGCCGTCCAGGCCAAGCTCGGATCGAAGGCGACCACCCGCGGCTTCGGCACCATCGAACGCCTGCTCCGCGCCGCCGGAATCGCTCCGGGGCAATAGAGTGCCGCGGGTGCCCCGCCTCACTCCCGCCGTCCGCTCCGGGCTGTCGATCGCTGCCGCGGTGGGCATCTACGGAGTCTCGTTCGGGGCGCTCGGGGTGGCGTCCGGACTGAGCGTGGCGCAGACCTGCACCCTCAGCCTGCTGATGTTCACCGGCGGCTCGCAGTTTGCCTTCGTCGGCGTGATCGGCGGCGGTGGCACCGGGCTGAGCGCCCTGGCGACCGCGACTCTGCTCGGGCTGCGCAACGGCGTCTACGGCATGCAGTTGGAGGCGTTGCTGCGGCCGCGGCGTCCGATGGCTCCGTTGTTCGCGCAGTTCGCCATCGACGAATCGATGGCGAACGCGACCGCTCAATCCGACCCTAAGAGCCTGTCAGCTATTTAGTTGGCGTGTTGTGGGTGTCGAGTTCGGTTCTGCCCTGGTTGACGGTGTTGTGGTCGACTCCGGCGGCACGGGCGATGATGTCGATGCCGTCGGGGAATCCGTGT